>NZ_JACBZR010000001.1:676500-1353000 GCF_013408335.1 Nocardioides panzhihuensis | reverse complement strand
CCGGCGCGGGCGCCGCCGAGCGCGCTCTCAGCGGAGAGGACGACCACGACCGCTCCTCCCGCTCAGCCCGGGCTGGCTCAACGGTGCTTCTCGGTGATCATCGCGGCTTGGAGCATCGCGCGGGCGTAGCCGGTGTCGTAGAGCTCGCCACCGTGACCACCGCCGCCCACATCGGCGTACTGGCCGCCGATCGAGCCGTTCTCCCGGTCGAAGTCGAGCGCCCTCGGGTGCTCGGCGAGCACGCCGAGGTGGTAGCCCGAGCGCACCAGCTCACGCATGAAGGCGAACATGTCGGTCTCCCCGTTGTCGGGGAAGACCTCGGCGTAGCGCACGAACGGCTCCTCGACCACGACATTGCGGTAGTGGATGTGGTTGACCCGGTCCTTGCGCGCCATCCAGCGCAGGAAGGACACCGAGTCGAAGCCCACCTCGGCGGTGACCCCGGAGTGGACGGTCATCCCGTTGGAAGGGCTGTCGACCGTCTCCACCATCCGTTGCCAGTCCGGGACGCTGCCCATGATCTGCGGGTTGCCGCGGCTGACCTGGTAGGGCGGGTCGTTCGGGTGGACGGCGAGCCGGACGCCGGCCTCCTCGGCCACGGGCACCACGCGCTCGAGGAAGTAGGCGTAGTTCTCCCAGAGCTGCTCGCGGGTGTAGACGGGCGTCCCGTCCCGCGGTGGCAGGTCCCTGACCTTGACGCCGTCCACCTCGCGGTCGGCGTCGAAGGCCGTGTAGCCGGCGCCGATCCGGTCGGTCTGGTCGACCTGCTCGTAGTAGCCCTCGGTGAGCCGGTGGATGTACCAGTTGTACTCGACCACGGGGATCCCGGCCTCGCCCGCAGCGCGCACCGAGGCGATGACCTTCTCCAGGTCCGCGTCGCGAGCCGCCGTGCCCTGGACGATCGACTGCGAGACCGCGATGAGGTACGCGGTGATGTGCAGGCCCTGCGACTCCAGGCGGTCGCGGTCGGCCCGCAGGGTCTCGGCGCTCCACGGCAGGGGCGGCGGATTCGTGACGAGCGCCCCGGTGACCCCGGCCTGTCGCCAGCGTCGTACCGTCGCCTCATCGGGGTTCCGGGAGAACCACTGGCACAGCTTCGGAGTGTCCGGCCCCTCGGCCACCTCCCCGGGCCAGGTCACGTCCGGGTACGGTCCGGGTCGCCGCTCGGCGGCGGACGCACTTCCCGGGACGTGAACGGCTGCTGCGGACGCAGCCGCGGCGGCCGCACTGAGCTTGAGGACGCTGCGGCGGGAATGATCTGTCATGAAACTGTCCCTTCGGTTCGAAACGCGTCGTAGGTCGTGATCAGTGAAGGGCGGACGACGTCTCCCTGACAACGGCGACTTCCGGATGCCTCGATCAGGAAAACTGATGGGCTGGGCAGATCGCCATTCCGCCCGGCGGCACAACAGTCCACGGCAGACCACGACCGGTTGCGCAATGCCCGGTATGTCGTACCGTTTACCTTCGGTATGACGCACGTCACAGCCACTCGGAGTCGTTTGACGGGCATGATCCGGCATCCTCACCGACCACGGCCGCGCGTGCACCCCCCACACCTGCCGACGAAGGAACGCGATGCTGAACACCGACGTACGACTCGAGTGGCTGGTCTCGTTCCTGGCGGTGGTGGAGACCGGTGGGTTCAGCTCGGCCGCGGAGGCCACCCACCGCTCCCAGCCGCGGGTCAGCATGCATGTCGCCTCCCTCGAGCGGGCCGTGGGCGTACCCGTCCTCGACCGCCGCAAACGACCCTCGGCGGTCACCCCGGCGGGCGCAGCCCTCCTTCGGCACGCCCGGGCGATCCTGCAGGAGGTCGAGCTGGCCGAGGCGGAGATGTCGAGCTTCCGTGGTGGCGCCCGCGGCGTCGTCAACTTCGGCGCCTACCCGAGCGCCAGCGCTGCCTTCATGCCGCAGGTCCTCCGCGATCTCGCCGAGTCCGAGCCCGACATCACGATCTCGCTGGTGGAGACCGACACCCTCGAGCTCGACAGCGCGCTGCTGCGTGGCGAGATCGACCTGTGCCTGCGACCGGTCACACCACGGCCGAAGCAAGGTGCGATCCGCACCCGTCCGCTGTGGCGCGAGCAGCTCGTCGCGGTCATCCCCGAGGGCGACCCGCTCGCCGAGGAGGACAAGCCTCTCGACGTCGCCGACATCGCCCACCGCGACCTCATCTCCATCGGCCGTCTGGAGTCCGACGTACCGCCCTCGTTCGAGGCCTATCAGCTCTTCCGTGACGAGGGCTACGAGCTGCACCCGGTGCAGGCCACCAACCAGCCACAGTCCCTGGTCTCGATGGTCCGGGCCGGTCTGGGCATCGGACTCACCAACGCGCTGGCTGCCCAGATCTCGGACCTCTCCGGGGTGAGGGTCAGAGCGTTGAACGGGCCGCACGAGCGGGTGGTCGCGGTCTGCTGGAACGCCGACGCCGTGCTCTCCCCCGCCGCTCGGACGGTGCTCACCGCGCTGGCACAGGCTCCGGCGCCTGCGGGGACCCGGCCCGTCGACCGATCGCGGCCCGTCGTACGCCAGGTGGTCGCGCCTCCTCGACAGATCCATCCGGCATCCGAATAGGGGCATACGAGAGACATTGTTCTCAGCGGTGACATGGCTCACTAGCGTCGGCTGAGCACGACGCCCCTCGTCACACCCTAGGAGTCCGCGTGACCGCCTCTTCCGATCCCCAGATCATCGACCGATACCGGAAAATCGCCTCGGCCTCGGTCGCCGACGCCGTCGAGAAGCACGGACACCGCGGTTACCTCGCGGGCCGAGTCGGCCAGATACGGCCGGGCAAGGTGGTGGGGCCGGCCGTCACCGTGCTGGAGGAGCCCAGCGACACCGCCGAGCCCCCGACCCACGCGCTGGACGCGATCGACGCATCTCCCGCCGGGAGCGTGCTCTGCATCGCCGCCGGCGGAGCCGACGTCGCCGTCTTCGGGGGCCTGATGGCTGCCGGAGCCGTGGTCAACGAGCTGGCCGGGGTCGTCCTCGACGCCGCCGTCCGTGACGTCGAGGAGATCACCCGCGACTACCCGGACTTTCCCGTCTACGCCGCCGGCACCGTCTCCGCCACCACCGTCGGGCGCTACCGCTCCGTCTCGAGCAACCAGCCGGTCCTCCTCGGCGACGTCGAGGTCCACCCGGGCGACCTGATCGTCGCCGACACCGACGGTGTCGTACGTGTCCCCGCGGACCTCGTCGAGCAGGTCCTGGAGACCGCCGAGGAGATCGAGCGGCGCGAGTCGGAGCAGACCAGGCTGATCCTGGAGGCACGGTCGCTCAAGACCGGGCTCGAGCTCTACAACCGGGTCTGACGTGGTGACGGACCTCATCTGCCTCGGCGAGCCGCTGGTCGAGTTCAACCCGGTGAACGGCGAGCCGCTCGACTCCGCCCGCACCTTCAGCGTCGGCTACGGCGGGGACACCTCCAACGTCGCCGTCGCCGCCCGTCGCTCTGGTGCCGACGTGGGCTACGCGACCCGCATCGGAGACGACGCCTTCGGAGACGCCCTGTTCCGACTCTGGACCGACGAGGGCATCGACACCGCTCTCGTCGAGCGCGAGCCGCACGGGACGACCGGGATCTACTTCATCTCCCGCGACCCCGAGCACAGCGCGTTCACCTACTACCGATCGAACTCACCGGCCACCCGGATGTCGCCCGCATGGGTTCCGGAGACGGCGATCCGCACGACCCGGGCTCTGCACATCTCCGGGATCAGCCAGGCGATCAGCACCTCGGCGTGCGACGCCGTCTTCCGCGCGATCGAGGTCGCCAAGGACGCCGGCACGCTGGTCTCCTACGACCCGAACCACCGCCCAGCGCTGTGGGAGACCGGCCGTGCCCGTGCCGTCATCCGGCAGACCGTCACCGAGGCCGACCTGGTGATGCCCAACCTGTCCGAGGGGCGCCTGCTCACCGGCCTCCTCGCTCCCGAGGACGTGCTGGCCAAGCTCGTCGACCTGGGCCCACGGATCATCGTGCTCAAGCTCGGCAGCGCCGGCGCCCTGCTCGCCCATGGCGGAGAGATCACCCGCTTCGCCGCGCCACGTGTCGACGCCATCGACAGCACAGGTGCGGGTGACGCCTTCGACGGCGCCTTCCTCGCCCAGCTCCTCGCCGGTGCCAGCCCACGTGACGCCGCCGAGTACGCCGTCCATGCAGCCGCCCTGACCACCCTCGGCCCCGGGGCGGTCGATCCCATCCCTCATCGCAGCGCCGTGCTCGAGACGCGCGGGTTGCGGTGACTCCTCGGATCACCCCCATCTCCCACGAAGGAAGACAGATGCTCACCACGACAAGGATGCGTCTCACCGCCACCGTCTCCGTCCTCGCGCTCGGCGTCCTCACCGGATGCGGTGGCGGCTCGACCGTCGAAGACCCCGGAGCGGCTGGTTCCGCCGCCTCTCTGCGGGCCGGCTACCTCTCCGCGATCGACCAGGTCGGGCTGCCGCTCGCCCTGGAGAACGGCTACTTCGAGGACCGCGGACTCAACGTCGAGGTCGCCGACCCGTTCCCGACCGGGGTCGACGCGCTCAACGCCCTCCAGGCCGGCGAGGTCGACCTGGTCCAGGTTGGAACTCCGCTGGTGCCGGCCGCGCAGAAGGGTGACGAGCTGGTGCTCGTCGGCACCTACACCGGGTCGGCCAGCCAGGCCAGCATCGACGACACCATGGCCGTCGTCGCCACCCCCGACGCTGGCATCTCCGCCGACGACCTCGGCAGCCTGCGCGGGAAGCGGATCGGCGTGTCGGTCGGCTCGATCAACCACCTCTACCTCCTGGGTCTGCTGGAGGAGGCGGGACTGAAGACCTCGCAGGTCACGGTCGTCAACACCGCGCCGCCCGACCTCGGCGTCGCGCTCGAGACCGGTGGCATCGACGCCGCGATCGCCTGGGACCCGTGGCCGATCACCATCACCGACCAGGTGGACGGTGCCGAGGAGGTCATGCGCGGCGGCGGCTACATCCCGTTCGTGGGCTACCAGGTGACCACTCGAGAGTTCCTCGACGAGCACCCGGACGAGGTCGCCGACTACCTCGCCGCCCGCGCCGAGGTGGACAAGTGGATCCGCGAGAACCCCGACGAGGCCGGTGAGGCGGCCACCCGCTGGCTGCCCGGCACCGAGAGCGCCGTCGCCCAGCAGGCGATGCAGCACAACGTCAAGCAGCTCGACCCCCGTTTCAGCGCGTGCAACTACCTCGCCCTGGACACCGTGGCGGACCTGATGGCCCAAGGTGACGCCGCCGAGCCGGACTTCGACCCCGCCCCCTACTTCGACCCGGCACCCATCCTCGAGGTGATGGCGGAGAACCCCGACCTCTTCGAGGGCCTGCCCGAGATCCCCGCGCAGGCCCAGGTCGAGGAGGGCTACACCTACGACCAGGCTGCGGCTGACAAGGCCTGCCAGTGACCACGATCGACCCGCCCGCCCGCTCCGTGGGGCGCGTACGTCCTCGGCCCGGGCCACGACGCGGCTCGGAGGCGGTCTGGTTCGCCGTCCCGTTCGTCCTGCTCGTCGCGATCTGGTGGCTCGTCGTCGAGGTGACGGGCACCACGGCGCGTACGTTCCCGCAGGTCACCGACGTGATCGCCGCGCTCGCGGAGATGGCTGCCAGTGGCGACCTGGCCCGTCACCTCGGCGCCAGCGTGCAGCGCATGCTGATCGGCGCCGTGCTTGCGGTCGTGACAGCGATCCCGTTCGGCATCGCCCTGGGGTCCAGCCCCCGGCTGTCAGCCTTCTTCTCCCCGCTGCTGCGGTTCTCCGTCGCCCTGGCCGGGATCGCGTGGATCCCGATCGCCACGCTCTGGCTGGGCTACGGGGACCGCGCGGTCATCTTCATCGTCTGGAACGCCATGTTCTTCGCTCTCACCTACAACACGGTCCTCGGGGTCCAGCAGATCCCGGTGCAGACCGTGCGCGCCGCCCGTTCGATGGGCACCCGCGGTCCACGGATCGTCTGGGAGGTGCTGCTCCCGGGCGCCCTGCCCAGCATCGTCACCGGCCTGCGGATCGGGCTCGGCTATGGATGGCGAGGACTGGTCGCGGCCGAGATCATCGCCACCAACGCCGGCCTGGGGTATGCCCTGTTCCTCGCTCAGAGCCAGTTCGACACCGGCGTCATCATCGCGTCGATGGTCATCATCGGCGTCCTGTGGCTGCTGATGGACCGGCTCATGCTGGCGCCGTTGGAGCGGCGTACGGTCGAGCGCTGGGGCATGAAGGCGGTCTCGTGATGACGACGATGACTCCCCCGGCACCGACCCGCACTCCCGTACGCGTGCCCCTGTGGCGCCGCGTCGGGACAGCGCTTCTGGCCCATCCCGCCGTCCGTACGCTCGGACCGTTCGTCCCGTTCCTCCTGATCTGGTGGGCGGTCGCGGCGGCGGGAACGGTCAACGCGGCCTTCTTCGCCGGCCCCGTCGAGGTGTGGCAGTCCTTCGCCGAACTGGTCCGCAAGGGCATGATGCCGAGCTACCTCGGCGACTCGCTCGAGCGGCTGGCGTACGGAGTGGGCTTCGGTCTCCTGATCGGCCTGCCGCTCGGCTTCGTGGTCGCCCTCTCGTCCTGGGCGCGCCGTCTCACCTGGCCGCTGCTGCTCTTCTTCCAGGCGATCGCGGACATCGCCTGGCTGCCGATCCTGATCGTATGGTTCGGCTTCAGCCTGACCTCGGTGACCTTCGTGATCGTCTACACCGTGGTCTTCCCGCTGATGCTCGGCATCGTCGCCGGCGTCGACCAGGTGCCACGCGAGCTCGTCAACGCTGCCCGTAGCCTCGGTGCCGGACGCCTACGGGTGTTCTTCGAGGTGATCGTCCCGGGCTCCCTGCCCGCCGTCGCCAGCGGTGTCCGCACCGGCCTCGGCTACGGCTGGCGGGCGCTGATCGCCGCCGAGATCATCGTCGGCACCAGCGGAATCGGCTTCATGATGTTCGACGCCCGCCGCGCGGGCGAAGTCAGTCAGGTCTTCCTCGGGATGATCGTGCTCGGCGTGCTCTGGTACGCCCTGGACGCACTCATCCTCGCCCCGTTCGAACGGGCGACCGTGGAACGGTGGGGACTCGTACGCCAGATGGAGGCAGCAAGATGAACACCCTCGAGATCAACGGTCTCCGCAAGGAGTACGTCGACCACTACACCGGAGAGACGATCCCGGCCATCGGCGAGGTGACCTTCTCCATCGGCGAGGGTGAGTTCGTATCGGTGCTCGGCCCGAGCGGATGCGGGAAGACGACCGTGCTCAACATCGTCGCCGGATTCATCGACCACACCGCCGGAGACGTGCTCGTCCACGGCAGATCCGTGCACGGCCCCGGTCCCGACCGTGGGGTGGTCTTCCAGAGTCACGCGCTCTTCCCGTGGAAGACCGTGCTGGGCAACGTCACCTTCGGGCTCCGGATGAAGGGCGTCTCCCGTGCCCAGCGGGAGGTGGCCGCGGCCGACATCCTCGAGCTCGTCGGCCTGAGCGGCTTCGAGCGGAAGTATCCGCACGAGCTCTCCGGCGGCATGCAGCAACGCCTCGGTCTCGCCCGCGTGCTCGTCAACGAGCCCGAGGTGATGCTGATGGACGAGCCGTTCGCCAGCATCGACGCCCAGACCCGGCGCAAGCTCCAGCAGGATCTGACCGAGATCTTCGAGAAGCGCCGGCCGACGGTCTTCTTCGTCACCCACGACATCGACGAAGCGGTCTTCCTCTCCGACCGGGTCGTGCTCCTCTCGCACCGTCCCAGCACCGTCGCGGAGATCATCGACATCGAGCTGCCGAGGCCGCGGATCTGGCGGGAGACGGTGGAGGACCCCCGCTTCCGCGAGTACACCCACCACATCGAGGAACGGCTGGGCGGAGGTGAGCCGGATGCACAGGCTGGCTGAGCGGGTCGGCGGCGTTTGGCGCAACAAGGTCCTGCGCCGCCTCCTGGTCCTGATCGCCATCGTCCTCGCCTACCAGCTGTGGCTGACGATCCAGTCCGTCGGCAAGGTGGATGACGGGGTCGGCCTACGCCCCGACGCGAACGGCCGTTTCGCGGTCGACGTGCGGCTCGGGTTCGCCCCGGAGCGTTTCCACATCCTCGAGCTGCAGCAGCACGGCCGGGTCTCGGGCTCCGACGGCGAGACCGTCCACCTGCGTGGGGTCTCCGACGCCGGCGTCGACGCGCTGGCCCACTTCTACTGGATCGAGCAGATCGCTCCGGGCGAGGGCAGAGCCTCCTGATCCGCACTCGGCTTCCCGAGACGCACGAGGGCCCGACCACCAGCTGGTGGTCGGGCCCTCGTGTTGTTGCCTAGAGCCTCAGCTCATGCGTTTCACTGACCGCCGGTCAGCTTCTCGCGCAGAGCCTGCAGAGCCTCGTCGGAGGCGAGCGAGCCGCCGCCCTCCTCCTCGGCGACGGTCTCGTCGACCGAGCCACCCGAGGAGTACGAGGTGGCCTCGCCGGCCTCGGCAGCCTTCTCGGCGGCCTCCTGCTGCTGCTTGATGTGGGCCTCCCAGCGCGCGTGGGCCTGAGCGTACTGCTGCTCCCACTTCTCACGCTGCTCGTCGTAGCCCTCGAGCCACTCGCCCGTCTCCGGGTCGAAGCCCTCGGGGTAGAGGTAGTTGCCCTGCTCGTCGTAGCTGGCCGGCATGCCGTAGAGCGTCGGGTCGAACTCCTCGACGTCGGTCGAGGTGACCGTCTCGTTGGCCTGCTTGAGCGAGAGCGAGATGCGGCGACGCTCGAGGTCGATGTCGATGATCTTGACCATGACGTCGTCGTTGACCTGGACGACCTGCTCGGGGATCTCCACGTGGCGCTCGGCCAGCTCGGAGATGTGCACCAGGCCCTCGATGCCCTCCTCGACACGGACGAACGAACCGAACGGCACCAGCTTGGTGACCTTACCCGGGACGATCTGGCCGATCTGGTGGGTGCGGGCGAAGTGCTGCCACGGGTCCTCCTGGGTCGCCTTCAGCGACAGGGAGACACGCTCGCGGTCCATGTCCACGTCGAGAACCTCGACGGTGACCTCGTCACCGACGGTGACGACCTCGGACGGGTGGTCGATGTGCTTCCAGGAGAGCTCGGAGACGTGGACGAGACCGTCGACGCCACCCAGGTCCACGAACGCACCGAAGTTGACGATCGAGGAGACGACACCCTTGCGGATCTGACCCTTCTGGAGCTGGGTCAGGAAGCCGTGGCGAACCTCGGACTGGGTCTGCTCGAGCCAGGCACGGCGCGACAGGACCACGTTGTTGCGGTTCTTGTCGAGCTCGATGATCTTGGCCTCGAGGGTCTGACCGACGTACGGCTGCAGGTCGCGGACGCGACGCATCTCGACGAGGGAGGCGGGGAGGAAGCCACGCAGGCCGATGTCCAGGATGAGACCACCCTTGACGACCTCGATGACCGCGCCCTCGACGACGCCGTCCTCCTCCTTGACCTTCTCGATCGTGCCCCAGGCGCGCTCGTACTGCGCGCGCTTCTTGGACAGGATCAGACGGCCTTCCTTGTCCTCCTTCTGGAGGACCAGGGCCTCGACCTTGTCGCCGACCTCGACGACCTCGGACGGGTCGACGTCGTGCTTGATCGAGAGCTCGCGCGACGGGATGACACCTTCGGTCTTGTAACCGATGTCGAGCAGGACCTCGTCCCGGTCGACCTTGACGATGACACCGTCCACGATGTCGCCGTCGTTGAAGTACTTGATGGTCTCGTCGATCGCGGCGAGGAAGTCCTCTTCCGACCCGATGTCGTTGATCGCGACCTGAGGCGCGTCATAGTCGGGGAGAGGAATGTTGAGCGTGCTCGTCATAAGGGAGGTGGTTTCCTTGGGTGGACAGATATCGTCGGGTCACACACGGCTGAAGTCTCAGGTCGGCAACCCCTCGCCGGCACCAGCACAACAGGCTTCGTCGCGCGGTGTTCGCCGGCGGCCGAGGTAGCAAGCCAAGGTCCACTAGGTCTGGGACCCGAGCAGACTTCAGACGCAGTTTCTTAGCCTACGCTTCGCGTACGGGCCTCGTCCAACTGTCGAGGCCCGTTGCCGCATTCCCGCCTTCAGGCCGGGAGGCATACGCTGTAGAGGTGAACCAAGCCCTCAGCCCGGTCGTCCGACCGGAGGCACCCATCGATCCCTTCGGCGCGATCGAGACCATCGATACCACCGGCCCCGTCGTCAGAGCGGAGCGGCGATCGGTCAGCGAGGCCGACTCCCGCCGCGCCAACGGCCCCGACTGGGACAGGTACGCCGACGAGTACCAGGCGACCCACGGTCCCTTCCTCGGCGAGGCCGGGTTCGTCTGGGGCCCCGAGGGCCTGACCGAGGCCGACCTCGGCATCCTCGGCGACGTCAGCGGCAAGGACGTGCTCGAGCTCGGCTCGGGCGCCTGCCAGTGCTCCCGCTGGGTGAACACCCGAGGCGGGCGCGCGATCGGCATGGACCTGTCCGGGCGTCAGCTCCAGCACTCCCGGCGCCTCGACGAGCAGACCGGCGTCGTCGTGCCCGCGGTGCAGGCCACGGCGACCGACCTCCCCTTCGCCGCCGACTCCTTCGACGTGGTCTTCTGCTCCTTCGGAGCGCTGCAGTTCGTCAGCGACATCGCCCACGCGGTCGCCGAGACCGCCCGCGTGCTCCGGCCCGGCGGCCGATTCGCGTTCTCGATCACCCACCCCACGCGGTGGATGTTCCCCGACGACCCCGGCCCCGAGGGCCTGATCGCCGCCCAGTCCTACTGGGATCGCACCCCCTACGTCGAGGTCGACGACGAGACCGGCGAGGTGTCGTACGTCGAGCACCACCGCACCCTCGGCGACTGGGTCGCGATCCTGGCCGGTGCCGGGTTCCGGATCACCGACCTGGTCGAGCCCGAGTGGCCCGAGGACCACGAGCGGATCTGGGGCGGCTGGTCGCGCACCCGGGGTCTGCTGACCCCGGGGACCGCGATCTTCGGCGCCGACCTGACGAACCGTTAGCCGGGTTCGGTCTCAGCCGCGACCGGGCAGCCACAGCGGCCACCATCCAGGTGCGTGCCCGTCACATCCTGGCTGGATCACCAACGGCTCCCAGTCGGGCGCACTCAGCACGAGTGCGACGAGGACGAAGCCCACGATCAGCATGATCACTAGCCATGCTTGCGTGCCTCGCCCCGGCGCGAGCCGCGCCAACAGGCAGAGCCCGACAAGCAGCATCGCACCGAGGACCATGCTGAACGTGACGCCCCAGGACCAGACGCCGAGGCTCGCATCCGGCTCCTGACATGCCGCGAGGGCGGCCATCCGGATCCGCCAGGTCGCCGCGGGCGCGGCGAGGGCGATGACGACGATTACAGCCCACGGAATACGTTTGCGGGCCCGGAGGCTGTCAGCCTCGAGGCCCGCAGACGGTGACGCAGGTGCGGGCTGAGCCTCAGGCATCAACCAGGGTGCGGTCGTCCGCGGCGGCGTGGGCGCCACCGTTGGGCTTGCGACCGCGCAGGACCAGCCACAGGCCGATCAGCAGGAACAGCAGGCCGGCCGCGACGCCGCCGACGGGGATCCAGGTGCCGATCAGACCGAGCTTGGCGATGTTGGCCTTGGCGTCCTCGGCGTTTTTGGCGACGGTCGGGTCGGTGTAGCTCATCTCGGCGTCGATCAACTCCAGGCCGGTGCTGGTGACCATCTTCTGGGTCGCGCTCTGGTCGACGTAGGAGCCGGTGGTCGGCTCGACGTAGATCGTCTGGGTGGCCTCGTAGGTACCGCGGATGTCGTCGTCGGTGTCCTTGACCCCGTCGTCTCCCGGCGAAAGCGACGCGTCGTCGTCGGAGGCAGAGACCTCGAACTGGTAGGTCTTCAGACCATCGATGTCGACGTCGTCGACGTAGGTGGCGATGACGGTCTTGCCGAGCGTGTCGTCCCAGTACTCGTAGTCGTGACGATCGGTGCCGAACGGGAACTTGCCGGCCAGGCCGGTCATGTTCGCGACGGCCTTGTCCTCACCGACGTACTTGGCCTGGTCCTCGACGACCTCGGAGGTCTTGCGGTCCATGGCGTAGGCACGCTCGGTGGTGGTCACCACGCGGTCGTCCTCCTCGGCGCGGGCGCAGTCGGGCGTGTCGCCCTCCTGGACCATGATGCAGCCGGCCTCGACGAAGACGACGACGTCGTCGGTCGAGTCCTTCGGTGCGGCCTCGGTCGTCCGGGTGTACTTCACCTTGACCGGCTGATCCGACTTGGCCAGCGCACCGCTCGCGGTGCCCTCCAGGACGGTCGTGGTGTTGACGTTGAACGGCACGGTCGCCGCGGCATCCCTGCCCCAGAAGCCGGCAACCCCAGCAGCGACCAGCGCAAACGCGCCGATCAGCAAGAAGACGTAACCAATCACTCTTCGCATGTTCTTTGCCCCTCCCAAGGCCTGAGTCCCCCTCGATCCGCCGAACCGTAGCAGCAATACCCGGAGAGGTGTGCAACTGGTCACAAACCGCTGTGCGACACTTCGTCTTCGTGTCCCTCCCCCACCCCGTACCCGCGCCCGACGCGGCGGCACCCGAGGGCCGGCTCTCGACCCATCCCCGCGAGCTGGTCATCGCGGCGGCGGCCATCCTGATCGGGATCCAGGCGGGCATCCGCGCGTGGGCCCTCTACCCGGGGTGGTTCCTGCTCGACGACTATCGCCTGATCGATGACGCGCGAGGCGGTCCGTTCACCCTGGAGCGGTTGCTGGCTCCGTACGACAGTCAGTTCATGCCGGTCGGCCGCGCGATCGCCTGGGTGGTGAGCCGCGAGGACGCCAATTGGGGGATGGCCGCCACATCCGTCTTCGTCATGCAGGTGCTCGCGGGCATCGCCTGTGCGTGGATGCTCTTCACCCTCTTCGGCGTACGTCCGTGGGCCCTGGCTCCGCTGGCCCTCTACCTCTTCACCGCACTCAACGTGCCCGCGATGATGTGGTGGGCTGCCGCGCTCAACCAAGTGCCCCTGCAGCTCGTCTTCTTCGTCTCCGTCGGGGCCTGGGTCAGGTATGCCCGCAGCAGACATCTGGGCTGGCTCGCAGTAACGATGCTCGCCCTGGGTTTCGGGCTGCTCTGCTACGTGAAGACCGCGCTGGTGTTCGTGGTGCTGGCCTACCTGCTGCTCGCCTACTTCAGCCATGGGTCGCCGCTGCAGCGGGTCTGGCATGCCGTACGCCGCGCCTGGCCCGCGCTCATTGCGGCCGTCGCCCTGGGCGGCATTTACGCCTACCACTACGTGACAGAGGTCCCTTCCATCTTCGTCGGTGAGAAGCGCCCACCCGCGGGCGATCTCGCCGAGGCGATGCTTGGCCGGTCCCTGGTCACCGGGCTTCTCGGTGGTCCCTGGCGCTGGAACGACATCACTCTGCCCACCGTTCAGATCGACCCTCCGCTGTGGGCAACGAGCGCGGCCTGGGTGGTGCTGATCGGCTTCGCGGTCGGGGCGGCCCTCTTCCGGCGGCGTACGGGGCGGGCATGGGGGCTGCTGAGCATCTACGCGATCCTGGCCTTCGGGCTCGTGGTGACCAGTCGCGCGCCCTTGGTCGGGGCCATCATTGGCCTCGAGCTGCGCTACCTGACCGACCTCGCGCCCCTCGCAGCGCTGTGCCTCGGGCTGGTGACGCTCCCTCTGCTGGGCGCCACCGAGTCGAGCGAACGACGAGCGACGCCATTGCTGACCGTCACCCCCGATCCGAGGATCCTCGTCGCGGCGGTGGCAGTTGTTGCGGCTTCGGGGATCTGGAGCGGGGTGACGTACGCCAGGGTCTGGCACAGCGACCACCCCAGCGCCGAGTACATGCACAACGCGATGACGGACCTGCGCAATCTCGGCGGCGTCGTCGATCTGCTCGACCAGACGGTGCCGCGCCACGTCGACCCGGGCTTCACACCACCCTCGAACACCACGCGCGTGCTGCTTCCGCTACTCGTGGACAACGCCCGGTTCCCCTTGGCGAGCGACAACCTGCATCTGCTCGATGAGCAGGGCAACGTACACCCTGCCAGGGTTGAAGGGGTGAGTTCCAAGCCCGGACCGGCCGCTGGCTGCGGCTGGCGGGTGTCGTCCTCGCAGACCACGATTCCGCTCGAGCGCGCCGCCTTCGACTACAGGTGGTGGATCTCGATCAGTTACCTTGCACCCCAGTCCGGAACGCTCGAGGTGCGCGCCGGCGGCAGCACGCGCGAGGTCCCGGTGCACCGGGGCCTGGGAACCGCCTTCGTCCGGGTCGACGGTGAGGTCGACGAGGTCGTGCTCCAGATGCAGGACGATGCGACGACCTTGTGTGTCGACATGGTCGCGGTCGGTGAGGTGAAGGCGAGGGGAACGTCATGACGCAGGTCGCGCAGACCCGGTTCGAGGGCATCGACTCGATCCGCGCGCTCGGGGCATTCGCCGTGCTCACCACCCACGTCGCCTTCTGGGCGGGTGCCTACACCAATGGCCTCCTCGGTGGGCTCCTGTCGCGACTCGACGTCGGCGTAGCGCTCTTCTTCGTCCTCTCCGGCTTCCTGCTGGGGCGTCCGTGGCTGGTGCGGGCGACGACGGACCGCCGTGCCCCCGCGTCCGGCCCCTACCTGTGGAAGCGGTTCCTGCGGATCGCCCCTCTCTACGTGGTCACCGTCGTGGTCGCTCTCGGGCTGCTCCGCTCCAACCAGGGCACGAGCCTTCGCACCTGGCTGGTCACCCTCGTGATGGGCAACACCTACGTCGACACCGCGCTGCCCCCCGGCCTGACCCACATGTGGAGCCTCGCCGTCGAGGTCGCGTTCTACCTGCTCCTGCCGGTGATCATGCTCGTGCTGGTCGGCACGCGCCGCCGGTTGGCACCCCGCCGGTTCGTCCTCGGCCTGGCCGCCATGGCGGCGCTCACTTTCATCTGGGTGCTGCTCGCCGTGCCGGTCCTGGAGGAGCGGATCAGTGCCATGCCGGCGCAGTGGCTGCCGGGGTTCCTCCTCTGGTTCGCGGCCGGGCTGTTCCTCGCTCTGATCCAGGTGCTCCGCGAGCAGGGACTCCGACCGGCGTACGCCGGGAGGCTGGTCACGCTCGCACGGCTCCCGGGCAGCGCCTGGCTGCTGGCCGGCGGCCTGATGCTCGTGGCGGCGACCCCGGTCGCCGGCCCGACGACGCTGACCTCGCCGGAACCGGCGGAGGTCGTCGTCAAGCACACGCTCTACGCCGTTGTCGCCTTCGTGGTGGTCGCCACCGCTGTGTTCGCGGATCCTGTGGGCCTGTACGGACGGCTGCTCGGCCACCGGTTCTCGCAGTGGCTCGGCCGGATCTCCTATGGCATCTTCTGCCTGCACATGCCGGTGCTGCACCTGGTGATGTGGGTGACCGGTTGGAAGATCTTCGACGGTCACGGCCTGCAGATCTGGGCGATGACGGTCGTGCTCTCGCTCGTGGTGGCCGAGGTCGCCTACCGGCTCGTCGAGCTTCCCTTCGCGCGGCTCAGGGACCGGCCGCCATTCTTCCTGCGCTCCCGGCGAGAGACTGCGGCCAGCAGCGTGAGCGTCACCGGTACGAGGACCGGGTAGATCAGCCAGCCGATCTCCCCCGCCCAGCCGTTCGGCCCAATCCAGGGTCGCAGTGAGTAGGCGAACGCGACCAGCAGGACCGGGGCAGCACCCAGCCAGCCGATCCAGGGGAAGAGCCTGACGCCACGGCGGCGGGCGATCGCGACCGCGGCGAGTGCCGCCGCGGCTGTCACCGCACAGACGACCGCCCCCGCGGTGCCGGCGATCAGGCCACCACCGGCCACTGCGAGGGGGGTCAGCAGGACGGGTCCCGCGCGCCACTCCCCCGCCGGGACATCGGAGCCGTCGTCGGCGCGGTCGGACGAGGACCTGCGGCGGCGCACCAGTCCGGCGAGGACCAGCAGCACCAGCAGGGCTACGCCTGCGGCGCCGGCGACCAGGCCGGTCCGATAGCGCTCGTCCGGGGTGAAGACAGCCTTCACCTCGGTCTCGTCACGGAGTTCCCAGCCCTGCTGCCATCCGTCGACGGTGACCGGTCTCAGCGTGCCGCTCCCCTGACGGGCCTGCCAGCCGGGGTTCATGTTCTGGCGCAGGACCACCACGCCGGACGACCGGCCAGGCTCGAGAATCCGGGTCTGCGCCGTATCGGCCACGGGGACCGGTCGCGCCGAGAAACCCCCGCGACCCGACGGTGCCCCGAACGAGCCGGGTTCGGTGTTGGTCATGGTGAGGCTGACCGGGGCCGCCGCCGGCGAGGCCTCGACATCGATCGTGTTCTCCCCGGCCCGGGTCTCCGTGACGATCCTCTGCTCGGCTCTCGGCTTGGCCTTCCGTGCCTGGGGGACCGGCTTGCTGCACAGGCGGGCGTCCACGGTCTCGCCACGAGCCAGCGCAGCCGGCGAGGCGTCCAGCGCACTGCTGAACCGCCTGCCGTTCCAGACCACGTCGGGGCCCGTGCCGCAGGCCATCAGGGTGAGGCCCTCCGAGAGCGCCACACCCGGGAATCCTTGCCGACCCAGCAAGATCTCGCTGATACCCGTGCCGATCTCGATCGCGCCGGTGTCGAATCCGGCCGCCGCGGTGGTGCCCACCCGGTCGATCTGGATCTTCAGCTGCTTGGTGCGGATCGGCTCGAAGGTGGCGACGCCGTCCTCGTCGAGCTCCACCTCGCGCCGGCCACCCGGCCAGGTCAGCGTCAGCCCGACCGGACGTTTGGCGGCCGTGTCCTGGTCGAGAGCGACGCGCAGATAGCCGAATCTGCGCGGTTTCAGCCAGCGCAGATCGAGGGTCGGACGCAGGTCGTCGGGATCGGCCAGCCAGGTCGTGCCCGGGTCACCGTCGAGCACTGCCAGGGCGGAGGCCCGAGGATCGGGGACTGCCTGCGACGAGGCCTCCACGCCACGAAGGTAGGGGTCGAGGATCAGGCGGCCGAGCGCCGGTCCGGCGACCGGTCGCACGCGCAGGCGCGCCGACCAGTTCGTCGCCTCGGGGAGCGTGACCACCCTCCGCATGTCGAAAGGCTCCTCGCCATTGCGCTCACGGCCCGGCACGCAACGGATGTCACCGCGGACCTCAGCACAGCCCAGACGCGCGTCCTGCTCGGCACTGAGCGCCACCACGTCGGGGTTGCCCCACTTCTCGGGCAGGGTGGGTGGCACTAGGCGGCGTACGACGTCGACACCCGGGATCGTGACCTCCGCTAGCGCGAGACCACCGCCGGCGGAACCCGCGTCCTCGACCCGTACCCAATCGGTGGCGCCCCGGGGCAGGGTCACCGAGTGACGGTCACCCGGCCCGAGGCGTACCTCCTCCGAGACGCCGTCCTCGGTGCGCACCCGGACGACCTGCCTGGGATGTGCCTCGGTGCCGCCGACCAGGTGCACCTCATCGACCCAGGTGGCCTCGGTCAGGTCGATCTGCCACCACGGGTCGCGGTTGACGTAAGGTCCTGCGACCCACTCGGTCTGCTCACGACCGTCGACGGCGGCATACGGGAGGTCGCTGGGCCTGGAGCCTCCGACCGAACCGGCGTCCGAACGTGACGAGGACGCGGAGATCGACGCAACTCCGTCGAGACGGCTGGTGGTCGACCAGCGGTCGCTCTCAGTGAGCCGGTAGTCGTTGGCCGGGTTGCCGGTGCGCTTGACGTCCCCGGCGGTCAGCGTCGCGGAACCGCCGTCGTGTATCCGGCTGAAGGCACGCTCCCGCTCACGCAGGCCGTCGGTGAGCACGACCGGCCCGGTGGGGATCTCCTGCTGGTCGACGCCGAGCACCGTGGGGGTGTCGCCGAGAACGCCCATGTCGGTGAGGTCGAGCAGGTCCTCAGGCCCGCCTGCCACGGTGGTTGTCCGCGGTGCCACCACCGCTTCGGCGGTGTCCGTGGAGACCTCGTAGACCTCGACCGCCGGGTACGTGTCCTGCCAACCCCCGTTGACCGAGAACCGTCCCTTCTCGCCTTCGAGCATCGCCTCGCCCCCGAGCTCCGGCCCGAAGGCAGCGACCTGGATGAGGCCCGGGGACTGCTCGAGCGCTTGGTGCACCAGAACCGGGTCGGGGATGTCGTCGCCGCGGACGACATCGTTGCGCACCACCAGATGACGTACGCCGGCGCGACGCAGGTAGGCGGTGAGCCCCGAAGAGCCCTTGCCCTGGGCGAACCGGGCCTCGATCTCGTCGAGCATCCGGATGTTGCCCTCGGGAGCGAGCGGGATGATGTTGCGTACGGCCCAACGGTTGTCGGCCAGATGCTGCAGCGGCTCGTCGCGCGGCGAGCCCCAGACGTACTCGCCGAAGGGTGAGCCCGGCACGAGCAGCGAGGTCGATCCCTCCCCGTTCGTACGCAGCCAGTCGGCCGCCTCCTGCCAGTAGCCGGGGATGCCGAGAGTCGCCCCGGCGGGGGTAAGTCGCCCGGTGGCCACCGGGGCCACCGAGCCGAGCAGCGCGACCAGGGTCATCGCCATGACGGCGTACCGACCCGCCGTGGCCGGGATGCGGGCCAGGGACGGTCGCCCGCCGGACACCCCGTCGGTCCTGGGCGCGAGGGAGCGGTCCAGTGCGATCGCGATGCCGATGACCAGCGGAAGCCTGATGATCGGGTCGAACTTGTGCACGTTGCGCAGCGGCGCCAGGGCGCCGTCGAGGAGACCGCGGATGTCGCCGGCGAACCAGCCTTCCACGGCTCCGGTGTGACCGGCCCCGACCATCAGCATCCCGACGAGGACGGACAGGCCGAGGAAGAGGCGGTGGGGCGAGCTCCTGCCGAGGATGCCCGCGAGGCCGACGAGCAGCAGTACGCCGCTGTCGAGGATGAGGTAGGGCGTCGTGATCAGGTCGTGGCCGGCGCGCGAGTCGCTGTCGAGGTAGGGCACCCAGTTGGAGGTGCCCCGCAGGACATTGAAGGCGTCGGTCGGCAGGGTTGTCACCGAGCTGGTCTCGATGTAGTCCAAGAACGCGGGGCTGTAGGCGCCCAGGAGGAACAGCGGCACCAGCCACCACAGCGTGCCGAGCAGCGTAAACAGCGGCCACCACAGCATCAGCGAGCGCCGTCGGCGCCCGGGCCTGCGGGTCAGCAGCCAGATCGCGCCGAGAGGGATCACCGCGAAGGTGGCGGCGGCGTTGACGCCACCGACCATCGCGATCGCCAGAGCCGAGAGGGCCGCGCCGAGCCGCGTGCTTCCTCTGCTCGAGGCGATGATCAGGGGCAGCAGGACCCACGGGGCGAGGGCGCTTGGCCAGGCCTCGATCGAGATCGGCCCCAGCGTCGTCAGCATGCGCGGCGAGAGCGCGAAGGCCAGCCCGGCGATCAGACAGGCGAGGTCGGAGCGTACGCCGATGGCCTTGGTCACGCGCGCGGCACCGGTGAACGCGACGATGAGCACCAGCGCGAGCCACAGCCGCTGCACGATCCAACCGGGGACGTCCAGCCCCCAGCCGCCCGCGAAGAAGGGGCCCATCGGCCACAGGTAGCCGTAGGCTTGGTTCTGCAGCTGCCCGAAGGCCGACTCGGCATCCCACAGGTGGAGAGCGCGGCCCAGGAAGTCGACGGGCGCGACGGCGAGGTCGAACTTCGTGTCGGGCACGAGCAGCCCGGGTGACTGGACGAAAGCGAGCCCGAGCAGCAGCACCGAGATCGCCAGCAGACGGATCCGGAAGATTCTGCTCAGGTCTTGCGGAGCACGAGCAGGAGGTTCCATGAGAACACCTCCCTCACCACCGGGACCCGCATCAGCCACGCCGCCCACCACGGGTGGTAGCGCGGAACGGCGGCCAGGATCTCGGCGTTGCCCGCCTTGCGCTGGGCGCGCGCCCAGCGCAGCCCGGCGGAGGCGGTCGCTGCGTACATCGACTCGCCGAACCTGTTCTTGGGCTCGTGACCGTGCTTGCGCTGGTAGCGGCGGCGGGCGAACCGGCCCCCGAGCAGATGCCACGGGCTGGTCTCGTGGCCGCCCCACGGACCCCACCACAGCGTGTAGGAGCAGAAGACGACACCACCGGGCTTGGTGACCCGGAGCATCTCGTCGAGCATGGCTGTCGGGGTCGGGACGTGCTCGAGCACGTTGGAGGAGTAGCAGGCGTCGACCGAGCCGGTGCGGACCGGGAGCCGCATCCCGTCGCCGAGCATGCTGCCCTCGGCCACGATCCCGGCGCCCTGCATCTCACCGGCGTCGGCGTCGAGCGCGAGATAGGTCGCTCCCGCCTTCATGAAAGCGTCACGGAAATAGCCCGGGCCGCCGCCGACGTCGAGCAGGACGGTGCCCTCGAGCGCTGCGCCATCGCCCTGGGGACCGGCGGTGTAGTGGGCCAGCTGGCCGACCGAGTCCGCGGCGAGCGCGGTGTAGAAGCGCGCGGGATCGGTCTGCTCCACGCGGAAGTCGTTGAAGAGGCGTACGGAGCGCCGCAGCGTCGCCCTCCAGCCGCTGCCGGCCGGGGCATCGGGCTGGGCCCCGCCCCGGGGGTCGCGAAGGTTCGACACGGCGGGAACCCTAACCGATTACCCCAGAGGGTGTGCATTCGGTCACGATCTGTCCTACTCTCCAGTAACGGTGTTGAGGGACACCGGTCGCGCAACCCCTGGGGAGGGAGCGCTCGGCAGCGGGGTAACTGCGAGATCCAGGGGAGCACTGTTTTGCGCGCCAACGACGGAGCGCAGCTGAACGCATGCCATGTGGCGGTCTTCAGCTGGCGCGACACCGATAACCCTGAGGCCGGCGGGGCAGAGCACTACCTCCACCAGATCACCGCAGGCCTGGTGAGTGGCGGGGCGCGGGTGACCGTGTTCACCGCCGCCTATCCGGGCGCGCGTGCCCGTGAGGAGCGAGACGGCATCCGCTACGTACGCCGCGGCGGCAAGCTCAGCATCTATCTGTGGGGTGTGCTCCTGCTGGCGCTGGGCCGGCTGGGTCCGATCGGTCGCGTCGACGCGGTCATCGACGTGCAGAACGGGCTCCCGTTCTTCACGCCTCTCGGCACGCGGGCGCCGGTCGCGGTGCTCGTCCACCACGTCCACCGCGAGCAGTGGCCGGTGGTCTACCCGGGGCTCTCCGGGCGGATCGGATGGTGGGTCGAGTCCTGGTTGGCGCCCCGGCTCTACCGTCGCAAGCAGTACGTCGCGGTCTCCCGCGCCACCCGCGCCGAGCTGGCGACGCTCGGCGTCGACCCTGCCCGGGTCGCGGTCGTGCACAACGGCGCCGCGGCCCCGTTGCGCGACCGGCCGGCGAAGACCGAGGACCCCTCCGTCTGCGTCGTCGGGCGGCTGGTGCCGCACAAGCGGGTCGAGCTCGCGGTCGACGCGGTGACGGCGCTACGTGCGACCTACCCGGACCTTCGGCTCACCGTCGTCGGGGACGGCTGGTGGGCCGACGAGCTGGCGGCGTACGTCTCCCGGGTGGGGGCCGGTGACTTCGTCGAGATGCTGGGGCATGTCGACGAGGAGACCAAGGAGGCGGTCTACGAGCGGTCCTGGCTGATGGCGCTGCCGTCGCTGAAGGAGGGCTGGGGCCTGGTCGTCACCGAGGCCGCCCAGCACGGCACCCCGACGGTCGCCTTCCGCGACGCGGGCGGCACGACGGAGTCGATCGACGACGGCGAGTCCGGGATCCTGGTCGACGACCAGGCCGGGTTCGTGGCCGCGCTCGGCGACCTCCTCGGTGACGAGATCCGCCGCAAGGAGCTGGCCGAAGGTGCCCGCTGGCACGCCCGCAAGCACACCTGGGAGCAGAGCCAGCTCAACTTCAACGCCGTGCTCGCCTCGGCGCTGCAGGGGCGCGTCGTCGGCGCGGACTGACCGCGGTCGACAGACGTAGAAGGGGCCCGGCGGATCACCGCCGGGCCCCTTCTCAGCTCTGACTTGCTCAGTCGCTGGTGCCGTACTGAATCGTCGACTCAGAGACGGTCGGAGGATTCTTGACGGTGTTGTCCGTGCTGCTGGTGACGACTCCGACGACAGTCGCTGCGGCGATCCCGCCGCCCACAAGAATGCTCGCGACGATGGCGATGATGTTGCCCATGATATGTGACCTCCCTCTCCTAGCCGCGAACCCTAGCAGTCCGCCGGCGAGCCATACTGATCAGTAGCAGAACTGTTGACGTTGTGGCGAAGAGCCATACCAGGACGTACGCCGCCCACGCCCCGGTCGCTGCCACCAGGGTCGCCGGGTGGCTTGCGTGCCCCGTCACCTCGTCGCTCTCCTCGGGCAGCCGCTGCAGGAGCAGCCCGCCGCCGTCGAAGACCACCTCACCGGCCACGCGGGGCGCCTCACCCGCGGTGCGGTCGGTGATGGCGTACCCGATCCCGAGGCGTCTCAGCGCCCTCGTCCGTGCCTGCGGGTCCGCTGCCGCGAGGGCCTCGGCGACCGAGCTCGCCCGCCGGTCCTCACCGGGGATCGTGGTGCCGCCGATGACGAGGTCGCCGTCGGTCACGCTAGGCCGGGGAAGCATCCTCGGCAGCGGGTCCAGGACAGGGCGATGTGCGTTCCACGTCGGGGCGCGGTAGGCGGACCAGGGCAGCACGAGCACGTCACCGGGCGCCGACTCCTGCGCCAGTGCCGCCCCGGCCTGCTCCCACTGGGCCGGATAGTCGGCTGCGCCGATCCCGCCCGCCAGGCCCCAGGCGGCGTCGGGGAGCACGGCGATCGGCGCGACGGTGACGACGACCGCGGCCGCCCATCGCGGCGCGGTTCCGCGCAGCCTCTCCCCCAGGGCGTCGACACCGGCCGCGACGGTCAGGATCAGCAGCGGCAGACAGAGCGGTAGCAGGCGGCTGCTGTCGCGGATCAGGGCCAGCCCGGGGACGTCCTGGGCAAGGGCGTCGAGTGCTTGCGGTGCGGCCCAGCCGGCGACCGCGACGCCGAGACCGGCGACCCACAGCGCGAGGATCGAGACCCGCTGCTCGTCGCTCGTCCACCATCCGCGGAACCCGGCGACGGCCAGCGTCACCAGGAACGCCAAGGCGGCCCAGGCCAGCCAGCCGTCGCGGCTCGCGGGGACGACCGAGGTGTTCCAGATCCCGGCGAGGGAGAGTGCGGCCAGCGGGGCGGGCAGGGCATCGCCCCGGAGCGCGAAGACCTCGAACCCCGTCGCCGCTGCCGCCTGGGAGCTGTGGGTGATCCCGGTGACGAGCCACGGCGCGTTGACGGCAGCCACCGCGGCCACCAGCAGGATCGGTCGCCGCCCGCGCCGCAGCCCGGTGGCGAGCAGCACGGCGCCCGCGACGAGGCCCGCGCTCGCGCTCAGGCTCCCGGCGATGAGGACCGGCAACATCCACACCGGGCTCCGCCCGTCCGTTGCTCGACGGCGGCCGGCGACCACGAGCCAGGGCACGGCGGCATAGGCCAGCAGCATCGGCCAGTGACCCATCCAGAGCCGCTCGGCGGCGTACGGGCTCCAGACCGTCAGGCTCACCACCGCCAACCGCGCGGCGAGCGAGCGATCACGCACCAGCTCCGCCGCCCCGGCCCCGGCGACCACCAGCGCACCCACCAGGACGAGCTTCTGCAGCGCGAGACCCGGCACGATCTCGTCCAGCACCGCGACCACCGCGTCCGACGGAACCGCCCGCGGCAGCCCGGACCCGAGCCCGAGCACGTCACGCGTCAGCGCGAGGTCGGGCACCCACACGATGTCGTAGGTCAGCACGAACCCCGGCCCCAGTGCCGGCCCCAGCATCAGCACCGCGAGCACGCCCGCCCACACCGTAGGCACCACCCGCTGAGTCACGCGGCCACATCCGTCGCGCAAGCGCCAGAGTACGGACGCGGCCGCGTGACCTCACGGTTCACTCGCTGGCGCTCGCTCACGCGGCCACCCTAAGCCCACGCCGAGACGTCGGTTACGTCGGACGAGACGTCGACTACGTCGCCCGAGACGTCAATTGTGGCGATCGAGTTCCGTTGCTGGGCGGATGCCGGTGCCGGCATGTGGGCGCGTTCGTCCTAGGCTTTCCAGGTGCCCACGATGACCGCCAGCCCGATCAGCGCCCGACGGCGCAGGCTGTCCGCGCTCATCCGCAGCAGCGGATTCCTCGCGGTCTGCATCATGGTCACCAACATCGCGACCTACGGCTTCCAGATCATCGCCGCCCGGATCCTCGGCCCCAGCCAGTACGGCGGCGTGGCTTCGATGATGTCGCTGCTCCTCGTCGTCGGCGTGGTCCAGCTCGGGATGCAGGCGACGGCGTCGCGCCGGGTGACCGGGACACCCGGCCAGGAGCGCGCCATCGAGCAGACGGTGCTGCGCGCGACCTACCGGGCCGCGATCGTCGTCGGTGTGGTCATGCTCGTCGCCTCGCCACTGGTCTGGCGGGTGCTGCGGCTGGACTCGATCTATCCGGCTCTGCTGGTCGCCGTCTGCGCCGTGCCGCTGACGATCATGGGTGGTCAGGCCGGGGTGCTGCAGGGTGAGCGACGTTGGCTCGGCCTGGCGATGGTCTATCTGGCTCTCGGTATCCCGCGGCTGGTGGTCACCACCGCGGCGATGTGGATCCGTCCCACCGAGGGTGCCGCCATGGCCGGGGTGGCGCTGGCGCAGTTCGCGCCGGCGATCGTCGGGTGGTGGGTGCTGCGGCGGCGTACGCCTCCTGTCGGGGCGGTCGGCCCGGTGAAGCCGGTCGTCGTCGAGATGCTGCAGGGCTCGATCGCGCTGCTGGGCTTCTTCGCGCTCTCCAACGTCGACATCCTGATCGCCCGAAACGTCCTCTCCGACCACGTCTCCGGCCTGTACGCAGGTGGCCTGATCCTCACCAAGGCGGTGCTGTTCCTCCCACAGTTCGTGGTGATCATCGCCTTCCCCTCGATGTCGGCCGAGTCCAGCCGCCGCTCCGCGCTGCTCAGGTCGCTGGCGCTGGTCGGCGGGCTCGGCGCGTGCGCGATCGCGGGCTCCTGGCTGTTGTCATGGCTCGCGATGATCTTCATCGGCGGCCCCGACTACGCCGAGATCCAAGACCTGCTCTGGGTCTTCGCGATCCTCGGCATGGTGCTGTCCGTGCTCCAGCTGCTCGTCTACTCGGTCCTGGCCCGGCGCAGCCGGCTCTCGGCGTACTTCCTCTGGATCGCCGTCGTCGCCGTCCTCGTCCTCGGCGCGACGCAGACCACCGTCGCGGGCCTGGTCTGGACGGTCCTCAGCATCGACGCCGCCCTCGCCGCCGTCCTCCTGTCCGTCACCTTCTGGCGCCTCAGCCAGACCTCTCAGCGCTCCTGACCAACGCCCTGCCGAGACGTCACTGGCGTCGGCCGAGTTGGCATCTGGATGCCAACTCGGCCGACGCCAGTGACGCTTCGGCCGACGCCAGTGACGCTTCGGCAGACGCCAGTGACGCTTCGGCAGACGCCAGTGACGCTTCGGCAGACGCCAGTGACGCTTCGGCAGACGCCAGTGACGCTTCGGCAGACGCCAGTGACGCTTCGGCAGACGCCGGTGACGTCTCGGCGCGCCATGACCCCCGATTCGGCAGGGTCAGTGGGCGGCTTCGTGCCAGGAGAGGCCGGTGCCCACTGAGACGTCGAGGGGGACGTTGAGGTCGGCGGCGGAGCCCATCTGCTGGCGCACCAGGGTCTCCAGGGCCTTCCGCTCCCCCGAGGCGACCTCGAAGACGAGCTCGTCGTGGACCTGGAGAAGCATCCGGGAGTTGAGGCCGGCCTCGTCGATGGCGGCCTGGACCCGCAGCATGGCGACCTTGATCAGGTCGGCGGCGGAGCCCTGGATCGGAGCGTTGAGCGCCATCCGCTCGGCGGTCTCACGGCGCTGGCGGTTGTCGGAGAGCAGGTCGGGCAGGTAGCGGCGGCGACCCATGATGGTCTCGGTGTAACCCGTGCGACGGGCCTCCTCGACCAGGCTGCGCAGGTAGTCGCGGATGCCGCCGAAGGTCTCGAAGTACTCCTCCATCAGCCCACGTGCCTCGCTCGGCTCGATCCCGAGCTGCTGGGAGAGGCCGAAGGCCGACAGGCCGTAGGCCAGGCCGTAGTTCATCGCCTTGATCTTGGCCCGCTGCTCCGAGGAGACCGCGTCCGGGTCGACACTGAAGACCCGCGCGGCGGTGATCGAGTGGAAGTCGCGCCCGGAGCGGAACGCCTCGATGAGCAGCTCGTCCTCGGACAGGTGGGCCATGATCCGCATCTCGATCTGGCTGTAGTCGGCCGTCATCAGCGACTCGTAGCCGTCTCCGACCACGAAGCCCTTCCGGATCCCGCGACCCTCCTCGGTGCGCACCGGGATGTTCTGCAGGTTGGGCTCGGTCGAGGAGAGCCGTCCGGTGGCCGCGATGGTCTGGTTGAAGGTGGTGTGGATGCGGCCGTCGTCCTGCACCGTCTTCAGCAGGCCCTCGATGGTGACCCGCAGCCGGGTGACGTCGCGGTGACGCAGCAAGGCGATCAGGAACGGGTGCTCGGTCTTCACATAGAGCTGCTGGAGCGCGTCGGCGTCCGTGGTCCAACCGGTCTTGGTGCGCTTCGTCTTCGGCATGTCGAGCTCGTCGAAGAGCACCACCTGCAGCTGCTTGGGCGAGCCGAGGTTGATCTCCTTGCCGATCACTCCGTAGGCCTCGTCGGCCGCCTGCTTCATCTGGCCGGCGAAGTGCCGCTCCAGGGCGTCGAGATGCTCGGTGTCGACCGCGATCCCGGTCTTCTCCATCCGCGCCAGCAGATGCAGCAGCGGAAGCTCCACCTCGGCCAGCAGCCGGTGTCCGCCGGCGGCCTCGACCGCCGAGTCGAGCTCGGCGGCGAGGTCGAGCACCGCCCGGGCGTAGAGCATCGAGGTCTTCGAGACGCCGTCGCCGCCGACCTCGTCGTCGCCGAAGAGTGACTCCTGGCCGCCGTCGTCCTCCTGCTTGAGCTCACGCTTGAGATAGCGCAGCGTCAGGTCGGCGAGGTCGTAGGAGCGCTGGTCGGGGGCAACGATGTAGGCCGACAGCGCGGTGTCGGTGGTCAGCCCGCGCAGCGACCAGCCGTGGGCGTCGATCGCCAGCTCGGCCCCCTTGGCGTCGTGCATGATCTTCGGCTTCGAGGCGTCCCCGAGCCAGTCGGCCAGCGCCTTCTCGTCCTCGGGCGTGAGCCCGTCGACCCCGAGGTACGCCGCCCGCTCCGGCGTCGCGAAGCCGAACCCGTCCACGCGGCCGGTGCCAGAACCCCAGGTCCCGCGCACATGCACGCCCACGGGCGTGGCCCCGAGCCCATCCAGGTAAGCCGGGACGGCGCCCGGAGCCAGGGACTCGCCCTCCAGCGCGAAGCCGCTCTCGTCGATCGGGACGTCGTCCTCCGGCGCGAGCACGTCGGTGATCCGGGTGCGGATCTCTCCGCGGAACTCGAGCTCGTCGAGGAGCTCCAGCGCGGCCGCACGATCCCACTCGACCCGCCCGAAGTCGGCCGGGCCGACCTCGAGGGACAGGTCTCGCACCAGGGCGTTGAGCCGCCGGTTGCGCATCACGTCACCGAGGTGGGCGCGCAGGTTGTCGCCGGCCTTGCCCTTGATCTGGTCGGCGTGGGTGATCACGTTGTCGAGGCCGTCGTAGGTGTTGATCCACTTCGCGGCGGTCTTCGGACCGACACCGGGGATGCCGGGCAGGTTGTCGGAGTCCTCCCCCACCAGCGCGGCGATCTCGGGATAGCGCTGCGGCGGCACGCCGTACTTCGCCTCCACGGACTCAGGCGTCATCCGCGCCAGGTCGGAGACGCCACGCATCGGATAGAGCACGGTCGAGGACTCCGTGACCAGCTGCAGCGAGTCGCGATCGCCGGTCAGGATCAGCACCTCCATCCCGGCCTCCAGCCCCTGGGTCACCAAGGTGGCGATGATGTCGTCGGCCTCGTAGCCGGCCAGCGACAGGTGGCGGATGTTGAGCACGTCGAGCAGCCGCTGGATCAGCGGCAGCTGGGACTTGAACTCGTCGGGCGTCTTGTTGCGCTTGGCCTTGTATTCGGAGTACTCCTCCAGCCGGAACGTCTGCCGCGACAGGTCGAAGGCGACCGCGACATGGGTCGGGGTCTCGTCGCGCAGCACGTTGACCAGCATCGAGGTGAAGCCGTAGACGGCATTGGTGTGCTGCCCCGTGACGGTCGAGAAGTTCTCCACCGGCAGAGCGAAGAAGGCCCGGTAGGCCAGCGAGTGCCCATCGAGAAGGAGCAGTCGGTCACGCGTCACATCAGCCACGGTCCGACTCTATCCACGACCACCGACATTCGAGCCTGCGGCCCGGCGACGAAGGAGCCGGGGCGCAACGCGAGAAGGTCGAGCGAGCGCAGCGGGTGAGCTTGCGAAACCGCGAAGCGGGTCGAGACCAAGTGGTGGACAGCCGCGTGCGAACATGCATCCATGACCGATGCACTCCACACCACCGACCCCACCAAGATCGCGAAGTTCGTGGGGTCGCTCCCCCAGGGAGCGGGCGCGCTGAACGAGAAGATGGGCGTCGAGATCCTCGAGATCTCGGCAGAGAAGGTCGTCGGCACCATGCCGGTCGAGGGCAACACCCAGCCGTACGGCCTGCTCCACGGCGGCGCCTCGGTCGTCCTCGCCGAGACCCTCGGGTCGATCGGCTCCGGGATCCACGGCCACTCGGTGGGCAAGGTCGCGGTCGGTGTCGACATCAACGCCACCCACCACCGCGCGGCGACCTCCGGCATCGTCACCGGCACCGCGACGGCCATCCACCTCGGGCGCAGCTCGGCGGCCTACGAGGTCGTGATCACCGACGAGCGCGGCAAGCGGGTCTGCACCTCGCGGATCACCTGCTCGCTCATCGACGCCGACCGGATCTCGATGTAGAAAACCACGTAGAAGGGCCCCGGAGCGGTTCGCTCCGGGGCCCTTCACTGTCGAACTTTGCTCAAAGATCGGATCTCGACCCGCTTCGCGGGTTCGCAAGCTCACCCGCTGCGCTCGCTCGATCTCTTCGCGTCGTGACCCTGCGACTTCGTCGCAGGGTCACAGGCTCAGACTTCCCCAGCGATGTACTTGACCGGGGCGTAGGTGCCCTTGTCGTTGTACTGGTAGATACCGATGGACGCGGCCGTCGGGCTACCGGTCTCGCCGAGCTCGATCGGACCGGACTTGCCGTCGTAGTCGATGTCCTTGCCGTCCTTGATCAGCGCGACGCAGTCGGCGTACGTCTCGCACTTCTCACCACCGGTGGTGATGTCGACGATCTCCGCGGCGATGGCCTCACCAGCGTCGCTCTCGGCCTGGGTCGCCGCCAGAGCGGAGACGACCGTGGCGTCGTAGGACTCGGCGGAGTAGGAGTAGTCCTTCAGCTTCGGGTCGACCTTCAGCAGCTGCGCCTTGAAGTCGCCGGCGGTCTCGGCGCCCGGGAGGGTGCCCTTGACGCCCTTGAGCTCGCCCTTGCTGAAGTCAGCGGAGTAGTCCGACAGGTTGCCGTCGACGAAGTACGTCGGCAGCTTCGCCGGGCCCACGCCCGCGGAGATGAGCTGAGGGACCAGCTTCTTGGTCTCCTCGAACGCGATCACGACGACCGCGTCGGCACCGGCGCCGGCGATCTCGTTGATCTGGGCGCTGTAGGAGGAGGCGTCCTCGGAGTAGTACGCCGTGGTCGCCACCTTGGAGCCGGCGCCCTCGAGGTTGGCCTTGATCTCCTCGGCGAGCGTCTCGCCGTAAGCGTCCTGGCGGGCCAGGATCGCCACGTTGGTGCGCTTGTCCTCGAGCAGCAGGTTGGCCATGACGGCACCCTGCAGGATGTCGGACGGAGCCGTACGGAAGTAGAGGTCCGGCTTGGCGTAGTCGCCCTCGTCGAACTCGGTCGAGGTGTTGGCCGG
This sequence comes from Nocardioides panzhihuensis, assembly GCF_013408335.1. Taxonomy (NCBI): domain Bacteria; kingdom Bacillati; phylum Actinomycetota; class Actinomycetes; order Propionibacteriales; family Nocardioidaceae; genus Nocardioides; species Nocardioides panzhihuensis. The sequence continues at coordinate 1,323,298 of NZ_JACBZR010000001.1, read as the reverse complement.
GGAGAACATGACCGTGCCGGCCGACATGATCTTGTCGATCACCGTCATCGACACGCCCGAGGAGGCGGTGCCGACGATGACGTCGGACTTGGCGGAGAGGAGCTTGTCCGCCTCGGCGGGGGCGATCGCGGCGGTGGTGTCACCCGAGTCGGCGACGGCCGTCGTGACGTCCTTGCCGAGCACACCGCCGGCGGCGTTGATGTCCTGGATCGCCAGGTCGGAGCCGGCGAACTCGGGCGGGCCGAGGAACGCGAGGCTGCCGGTCTGCGGGAGGAGCTGCCCGATGGTGAGAGTGCCGTCGCCCTTGGGGGCGGCCTTCTTCTCCGGCTCCTCGGAAGCGGTTTCGCCGCCGCAGGCGGCGAGGGTGAAGCTGAGCGCCAAGGCGCCGGCGCCTGCGGCCAGCTTCACCCAGGTAGAGGATGATGAGTTCACTGCTAAGTCCCTCTTTCGTATGGGCTGGCCCGGCTCACGTCGGACCTTGCGGAGAAACACTAGAGACGCACGGGGGGTGAAGCACCCGAGGGACGTGTCTTTTCACCAATCCGTTACATCTCCCCCATGGCATCATTGCCTGGGTTGCCGCGATGATCGGCTCCGTATGATCGGGGCCGTGGTGACCCATGATCACTCGGGAAACCGATTCCCGCCAGGAACAGGCTCGATCGTGGAGGAATTGTGATGATCCGTACGCATCCCACCGTTGGAGGAGCGACTCGATGAGCAGGGTTCCGGTGACGATGCGAGAGGCACGGGCCGATGATGCGCTCTTCCTTCTCGGCATCTGGCAGGACTCGTTGCGGATGGCCGATGCCCCCGAGCAGCTGAGCGACCTGGAGACGATCATCCTCGACGCCGAGGCCTCCCCCGACCAGCGTCTGCTGGTCGCCGAGTGCGGCAGCGATCCTGTCGGGGCGGTCTACCTGCGTGCGACGACCTTCGGGCCGCTCAACCTGGAGCCGACCGTGCAGATCTTCGCTCCCCACGTCGTTCCCAGCTTCCGCCGCCGTGGCGTGGGCCGGATGCTGATGGAGACGGCCGTCGTCTTCGCCGAGGAGCGCGGGGTCCGGACGATCGCGGCCGCGGGCTCCGCCGCCGGCCGTGACGGAAACCGGTTCCTGGCCCGGCTCGGCCTCAGCGCTCAGGCTGTCATGCGCGTCGCGCCGACCGCCGTCGTACGATCCCGGCTCAATGTCCTCGGCAGAGCCCTTCCTCACCACGCCAGGATGTCTCGCAGCCCGAAGCAGTCCAGCGCGGTCGGCGAGCTGCTCGCCGCGCGGCGCTCGCAGCGGCGTTCGCACACCGTCGCCTGAACATCGCCCAGGGCCCCGGAGCGTGCTGCTCCGGGGCCCTGGGCGTTCGGATGTGGGCGCTCAGTCTTCCTTGGCACCGAGGGTGCCGAGATAGAGCTCGATCACCTTCGGGTCGTCGGCGAGCTCGCGTCCAGGCCCGGTGTAGGCGTTGCGGCCCTGATCGAGCACGTAGCCGCGGTCGCAGATCTGCAGGCAGCGGCGGGCGTTCTGCTCGACCATCACGACCGAGACTCCGGCCTTGTTGATCTTGCGGGTCTGGACGAAGACCTCGTCCTGCATCACCGGCGAGAGCCCCGCGGAGGGCTCGTCCAGCAGCAGGACCGACGGGTCCATCATCAGCGCCCGTCCCATCGCGACCATCTGCCGCTCACCGCCGGAGAGACCGCCGGCCCGCTGCTTGCGACGCTCCCCCAGGGCCGGGAAGATCCCGGTCACGAAGTCGAAGCGCTCGGTGAACTTCTTCGGGGCCTGGTAGCAGCCCATCAGGAGGTTCTCCTCGATGGTCAGGCTCGGGAAGACGTTGTTGGACTGCGGGACGAACCCGATCCCGCGGCTGACCAGCTCATCTGCCCGCTTTCCGGTGATGTCCTCACCCTCGAGGCGTACCGAGCCCTCATGGATCTTCACCAGACCGAACAGCGCCTTGAGCAGCGTCGACTTGCCGGCGCCGTTGGGGCCGATGATGCCGACCAGCTCGCCGGGCTGGCAGTAGAGGTCGGTGTCGTTGAGGATGTTGACTCCGGGGAGGTAGCCGGCGATCAGGCCGTCGGCCCGGAGGACCGCACCCTCGGCCTCGCGCAGGTGCGTCTCGCGGAACTCGTCCGCATCGGTGGAAGTCACTTCGAGTCCTCCTGTTGGGCGATCTCGGCCTCGACCTCGGCCTCGAGCCGCTCCTCGTCGAGCTCGCTCAGATCGGTGTCGTGGTGAGCCCCGAGATAGGCGTCGATGACACGCTGGTCGGCCATGACCGACTCCGGAGTGCCCTCCGCGACGATCTTGCCCTGAGCCATCACGATGACCCAGTCGGAGATGTCGCGGACCATGTCCATGTCGTGCTCCACGAAGAGGACGGTGCGGCCCTCGTCGCGCAGCGACTTCACGTGGCCGAGCAGCGACTGCTTCAGGGCAGGGTTGACCCCCGCCATCGGCTCGTCGAGCATGACCACCTCGGGGTCGACCATGAGCGCGCGGGCCATCTCCAGCAGCTTTCGCTGGCCGCCCGAGAGGGATCCCGCGAAGTCCTCACGCTTCTTGTCGAGCAGGAACCGGGCGAGCAGCTCGTCGGCCTTCTCGGTGACCTGGTCCTCCTGCTTGCTCCACAGGAACTTGAACGGCGCGGCCCAGAACCGCTCACCCTTCTGGCCGGTGGCGCCCAGGCGCATGTTCTCGATGACGGTGAGCTTTGCCAGCACCTTGGTGAGCTGGAAGGTGCGCACCATCCCGAGGCGGGCGACCTTGTAGGGAGCCATGCCCTTGAGCGACCTGCCCTCCAGGCTCCATGAGCCGGAGTTGGGCTGATCGAAGCCGGTCAGCAGGTTGAAGAAGGTCGTCTTGCCGGCGCCGTTGGGACCGATCAGGGCGGTGATCGCACCCCGCTGGATCTCGACGTGCTCGACGTCGACGGCGGTCAGCCCGCCGAACATACGCGTGATGTTGTCGGCGACCAGGATCGGGTCGGGCTTCTTCGCCCCCGGCTCCGTGCTCACCCCGACGAGGCCCGCGGGCCCCGTCTCGGTCGTGCCGGCGTTCTTCTGGTCAGTCATGTCAGCGTCCATCGATCGCGATCTCCCTACGGTCGCCGAAGATCCCCTGCGGGCGGAAGATCATCAGCAGCATGATGGCCAGGCCGAGCACGATGTAGCGGATCAGGCTGGCCTGGGTGTCGGACATGATCACCGTCGGGATCCAGCCGCCGTCGCCGGCAGACTGGCTGAAGAACGAGCCCAGGCCCGCGATCAGGAACCAGAACAGGATCGCACCGATGACCGGGCCCATCACCCGAGCAGCGCCACCGAGGAGCAGCGCCGCGAAGGCGTAGAAGGTCATCAGCGTCGAGTAGTCGCTCGGGACGACGGACGCCTGCTTGAGCGCCAGGAACATGCCGCCCAGACCGCCGATGACGCCACCGAGCGCGAGCGCCTGCATCTTGTAGGCGAACACGTTCTTGCCCAGCGAGCGGACCGCGTCCTCGTCCTCACGGATCGAGCGGAGCACACGCCCCCACGGGCTGCGCATCAGTGCCCACACCAGCAGGCAGCACAGCCCGACCAGGATCCAGCCGACGGTCAGCGACCACAGGTCGTTGCGCCCGAACGCGACGATGCCCAGATCGATACCGCTGCTGTAGGGGTTGGCCTCCTGGAACGGCCGGGCATACCCGTTGAGCCCGTTGGAGCCACCGAAGATGTCCTTGGTCTCCACCGCTCCGAAGACGAACCGAAGCACCTCTGCGGCGGCGATGGTGACGATGGCCAGATAGTCGGCGCGCAGACGCAGGGTCGGCACACCGAGGATCACCGCCAGCACGAGCGGGGCGACCATCGCCATCACGACGCCGAGCCAGAACGGCGCGCCGAAGGTGACCACCGAGACGGCCAGACCGTACGCACCCACCGCGACGAACCCGGCCTGGCCGAAGTTGAGCAGTCCGGTGTAGCCGAAGTGGATGTTGAGGCCGATGGCGGCCAGGGCGAAGACGATCGCCTGCGGGCCCAGCGCCTGCTGCAGCGCTGCCCGGAGAATGTCGAGAATATCCATTGTCTCTCCTACCCGAGCCGCTCTTTACGACCCAGGATGCCCTGGGGACGCACCAGCAAGATCACGATCATGATCAGCAGCGGGCCGACCTCCTTGATCGACGTGGGTACGCCGAACAGCGGCCCGAGCTCGTAGACGAGCCCGATCACCAGCGAGCCGACCAGCGATCCCCAGATCGTCCCGAGGCCACCGAGGGTGACCGCGGCGAAGATGACCAGGAGGATGCGCATGCCCATGAAGGCGTTGACCTGCAGCGTGAGGGCGTAGAGCACACCGGACATCGCGGTCAGGGCGCCACCGATCACCCACGCGTTGGTGATGACGCCGTCGACCCGCATCCCGGAGGAGGCGGCCAGCGCCGGGTTGTCGGAGACCGCCCGCATCGCCTTGCCCATCCGGCTCTTGGCCAGCCACAGGCAGACCGCGGTGATCGTGACGACCGAGATGAGGATGATGACCGCCTCACGGTCGGCGAGCGAGAGGCCGAGGTAGTACCAGTGCTGCTCGCGCTGCTGACCGGAGTACTGGGACACCGACCTGGTCGAGGAGGTGTAGAAGTACTGGTAGATGTAGCGCAGGAAGATCGCCAGACCGATCGAGACGATCATCATCGCGATCAGGCCGGTGCCGCGGCGCCGCAACGGACCCCACAGCACCTTGTCCTGGACGTAGCCGCCGAAGCCGCCGAGCAACACCGCGATGATGCCCGCCAAGATCACCGAGTACGTCGCCAAGGCTCCGGTCTTGAAGATCTGGTCGAAGGTCCAGGCCATCACCGCACCGAAGGTGAGCAGCTCACCGTGGGCGAAGTTGGACAGACCGGTCGTGCCGAAGACCAGCGAGAACCCGAGAGCGGCCAGGCACAGGACCAGCGCGAACACGATGCCTGCACGCAGGTTCTGCGCGAGGTCCTTGCCGAAGCTCGACTGCTCACCGGCCGTCACCCCGATCGGGAAGATCGCCCGGTTGTTGGGGCCCTGGAAACGAACCTGGACGGTGGCCTCGTTCTTGGTGTTCTCGTCGAGGACGGTCCCCGACGGAAGCGTCTTCTCATCGAGACTGACGACGTACTCCCCGAGCTCGTCGACTTCGATGATCGCCACACCTTCGGCGTCGGTGACGCCTTCGCCGGCCTTCTCGCCGTCCTTGGTGACCTCGAGGGTCACTCCTTCGATCGGCTTCGGATTGCCTTCGGCATCCTTGTTGGCCTCGTCCTGAAGCGTCACCTGGATCGCGGTGGCGTCTGGCGGTGGGGTCTCGGTCGCCTGTGCGGCTCCCAAGGTTCCTACCATCAGCACCATCAGCGCACCGATGAGCGCGACCAGGACTCTGTAGAGCCGCTTGCGCACGTGGGTACTCCTACCTGTGTGTCCTAGGACGGACCCTGACACCAGCTGGGGGTTACTGGTCAGCCGGATCCGCCGGGGCAGTCTAGGCAGACTTTGTGCAGGAAGGACACGGGTGCGGCGCCACGGTGAAGACCGCAACCGATCTGTGATGTGACGTTTACCTGCCGCGGTGTGAGCGGGGCGGAACGGGTCAGGCCTGAGGCCCGCTGACCCCGTGCTCGATGACGCCCTCGGCGACCTGGCGCATCGACAGCCGCAGGTCCATCGCGGTCTTCTGGATCCATCGGAACGCCTCGGGCTCGCTGAGCGTGAGCCCCTCCTGCAGGATCCCCTTGGCCCGGTCCACAGCCTTGCGGGTCTCGAGCCGGTCGGTAAGACCGGCGACCTCCTTCTCGAGCTGGGCGAGCTCTTGGAAGCGGCTCACCGCAAGCTCGATCGCGGGCACCAGGTCGGTGATGTTGAACGGCTTGACGAGGTAGGCCATCGCACCCGCGTCGCGGGCACGCTCCACCAGCTCACGCTGGGAGAAGGCGGTCAGCATCACGACCGGCGCGATCCGGTCGCGGGCGATCGCCTCCGCCGCCGCGATCCCGTCGAGCACCGGCATCTTCACGTCGAGGATCACCAGGTCGGGTCGGTGCTCGGTGGTGAGCTCGATCGCGGCCTTGCCGTCCCCGGCCTCGCCGACGACGTCGTACCCCTCCTCGGTGAGCATCTCCTTGAGGTCCATCCGGATCAGGACCTCGTCCTCCGCGATGACGACCGTTCGCCGCGTATGGGTCTCGGGGGTGCTGCTGGGGTTGCTCTGCGTCACGAGCACAGACTAGGCCATCGCATGCCCGCACCGGCTACGTGTTCTCAGACACGGTCCGGTAGGTTTTCTCTCGATCCGGCCGGATTGGCGGAACGGCATACGCTGCGGTCTCAAACACCGTTGCCCGAAAGGGCTTGTGGGTTCGAATCCCACATCCGGCACCACGAAACTGTCGGTGGCCACGCTCATGATGGTCACATTGTTCATGTCCGCCCTCAGTCGGTCGTCGACAGCGCGTTGCGAATGTCCGACGCTGGCTTCAGCGATGCTGTGAACGCGAAACAGCACAGGGGTGGCCATCAAGACGATCCGTCGATGGCGACGTCTCTATCAACGGCGCGGGGTGGCGCGTGGCCAGACCCACCTCGCTCCGCCATGCCCGCGCTGCGACGGTGCAGACCTCGACGAGGCGGCGTACGCAGAGCTTCTGGGGTGGTATCTCGGCGACGGTCACATCAGCGAAGGACACCGTGACGTGTTCAACCTGCACATCATCAACGACAGGAAATATCCCGAGGACAACCGGCGCCTCAAAGAACTGATGATGCGGGTCAAGCCCGGTGGGCTACCCCACATTCGCCTCGTCCCCGGAGCAGTCATCACGACGATCTCGTGGAAACACATGCTCTGTCTCTTCCCGCAGCATGGTCGCGGTCGCAAGCACGAACGCGCGATCGTCCTCGAGGACTGGCAACATCACGTCGTCTCGGCCCACCCCGGCCCGTTTTTCCGAGGCTTGTTCCACTCCGACGGATGCCGCGTGAACAACTGGGCCACACGCGTCGTTGCTGGACAGAAGAAGCGCTATGAATACGGCCGCTGGCAGTTCGTCAACGTCTCCGAAGACATCCGCGGCCTGTGCACCTGGGCCCTAGACATCGTCGAGATCCCATGGCGTCAGTCCAGCTGGAAGACGATCAGCGTCTCGCGCCGCGAAGCGGTCGCAGCGCTCGACGCCCTGATCGGCCCGAAAAGCTAGCTCTTGCGCTCGTAAGCAGGCGCGACCGCGTTGATCGCGTCGCCGATGCGGTGGATGCGCAGGGCGTTGGTGGAGCCGGGGATCCCGGGGGGCGAGCCGGCGATGATCACCACGAACTCACCCTCCTCCACGCGGCCGAGCTTGAGCAGGTTCTCGTCGACCTGGCGGACCATCTCGTCGGTGTGCTCGACCTCGTCGGTGCGGAAGGTCTCGGTGCCCCAGCTGAGCGCGAGCTGGCTGCGTACGGCGTCGGAGGGGGTGAAGGCGAGCAGCGGGATCACACCGCGCAGCCGGGAGAGGCGGCGGGCGGAGTCGCCGGAGGTGGTGAAGGCGACCAGGTATTTCGCGCCGACCCGGTCGGCGACCTCGGCGGCGGCCTTGGCGATGACTCCGGAGCGGGTGTGCGGGTCCCAGTCGATGGGGCTCAGCTCGGCGGCGCGGCTGCCCTCCGAGGAGAACGCGTGGCGCTCGGTGGCGGCGATGATGCGCGCCATCGTCTCGACCGTGTGGATCGGATAGTCACCCACGCTCGTCTCCGCGGAGAGCATCACCGCGTCGGCGCCGTCGAGGACGGCGTTGGCGACGTCGTTGGCCTCGGCGCGGGTGGGCGCCGGGCTGGAGATCATCGAGTCGAGCATCTGGGTGGCGACGATGACCGGCTTGGCGTTGAGCCGAGCCAGCTCGATGATCCGCTTCTGCAGGAACGGCACCTCCTCGAGCGGGCACTCCACGCCGAGGTCACCACGGGCGACCATGAACATGTCGAAGGCGGCGATGACCTCGTCGAGGTTGTCGATCGCCTGCGGCTTCTCGATCTTGGCGATGACCGGGACGACGCGCCCCTCCTCGTCCATGATCTTGCGGACGTCCGCGTAGTCCTTCGCGTTGCGCACGAAGCTGAGCGCGATCATGTCGACGCCGAGCCTGAGCGCGAACCGGAGGTCTTCCTCGTCCTTCTCGGAGAGGGCAGGCACGGAGACGGCGACGCCGGGCAGGTTGATGCCCTTGTTGTTGGACACCTTCCCGCCGACCAGCACCTCGGTGTGGACTTCGGTGTCGTCGACCGCGGTGACCCGAAGCCGCAGCTTGCCGTCGTCGATCAGGATCGGGTCGCCGACCTTCACGTCGCCGGGAAGGCCCTTGTAGGTCGTCCCGCAGATCTTGTCCGTGCCGGGCACGTCCCGGGTGGTGATCGTCCAGGCCTGACCGCGGTGCAGGGTGGTCGACCCCTCCTCGAAGCGCTCGAGGCGGATCTTGGGACCCTGCAGGTCGGCGAAGATGCCGACGCTGTGCCCGCTCGCCGCAGCGGCCTCCCGCACCAGCGCGTAGTTGCTGGAGTGGTCGTCATGGGACCCGTGGCTCATGTTCATCCGGGCGACGTCCATGCCTGCGTAGACGAGCTCGCGGATGCGACGCTCCGTCCCGACGGCGGGTCCCAGGGTGCAGACGATCTTGGCTCTTCTCACGGGAGCCCAGACTACCCCTCTGGAACGTTCAAACCAGCACCCGCGAGGCGGCCCGATCTGGTCATTCATCGAGCATTCACACCCGAGCCCCGAGCCAGACGTCGCCTGCCCGCGGCGCGCCCAGCGAGAGCTCGCCGGCGGCTAGCCCCTCCCCACAGGCGCGACAATGCACGTGAGCGACAAACTCCTCGCCACAAGTGTGTAGCAGCGGCGCCGGATCGACGCCGGGACGGGCATGATCGCTCCCCCACTTCTTGAGCGTGAGCAGCACCGGGGAGAGCGCGCGGCCGGCCGGCGTGAGCCGATACTCGTAGCGGACCGGACGCTCGCTGTACTGCTCCCGCGCGATCACGCCGTGCTCGACCAGCTTGCGCAACCGCACGGTGAGCACGTCCCGGGGCGCGCCGGTGTTGCGCGCGATCTGGGAGAACCGGAGCTGGTCGTAGAAGAGCTCTCGTACGACGAGCAGGCTCCAGCGGTCGCCGACGATCTCGAGCGCGTCGGCGATCGTGCACTCCCTGGGAATCGCGACGGCGGGTACGTGCGGCATGGCGCCAGTCTCCTGCCCGTTGGCCGCCCTCTCAAACCGAACGACGGAACCGACTGGCCCGGCACCCCCGATGTGGGGGTGCCGGGCCAGTCATCGGCACGCCGTTGTGCCTCGGTGTCAGCCTCGGTGCGTCAGCCTCAGACCATCAGCTGTCGGTCCGTCGGGCGGATCGGCGCCGGCAGGTTGGTCGAGCCGGTGAGGAAGGTGTCGACCGCGGCCGCGGCTGCGCGGCCCTCGGCGATCGCCCACACGATCAGCGACTGTCCGCGACCCGCGTCACCGGCGACGTACACGCCGGGGACGGAGGTGGCGTAGGAGTCGTCGCGAGCGACGTTGCCGCGAGCGTCGTACTCCACACCCAGCTGGGTGAGGAGGCCGTCCTTCTCCGGGCCGGTGAAGCCCATCGCCAGCAGGACGAGGTCGGCGGGGATCTCCTTCTCCGTCCCCTCCTTCTCGGTCAGCTTGCCGTCGATGAACTCGACCTCGACCAGCTTCAGGGCGCGTACGCGGCCGTCCTCGGTGCCGAGGAACTCCTTGGTGGAGACGGCGTAGACCCGCTCGCCACCCTCCTCGTGCGCAGAGGCGACCCGGTAGGTCATCGGGTACGTCGGCCACGGCTGAGCGTCGGGGCGCTCCTCCGGCGGGCGGGGCATGATCTCCAGCTGCGTGATCGACTCCGCGCCCTGGCGGATCGCGGTGCCGAGGCAGTCGGCGCCGGTGTCACCGCCGCCGATGATGACCACGTGCTTGCCCTCGGCCAGGATCTGGTCGGGGACGGCCTCGCCGAGCGAGGCGCGGTTGGACTGCGGCAGGTACTCCATCGCCTGGTGGATCCCGCTCAGCTCACGCCCGGGGACCGGCAGGTCGCGACCGACGGTCGAGCCGTTGGCCAGCACGATCGCGTCGTAGCGGTCCTGGAGCTGCGCACCGGTGATGTCGGCGCCGACGTCGACGCCCGGACGGAAGACCGTGCCCTCGCGGCGCATCTGCGCCAGGCGCTGGTCGACCTGGGACTTCTCCATCTTGAACTCGGGGATGCCGTAGCGCATCAGGCCGCCGATCTTGTCCGCCCGCTCGTAGACGGCCACGGTGTGGCCCGACCGGGTGAGCTGCTGGGCGGCGGCCAGGCCCGCGGGGCCCGAGCCGATGACGGCGACCGCCTTGCCGGAGAGCCACTCGGGCGGCTGCGGCTTGACGTAGCCCGCGTCCCAGGCCTTGTCGATGATCGAGACCTCGATGTTCTTGATCGTCACCGCGGGCTGGTTGATGCCCAGGACACAGGCGGACTCGCACGGAGCCGGGCAGAGGCGACCGGTGAACTCGGGGAAGTTGTTGGTCGCGTGCAGACGCTCCGAGGCGCCCTCCCAGTCGTTGCGCCAGACCAGGTCGTTCCACTCGGGGATGATGTTGCCGAGCGGGCAGCCCTGGTGGCAGAACGGGATGCCGCAGTCCATGCAGCGCGCGGCCTGGGTGTTGATGATCGGCAGCAGGGTCTTGCCGATCTTGCCCGGGTAGACCTCGTGCCAGTCCTTGACACGCTCGTCGACGGGACGCCGGGTCGCGACCTCGCGACCGTTCTTCAGAAAACCCTTGGGGTCAGCCACAGAAGGCCTCCTTCTTCGACTCAGCAGGGTCAGCCATGCTGTGTTGGATGTTCATGGACTTCGCAAGCTCATCCATGAAGTACCTCCATAATCCGCGCGGCAGCCTCGTCCTCGTCGAGACCCTCCTCGAGGGCCTCCTCCTGAGCTTCGAGCACGCGCTTGTAGTCACTGGGCATGACCTGCGTGAAGCGGGTCAGAGAATTGGGCCAGTCGGCCAGGAGCGCCTCGGCGACAGCCGAGCCGGTCTCCTCGAGGTGGTCGCGGACGAGCTGCTCGAGCTCGGCGGCGTACTTCTCCTCGACGCCGGTGGCGTCGACCAGCTCGCCGTTGAGCCGCTGCTGCGCGAAGTCGAGGACCCACGCGATGCCGCCGGACATGCCGGCCGCGAAGTTGCGCCCGGTCGGGCCGAGCACGACGACACGACCACCGGTCATGTACTCGCAGCCGTGGTCGCCGACACCCTCGGTGACGATGCTGGCACCCGAGTTGCGGACCGCGGCCCGCTCCCCCACGCCTCCGCGGATGTGGATCCGCCCGCTGGTGGCGCCATAGGCCAGCGTGTTGCCGGCGATGATGTGGTCCTCGGCCCTGAACCCGGCCGTACGCTCCGGACGGATGACCAACCGGCCACCGGAGATGCCCTTGCCGACGTAGTCGTTGGCGTCTCCTTCCAGCCGTAGCGTCAGCCCGCTGGGGATGAACGCGCCGAACGACTGGCCGGCGGAGCCGGTGAAGGTGATGTCGATCGTCCCCTCGGGCAGGCCGGCGCCGCGGTAGCGCTTGGTGATCTCGTGACCGAGAAGCGTGCCGACGGTGCGGTTGACGTTGCGGATCGGCAGCTGGGCGCGCACCGGCTCGCCACGCTCGAGCGCCGGCGCCGCGAGCGGCAGCAGCTCGTTGACGTCGAGGGACTTCTCCAGCCCGTGGTCCTGGGTCTTGGTGTTGTGGAGAGCCTGGTCGGAGAACTGCTGCGGCGACTCCACACGAGTGAAGATCGGCGCCAGGTCGAGCCCGGAGGCCTTCCAGTGGTCGATCGCGTCGCGTGCGTCGAGCGCCTCGGCGTGGCCGACGGCCTCGTCGATGGTGCGGAAGCCGAGCACGGCGAGGAGCTCGCGGACCTCCTCGGCGATGTAGCGCATGAAGTTGACGACGTGCTCGGCCTTCCCGGTGAACCGCTCACGCAGGACCGGGTTCTGGGTGGCGACGCCGACCGGGCAGGTGTCGAGGTGGCAGACCCGCATCATCACGCAGCCGGAGACGACCAGCGGCGCGGTGGCGAAGCCGAACTCCTCGGCGCCGAGCAGCGCGGCGATGACCACGTCTCGACCGGTCTTGAGCTGGCCGTCGGTCTGCACCACGATCCGGTCGCGCAGCCCGTTGAGGAGCAGCGTCTGCTGCGCCTCGGCGAGACCGAGCTCCCAGGGACCGCCGGCGTGCTTCAGCGACGTCAGCGGGGACGCGCCGGTGCCGCCGTCGTGGCCGGAGATCAGCACCACGTCGGCGTGCGCCTTGGAGACACCCGCGGCGACGGTGCCGACACCGACCTCGGCCACGAGCTTCACGTGGACGCGAGCGGCCGGGTTGGCGTTCTTGAGGTCGTGGATCAGCTGAGCCAGGTCCTCGATCGAGTAGATGTCGTGGTGCGGCGGCGGCGAGATGAGCCCGACGCCCGGCGTCGAGTGACGCGTCTTGGCCACCCACGGGTAGACCTTGTGGCCGGGCAGCTGGCCGCCTTCGCCGGGCTTGGCGCCCTGGGCCATCTTGATCTGGATGTCGTCGGCGTTGGTCAGGTACTCGCTGGTGACGCCGAAGCGGCCCGAGGCCACCTGCTTGATGGACGAGCGGCGCTTCGGGTCGTAGAGACGATCCGGGTCCTCGCCGCCCTCGCCGGTGTTGGACTTGCCGCCGAGGATGTTCATCGCGACGGCGAGCGTCTCGTGAGCCTCCTGGGAGATCGAGCCGTAGGACATCGCACCGGTCGAGAAGCGCTTGACGATCGCCTCGACGGGCTCGACCTCGTCGATCGAGATCGACTGACGACCCAGCTCCTCGGCGCTCTTGAGCTTGAAGAGCCCACGCAGCGTCATCAGTCGCTCGGACTGCTCGTTGACGCGGTCGGTGTACTGCTTGAAGACGTCGTAGCGGCCGGTGCGGGTGGCGTGCTGGAGCCGGAAGATCGTCTCCGGGTCGAACAGGTGCGGCTCGCCCTCGCGACGCCACTGGTACTCGCCGCCGATCGGCAGCGCGCGGTGGGCGTTGGCGACTCCGTCGCGCGGGTACGCGGTGGCGTGCCGCTTCGCGACCTCCTCGGCGATCACGTCGAGGCCGATGCCGCCCAGCTTGGACGTGGTCCCGGTGAAGTAGCGGTCCACGACATCCCTGGACAGACCGACGGCCTCGAAGATCTGAGCGCCGGTGTAGGAGGCGACCGTGGAGACGCCGATCTTCGACATCACCTTGAGGACACCCTTGCCGAGCGCCTTGATCGTGTTGGCCATCGCCGCCTCGGCGTCGGCCTTCACGAAGTAGCCCTCGAAGGCGAGGTCCTCGACGGACTCGATCGCGAGATAGGGGTTGACCGCGGCGGCGCCGTAGCCGATCAGCAGAGCGACGTGGTGGACCTCGCGTACGTCCCCGGCCTCGATCAGGAGGCCGACCTGCGAACGGGTGCGCTCGCGGACCAGGTGGTGGTGGACGGCGCCGGTGAGCAGCAGCGACGGGATCGGCGCCATCTCCTGGGTGGAGTGGCGGTCGGAGAGGACGATGATGCGGGCACCGTCCTCGATCGCCTGGGAGACCTCGGCGGCGATCTCGTCCAGGCGCCCCTGCAGGGCCTCGGCACCGCCGTCGACCTCGTAGAGGCCGCGGACGATGTGGACCTGGAAGCCCGGCATGTCGCCGTCACGGTTGATGTGACGGATCTTGGCCAGGTCGTCGTTGGAGATGACCGGGAACGGCAGCACGATCTGGCGGCACGAGGCCGGGCCGGGGCTCAGCAGGTTGGACTCGGCGCCGATGGTGCCGGCCAGGCTGGTGACGAGCTCCTCGCGGATCGCGTCCAGCGGCGGGTTGGTGACCTGCGCGAAGAGCTGGGCGAAGTAGTCGAACAGCATCCGGGGCTTGTCGCTCAGCGCCGCGATCGGGCTGTCGGTGCCCATCGAGCCGATCGGCTCGGCGCCGGTGTTGGCCATCGGCGCGAGCAGGACGCGCAGCTCCTCCTCGGTGTAGCCGAAGACCTGCTGGCGACGGGTCACGCTCGCGTGGGTGTGGACGATGTGCTCGCGCTCGGGGATGTCCTCGAGGCGTACGAGACCGGCGTGGAGCCACTCGTCGTAGGGGTGTTCGGTGGCGAGCTCGGACTTGATCTCGTCGTCCTCGATGATCCGGTGCTCCGCGGTGTCGACCAGGAACATCTTGCCCGGCTGGACCCGGCCCTTGCGGACCACGGTGGCGGGGTCGATGTCGGCCAGCACCCCGGCCTCGGAGCCGAGCACGACCAGGCCGTCCTCGGTGACCCAGTAGCGGGAGGGACGCAGGCCGTTGCGGTCGAGGACCGCGCCGATCTGGGTGCCGTCGGTGAACACGACCGACGCGGGACCGTCCCAGGGCTCCATCAGCGAGGAGTGGAACTCGTAGAACGCCTTGCGGGCGGAGTCCATCTCCTCGTGCTTCTCCCACGCCTCCGGGATCATCATCAGCATGGCGTGCGGCAGGCTGCGGCCGGCCAGGTGGAGCAGCTCGAGGACCTCGTCGAAGGAGGCGGAGTCGGAGACGCCCTCGGTGCAGATCGGGAAGAGCCGCTCCAGGTCGCCGGGGATCAGCTCGGACTCGAGCAGCGACTCGCGCGCCTTCATCCAGTTGCGGTTGCCCATCACGGTGTTGATCTCGCCGTTGTGGGCGATGAACCGGAACGGGTGGCTGAGCGGCCAGCTCGGGAAGGTGTTGGTCGAGAACCGGCTGTGCACGACGGCGATCGCGGAGGCGACCCGCTCGTCGACCAGGTCGGGGAACACCTCGGCCAGCTGGGGCGTGGTGAGCATGCCCTTGTAGACGATGGTGCGGCTGGAGAGCGAGGGGAAGTAGACGTCGGTCTCCCTCTCCGCGCGCTTGCGCAGGCAGAAGGCGAGCCGCTCCAGAGCCAGGCCCGTCACGCGCTGCTTGGCGCCGGCGACGAAGAGCTGCCGGAAGGTCGGCATGACCGCCTTGGCGGTGGCACCGAGGGAGTCCGGGTTGACCGGCACGTCGCGCCAGCCGAGGACCTCGAGGCCCTCCTCGGTCGCGATCTCCTCGACCAGCTTCACGGTGCGCTCGACCTGGTCGGCGTCGCCGGGGACGAAGGCGGTGCCGACGGCGTAGGCGCGCTCGGCCGGAAGGTCGAAGTCGACGACCTCACGCAGGAAGGCGTCGGGGACCTGAAGCAGGATCCCGGCGCCGTCGCCAGAGTTGGTCTCGGCGCCGGCGGCGCCGCGGTGGTCGAGATTCACCAGGGCACGGATGCCCTGCTTCACGATGTCGTGACTGGCCTCACCGGTCAGCGTCGCAACCATGGCGACGCCGCAGGCGTCCTTCTCGAACCGAGGGTCATAGAGGCCCTGGGGGGATGGATACGAGTGCTCGTACGGCACCGGGATCTCCCGTCTGTCCGGGCTCGGGCACGCACCGACCGACGCAGCCCAATAGCCCCGGATTTTCGGCTCTGCTTCGAGCCGGGTCCGGAGCGGGGGATGTCTGCGACAGGTGCGCGCGCCCTTGCGGGGATGAAACTGGCAATCTGCAGGGGACAGCGTTGGCCCGCGCGAGTGCGGCTAGGTTACCACTGTGTCACGCGTAGGTTGCGCACGAGGGTCGAACGGTGGACACCCTCGAGCGGGGCGCTTCCTTGCGCCCGATATCTGCGCCTGATCAGGCCTTTGTCGAGGATTCCTCGTCGTCGGTCCCGTTGTCGCTCACGTCGCCGGCGTTGTCTTCGTCGGCGTCGTTCTCGGTGTCGTCCGCAGGGTCGTTCGTCGTGTCGTTCGCCGGGGCCTTGGCAGGATCGCTGTAGACCTCCTCCTCGACCATACCCCGGCCGGTGACAGTGGCATATGTCCACCATGCTGCGGCGAGCACGAACAGGATGATCGACATCCACTCGCTCCAGCGCAGACCGAGCACGTCGACCAGCTGCACGTTGTCGATGCGCAGGGTCTCGATCATGCCCCGGCCCAGGCAGTAGGCCATCACGTAGAGAGCGACCACCCGGCCGCCGCCCAGACGCAGCTTCTTCTGCAGGTAGACGATCACGAAGAAGGCGAGGATGTCCCAGCAGAACTCGTAGAGGAACGTCGGGTGGAACGTGGTGCCGACCGGGAACTGGCCGGGGCCCTCGGGGTAGAACGACGGGTCGATCTCCAGGCCCCAGGGAAGGTCGGTGGGCCTGCCGTAGAGCTCTTGGTTGAACCAGTTGCCCCAGCGGCCGATGCCCATCGCGAGCAGACAGGTCGGGGCGACGGTGTCCAGCAGCGGGATGATCTTGATGCCCTTGGTCTTGGCCCCGATGATCGCGCCCACCGCGCCCAGCGCGATCGCACCCCACACGCCGAGCCCGCCGCGCCAGATGTAGAGCGCCTCGATCGGGTTGGCGCCGTCGCCGAAGTAGAGCTGCCAGTCGGTCATGACGTGGTAGATCCGCCCGCCGATCAGCCCGAACGGAACCGCCCACAGCGCGATGTCCTGGATGTCACCGGCCCGGCCGCCGCGAGCCTGCCAGCGCCGCTCGGAGACCCAGACCGCGACGATGATGCCGAGGATGATCGCGAAGGCGTAGCCGCGCAACGGGACCGGCCCGAGCCAGAGCACGCCTTCGGCCGGGCTGGGGATGGACATCGGGAGCATCATGCGGCGGGTACTTCCTCAAGGAGGTGGTGGATGTCGTCGGCGAACTGCTTGGGCGAGGTGTTCATCGACCACACCACGTTGGCCTGTCCCTGGGAGACGGCGGAGACGTGGGTGTCGTGGACCCCGAGATCGTAGCCCCCGCTCGGTAGCCGGTCCGCTTCCCCCACGTAGAGCCGCATCGACTCGGCCAGGGTGACGATGTCCTTCAGGTCGCCGGTGAGACCGATGAAGTCCTCGTCGTAGCGGTCGAGGTACTCCTCGAGCACCTCCGTCGTGTCGCGTGCCGGGTCGGTGGTCACGAAGACGACGTCGACCTGATTACGCTCGGCGGGGTCGAGGCGGGTCAGCGCCGCGGTCAGGCTCGACATCACCAGCGGGCACTCGTCAGGGCACTGGGTGTAGCCGTAGAACACCAGCGTCAGCGGTCTGTCCGCGTCGGTGGCGATCGAGTACGGCTCACCGGCGGTGTCGGTCAGCGCGGTGTCGGAGAGCTGGTAGGGCGTGTGCTCCTGACCGTTCATCTCCGAGGCAGGCTTCTGGCCGGTGCCGGGCGCGCCGCAGCCGGTGAGCACGCCGATGAGGACGAGCAGGACGGGAAGAGCCAGGAACCTCAACGCGCGCGGACTCCCGCTGCCAGGTCCTCGGTCAGGCTCGCCAGCGCCTTGAGCGCCGCCTGCTCGTCGGAGCGGTTGTCCAGCAGCGTACGCACGAAGGCGGAGCCGACGATGACGCCGTCCGCGTAGGCGGCCATCTCGGCCGCCTGGGCGCCGTTGCTGACCCCGAGCCCGACGCCGACGGGCAGGTCGGTCCCGGCAGGGCTGAGCTGCTTGGTGCGGGCGACCAAGGGCGCGGCCAGGTCGGAGGTCTTCGCGCGAGCGCCGGTGACACCCATGACCGCGGTGGCGTAGACGAAGCCGCGGCACTCGGCCGTGGTCATCGTGATCCGCTCGTCGGTGCTGCTGGGGGCGACCAGGAAGACCTTGTCGAGATCGCGGGCGTCGGCGGCCTCGATCCACTCCAGCGCGAAGTCGGGGGTGATGTCGGGCGTGATCAGGCCGGCACCACCGGCGTCCTGCAGCTGCTGGGCGAAGCGGTCCACGCCGCGGCGCTCGATCGGGTTCCAGCTGGTCATCACCAGGGTCGGCACCCCGGTCGCGGCCACGGCCTCGACGACGCGGAACACGTCGTCGACCCGTACGCCGCCGTCGAGCGCCTGCTGCACGGCATCCTGGATCGTGGGGCCGTCCATCACCGGGTCGGAGTAGGGCAGGCCGATCTCGATGATGTCGCAGCCGGCCTCGACCATCGTGGTCAGCGCCTCGATCGACCCCTCGACCGTCGGGAAGCCCGCCGGGAGGTAGCCGACCAGGGCGGCGCGGTTCTCGGCCTTCGCCTTCGCGTATGCAACCGACGACGTACTCACTTTGCTTCTCCAAGTCCGCTGTGCTTGTCGCTTCGGGCCCCGGCTCCTTCGTCGCCGAGCCCGAAGTACTCGATGGCCGTGCCCATGTCCTTGTCGCCACGACCGGACAGGTTGATCAGGATCGTGGCGCCCTCGCCGTGGCGCTCCTTGACCTCGGGCGCGATCTTGATGGCGCCGGCGATCGCGTGAGCGGACTCGATCGCGGGGATGATGCCCTCGCAGCGCGAGAGCAGCGCGAAGGCGTCCATCGCCTCCTTGTCGGTGATCGAGGTGTAGGAGACGCGGCCGGACTTGGCCAGCCAGGCGTGCTGCGGGCCGACACCGGGATAGTCGAGACCGGCGGAGATCGAGTGGGACTCGATGGTCTGGCCGTCCTCGTCCTGGAGCACGTAGGTGCGTGCGCCGTGCAGGACGCCGGGGTCGTTGGCCTGGATGGTGGCGGCGTGACGGCCGGTCTCGAAGCCGTCTCCCCCGGCCTCGAAGCCGTGGATCTCGACGTCCTCGTCGTCCAGGAACGCGGTGAAGAGCCCGATCGCGTTCGAGCCGCCGCCGACCGCGGCGACGACGGCGTTCGGGAGCCCGCCGAACTGCTCGACGGCCTGCACCCGGGCCTCGTCGCCGATGCCGCGCACGATGTCCCTGACCAGCGTCGGGAACGGGTGCGGGCCGGCGGCGGTGCCGAAGAGGTAGGCGGTGTGGTCGACGCTCGCGACCCAGTCGCGCAGCGCCTCGTTGATGGCGTCCTTGAGGGTGCCGCTGCCGGAGGGCACCGGGACGACCTCGGCACCGAGCAGCCTCATCCGGGCCACGTTGAGTGCCTGGCGGTCGGTGTCGACCTTGCCCATGTAGACGGTGCAGTCCAGACCGAAGTACGCAGCCGCGGTCGCGGAGGCGACGCCGTGCTGTCCGGCCCCGGTCTCGGCGATCACCCGGGTCTTGCCCATCCGCTTGGTGAGCAGGGCCTGACCGAGCACGTTGCGGATCTTGTGGGCACCGGTGTGGTTGAGGTCCTCGCGCTTGAGGAGGACCCGCACGCCGAGGCGGTCGGAGAGCAGGGTGGCGTGGTAGAGCGGGCTGGGCAGGTTGGCGTAGTCACGCAGGATCGCATCGAACTCGGCCACGAACGTCGGGTCTGCCTTGGCGTCCTGCCAGGCCTCGTCGAGCTCGATGAGCGCCTTCATCAGCGCCTCGGGCATGAAGCGGCCGCCGAAGCCCTCGGCCTCGCCACCGAACCAGCCGAACTCGTCGGCGTCGTAGCTCGTCGTTTCGTGGATATGAGTTGTCATGGCTGTATCTGCTCTCGGCCTAGCCTTGGATTCCGGTGAACTCGGCGACCGTGCCTTGCGGGTCGCCATGCTTGACCAGCGCCTCGCCGACCAGGACCGCACGGGCCCCTTCGGTGACGTGGCGCTTGACATCGGTGGCGGTGAAGATGCCCGACTCGGCGACCTTCACCCGGTCCTCGGGGATGAGCGGTGCCAGCCGGCCGAAGACGTCCTGGTCGATCTCGAGGGTCTTCAGGTTGCGGGCGTTGACACCGATCAGCTCGGCACCGAGGTCGACCGCCCGGGCGACCTCGGCCTCGTCGTGGGTCTCGACCAGCACGGTCAGCCCCAGCTCGCCGGCGTATTCGTAGAGGCTGCGCAACGTGTCGTCGTCCAGCGCCGCGACGATCAGCAGCGCCAGGTCCGCGCCCGCTGCCCTGGCCTCGAGCAGCTGGTACGGCTCGACGATGAAGTCCTTGCGCAGGATCGGCGTCTCGACGGCTGCCCGGACCGCGCGCAGATCGGCGAGGGAGCCGCCGAAACGGCGCTCCTCGGTGAGCACGGAGATCGCGGCGGCGCCACCGGCGGCGTACTTCGCGGCCAGCGCGGCCGGGTCGGGGATATCGGCGAGCGCCCCCTTGGAGGGGCTCTTCCGCTTCACCTCGGCGATCACGCTGCTGCCGGCCGCACGCAGGTGCGGCATCGGGTCGCGGGGCGCGTCGACGTCGGCCAGCCGGGCCCGCAGGTCCGCCTCCGACACCGCCGCCTGGCGCTGAGCCAGGTCCAGACGTACGCCGTCGATGATCTTTTCGAGCACCGACATGTTTAAACCTCTCGTTTCCGGGTATGACCCACGTGCAAAGCCTCTCACTCGAACCGTGACACGCCCGATTTGGCGCCACAGTGCGGGCGGGAAACGTTAAGTTCTTTCCATCTCAACCCATCTCGCCTGACTTTGGAGGTCAGACACACATGAGCTACGGAACTCCGCCGCCGCCGCCGCAGTACGGGTCGCCGGCACCCGGGCAGCCTGGGCAGCCTGCAGGCAACAACAAGAAGGCGATCTGGGCACTTGTCCTCGGCATCCTCAGCTGCGTCTGCTGTGGTTTCTTCGCCGGTATCCCGGCGATCATCCTCGGCAAGATGGCCCAGAACGAGATCGACGCCTCCGGTGGTACGCAGAGCGGGCGCGGCATGGCCACGGCCGGCTTCATCCTCGGCATCGTCGGCGTGGTCCTGGGCATCCTCGGGGTCATCCTGAACCTGTCCGGCGCACTCGACTTCAGCGGGAGCACCACCACCTACTGAGCTCGGCCCATTTGAGCTCGGCTCTTGAAATCAGCAAGGCCCCCGGCGGATCCGCCGGGGGCCTCGCTGTCTCACCGGTTCAGTGTGACTCGGTGTTGAAGCCGAGCTTGGCGAGCACGATGAAGAGCAGGCCACCGACGACGGTGACGGCCACACCCACCCAGAAGATGAACCAGCTGATCGGGTCGAGCATCATGGCGACGCTGCCGATCAGGAACCCGAGGAGGCCGACCGCGACTGCGATCCAGGCTGCCGGGGTGTTGCCGTGGCTGGCGGACATGCGATGACTCCTCTACGAGTTCTTTGCTGAAGCGAAGCCCGAAGCGATCCAGAGGGGCTTGGCTGCAGTGTATTCATTGATCCCCCGTCGTCGGGTCCCGACCCTCGTCCAACGACTTCCAGACATCGATCGTGGACTGCTCCTCCAACGGCTTCCGCTCGGCCTTCGCGGTCGCCGGGGCGTCGTATCGCCGGCCCATCTCGGGCCAAGAAGGGGCCAGACGTAGGGCCGCGACGGCCGCCGCCACGGTCAGGACCGCGCCGAGGAGCGCGAGATAGGGCCAGAGGGTGGTGGTGTGCTCGGTCTCGCCCCACACGACCTCGGAGTCGATCGCCCGGCCGAGCGCGTCGATCCCGGGATGGCCGAAGAAGGTGACGATCACCCCGACCCCGGCCAGGCCGGCGAGGCCGGCCACCAGGCGGCGTACGAGGCCACGGGTGACCAGGACCACACCCCAGGCCGCGAGGGCGACCAGGGCCAGACCGGTGGTGGCCGGAGAGTCGTTGAGGTCGGCGGGCATCTGGGCCGGCGCGGTCACCTTGACCCACTCGTTGGAGCCAGCCCACGCGGCCAGCGCCGCGCCGACGAGACCGGCGGTGAGGGTCGGCCCGAAAGACCTCACGAGACCGCACCCTGCGAGAGCAGGCCGGCGTCGAAGCAGGTGTGGTCGCCGGTGTGGCAGGCCGGGCCGACCTGGTCGACCTTGAGCAGGATCGTGTCGCCGTCGCAGTCCAGACGCACCTCCTTGACGTACTGGTGGTGGCCGGAGGTCTCTCCCTTGACCCAGTACTCCTGCCGGCTGCGGGACCAGTACGTCGCCCGGCCGGTCGCGAGCGTGCGCGCCAGCGCCTCGTCGTCCATGTACCCGAGCATCAGCACCTCGCCGGTGTCATGCTGCTGCGCCACCGCGGGCACCAGCCCGTCGGGGTCACGCTTGAGGCGGTCGGCGATGGCGGGGTCCAGTCCCTCGCTCGTGGGTCTAGTCACGGCTCCAGTATCCCGCCGGGCAACAGCACGGACACAACCGGCATGTCGTCGCGACAACCCGGCGACCCGAAAGCCGCGGCCTGCCACCGCGCTCGCCGCCCAGCCTCGCTGCTACCTGTCGGCGAAGTAGGCGGCGCTGGCGTCATCGGCCGGGTAGTACGACTCGATCGCCACCTCGTCGAGGGTGATGTCCATCGGGGTCCCGAAGGTGGTGATGGTCGAGAAGAGGTTCAGCTCGCGACCGTCGACTCGAAGCGTCATCGGGATCACGACATCGGCTTCGAGCGCGAGCGACCCCGCCTCCTCGTCCCGGCCGCCCGGGGCCAGGACCTCCTCGTAGAGCCGGGTCAGCTCAGGGTCCGCGACGACGGCGAGCTGCCGCCTGACCCGCGCCCGGAACACCGCCCGTACGTCGGCCAGGTTGACGACCAGAGGGGCCAGCCCCCGAGGGTGGAGACCGAGGCGGACGAGGTTGACGGGCGGCTCGAGCAGCTCGGGGTCGACGTCGGCGAAGAACTGGT
The DNA here is from genome assembly GCF_013408335.1 of Nocardioides panzhihuensis. NCBI lineage: Bacteria > Bacillati > Actinomycetota > Actinomycetes > Propionibacteriales > Nocardioidaceae > Nocardioides > Nocardioides panzhihuensis. Next base: position 1,300,808 of record NZ_JACBZR010000001.1, on the reverse strand, counting down.
CCACCGCGCGGTTGGTCATCAGGATGTTCCAGCGGCGGTCGACCACCAGAGCCGGGTACGGCTCGTGGGCGCGCAGAACCCGGCCGATCGCCTCGCGAGCGGCCGCGAGCGCATCGTCCTCGAGCGGCCGCTGGGTGTAGCGCGGCGCGAAGCCGGCGGCGAGCAGGAGCTGGTTGCGGTCCCGGAGCGGAATGTCGAGCTGGTCGGCGAGCCGAAGGATCATGTCAGTGCTCGGGCGGGACCTGCCGGTCTCGACCAGGCTGACGTGACGTGCCGAGACGTCCGCGGCGATCGCCAGGTCGAGCTGGCTGAGGCGACGACGATGCCGCCATTCCCGCAGCATCTCGCCAACCGTGTACATGGGCCTCAGGATCGCGCATCCGCCGCTCGTGCGCCATGAACTCCCATGTCATCGACAGCGGTCCGGGCCCGCAACACACTGGCGACATGACCACACAGAGCACATCCAGCACACCCACAGACGCCGTGACGACCTTCACCGCCGCCTTCGCAGGGCTCGTCGCGACCGGGGACACCGGTCCGGTCGAGCAGCTGCTCGCCCCGGGCTTCCGTCACCATCGACCGGACGCGACGTCGTCCACCAAGGATCAGTGGCTCAGCGCCGTCCGCGGCTCGCTCGAGCGGATCGCCGGTATGGAGGTCGAGGTGAAGCACGTGCTGGCCTCCGGCGACCACGTCGTGATGCACAGGCGTCGCCGGCTGCCGGGTGGGCCCGAGATCACCGTCGTCGACATCTGCCGGTTCGAGGACGAGCTGATCGCCGAGGTCTGGGAGATCATCGAGCCCGCTGCCGAAGCAGCCGCCCACCTGTCGTGGTGGGACGCCTGAGCTGTCGGTCTCAGCTGCCCTGCTGAGCGACCCAGGAGGAGTGCAGGCGTGCGTACGTCGAGCCCGCCTGCGCCACCAGGTCGGCGTGCGGGCCGCGCTGAGCGAGGTGACCGGCGTCGATGACGAGCACCTCGTCAGCAGCCTCGGCGGTGGACAGGCGATGGGCGATGGTGACCGAGGTGCGTCCGCTCATCAGCCGCTCCAGGGCGCGGTTGATCCGCATCTCCAGGCGTGGGTCGACGGCGGAGGTGGCCTCGTCGAGGACCAGCAGGTCGGGATCGGCGAGCTGGGCGCGCAGCAGGGCCACGAGCTGCCGCTCGCCGGCCGAGAGCGACTCACCCCGCTGGCCGACGTTGGTGCGAACGCCGTCGGGGAGGCCGGCCAGCCAGTCGCCGAGGCCGAGCACCCGAGCCGCTTCCACGATCTCCTCGTCGGTCGCGGACAGCCGGCCGTAGCGTACGTTCTCGGCGAGGGTGGAGTCGAAGAGGAAGCCCTCCTGCGGGACGAGCACGACGCTGGTGCGCAGCGAGGCGTTGCCGACCTCGCGTACGTCCACGCCGTCGAGGCGGACCTGCCCGTGGGTGACGTCCATGACCCTGGTGAGCAGCTTGGCGATGGTCGACTTCCCCGAGCCGGTCTCGCCGACCACGGCGACCCTGCGCCCGGGCGCGATCTCGAAGGAGATGTCGTGGAGGACCGGACGGCCGCCGGGGTAGGCGAAGGTGACCGCGTCGAACTCGATCGAGAGCGGGCCGCGCGGCAGGACCACACCGGACGGGCCGGGATCGACGAGGTCGGCGGGCGTGTCCAGGATGCCGATCGTGCGTCGCCAGGAGGCGATCGCGTTCTGCGCGTCGGTGAGGATCTGGGTGCCCATCTGGACGGGGCCGACGAACAGCGTCACCAGGAACGCGAACGCCAGGATCTCGCCGACGCTCAGCTCGCCGCCGGTGCCCCGGTAGGCCAGCGCCAGCAGGACGCCGCCGACGATCACGCCGGCGTTGGCGAGGCCTCCGGAGAGGCCACCGAGACTGAAGAAGACAGAGGTGTAGGCCTGCGCCTTGATCTGGGCGGCGCTGGTGGCATGGATCTCGCGGTCGATGCGCTCCTGGGTGCGGTCCTCGACGGCGTAGGCCTTCACCACGGCGGCGCCGACGACCGGCTCGGAGACCGCGGAGAGCATCTTCGCGACCTGGCGGCGGGAGAGCGTGTAGGCCGCGGACAGCTTGCGCTGGAAGAACCGCAGGCTCAGGAAGAGCGGGCCGAAGCAGAGCCACACCAGGATCGCGAGCTGCCAGGAGTAGACCACCATCACGATGGTGGCGATCAGCATCTGCCCGATGCTGATGATGAAGAGCAGACCACCGAAGACGATGAACTGGCTTACCTGGTCGACGTCGCTGGTCACCCGCGAGACCAGCGCACCGCGGTGCTCCGTCGACTGGGTGAGCATCGGCAGGTCGTGGACGTGCCGGAATGCCTTGGTACGCAGCGTGGCCAGGCCCCGCTCGGCGGCGGTGAAGAGCCGGCTGGTCATCATGAACGACGCCCAGCCCGTGACGGCGATGGCGACCAGCGCGATGAGGCCGGCGCGCAGGACGTAGCCGAGGTCGGGTCCGCCCGCGCCGCTCAGCCCGTTGTCGAGGGTCTGCTGGACCACGACGGGTACGACGACCTGGCCGACGCTCGCGAGCACGGCCAGGGCCATGGTCCCGCGGATGCCCTCGACCAGCTCCGGGGAGTGCTTGATGCCTCGGCGGATGGTCTCGATGGCACCGAGGTCCTCGCCGCTACCGACCCGGGTCTCGGGCTCGAGAGTCGCGGTCATAGGTCGTGTCCTTCAATCCGGCGTCGAGTCGAGCGTTGTCCAGCGCGTGGCCTGGCAAGGCGGAGGAGGGAGGCGGCCCGGTGTTGGCCGTCGACCGACGACAACGCCGCCAGGGCGCGTGATGGGCGGCGCTCGGCCGACGCTTCCGGGTTGATGGACACGGCCTAAACCACCTCCGGGGTCTCGTAGGCGTTGACCAGGCGGGCATAGGACTCGTCGCGGGCGAGCAGCTCGGTGTGGGTGCCGCGGTCGCGGACGCGGCCGCCCTCGAGATGCACGACCTCGTCGGCGAGCGCGATCGTGGCCTTGCGGTAGGCGACCACGATGAGGCTGGTGTCGTTGGCCCCGTCCCGCAGCGCGGCGAGGATGCGCTGCTCGACCTCGGGGTCGACCGCCGAGGTGGCATCGTCGAGGATCAGCAGTCTCGGGCGGCGTACCAGGGCTCGGGCCAGCGCCAGGCGCTGCCGTTGCCCTCCGGAGAGGCTCGCGCCGCGCTCGCCGAGGGTGGTGTCGAGGCCGTTCGGCAGCGCCGTGACGAAGCCGGCGGCCTCGGCAGCCTTGAGCGCGGACCAGACCTCGTCGTCGGTGACGTCGGCCCCGAGGGTGACGTTGCCGCGCACGGAGTCGTCGAAGACGAAGGCGGTCTGCGGCACCAGAGCCGCCACCCGCGCCCACTCCCCCGCGTCCAGGTCGCGCAGGTCGGTGCCGTCGAGGGTGATCCGGCCCGTCTCCGGGTCGACCAGACGGGCCAGCAGCATCGTCAGGGTGCTCTTGCCGGAGGCGGTCTCGCCGACGATCGCGACGGTGCGGCCGGGCTCGACCTCGAAGTCGACACCGTCGAGGAGGGTCGGGCCGTCGGCGTAGGCGTAGGAGATGCCGTCGACCCGCAGGCGCGCGCCGGTGGACTCGCGGCTCGTCCTCGCCTTGCCGTAGGTCAGGCGTCCGGTCGCGTCCAGCACCCGCTGCACCCGCCGGTAGCCGACCACGCTGCGCGGGAACTCTCCCAGCAGCCAGCCGAAGGAGCGGATCGGGAAGGCGACGATGGTGAGCAGGAAGCCGATCTGGACGACGTCGCCGGGGGCGGCGGCGCCGCTGGAGACCCGGCCGACCCCGACCACCAGGACGGCGAGCACCCCGATGTTGGGCAGGGAGGCCAGGATCGGGTCGAACGCGGCGCGGATCCGGCCTGCACGGGTGTTGACGTCCCGCAGCTCCTGGGCCTTGTCCCGGAAGCGGGTGGTCTCCTCCGCCTCGCGCCCAAGCGTCTTGACGACGAGGGCGCCGTCGAAGGACTCGTGGGCGATCCCGGAGAGCTCCGCGCGCAGCTGCTGGGCACGGGTCATCAGCGGGGAGGAGAAGCGCTGGAAGACCAGGTTAACGACCACGACCGCGGGGAAGACGAGGATCGCGACCGACGCCAGGACGACGTCGGTCCAGAACATCTGCCCGATCGCGATGATCATCATGGCGAGGGTCCCGACCGCCATCGGCAGGGGCGCGATCGGCGCCCAGGACGCCTCGACGTCGGAGTTGGCGTTGGAGAGCAGCTCACCGGTCGGATGCCGGTGGTGCCAGGCGAGCGGGAGGGCCAGATACTGCCGGGTGACCGCGCGGCGCGAGTGCGCCTGCATGCGGTACTGCATCACCCCGGCGCCCAGGCGTCGTGCCACCACCCCGACCGCTCGCAGGATCGCGACGCCGACGAAGAGCCCGACCACCGCCCACAGCCAGCCGGCGCCGATCTCGCCGTCGCGCAGTGCCGGGACCAGCACATGGTCGGTGGACCAGCCCAGCACCCAGGCATCGGCGACGGTCAGCGCGCCGAAGAGCGCGGATCCGAGGGTCGAGAGCGTGAAGACCGCCCATTCGCGCCTGATGGCTACCCCGAGGACCTTGAACCCGTCGGTCGTGGTGGCCCGCTGGGGTGTTGGATCCTCGTCGCTCATCTCGAGGTAAAGCCTAGGCCAGCACCGTCTATGCGACGAATCTTTTAGAGGCCGCCCATCACCGGACGGCTCGATAGGGTGCGGCCGTGGCTTCCTTCGCGCGCTCCGAGCGCCTCGCCCTGTGTGACACCGCCGTCTCTCTCGGGCCAGTGGCACCGACCCTCTGCGAGGGTTGGGACGTCAAGGACCTGATCGTGCACCTGCTGGTGCGTGAGCGGCGCCCGTGGGCCGCGCCGGGCATCTTCCTGCCTCCGCTCGAGCCCGCGCTGAGGAGGGCGGAAGCTGCCTACGCCGCACAGCCGCTCGAAGATCTCGCCGATCGTCTCCGCGACCCGAAGGGCACCCTCTACTCGATCGCGCCGATCGACAGGGTGGTCAACACGGTGGAGTTCTTCGTCCACCACGAGGATCTCCGCCGCGCCCAGAGCGGCTGGGAGCCGCGTACGCTCCCCTCCGCCGCCGAACGTGACCTCTGGCGCACCCTGAAGCTGCTCGGCAAGGGCCTGGTCCGACCCGCCAACACGCCGGTGGTGGTCAGCAACGGCACCGACACCGCCACCCTGCGAGCCGGCGACGAACCGGTCACCATCACCGGTCCGGTCGGTGAGCTCATCCTCTTCTGCTTCGGGCGGCACGCGGTGCGCGGGCTCTCGTTCGACGGGCCCGCGGAGAAGATCACCCAGCTGGAGAACGCCAGCCTCGGCTTCTGAGACCGCCGTCATCGGCGTTCCACTCAGCGGGTCGCTCCGGGCGTGACGCCCGTAACTTCCGTGCCGCCCGCGGGGTTGTCTTCGAGATAACCGAATCCCCCAGGAGGTCCCACGATGCGTCGTGCGGCAGCAGTCACCGTCGCCATGCTCTTCGTCTTCTCGCTCACCGCGGCCGCCCCTGCTCTGAGCGCGGCCCCGCCACAGGCGCTTCGGGACGTGATGATCGTGGGCAACAACTGGGACGGGACGGCCTCGATCGTCGACGCTCGCGGCCTCCAGGTGGTCCGCAAGGGCATCGACCTGGTGCCGGACAAGGACGAGGAGATCGCCGAGATCCACAAGGACCCCGAGCGGCTGGCGATGTACTACCTGGTCCGCTACGGCCCCGGTGAAGGCAACGACCAGCTCGTCGACGACATGTTCACCACGCGCGACGGCAAGCTGCTGGCGGTCTCGCGCCCCAGCCTCGCCGACGTGGTCTGGATCGACATCGAGAAGGCGCTCGCGGGCTCGCCCGACTCCGTCGTGGTCGAGCAGCAGATGGACGGCCACCGCACCGACCACATGGGCCTCTCCCCTGACGGCACCAAGCTGCTGGTCTCCGACTCGACCTCACGATCGGTGCACGAATACTGGATGGGCGGCGAAGGTGACCCGCGGACGGGTGAGCGGCTGCGTACGTTCGAGTCCGGCGAGACACCTCACGAGAACAACTACTCGAAGGACGGCTCGCGCATCTTCCATGCCTCCATCGGGCGCGTCTACCTCCCCGGCGACCAGAAGGAGCTCTCGCTGGACTCGCTGCCGCTGGTCAACCCTTCGACAAGCTCAGGACACCGCCTCGACCAGCTCGGCCTCGGCAACATCCCCGGCACCGACCTGATCCCGCCGATCAAGATCGGCCCGATCCACGATGCGATCAAGGGCGACCGCTGGTTCGAGATCGTCGACGAGTCCACCTTCGCGATCTCGCAGCGCTGGGAGATGGGCAAGGAGCTGGAGGAGGCCGGCTACGCCTCGATCTCCTCGGCCGTACGTCCCATGGCGGTCGCGCCCGGGGAGCGGTTCATCTACTTCCAGATGTCGTTCCTGCACGGCCTGGTCGAGTTCGACACCCAGGCGGCCGACATCGACGGCACGGTCGGCTACTCCACCGGTTCAATCGAGGAGCCCCGCACCGGCGCCGTCACGCGAGTCATCCCGCTCCCCAAGCGCACCAACCTGCCGCGCGAGCTCTACGTCAACGACTCCGCCCACCACGGGCTCTCTATCGACGCCAAGGGCAAGACGCTGTGCGCCGCCGGCACGATGGACGACTACGTCGCGATGGTCGACCGCACGACCGGCGAGTACAAGACGCTGGACGAGGAGACCACCGGCAACTACTACGGCAAGCCCTACTGGACCACCGAGGGCCTCGGCAACACCTGCTGGGCCTCGTTGTCGGACGCCGACGCGGTCGCGGTGATCGACTTCCGCACCGGTGAGGAGCTCGCCTACCTGGACGTCGGCAACCACCCCCAGCGGGTACGCCACGGGCAGATCCCGAGCTCGCTGCTGAGCTAGGCGGCTGGTCGCCGGCTTCGCGAGAACGAACCCCGCTCGGGCGGGGTCGTTGTCGGCGCTTGCACTTCACCGCCAGGGAAGCGTTGTGCGCGGTGGTCTGCGTCGACGCGCCCGCACTTCCCCACCAGGGCGCGATTCTGCGCCTGGTGATCCTGCGAGCTCGAGGGCCTCGTCCCCGTCCACCGCGGGGTGCAGACAGATTCCCGCCAGGTCAAGGTTCTGCGGCACTATCCGCCCACGCGAAGCCGAACATCGCTACCCAGGCGGGATTCTGCGCGGCTTCCGGTCCAGGCAGAGCAGCACTCCCCCACCAGCGAGGGAAAATGCCCGCCCCGTCAGCGAACCGGGGCGCCGGCGCCGGAGAGCGCCTGCTTGACCTCGCCGATCCGCACCTTGCCGAAGTGGAAGATGGTGGCTGCCAGGACGGCGTCCGCGCCGGCCTCCACCGCGGGCGGAAAGTGCTCAGCCTTCCCTGCTCCGCCGGAGGCGATGACCGGGACGGTCACCTCGCTGCGTACGGCCTTGATCAGGTCGATGTCGAAGCCGTCCTCGGTGCCGTCGGCGTCCATCGCGTTGAGCAGGATCTCGCCGGCGCCGAGCTCAGCCGCCTTCACCGCCCATTCGATGGCATCGATCCCGGCTGACTTGCGCCCGCCGTGGGTGGTGACCTCGAAGCCGGAGCTGGTCCCCTGCGCCCGGCGGGCGTCGACCGACAGCACGAGCACCTGGTTGCCGAACCGGTCGGCGATCTCGGCGATCAGCTCGGGACGGTCGATGGCCGCGGTGTTCACCGCGATCTTGTCCGCGCCGGCACGAAGCATCCGGTCCACGTCGTCGACGCTGCGGATCCCACCGCCGACGGTGAGCGGGATGAAGACCTGCTCAGCGGTGCGGGTGACGATCTCGAGCGTCGTCGCGCGCCCCTCGTGCGAGGCGGAGATGTCGAGGAAGGTGAGCTCGTCGGCGCCTTCCTTGTCGTACGTCGCGGCCAGCTCCACCGGGTCACCGGCGTCGCGCAGCTCCTTGAAGTTGATCCCCTTGACGACTCGACCGGCGTCGACGTCGAGACAGGGAATGACACGTACCGCCAAACTCATGACTGGTCCCCGCGCGGCCGCCCGAGAGTGAGGTCGAGCGCGTCGGCGAGGTCGAGGGAGCCGGTGTAGAGCGCAGTGCCGGCGATCGCGCCCTCCACGCCGACCTCGACGAGGCCCATCAGCGCCTCGATGTCGTCGATGGTGGTCACTCCCCCGCTCGCCACGATCGGCCGGTCGGTGGCTTCGCAGACCGCACGCAGCAGGTCGAGGTTGGGGCCCTGGAGCATGCCGTCCTTGTTGACGTCGGTGACGACATATCGCGCGCAGCCCTCCTCGTCCAGGCGAGCAAGCGTCTCGTAGAGGTCGCCGCCGTCCTTGGTCCAGCCGCGCGCAGCAAGGGTCCGGCCACGTACGTCCAGGCCCACTGCGACCCGGTCGCCGTAGGTCGCGATCGCCCGCCGGGTCCACTCGGGGTTCTCCAGCGCGGCGGTGCCGATGTTGACGCGTCGGCAGCCGGTCGCCATCGCGGCCTCGAGGGACTCGTCGTCGCGGATCCCGCCGCTCATCTCGACCTTGATGTCGAGCTTGCCGACGATCCCGGCGAGGATCTCGCGGTTGTTGCCGTGGCCGAACGCGGCGTCGAGGTCCACCAGATGGATCCACTCGGCCCCGGTCTCCTGCCACCGCAGCGCCGCTTCGTACGGATCGCCGAATCGCTTCTCCGACCCGTCCACGCCCTGAACGAGCTGGACAGCCTGCCCGCCCTTCACATCGACGGCCGGCAGGAGCTCGAGGTAGTCACCCATGGGCACGATCCTATGTTCCTTACGCCGCCACCCCTGCCTCGCCGTCCGGCTGCGAGACGGATCCTTGGTCAACGCGGCTCCACCAACGTGAACTCGTAGGCATCCGGGTCCCTCATCGTCGCCCACCGCCCACCTTCGTACGTCTCGGCGACCAGCGTGGCGCCCAGATCGACGAGGCGACGGATCTCGCCGACGGGACCGGTGTCGTCGGACGCGATCAGGTCGAAGCGGAACCTGTCATGTGCGCCGCGCGGCACCGGCGGCGGACCGCCCCAGGCCACCTTCGCACTTCCCGACGGGGTGGTGATCGCGGTCTCGCCGTCCTGGTCCCAGACCAGCGGCCAGCCGAGGGCGGCGCTCCAGAACGTCCCGGTCTCCCGCGACCCGTCCGCGGCGACCTCGCCCAGGAACCCGGTCCCTGCCAGCCAGCTGTTGCCGGCCGGAATCACGCACAGCTCATTGCCCTCCGGGTCGCCGAGCACGACATGGTCTTCGTCCGGCCGCTGGCCCACGTCGAGGTGGGTGGCGCCGAGTCCGAGCAGCCGGTCCACGGTCCGCTGCTGGTCCTCCGGCAGGCTGCTGGTGAGATGAAGGTGATGCGGGTTCTCCAGCGTCTTCGGCGTATCGGTGGGGACGAACCTGATCCGGAAGTCGTCGTCCGCCCGCGGCAGCAGCCTGATCTCCTCACCCTGCGTCTCGGCCTCCCGGCCGAGCACCGCCGCCCAGAATCGTGCGACCAGCTCCGGGTCGTTGGCGTCGATGCAGATCCCGAACCGCCGAGGTGTCATGTCCGGCAACGTAGGGCGCGGCGGCGGCGTACGCAATCGGATTCGGATTGACGTGGCCCCGGCGCTCGGGATACTTTTCTTTTTGGTGAAGTATTCGATCGATGAAGTCTCCCGCGCAGTCTCCTCCGCATCACGCCGGAGGCTGCTGGAGCACGTCGCCCGGGGTCCGGCGACCATGTCCGCCTTGGCCGACCACCTCGACCTCTCGCTCCCCGCCGTCGACAAGCATCTGAAGGTCCTCGGCTCAGCCGGCCTGGTGACCAAGACCAAGACAGGCCGCGTCACCCAGATCACGCTCGATCCACGTGGCCTGGACGCCATGGCGACCTGGGTCGAACGCACCCGAGCCCACTGGGCCGGCGCCATGCAGCGCTACACCGACCACTTGGAGGACCGATGAACGAAGTCGTGACCGAGACGATCGTGAAGACGTCTCCCGAGCGCGCCTGGCAGGCCTGGACCGACCCGATCGAGCTGGCCGGGTGGTGGTGGCCGATGTTCGACGACACCACGTATGACCTGGACGTACGCCCTGGCGGCAGCTACCGCTTCGAGAGCCGCTCCGCCGGGATCGGTGCCCGTGGCACCTTCACCGAGATCCTCGCCCCCGAGCACCTGGCCATGACCTGGGTGTGGCTCAGCGACGGCGCCGACGACGGTCCCGAGGACTCGGTCACCGTCACCTTCTCCGCGGTCGGTGACACCACCGTCGTACGCGTCGTCCACGCCACCGGCGCCGAGGACACCTCGGGTTACGCGCAGGGTTGGCGAGACTGTCTCGACCGACTCGCCCAGCCACGCGGCAGGACGACGGTCGTGGAGACCCCGTAGTCGGTCATGTCACGACGCTGGATCCGGCAGTGACGAGCTCGATGACGTCATCGGTGCTGCGTACGTCGCCGAAGGTGCGATAGATGGTCGACAGCGTCGCGTCGTGGGACTCGTCGTCGCGGCCAGCCGTGGCGTCGGCGACCAAGATCGTGCGATATCCCAGCGTCGCCGCGTCGCGGGCGGTGCCGGCAACACAGACCTCGGTGAGTGTGCCGGTGACGACAACGGTCTCGACACCACGCGACCGAAGCTGGTCGTGAAGCGTCGAGCTCCCCGGGAAGAGCGCACTGATAGCCGTCTTCTCGACGAGCAAGTCGCCCTCTCGTGCTTCCAGTCCCGGTCCGAGCCGGCCCGCGATCGGCCCGGCGCCACCGCTGCGTCGAAACATCTCCGCCGCCTCCTCCCCGAGAAACTCCCGCGCCCACTTCGTCGGTCCAGGGTCACCTGGCACGACCCACGCGACCACACCGCCGGCGGCGCGGAGAGCATCAGCGAGCCGACCCACGTTCGGGGTGATCGCGTAGCACGTCGGGTTCGACTCGTAGAAGAACGGGACGAGGTCGACGACGACCAGCGCAGTCCTGGCCGGCTCGAGGGTCTCGTACGCATATCGTCTGCCCCTCCGCGTCTCCTGCCGCGCGTACTCCCGCTCGGGGATCGCCCACCCGTGCACCCTCGACGCGCGAGGCTGAGTGTGAGCGGATGCCGAGCGAGCAACGTCGCGAGGTGGAGCGGTCTCACGGTCGACGCCGACGGACCCGTCGATCGTCTCGCGGAGGATGTCGGCGTGGCCGGCGTGACGGGTGGCGTCGCAGAGGCGGGCGGCCATGATGTTGAACAGCATGACCTTCTCGTCCCACCACGGCACGTACCCGGGCGCGTCGATCGGGAGCTCCTCGATCGTGGCGTCGACGTACTCCGAGACATCACGGTAGAGGTCGAGGACGTCGGATCGGCTCTCGTGCTCGGTCGCCCGGTGGGTGGCGGCCCACCACCCGGCGGTGTCCCACGGCGGAAGGTCGACCGGCGGCGTACGGTCGAAGACCTCGCCGAAGTAGCGGGCGTCCGAGAGTGCGTTGTGCTTGACCAGTCCGAGCAGATTGGTGCCGGTCGGGGTCATCGGGCGGCGGATGTCCTGCTCGGAGAGCCCCTCGAGCTTCCAGACGAGCGCCTCACGCACAGCGCGGAGCTTGTCGTGCAGGTGGGCCTTGGCGAAGTCGTCGTCCACGACGACCATCCTGCCGTGCCGAACAACCTCAGCGGCGGAAGAGCAGCGTGTAGACCACCGGCGCGACGAGGACCGACGCGATAGCGGCGAAGAGCACCGTGCCGACGTCCTCGGTGATGAGATAGATCAGCGCGTTGAGGAGGAGAAGGACGACGACCAGGGTCCGTACGTTGCGCCGCCGGCGCTCCGCGAGCGCGCTGTCCGGCCGGGACCGACGCGCGGGGATCCACCCCGTCAACCGCTCCTTCCGGACCCGACGCCGAGCGGACCTGGCCTGCTCGGCCGCCCGGCCCTCAGCAGCAGCCGCGGCCAACCGCTCCCGCTCGGCGCGAGCCTTCGCGCGGGCTCCTGTCTGGGCCACCTAGGCCGCCTTCAAGGAGAGCACCCAGTTGCGCAGGATCGCGGCGCCGGCGTCGCCGGACTTCTCCGGGTGGAACTGGGTGGCGGTCAGTGGCCCGTTCTCGACGGCCGCGACGAACCGGTCGCCTCCCCCAGAGTCCGGCCCGGTCTCGGCCCAGGTGACCAGCGGCGCGACGGTGCGGTCGTTGGTGACCAGGGTCCAGTCGCGCACGCCGTAGGAGTGCACGAAGTAGAACCGCTCCTTCTCGGCACCCGCGAACAGCGACGACCCAGCAGGCACCTCGAGCGTGTTCCAGCCCATGTGGGGAACGATCGGCGCCTGCAGGCGCTCGACGACGCCTGGCCACTCACCGCAGCCCTCGGTCTCGACGCCGTGCTCGATGCCGGTCTCGAAGAGGATCTGCATGCCGACGCAGATCCCCATCACGGGGCGCCCGCCAGCGAGCCGCCGGGCGATGATCCGCTCGCCGCGGATCGCCCGCAGACCCTTCATACAGGCCTCGAACGCCCCGACGCCGGGCACGAGCAGCCCGTCGGCCGCCATCGCGGCGTCGAGGTCACCGGTCAGCTCGACCGAGGCGCCGGCACGCTCGACGGCACGGACGGCGGAGCGTACGTTTCCGGAGCCGTAGTCGAGGACGACAACCGACGGAGCACTCACAGCACCACGTCCGTAACGCAAGCGCCAGAATACGAACGCGGCGCTGTATCGACACGATTGTTCACTCGCTGACGCTCGCTCACAGTGCGCCCTTCGTCGACGGGACCCCGGTCTCGCGCGGGTCGTACGCGATCGCGTCGCGGAACGCCCGCGCGAACGCCTTGAACTGCGTCTCCACGATGTGGTGCGGCTCGCGCCCGGCGAGCACGTTGACGTGCAGCGTCAGGTGGGCGTGGTGGGCGATGGAGTCGAAGACGTGCTGGGTCAGGGAGCCGAGGTAGGGCACCCCCGAGCCGCCGAGCAGCACGTACTGCTGCCCCTCCGGCTCGCCGGTGTGGACCGAGTAGGGCCGCCCGGAGACGTCCACGACGCAGCGTACGAGCGCCTCGTCGAGCGGCAGGGTCGCGTCGCCGAAGCGGCGGATGCCCTTCTTGTCTCCCAGGGCCTCGCGAAGACACTGACCGAGCACGATCGCGGTGTCCTCGACGGTGTGGTGGGCATCGATGTGCACGTCGCCCTCGGAGTGCACGGTGAGGTCGACCAGCGAGTGGCGCCCGAAGGCGGTCAGCATGTGGTCGTAGAAGCCGACACCGGTCGAGACGTCCACCCGCCCCGTGCCGTCGAGGTTCACCTCGACGACGACCTTCGACTCCGAGGTCTCCCGTTCGATTCGGGCGGTCCTGCTCATGCTCGTGCTCCGTTCACATCGGTCAAAGCCTGCTTGAAGGCGGTCATCTCGTCGGAGGTCCCGACCGAGACCCGCAGCCATCCCTCGGGTCCGGTCTCGCGGATCAGCACGCCGCGGTCGAGCAGACCCTGCCACACCGCGTGCCGGTCGGCGTAGCGCCCGAAGAGGACGAAGTTGGCGTCCGAGTCGGCGACCTCGAGCCCCTCCCCACGCAGCCACGAAACGAGCGCGTCCCGCTCCTCGCGGAGGGAGGCCACATAGCCCAGCAGCTCCGGAGCGTGCCGCAGCGCGGCGCTCGCTGCCGCCTGGGTCACCGCGGAGAGGTGGTAGGGCAGCCGTACGACCCTGATCGCGTCGCAGATCGCCGGGTCGGCCGCCAGGTAGCCGAGCCGCAGCCCCGCCCCGGCGAACGCCTTCGACATGGTGCGAGTGACCACCAGGTTGCGGTGGTCGGCGAGCAGCTCCAGCGCCGAGGGCACCCCGGTCCGGCGGAACTCGCCGTAGGCCTCGTCGACCACGACGATCCCAGTGTCACCGACGGCTTCACACAGGGCCGTGACTGCCTCCGGGGGCAGCGCGGTGCCGGTGGGGTTGTTGGGACTCGGCAGCAGGACGACGTGGGGCCGGGTCTCCTCGACCAGCGCCCGCGCCTTCTCCAGATCGATCGCGAAGTCGCTCTCCCGGTGGCCGACGACCCACTCGGTGTTGGTGTCGCGGGCGTACTCCGGATACATCGAGTACGTCGGCGCGAAGCTGATCGCGGTGCGTCCCGGTCCGCCGAAGGCCTGCAGCAGCTGCAGCATCACCTCGTTGGACCCGTTGGCCGCCCACACCTGCTCCGGCGAGATCTGCGCCTTCGGAACGTCGGAACGGAGGTACGCCGCCAGCCCCTCCCGCAGCGCGACGAACTCGCGATCCGGGTAGCGGTTGAGCGTGCGCGCCGCCTCGCCGACGCTCGCGGCGATGTCGGCGACGGTCTCCGCGGACGGCTGGTAGGGGTTCTCGTTGACGTTGAGCTGGACCGGGACGTCCAGCTGCGGAGCGCCGTAGGGCTCGATCCCGGCGAGCTCGGCACGGATCGGCGGCCAGTGGGTGCTCGTCACGACGAGAACCTCACCGACACCGCCGCGCCGTGACCCGGCAGGTCCTCGGCCTCGGCGAGGGTGACCACGTGGTCCTTGACCGCCGCCAGCCCCTCACGGGAGTAGTCGATGACGTGGATCGACTTGGTGAAGGCTCGCACCGAGAGACCCGAGGAGTGGCAGGCGCAGCCGCCGGTGGGCAGCACGTGGTTGGACCCGGCGCAGTAGTCGCCCAGCGACACCGGGGCGAACGATCCGACGAAGATGGCACCCGCGTTGCGGATCCGGCCGGCGACGCGCGCCGCGTCGGCGGTGTGGATCTCGAGGTGCTCGGCGGCGTACGCGTTCACGACCTCGATGCCCTGGTCGACGTCGTCGACGAGCACGATGCCCGACTGCGCGCCGGTCAGCGATGTGCGGATCCGCTCGACGTGCTTCGTGGCGGCGACCTGCTTGTCGAGCTCGGCCTCGACGTCGGCGGCCAGCGTCTCGGAGTCGGTGACCAGGACGGAGGCGGCCAGCGGGTCGTGCTCGGCCTGGGAGATCAGGTCGGCGGCGACATAGGCGGCCTCAGCCGTCTCGTCGGCGAGGATCGCGATCTCGGTCGGACCGGCCTCGGAGTCGATGCCGACCTGCCCCTTGAGCAGGCGCTTCGCGGTGACGACGTAGATGTTGCCGGGTCCGGTGACCATGTCGACGCGCTCGCACCCGCCGGAGGTCGAGCCTGCTGAGACCCCATAGGCGAACATCGCGATCGCCTGGGCACCGCCGACGGCGTAGACCTCGTCGACGCCCAGCAGCGCGCAGGCGGCCAGGATGGTCGGCTGCGGCAGCCCCCCACTGAACCCATCGGGATTGGCCTTCTGCGGCGGCGAGGCCAAGGCGATCGAGGGAACCCCGGCGACCTGCGCCGGAACGACGTTCATCAGCACCGAGGAGACCAGCGGAGCCAGACCACCAGGCACATAGAGCCCCACGCGCCCCACCGGCACCTTGCGGTGCGTCACCCGGGCACCGGGCGCCAGGTCGGTGACCGCGTCCTTCTCGAGCTCGGCGGCACAGGTCGTACGCAGCCGCGCGATCGACTCCTCGAGCCCGGCGCGAATCGCCGGGTCCAACTCGTCGAGGGCCTTGGTCAGCGCCGCGGCCGGAACCCTGATGTCGTCGACGCGTACGCCGTCGAACTTCTCGGAGAACTCCGCGATCGCCTCGTACCCGCGGTCGCGGACCGCGTCGATGATCGGCTGCACCGCATGGGTCGCCGCCTCGATGTCGAACTCGGCGCGCGGCACGGCGGCGCGGTAGTCGATGGTCGAAGCGGAGCCTCTGTCGGCACCCCTCAGGTCGATGCGGCGGATCATGCCTCAAGTCTACGAGTGAGCCACCCGGGAGCCGATCTGCCGACGCCACGTGGACGTCGCGCCCGCGCACCGCGGAGCGGCCGGCCAGGGGCATACGGCGCCCAGAACCGGGTACCCGGAGGGCTGACCCACTACAGGAGGGATCGTCATGGCACTGAGCGGACTTTTCCACAGAGATCACAAGCATGCCGACGAGAGCCACCGGGGGACTCACGAGAACCACGCGGAGACCCGCGACTCCGGCGGCCCTGCGGTCGTCGGCCACGACAACAGCGTCGACCCCCGGCACAGCACCGCCGGCTCGGTCGGCCCGGTCGGCCACCCCCGTGAGGGAGAGGCCGTCGAGCACCACCGTCACGCGCAGGAGGGCCGACGAGCTGCTCTCCACGACACCTACGGGGGCTTCAACTGGGGCGCCTGCTTCTTCGGCTGGCTCGTCGCGGTCGGCCTGACCGTCCTGCTCGGAGGGATCATCTCCGCGATCGCCTCCGCGGTCGGCTCCGAGCAGAACTGGACCCGGACCGATCTGCAGTCGATGGCGGACTCGGCCGGGATCGCGGCAGCGATCACGTTCGCCGTGGTCCTCTTCATCGGCTATTACGCCGGAGGGTACGTCGCGGCGCGGATGTCCCGCTTCGACGCCCGCCGACAGGGCCTGGGCGTGTGGATCGTGGCCATCGCGGTGATGATCATCGCGGCCGTCGCGGGCGCGCTGTTCGGTTCGAGCTACAACATCATGCAGCAGGTCGACCTGCCGAGCGTGGGCCTGAGCACCGACCAGCTCGGTTGGGGTGCGTTGATCGCCGGCCTCGTCCTGCTGGCCGTGATGCTCGTCGGGGCGCTCCTCGGTTCTGCCACCGGCCAGCGCTACCACACCAAGATCGACCGGGCGACCTACGACGCCTGACCGATCGGACAGTGCTGAGACAGACACCGGCGGGGTCGCGGGCGCACATGCCCGCGGCCCCCATAGGTTGGTGCCCGTGAACGAGCGCCAGCGAACGAACAACGCAGACATCACGCCGCCCCCTCCGTTTCCTGGCGCTCGCGCGACGGAGGTGGTGGCGTGAACGAGCGGCTACCGATGTTCCCGATCGGCGCGGTCCTGTTCCCCGGCGTGACGCTGCCGCTGCGGGTCTTCGAGGACCGCTACCGCGCGATGGTTCACCACCTGCTCCGCCAGGACGAGGAGGAGCGCCACTTCGGCACGGTTGCGATCCGCGAGGGCTACGAGGTCGGCGATACCGGCGCCCAGTCGCTCTACCGGGTAGGAGTGAAGCTGCTGATCACCGAGGTCGAGCAGCACGACGACGACTCCTTCGATCTCGAGGTGCTCGCTGTCGACCGGATCCGGATGGACAGCCTGATCAGCAGCGGTGACTTCCCCGTCGCCGACGTGGAGGAGATCCCCGAGGAGCACGTCGCCGTCCCGCGCGCCATCGTCGACACCGCCCGGGCCACCTTCACCGCCTACCGCGCCGCGCTGCTGGAGTTCCGCGAGGACCCGTTCACCGGCTCGCTCCCCAAGGACCCGGAGTTCCTCTCCTGGACCATCTCGGCCACCACTCCCCTGCCGATGCCCGACCGCCAGGCTCTCCTGGAGGCACCCGACGCCGGGATCCGTCTCGGCATGGTCACCGACCTGCTCCGAGCCGAGCTCAAGGCGATGAACGTCATCCCCTCGCTCCCCGCCACCGAGGTCGCCCGCACGAAGTGGTCACCCAACTGATGGCGAAGAAGCAGACCGGGAAACAGGCCGGAAAGGGATCCGGCGGGACTCCGGCGACCGTCGCCCTCACCCGGGCCGGCATCGACTACACGCTCCACCCCTACGAGCACGACCCGCGTGCCGAGTCCTACGGCCTGGAGGCCGCCGAGGCCCTCGGCGTCGAGCCGAAGCGGGTCTTCAAGACCCTGATGGCCTCGGTCGACGGCAAGCTCGCGGTCGGCATCGTCCCGGTCACCGGCCAGCTGGACCTCAAGGCGCTCGCTCGCGCCCTCGGAGGCACGAAGGCACACATGGCCGAGGTCGCCGCCGCCGAACGAGCCACCGGGTACGTCGCGGGCGGCATCTCCCCCGTCGGCCAGAAGCGCTCCCACCCCACCGTCCTCGACGAGTCGGCGACGGCGTACGAGACCGTCTACGTCTCCGGCGGCCGCCGGGGTCTCGACCTCGAGCTCGCCCCGGCGGACCTGGTCGAGATCACGGACGCCACCACCGCACCGATCGCCAGGTAGAGCCTGGCACGGCGCGGCTGCCCGGGCGCGAGCACGCCGACCTCAGGAGTCAGGCTGATCCGCCGGGTCGGCCTCCTGGTGCGGCGCCCACATCAGGAAGATGACCATCAGCGCCAGCATCGCCGATCCCGGAACCAGCAGGACCAGCCACGGCGAGGCGAGCTGGAAGCTGTCCTCGAGCACGGTGCCGTCAGCGGCACCCTTGGCGAGACTGTTCGGGTCCTCGGGCGAGAGCAGCGAGGTGACCAGCAGCATCAGGGCGCCACCGATCGCTCCCCCGATCGTCACCGCGGCGAGGGTGACGAGCTCGGAGCGGTTGAGCCAGACCGCGGCCGCGATGCCGACCAGCAGGCCGAGCACGATCGCGCAGACGGAGAACCATGCGGTCGCCGCGAAGACGCCCTGGTCGATGTTCTGTCCGATCGCGGGCGGGTCGATCGAGATGAGGCCCCGATACCACTTGTCCTCGAGCACCATCCCGGTCGGCGGGGTCCACAGGGTGGCCGCGGCGAGACCCGCCGCGAGACCGCCCACCACGAACGCGGCCACGATGATGGTCACCTGGACCCGCACCGGGCGGGACAGGTCGGGGCGCGCGGAGCGGCGAACGGTCGTGTGAAGACTGGGCGGCGGCGGCACGATCAGATTGTCAGGCATCCTGGTCCGAGGAGGTGTTTGAGGTCGGCGAACAGCTCGGGAGTCGGTGCCACCCTCAGCCGGTCATCGAGCTTCATGACCCGGGTCGCGTCCCGTGTCATCAACCGTAGCCTGACCTCGGCTACTCCGGGATAGGTGGTCAGTACGTCACGCAGCGATGCGATCACCTGCGGCGTGCACCGCGTCGACGGCAGCGAGATAACCACCGGCCCGCCCGCGGCTCCCGGACCGCCGGTCAGGTCCGGGACGGTGACCTCCTGGCCGCGCAGCTCGGGCTGGTCCTTGTCACGGGAGAGCTGGCCCTTGACCCGGATGATCGAGTCCTCGACCAGGTGCGGCGCGGCCAGCTGGTAGGACGAGGGGAAGAGCAGCACCTCCACCGAACCCTCCAGGTCCTCCAAGGTCACCGTCGCCCAGGCGTCACCCTTCTTGGTGATCCGCCGGTTGACGTTGGTGACCAGCCCGGAGACCGTGACGGTGGAGTTGTGCGGCCGGGACTCGTCGGTCATCAGCTGGCCGATGGTGCAGTCGGTGCCGTTGGCGAGGACGTGCTCGAGACCCATCAGCGGGTGGTCGGAGACATAGAGGCCGAGCATCTCCCGCTCGTGGCCGAGCAGGGTCATCTTGTCCCACTCGTCCATGTCGGGGATGGCGACCGAGACGCCGAAGCCGTCGCCGCCGTCCTCGTCGAGGCCGCCGAAGAGCGAGTCCTGGCCGATCGCCTCGTTGCGCTTAATGTCGATGTACTGGTCCACCGCGGTCTCGTGGATCGCGACCAGCGCGCGGCGGCGGTGCTTCATGTCGTCGAAGGCACCGGCCTTGATCATCGACTCGATCACGCGCTTGTTGCAGGCTCGCTCGGGCACCTTGGAGAGATAGTCGTTGAAGTCGGCGAAGCGGCCCTTCGAGGTGCGCGCCTCGACGATCCCGTCGACGACCTGGGCGCCGACGTTTCGGACCGCGGTCAGGCCGAAGCGGATGTCGCTGCCGACCGCGGTGAAGTCGTGGGAGGACTCGTTGACGTCGGGCGGCAGCACCGCGATCTTCATCCGGCGACACTCGTTGAGGTAGATCGCCATCTTGTCCTTGTCGTTCTTGACCGAGGTCAAGAGCGCGGCCATGTACTCCGTCGGGTAGTTGGCCTTCAGGTAGGCGGTCCAGTAGGTGACCACGCCGTAGGCCGCCGAGTGCGACTTGTTGAAGGCGTAGTCGGAGAACGGCAGCAGGATCTCCCAGATCGTGTCGATCGCCTTCTGGGAGTACCCGCGCTCGAGCATGCCGGCCTGGAACCCGGCGTACTGCTTGTCGAGCTCGGCCTTCTTCTTCTTGCCCATCGCGCGGCGCAGGTTGTCGGCCTGTCCGAGCGAGAACCCCGCCAGGACCTGGGCGATCGACATCACCTGCTCCTGATAGACGATCAGGCCGTACGTCTCCCCCAGCACCTCCGCGAGCGGCTTCTCGAGCTCGGGGTGGATCGGCACGATCGGCTCACGGCCGTTCTTGCGGTGGGCGTACTTGTTGTGGGAGTCGGCACCCATCGGGCCCGGACGGTAGAGCGCGGAGACCGCGGTGATGTCGGCGAACCGGTCCGGGAGCATCGAGCGCAGCAGCGCGCGCATGCCGCCACCATCGAGCTGGAAGACGCCGAGCGTGTCGCCGCGCTGCATCAGCTCGTAGGTCGCCGTGTCGTCGAAGGGGACCTCCTCGAGCACCAGGTCGATGTCGCGGTTGGCGCGGATGTTGTCCAGCGCGTCCTCGAGGGTGTGGAGGTTGGAGAGACCCAGGAAGTCCATCTTGACCAGGCCGAGCGCCTCACAGGTCGGATACTCGAACTGGGTGACGACCTGGCCGTCCTGCTTCGGCTCCATCAGCGGGACGATGTCGATGATCGGCTCGGAGGCCATGATCACGCCCGCGGCGTGGATGCCGGTCTGCCGGATCTGACCCTCGAGACCGATCGCGGTCTCGTAGATCTTCTTCACGTCCGGGTCGGTGTCGTGCAGAGCGCGGAAGTCGCCGCCCTCGCCGTAGCGCTTGTGGTCGGGGTTGAACAGCTCCTTGAGCGGCACCCCCTTGCCCATCACGTCGGGCGGCAGCGCCTTGGTGATCCGGTCGCCGATCGCGAAGCCGTGGTCGAGGATGCGGGCGGCGTCCTTGATCGCCTGCTTGGCCTTGATCCGCCCGAAGGTGGCGATCTGGGCGACCTTCTCCGCGCCGTACTTGTCCATGACGTACTTGATCGTCTCGCCACGGCGGTGGTCGTCGAAGTCGATGTCGAAGTCGGGCATCGAGGGACGCTCGGGGTTGAGGAACCGCTCGAAGAAGAGTCCGTGCTCGAGCGGGTCGAGGTCGGTGATCCGCAGCGCGTAGGCCACGATCGAGCCCGCACCCGAGCCACGCCCCGGACCGATCCGGATCCCGTTGTCCTTCGACCACTGGATGAAGTCGGCGACCACCAGGAAGTAGCCCGGATAGCCCTTCTGCAGGATCACGTCGATCTCGAACTCGACGCGGTCTCGGACCTCCTGGGTCGTCTTCCCACCCGGGTAGCGCAGCTCGATGCCGCGCCAGGTCTCCTTGCGCAGCCACGACTCCTCGGTCTCGCCCTCGGGGATGTCGGCGAGCGCCATGTAGCCACCGGTCGACTCGGTGAACTCGACGTCGCAGCGCTCGGCGATCAGCAGCGTGTTGTCGCAGGCCTCGATCAGGTCCTGCCGGCCCCACAGCTCACGCATCTCGGCGGCTGTCTTGATGTAGTAGCCGCTGCCCTCGAAGGCGAACCGCTTGCCGCCCTTGGAGTAGGGCGGCTCGGTCATCCGGCTGCCCGACTGGACGCACAGCAGCGCCTCGTGGGCGCCGGCGTCCTCGGGGTTGTTGTAGTGGGAGTCGTTGGTGGCGACCGGACGGATGCCCATGGTCTTGCCGAGCTTGAGCAGGTCGTCACGGACGCGCTTCTCGATGGAGATGCCGTGGTCCATCAGCTCCAGGAAGACGTTGTCCTTGCCGAAGATGTCCTGCAGCTCACCGGCTTCCTTGAGCGCCTCGTCCCACTGCCCCAGCCGCAGCCGGGTCTGGATGGCGCCGGAGGGACAGCCGGTGGAGACGATGATCCCCTTGGAGTGCTCGGCGAGGATCTCCTTGTCCATCCGCGGCTTGAAGTAGTAGCCCTCCAGGCTGGAGCGCGAGGAGAGCCGGAAGAGGTTGTGCATCCCCTCGGTGCTCTCGGCCCACATCGTCATGTGGGTGTAGGCACCACCGCCGGAGACGTCGTCGCCGCCCTCCTGGGCCCGGTCACCCTTGCCCCACCGCACCCGCTTGCGCTCCGAGCGCGGGGTGTTGGGGGTGATGTAGGCCTCGATGCCGATGATCGGCTTGACGTCGTGAGCCTTCGCCTTCTTCCAGAAGTCGTAGGCCCCGTGCATGTTGCCGTGGTCGGTCATCGCGATCGCCGGCATCTCCAGCTCGCTGGTCCGCTTGAAGAGACCGTCGAGGAGCGAGGCACCATCCAGCATCGAGTATTCGGTGTGGACGTGCAGGTGGACGAAAGAGTCCTTGGAGCCGGCCGCCATTGGCGTAGAGCCCTCCTCGAGGTCGAACGGATGGAGCGGGCGCAGGAGCCCGTGCACAAACGGACGACCTGGGGGAAGGACTACAGACTATCTGGCGGCGCCGACAGTTTCGTAGACGCCCCAGGGCGTTTCTCGGGCGCCGCGACGTACAGTCTCCAGTTGTGGTGACGATCCTCGACGGCGGCCTGTCCAACGCGCTCGAAGCACGCGGTCATGACGTGTCCGGTGCCCTGTGGACGGCCCGGCTGCTGGATGAGTCGCCCGAGGAGATCGCGGCGGTCCACCGCGCCTACTTCTCCGCCGGCGCCGACGTCGCCACGACCGCCAGCTACCAGGCGAGCGTGCCCGGATTCGTGGAGGCCGGGATGACCCAGACGTACGCCACCGAGCTGCTGCGCCGCAGCGTCCGCGTCGCGCGCGAGGTGGCCGAGGAGGCTCCCGGGCGCCTGGTCGCCGCCTCGATCGGACCCTACGGCGCCTACCTCGCCGACGGCTCGGAGTACCGCGGCCGCTACGGGGTCACCGCGGCCACGCTGCGCGACTTCCACGCGCCCCGGCTGGCGCTGCTCGAGACCGAGGACCCGGACCTGATCGCGGTCGAGACCATCCCCGACACCGAGGAGGCCGAGGTGCTCGTCGACCTTCTCGACGACATCGGGCTCCCGGTCTGGTTCTCCTACTCCTGCGCCGGCACCCGCACCCGCGCCGGCCAGCCCCTGGCCGACGCCCTGGCGCTGGCTGCCGGCATCCGCTCGGTGGTCGCCGTCGGCGTCAACTGCTGCGACCCGGCCGATGTCCCCGCCGCCGTCCAGCTCGCCGCCGCCACCGGCAAGCCCGCCGTCGTCTACCCCAACTCCGGTGAGACGTACCGAGCGAGGTCGAGCGGCGAGCTTGCTCGTCCGCTCGCGCCGAGCGAGGGAGTGACCGCGCGCAGCGCGGAGACGTATGACGACGGCGCCTGGTCCGGGGATCCCCACTTCCGTCCCGGCGAGGCCCTCTCCTGGGTGCGCTCCGGGGCCGGGTACGTCGGCGGCTGCTGCCGCGTCGGCCCCGCCGAGATCGCCCTCATCGCTGCCGAGATGTCACATCTGCAGGCCGAGGCGTCAGGTACGTCGGCCGAGTAGGCATCGAGGTGCCATCTCGGCCGACGCGAGTGACGCCTCAGCGGGTCAGGGCCAGGCCATCCGTACGTCGGGGGTCTTCTCCTGGTTGGCGGAGCCGTCGGTGCGCTCGACCTCGCGCAGGCCGTGGCGGGCATAGAAGGCTCGCGCGGGCGTGTTCATCTCGAAGACCCACAGGCCGAAGCCGTCGGGGGCCAGCGACTTCACCAGATCGAGCAGCATCGCGCCCAGACCAGTGCCCTGCGCGCCCGGATGCACGAAGAGGTCGTCGAGCCAGGTCGGGGTGAAGGCGACGAATGCCGAGACCACGCCGGCGACCTCCGCGACCCAGACCTGCGCACCCTTCTGGGGCGCCAGGACCTTGACCGCCAGCCACTCCCGGATGTCCGACTCCGGGTAGATCGGAGCCGGCATCGGCGCGGCGGCGCGGGCCTCGATGTAGGTGCTGACGATCTCGGCGATGTCCTCCTGCTCCGCAGGGCGGAGCACCGCCTCAGTCGGAGTCGCGGATGACATCGAGCGCGTGCTGGAGATCGTCGGGGTAGGTCGACTCGAAGGCGACGTTCTCACCGGTCTCCGGGTGCTCGAAGCCGAGCCGCATCGCGTGCAGCCACTGCCGCTCGACCCCCACCCGCCGGGCGAGAGCGGGGTCGGCGCCGTAGGTGAGATCGCCGACGCACGGGTGCTTCAGCGCCGACATGTGGACGCGGATCTGGTGGGTGCGCCCGGTCTCGAGGTGGATCTTCAGCAGGGAGGCGAACCGATGCGCCTCCAGCGTCTCGTAGTGGGTCACCGAGTGGCGTCCGTCGGCCCGCACCGCGAACTTGTAGTCGAACTTCGGGTTGCGGCCGATCGGTGCGTCGATCGTCCCCTCGAGCGGATCGGGGTGGCCCTGGACCAGCGCGTGGTAGGTCTTGTCGACCGTCCGGTTGCGGAACGCGTTCTTGAGGACGGAGTAGGCATGCTCGGACTTGGCGATCACCATCACGCCCGAGGTGCCGACGTCGAGACGCTGGACGATGCCCTCACGCTCTTTGGCACCCGACGTGGAGATCCGGAAGCCGGCGGCCACGAGGTGACCGACGACCGTCTTGCCCTGCCAGCCCGGCGAAGGGTGCACGGCCACCCCGACGGGCTTGTCGATCACCACGAAGGCATCGTCGTCGTAGATGATCTTGATGCCCTCGACGATCTCGGGCTTGATCTCCAAGGGGTCGGCCAACGACGGGATCGTGGCGTCGAGCACCGACCCGGCGCCGACCCGGTCGCTCTTGGCCACCGGAGAACCGTCCACGGTCACCAGCCCCTCGGCGATCAGCTCCGCCGCTCGGGTGCGGGAGAGGCCGAACAGCCGCGCCATGGCGGCGTCGACTCGTTCTCCCTCCAGGCCGTCGGGGACCGTCAGCGTGCGCTGGTCGGCGTGACCGAAGCTCACTTCGCCTCGCCCTCGGAGCTGGTCCCCGAGCTGGTCTCGGCGTCGTCGGAGGCGCCGTCGATCGACCCGTCGAGCCCGATCCCCTTGAACGAGAGGATCACGATCATCACCGCGGCGACGTTGATGCACATGTCGGCGACGTTGAAGATCGGCCAGTTGGGCAGCTGCAGGAAGTCCACCACGTGCCCGAGGTAGAACCCGGGCTCACGCGCCAGCCGGTCGATCAGGTTGCCGCTGATGCCGGCGATCAGGATGCCGAGCGCGAAGGCCCAGCCGCGGTGACGCACCCGACGGGCGAACCAGAGCACACCGATCGTGGCCACGATCGAGAGCGTGGTGAAGATCCAGGTGTAGCCGGTCCCCGCCGAGAAGGCCGCTCCCGGGTTGCGGATGATGTTGAGCTGCAGCACCGAGCCGACCAGCTCCTGCGGCTGCCCGGGAACGAGTGTCGCGACCGCCCAGAGCTTCGTGAGCTGGTCGATGACCAGCAGAGGCACTGCGACGGCCGCGAACTCCGTCCATCGAACAGGACGCACGTCGGACTCAGGACCGGTATGCGCGTCGCTCAGCGACGCTCCTCGCGCTGCTTGCATGTCATGCACAGTGTGGCACGCGGGAACGCCATGAGCCGCATCTTGCCGATCGGCTCCCCGCAGGACTCACAGATGCCGTACGTCCCGTCCTCGAGGTGTCCCAGGACACGCTCGATCTGGGCCAGCTTGTCCTTCTCGCTGTTGACCACTGTCAGCTCGTGGTCACGCTCGAAGCTCGTCGCTCCCATGTCGGCCTGGTCCTGGCCGGCACCGTCGCCGGAGTCCTTCATCAGACCGGAGAGCTCGGTCTCGAGGGCGACGAGCACCTCGTGGCTGTGAGCCTTCATCTCATGAAGCTCGTCGATGACCTCGTTGAGCTCATCCTTGGTCCACGGGTCGTCGCCGTCCTTGACCTTCAGCTGGTCAGGAGAGACGACGGTCTTGGTTGCTTTCTTAGGCACGGCACTCGCTTTCTGGTGTGAGACACGGCCCCCGGGCCGCACAAGTGGTCAGGTTGGCTACGCGCTCGCCGTGGCCACCGACGTGGAAGCCATGATCGAGGGGCTGGTATTCCCAGAAAGCTCGGACGGCACCACCCAGATGCGTTCAACGGTCGCGACGACGCGACCGTTCATAGATACGGACATGGAGTCCCCTTTCTCCTGCCATCACTTCGCGCCGCCGAGTCGGTGCGGAGTGCGTGCCCGGAATGTAGCCCGGGATCGGGCGCTACTCAACAAACACACCGAAACTGCACGGATATTGGTCCGCAGCGCGGAAAAATCACCGATTACCCATACAGAACCGGCCTCACCTGCTAGAACTCGCCCAGCCTGGATGACCGAGACGGCAGCGGACGTACGCGTCGGCCGGCCCCGCGTTGCGGGACCGGCCGACGAAGTCTGACTACGAAGGCCTCAGCCTTCGTCCTCCCCCAGGATGGAGCGCAGACGCTTGGGCGCCGGGCCCGACTCGTTGACGGCGGCCGCCATGACGGGCGCCTGTGACTCAGCCGAGTTGTTGAGCGCGTCGAGCTGCTGCGTGAAGTAGCTCTTGAGACGCGAACGGTACTCACGCTCGAAGTTGCGCAGCGTGTCGACCTCGGTGGTCAGGTTGTCCTTCTCCCGCTCCAGCTCGCCGAAGAGCTGCTGGCGACGCTCGGCCGTCTCGCTGTCGAGCATCTGCGCACGGGTGCGCGCGTCGGCCTCCATGCGGTCGGCCTTAGCCTTCGACTCGCCCTCGAGACGCTCGGCCTTCGTGCGGGCCTCGCCGACGATCTTGTCGGCGTCGTTCTTCGCGGTGTCGATGAGCGCGTCGTGGTTGCGCGTGGCCAGCTCGAGCAGGCGCGCGGCGGCGTTGGACGCCTCCGGCACGGTCTCGACCCGGATCGTCTCGATCCCGCCGGTCTGCGGTGCCTCCTGATACATCGGCATCTGGTGCGAGACCGGCTCAGGAGCCGGCATGGGCTCCGGAGCAGGCGGCTCGGGAGCCATCGGGAAGGACGGACCCCCACCCGACTGCGCAGATGCCAACTTCCCGCGAAGGTCGTCGTTCTCCCGGGTGAGACGTGCCAGTTCGGCCTCGACCTCGTCGAGGAACTGGTCCACCTCGCCCATGTCGTAGCCCTCGCGGAGCCGGACGGGAGTAAAGCGCTTGTTGCTCACGTCCTCTGGCGTCAGCGGCATGACCTCACCCATTCATTACTCGTTTTGACTCAGACGTACGGACTGCACCGCCGGGGGGCGGCATCAGGTAATGCTGTCGAAACTCTAGCGCCTGTCCATAGACACGCCAGACGCGGACCGCATCCAGGTGCCCACAGGCAGGTGACGAAGGTCTCAGCTCTGGTTGAAGAAGCCGCCCTCGACGATCCTCTGCTTGGCCTCAGCCGTGACCGAGACGTTCGCAGGCGAGATGAGAAACACCTTGTTGGTGACCCTCTCGATGTTCCCATAGGTAGCAAAGATCAGGCCGGCCGCAAAGTCGACGAGCCGTTTCGCGTCGGGATCGTTCATCTCGGTGAGGTTCATGATCACCGGCGTGCCGTCGCGATAGTTCTCGCCGATCTGACGCGCTTCGTTGTAGGACGTCGGGGTCAGCGTGATGATCTTGGAAAGCTCTGCCACTGCAGGCACCACCGTTGCTCGTCGCCGCTCGGAAAGGTCAGCCACCGGAGCCGGGCGAGACTGCTTCGACCGCACCGGCGCCTTGACGGCCTGGTGGGAGCGGGTCTCGTCGTCGTCACCCTCGTAGACATCGTCGTCGTACCCGGTGTCCTCGAGCAGGCCGAGGTATTCACCGAACCTGCGCATCGCGCCGCTCATGCCGCCGCCTCCGTTGCGCAAGCGCAAGAATACGGACGCGGCAGCCTGAGGCCTGTTGCCGTTCGCTGACGCTCACTCATGCCGTCGCCACCTTCCCCAAAGTATTGCTGACCGAGACATTACTTGACAGTTGGCCTCTCTCCGAGGACCGCGGACCCGACACGTACGTGTGTCGCGCCATGGGTAATCGCCTGCTCCAGGTCTCCGCTCATCCCCGCCGACAGCACCGTCGCCTCGGGATGCTCGACCAGAAAGTCCTCCCGGATCCGCGCCAGCCTGACGAAGGCCGGCTCCGGTTCCTCACCGAGAGGAGCGACCGCCATCAGACCCCGGAGCCGGAGACCGTCGGTCGCCACGACCTCGGCGGCGAGATCGCGTACGTCACCGGGCTCTGCCCCGGCGCGCCCCGCACGCCCGGGCGGGTCGAGGGACACCTGAAGGAGCACGTCGATGATCTGACCGCGCTCGCCTGCGCCGCGGCTGAGCCGAGGCAGCAGCGAGGAGCGGTCGACGGACTCGACCACGTCGGCGTAGCCGGCCACGGCCGCCGCCTTGTTGGACTGGAGCCCACCGATGTAGTGCCAGCGCAGGCCGAGATCGGCGCACTCGGCCGCCTTGGCCGCGGCTTCCTGGTGACGATTCTCACCTACGTCGGTGACTCCGAGACCGGCCAGGATGCGTACGTCGGAGGCCGGGAAGAACTTGGTGACCACGATCAGGTGGACGTCCTCGGCGAGGCGTCCGGCGGCCGAGGCAGCCGTAGCGATCCGCTCGCGGGTCTCTGCGAGCCCGGCGGCGATCTCCTCGGTGCGACCGGTCGTCATCAGGCACCACGCAACCGGATCAGGGCGCCCAGCGACATGCCGGCGCCGTCGCGGCGGTAGGAGTAGAGGTCCTCGGACTCGCGGGTGCAGCGGCTGGCGTCGACCGTCTCGACGCCCTCGCGGGCGAGCTGGGCGAGCACTCCGGCGCCCACGTCGAGACTGGGGGTGCCCCAGCTCGTGGTCGCGCGCGCGGCCGGCTCGGCCGCGGCGATCTCCTCCTGCATCTCGGCAGGCACCTCGTAGCACTTGCCGCACACGTGCGGTCCCACCCAGGCCTTGATCCGGGTCGCGCCGAGCGCGCGCATCCGGGCGATGGTCGCGGGCACGACCCCGACCGCCATCCCCTTGCGCCCGGCATGGGCCGCGCCGATCACACCGGCCGTCTCGTCCGCGAGCAGCACGGGTACGCAGTCGGCGGTCCGGACCAGCAGCACCAGGTCACGCTCGGTGGTGACGATCCCGTCCGCCTCCGGGCGGGTGCCGCACTCAGCGTCGACGACCACGTCACCGTGGACCTGGTAGAGGTCGGCGAAGGGGCCCCCGTCGGCGAAGTCGGCCAGCAGCAGGCGGTGGTTCTCGGCCTTCGCCTCCGGCGAGTCCGAGCCGTTGACCGCCAGGTTGAGCTCGGCGTACGGAGCACGGCTGACCCCGCCGTACCTGTCGGTGAACGCCAGGTCGACGAGGCCTACTGAGGCTCGGAAGGAATACACGCCTTTGGGACCTACTTCAGACTGGGTCTACTCGAGACTTGAACTGCTTGAGACTGGATTATTTCAGGAAGTCGGGAACGTCGAGCTCGTCGTCGCTGTATTGGACGCTGGGCGCCGGCTTCTTGGCGACAGGAGCAGGCTCGGCGGGCGGAGCTGCAGGCGGAGGCGTCGCCGGGGCCGCAGGCGTGGCCGGCGGCGCTGCCGGGGTCTCCTCGGGCTCCTCGGTACGCCGGGTCGCGACCGCGGTGGCCGCGGCTGCGGTCTCACCGTTGCTGGCGGGCACAGGGGTGCTGGCGCGGCCGTGCACGGTGCCGAGAGCAGACTGGCCCTCGCGGCGCTTGGGCATGCCGCCGTCGAACCCAGCCGCGATCACGGTGACCCGGACCTCGTCGCCGAGCGCGTCGTCGATGGTCGCACCGAAGATGATGTTGGCCTCTTGGTGGACCGCGTCAGCGACCAGCGCGGCGGCCTCGTTGATCTCGAAGAGACCGAGGTCGGAGCCGCCCGCGATCGAGAGCAGGACGCCGTGGGCGCCGTCGATCGACGCCTCCAGCAGCGGCGAGGAGACGGCCATCTCGGCGGCTTCGACGCTGCGGTTGTCACCGCGGGCCGAGCCGATGCCCATCAGCGCCGAACCGGCGTTGGACATGACCGACTTCACGTCGGCGAAGTCGAGGTTGATCAGGCCGGGCGTGGTGATCAGGTCGGTGATGCCGGAGACACCCTGGAGCAGCACCTGGTCGGCCTGGCGGAACGCGTCCATCACCGACACGTTCCGGTCCGAGATCGACAGCAGCCGGTCGTTGGGGATGACGATGAGCGTGTCGACCTCCTCGCGGAGCTTGGCGATCCCCTCCTCGGCGGAGTTGGCGCGACGGCGGCCCTCGAAGGCGAACGGGCGGGTCACCACACCGATGGTCAGAGCACCGAGGCTCCGAGCGATCCGAGCCACGACCGGAGCGCCGCCCGTGCCGGTGCCGCCACCCTCGCCGGCGGTCACGAAGACCATGTCGGCGCCTCGCATGACCTCTTCGATCTCGTCGGCGTGGTCCTCGGCGGCGCTCTCCCCCACGCTCGGGTTGGCGCCGGCACCGAGACCGCGGGTGAGCTCACGGCCGATGTCGAGCTTGACGTCGGCGTCGCTCATCAGCAGGGCCTGCGCGTCGGTGTTGATGGCGATGAACTCGACCCCCTTGAGGCCGACCTCGATCATCCGGTTGACAGCATTGACGCCGCCGCCACCGATGCCGACGACCTTGATGATCGCCAGATAGTTCTGTGCAGCTCCCACGGTGGTCGCCCCTTCGATCGCTAGTTGGTTCTTACGGCCGGTTCAACCCTTACCCTCAGCCTGAGGGTTATAGTTATGTCAACCTCGCCGTTCTCAGAACAGTAGGCAGACGTACGTCCTCAAACTGGCACGACACGCGGATGCGGATCAGTTGTGCCGATCCGTTGCTGTCCGGTAGGGAAGACCCCGCTCCGGGTCAGCCGACGCTCTTGCTGGTGACGGGCTGACCCGGCACGGTCACGTCGTAGCGGGCCACATCCGGCTCCGCCTTCATCAGCGCGACCAGCACGTCGGCCTTGGTGTCGGACTGGGCACTGCTCCCCCAGACCACACGCTTGTCGTTGCGCAGCTCGAGCGAGATCGAGTCGACGGTGGTCACCTCGACGTGGTCGACCTTCTTGGCGAGGTCGGCCGGAAGGGCCGAGGCCACGGCGGCCGCCTCGCGGAGCGCGTCGGAGTTGGTGCCGGTCACGGTGTTCACCATCGGCAGGCCGGCCGGCGCCTTCTTGTAGCTCCAGAAGACGGTGCCGGTCTCGTCGAGCGCGCGCAGCCGCCCGCCGATGGAGACGACCGCCACCGGCGTACGTTCGGTGACGTCGACCCGGATCCTGTCGGGCCACTCCCGCGAGACGTTGACCGAGCGCACCATCGGCAGTCCGTTGAGCACCCGCACCTGCACGGCCTCCAGGTCGGCGGTGGCCAGCGGCTCCCCGATCGGGGCCGCGGCGAACTCGACGACCTCCTTGGCGTTGGTCATCTTCATCGTGCCGTGCGCCGAGGTGCCTTTGACCTGCAGCCAGGTGGAGAAGTAGACCGCCCAGATCCCGCCGAGCAGGAGGGCGATGACCAAGGTGCCGACGATGAGATAGCGCCACGCCAGCCAGCGCCGCCTCCACTGGCGGCGGGCGAACGCCTTGCGGCTCTTGAGGGTCGCCGCGTCGACCACCGGCCCGTCCGGCTCCGGGGTCGACTCGTTGCGCGGCTCGGAGCCGGACTTCGCCTCATCCGAGTCCGCGCTTCGCGCGGTCACTCCGGTCGTCTCGAGGTCGATCTCGCGCTCCCCGGAAGCCGACTGGGCGATCTCCAGGGCCTCGGCGATCTCGGCGTCCGTGCTTTGCGTGGCCGCTGCCTCGCTCGTCTCGACGCCCGACCCCTTCTCCCCCATGCTCGCCTCCCCCAGCGTTACTGCTCGGCCTTACGTAGCGTGTCGAGCACCATCGGGCCCACCTCGGTCACGGTACCTGCCCCGAGCGTCAGAACCAGGTCACCCGGACGCGCGCGGCGGGCCAGCTCGGCAGCGGCCTCCTCGAGCCCGGCGACGCTCGCGACCCGGTCGGGCGGCAGCGGCACCGCGTCGGCGACGAGCTTGCCGGTGACCTCGGGGTCGTAGTCCTCGCGGGCCAGGTAGACGTCGAGGACGACGACCTCGTCGGCGGCGCCGAGCACGCGGCCCATCTCCTCGCCGAAGATCCGGGTGCGGGAGACCATGTGCGGCTGGAAGGCGACGACAAGCCGCCCCTCCCCTGCCACGGACCGGCCGGAGACGAGGTCGCCGGCGATCTCGGAGGGGTGGTGGGCGTAGGAGTCGTAGACGCGTACGCCTGCGGCCTCTCCCTTGCGCTCCATCCGGCGCCGGGTGCCGGTGAAGGACTCCAGCCCCGCCTTGAGCAGGTCGAAGGAGTGACCCAGGCGCAGGCCCACGGTGAGGGCTGCCAGCGCGTCGGCGACGTAGTGGCGCCCGGGGATCTGCAGCGTGATCCGGCCGAGCTCGTCGAGCCCGTCGACGACGGTGAACGAGGAGGTGGTGCCCTCCAGGACGATGTCGACGGCGCGTACGTCGGCCAGCTCCGACTCACCGACGCCGACGAAGCGGCGGCCGAGCGAGTGGGCGACGTGGCGCAGGTCGGCGGCACCGGGGTCGTCGATGATCGCGACCAGGAACCCGTCGGGAGCCAGCCGCCCCACGAACTGGGCGAAACCGTCGCGGTAGGCCTCCTCGGTGCCCCACTGGTCGAGGTGGTCGGCCTCGACGTTGGTGACGACCGCGGCGTACGGCTTGTAGACCAGGAAGGCGCCGTCGGACTCGTCGGCCTCGGCGACGAACAGGTCGCTCGAGCCCTCGGCGGCGTTGGTGCCCGAGGCGGCCAGCTCGCCGCCGACCGTGTAGGTCGGCGCGGCGCCCGCAGCCTGCAGGGCGACGGTGAGCAGCGAGGTGGTCGTGGTCTTGCCGTGGGTGCCGGCGACGGCGAGGACGCGACGGCCCTCCATGACCGAGGCCAGACCGGCCGAGCGCGGGTAGATCCGCAGACCCTTGTCGCGCGCGGCGACGTACTCGGGGTTGTCCTCGCGGATCGCGGTGGAGACGATCAGGGTGTCGACGCCCTCCACCTGGGAGGCGTCGTGACCGACGAAGACGGTCGCGCCCTCCTCGCGCAGCGCCGCGACCATCGAGGAGTCGGCACCGTCGCTGCCCGAGACCTCGATCCCGCGCGCCAGCATGACCCGGGCGATCGCCGAGAGGCCCGCACCACCGATGCCGATGAAGTGGACCCTGCCCAGCTGCTCGGCCGGGAGGATGTGCTCAGGAACCGGAACTCTCACGATCTTCCTCCGTTCGCTGCCGTCTCCAGCACGATCCGCGCGAGCCGCTCGTCGGCGTCGCGCGGAACCAGGTCGCTGGCGGCCTTCGACATCGCCTCGAGTCGGGCGCGGTCGGTGACGATCGGCGGCACGTTAGCGGAGACCCAGCCGGCGTTCATGTCGGCGTCGGCGACCAGCATCGCGCCACCGGCCTCGACGACCGCCCTCGCGTTGAGAGACTGCTCGCCGTTTCCGATCGGGAGAGGTACGTAGACGGCCGGCACTCCCACCGCGCTCGCCTCGATCACCGAGTTGGCACCGGACCGGCAGATCATCAGGTCCGCCGCCGCCAGGGCGAGGTCCATCCGGTCGACGTAGTTGAGCACGTGGTAGCCGGGGCCGGGCGAGACCAGCTCATTCTTGGGGCCGATCACGTGGAGCACCTGGATCCCGTTGTTGGCCAGGGTCCGGTAGGCGCCGGAGACCGAGTCGTTGATCGTCCGGGCGCCCTGAGAGCCGCCGGTGACCACGATCGTGGGGCGGTGCTGGTCGAGCCCGAAGAAGCTGCGCGCCTCGGCGCGCAGCGCCCAGCGGTCCATCGTCGAGATCATCCGGCGGATCGGCAGCCCGATGTACTCGGCCTTGGGCAGCTTGGTGTCCGGGAAGCTCACCGCGACCCGGTCGGCGACCCGGGCGCCCGCCTTGTTGGCGAGCCCGGGCATCGCGTTGCCCTCGTGCACCACGATCGGGATGCGACGTCGCTTCGCGGCGAGGTAGGCGGGCATCGAGACGTACCCGCCGTAGCCGACGACGACGTCCGGCCGGATCCGGTCGAGCACCTCGTAGGTGGCCTCGACCGCGCCCTTCAGGTTGACCGGCACCTTCAGCAGATCGCTGCTGAGCTGTCGCGGCATCGGGACCGGGGGGATGAGCTCGAGCGGGTAGCCCGCAGCCGGCACCACCTGGTTCTCCAAGCCGCGAGGAGTGCCGAGGCAGGTCACCTCCACGCTCGGATCCAGACGGCGCAGGGCATCAGCCGTGGCGAGCAGGGGGGATGTGTGTCCGGCGGTGCCACCGCCGGCGAGGAGGGCCTTCATGATGCGTCAGAACTTATCGGTTGCGTTGCGCGGACCGGTAGGCGGCTGCCTGGCGCGCCCGATCCTTTGCCAAGGCTTTACGGTGCTTCAGCGCCGCGGCAGCCGCGGGTTCGCGCCGGGCGAAGCCGATGACGACGCCCAGGGCGACCATCGACGGGATCAGCGCCGAGCCGCCGTAGGAGACCAGCGGCAGCGGGATGCCGATCACGGGCAGCAGCGCGAGCACCATCCCGACGTTGATGATCATCTGCCCGAGCAGCCAGACCAGCACGCCGAAGCTGAAGTAGCGGACGAACGGCCGGTCGGTCTGGCGGGCGACCTTGATCAGCGCGAAGGCGAGCGTCAGGAAGAGGCCGACGACGAGCAGGGTGCCGACCAGGCCGAGCTCCTCGCCCAGCACCGCGAAGATGTAGTCGGTGTGGGCCTCGGGCAGGTCGCCCCACTTCTGCTGCGACGCACCGATCCCCTGCCCCAGGACGCCCCCCGAGCTGAGCGCGTAGAGACCGTGGGAGGGCTGCCAGCCCTGTCCGTGGTAGTCCTTGAACGGGTCCGCGAAGCTGGTCAGCCGGGCCAGCCGCTCGGTGTCGGTGCTGATCAGGAACAGCACCGAGACGCCGATGATCGAGATCGCGATCCCGAACAGCCGCCCGGGCGCGCCGACCACCCAGAGCATGCCGAGAACGATCGCGAAGAAGACCAGGGCGGTGCCGAGGTCCCTGCCGGCGAGGACCAGCCCGGTGGCCAGCGCGATGCCGGGCAGGACCGGCATCAGCACCTCGTGGAGGCTGTCGAGGCGACGCTCCTTGAGCGCGTAGACGTGGGCCGCCCACAGCACGATCGCCAGCTTGGCGATCTCGCTCGGCTGGATCTTGACCGGGCCGACCCCGATCCAGTTCTGCTGACCGTTGACGTCGTGGCCCAGGAAGATCGTCAGGAAGAGCAGCACACAGGCGATGACGTATCCCGGCCAGGCCAGCCGACGCAGGTGCTTCGGCCTGATCCTGGAGGCGATGAACGCGCACGGGACGCCGATGATCACCCAGAGCACCTGCCGCCCGACGATCGCGTAGGAGTTGTCCAGGTTCTGGTAGGACCACACGCTCGAGGCGCTCAGCACCATGATCAGCCCGATGGTCAGCAGCAGGGCCGTGCTGGTGAGCAGCAGGTAGTAGGCGGCCAGCGGCCGGTTCAGCGCGACCCGCAGCGCGTGGAACCAGGCCTTGAGGTAGCCGAGAACCGTCTTCGGGTACGCCCTGGCCTGCTCGGCCGAGCCGGAACCGGTCTGGTCGGGGCTGGTGGTCGTCACGGCCTACCTCCCAGTTGCGGTGCGACGTACGTCGATTACATTCTCGCGGCCGTCTTCGCCTTCCCGGCGGATCTCGCGCGCGTGTCGCCGCCCGACCAGCAGGTCAGAGCTGGCGGCGTACGGCCTCGGCGAAGGCGTCGCCGCGGACCTTGTAGTCGCGGAACTGGTCCTGGCTGGCACAGCCGGGAGCGAGGAGCACGGTGTCGCCCGGCTTCGCGAGGGCGGCGGCGATCTCGACGGCCTCGGCGATGGCCGCTGGGCCGTCGGCGGTCACGATGTCGGCGATCTCGACCTGGGGTGCGTGAGCGGCGAGGGCGGCGGCGATGACGTCGCGGTCCTGACCGATCAGG
This sequence comes from Nocardioides panzhihuensis, assembly GCF_013408335.1. Lineage (NCBI taxonomy): Bacteria > Bacillati > Actinomycetota > Actinomycetes > Propionibacteriales > Nocardioidaceae > Nocardioides > Nocardioides panzhihuensis. The sequence goes on along the minus strand of NZ_JACBZR010000001.1, from coordinate 1,265,032 downwards.
ACGACGGCCCGCAGCCGGTCGTGGACAGAGGCGACCAGATCCTCGAAACGGGCACCCTTGGCCAGGCCACCGGCGATCCAGACCACCGGGTCGTAGGCCTGCAGGGAGGCCTGGGCGGCGTGCGGGTTGGTCGCCTTGGAGTCGTCGACCCAGGTGACGCCGCCGGCCTCGGCGACGACCTCGATGCGGTGGCCGTCGGGGCGGAACGACTTCAGCCCGTCGCGTACCGCGGCCTGGGAGACCCCGTGCGCCCGCGCGAGCGCGGCGGCGGCCAGGGCGTTCTGGACGTAGTGGGGCGCGGCCGAGGCGAGGTCGGAGATCTGGCACAGCTCCGCGGCGGAGGTCTGGCGCTCCTCGATGAAGGCCCGGTCCACCAGGATGTCCTCGACGATCCCCACCTGGCCGACGGCCGGGGTGCCGAGGGTGAAGCCGATGGCACGGGCGCCCTCGGCGACGTCGGCCTCCTCGACCAGGTGCATCGTGGCCTCGTCGGCGACGTTGTAGACGCAGGCCAGCTCGACGCCCTCGTAGACGCGGCCCTTGTCGGCGGCGTACTCCTTCATCGAGGGGTACCAGTCGAGGTGGTCCTCGGCGATGTTGAGCACGACGGCGGCCTCGGCGGCCATCGAGGAGGTGTAGTGGAGCTGGAAGGAGGAGAGCTCGACGGCGAAGACGTCGTAGGGCTCGGGGTCCATCACGGCCTCGACGATCGGCAGGCCGACGTTGCCGACGGCGACCGACCGCAGCCCGGCCGTCCGCAGGATGTTGTCGAGCATCTGCACGGTCGTCGTCTTGCCGTTGGTGCCGGTGACCGCCAGCCACGCGGCGGCGTTGTCGGGGTCGCGCAGCCGCCAGGCGAGCTCGACCTCGCCCCAGATCGGGATCCCGCGCTCGCGCGCCTGCGCGAGCAGCGGCGCGGTGGGCCGCCAGCCGGGAGAGGTGACCACGACGTCGACGTCGTCGGGCAGCACGTGGGTGGCGCCCCCGCCGAGGCGTACGTCGGCGCCCAGGATGCCGAGGAGCTTGGCCTTCTCCTGGCGCTCCTCGTCGCCCGGGGACTCGTCCAGCGCGATCACGCTCGCACCGAGGTGCGTCAGGTTGTCGGCGGCGGCGAAGCCGGAGACGCCGAAGCCAGCCACGACCGCCTTGACGCCCTCCCAGGAGTCGTTGCGGCCGAGCTCGTCGAGGCGCTTGTCGTCAGGCTCGGTCATCAGATCGTCGCCACCCATTCGGCGTAGAAGATTCCCAGCCCGGCCGCGACGCAGAGACCGGTGATGATCCAGAACCGGATCACCACGGTGACCTGCTCCCAGCCGAGCATCTCGAAGTGGTGGTGGATCGGCGTCATCCGGAAGATCCGCTTCGGGGTGCCGGTCAGCTTGCGGGTGAGCTTGAACCAGCCGGTCTGCAGGATCACCGAGAGCGTCTCGGTGACGAAGAGTCCGCCGAGGATGATCAGCAGGAACTCGGTGTGCGACAGGATCGCGAACCCGGCCAGCACGGAGCCGAGCGCGAGCGAGCCGGTGTCGCCCATGAAGATCCTCGCGGGGCTGGCGTTCCACCACAGGAAGCCGATGCAAGCGCCGCTGATCGCGGCGCCGAGGATCGCCATGTCGAGCGGGTCGCGCACCTCGTAGCAGGTGCCGATCTCCACGCTCGGACGGCCGCAGCGCTGGTTGTTCTGCCAGATCGAGATGATCGTGTAGGCGGCGAAGACGATCGCCGAGGAGGCTGCCAGCAGCCCGTCGAGGCCATCGGTGAGGTTGGTGGCGTTCGACGTTCCGGTGACCATGATCCAGAAGATGACCAGCAGCAGCGCGCCACCGAGCCAGTAGAAGATCCCGTCACCGCCGAGGAAGTGCGGGCCGAAGTCGCGGATGAAGGAGAGCTGGTCGGCTGCCGGCGTGATCCCGTCTGCGTTGGCCAGTCCGGGATGGATCGCCACCGCACCGAAGCCCACCGCGACCAGCGTCTGACCGACCATCTTAGACCAGGCGCGCAGACCGAGGTTGCGCTGCATGAAGACCTTGATGAAGTCGTCGACGAAGCCGACCGCGGCCATGCCCACGAGGAGGAACAACAGCAGGTACGCCGTCGCGCTCGGTGCGTCGCCGGTCAGGAGCTTGGCCGCGAAGTAGCCCACGACGACCGAGATCACGATCGCCACGCCACCCATGGTCGGGGTGCCGCGCTTGGTGCGGTGCGTCGTCGGCCCGTCCTCGCGGATCTCCTGGCCGTAGCCCAACTTCGTGAACTGTACGATCGCAAATCGGGTGCCGAGCAGCGAGAACAGAAGCGCAATCGCTCCGCTCAGCAGGATCGCTCTCATGTCAGCCGGGTGCCTTCCTTGCCATGCCGTTCCGGTCCTTGCCCCCGGGCCGGTGTGCATAGCGAAGACACCGGCCCCGGGCATTCTTCCCTACGGGTTCGCCAGCTCTGCGGCACCCCGCCGTATCAGCGCATCGGTCGGTGTGCGGCCAACGCATCTCGGACGACCTCGCGGTCGTCGAACGGGTGGGTGACACCGTTGATCTCCTGACCCGTCTCATGCCCCTTACCTGCGACGACGACGATATCGCCGGGCTCGGCGAGGCTGATCGCACGGCCGATGGCGGCGCGCCTGTCGCCGATCTCCTCGACGCTCGCGGTCCCACCGGTCGCGCCCGCCAGGACCTGTCGCCGGATGCTCGCCGGATCCTCGGTGCGGGGGTTGTCGTCGGTGACGATGACGTGGTCGGCCAGGCGCGCGCTGATCTCCCCCATGATCGGCCGCTTGCCGGTGTCGCGGTCACCTCCGGCCCCGATCACGACGATCAGCCGGGAGCGGGTCAGTGGCCGGAGCGTGCCGAGCGCCGCCTCGACGGCGTCGGGCTTGTGCGCGTAGTCGACCACGACGGTGAACGGCTGGCCCTCGTCGACCCGTTCGAGGCGGCCCGGGACGCCGGAGCCCTTGGCGAGGACGGTGGCGACGCTGCGTACGACGTTCTCGCTCGCGTAGGCGTGGTGGATGCTGGCCAGGGCAGCGAGGGTGTTGCTGACGTTGTAGTCACCGGCGAGCGGGCTGGAGGCCGGGAACGAGAGGCCGTCGGGGCCGAGGACGGTGAAGCTGGAGCCGTCGGGGCGCAGCTCGACGTCGGTGGCACGCCAGTCGGCGGTGTCGTCGTGCAGGGCGTAGGTGAGGATCGGGATGGTCGACTCGGCCGTGAGGCGGCGGCCGTGCTCGTCGTCGATGTTGACGATGCCCAGCCTCGCCCGCTCGGGGGTGAACAGGTCGGCCTTCGCCGCGTAGTAGTCCTCGACCGTCTCGTGGAAGTCGAGGTGGTCGCGGCCGAGGTTGAGGAAGACGGCGACGTCGAAGACGACCCCGTCGACGCGTCCCATCACCAGGGCGTGGGAGGAGACCTCCATCGCACACGCCTCGATCCCCTCCTCCACCATCCGGCCGAACAGACCGTGCAGGTCGGGCGCCTCCGGCGTGGTCAGCGGGGTCTTCACGTCGTGACCGCCGATCCGGGTGCCGACCGTGCCGATGACGCCGGCACGGTGACCCGCGTCGAGCAGCGCGCTCTCGGCCAGGCGAGTGGTCGTCGTCTTGCCCTGGGTGCCGGTCACGCCGATCAGTCGCAGCTTGCCCGACGGTCTGCCGTAGATGTGCGCCGAGAGCGCACCGAGCACCTTGCGGGGCTGTTCCACGAGCAGCGTGGGCACCTCCCCGAGGCCCTGGGCCGCCAGGAGCGCGGCGCCCGCGGCGTCGGTGAGCACCGCCACCGCACCGGCCTCGACCGCCGCGGCGGCGTAGCCGGCGCCGTGCGCCCGGCTGCCGGGGAGGGCGGCGTAGAGGTCACCCGGCAACACCCGTTGGGAGCTCAGCGTGACCCCGGTGACACGGGCCTCGCCGCGCACGTCCAGGCCGAGCTCGCCGGCCAGATCGGCCAGGGTCACCGGCTCGGTCACTCGTGGGCGGGTCGGGCTCTTGGGGTCCGCCGTCTCGTACGCACTGCTCACCAGGCGAAGGCTATCCGCCCGGCGGGTCCCGACATACTTACCAACCGGTCGGCATCTTCGACGGCTCGGTGCCGGTCGGCGCGACGCCGTATCGGCGCAGGGCGAAGGACATGATCTGGGAGAAGACCGGGCCGGCGACCGAGCCGCCGCCACCGCCGTTGCCGGGGTTGTGGATCGCCACGTAGACCGTGAACCGCGGGTCGTCGGTGGGGGCGAAGCCGCCGAAGGAGACGGTGTTGGTGCCGTCGTAGCACTTGCACTCGGAGTTGACCCGCTGGGCGGTGCCGGTCTTGCCGGAGACGCGGTAGCCGGGGACGGCGGCCTGCTTGGCGGTGCCGTTGACGGGGTCGTTGATGACCCGCTCCATCATCTCCGCGGTCTGGGAGGCGGCCTCCTGGGAGACCACCCGGGTGCGCTCGGCGGTGTCGGTGCCGACCTCGACGCCGGAGTTGTTGGTGGCGCTCCCGGCGATGAGGCTGGGGTCGATGCGCACGCCGCCGTTGGCGATCGCGTTGAGCGCGGCGGTCATCTGCACGGCGTTGACCGAGACCGACTGACCGAAGTCGATACGGTCCTCGTCGGCAGCGTTCCACGCCTCCGGTGACGCCAGCAGGCCCGCCGACTCCGTGTCGAGGCCCAGGCCGGTGCGCCGCCCCAGGCCGAACGCGGACAGATACTCGCGCAGCTGGCCCTCGGCGTACTTGTCCGCGGCCATCACGGTGCCGATGTTGGAGGACTTCGCGATCACGCCGGCGAGGGTGAGCTTCTCGACGCCGTGCGGATACCAGTCTCGGATCGGGCGCCCCCCGGACATGTAGGACTCCGGCACCTTGATCCGGGTCGAGGGCGAGACGAGGCCCTGGTCCAGCAGGCCGGCGACGGTCAGCGCCTTCTGCACCGAGCCCGGCTCATAGACGTTGGAGAGCGCGTTGCTCCCGCGCAGCGTCTTCGGCGAGGCCGCCGGATCGCGGGCATCGAAGGTCGGGTAGTCGGCCAGGCTGAGGATCTCGCCGGTCTGGGTGTCGATGACCACCGCCATCCCCGACTCGGCGCGAGACTTCTGCACGGCGTCCATCAGGGTCTGCTGCACGTAGTATTGCAGGTCGCGGTCGATGGTGAGCTTCAGGTCGTCGCCGTCGACCGGAGCGACCCGGTTATTGGTGCCCAGCGGCATCCGGGTGCCGCTGACCGGGCTGGTCGCGTCGTACTCGGCGTGGCCGTCCTTGCCGGCCAGGTGGTTGTCGAAGGCGGCCTCGAGGCCGGCCAGCGGACCGTCGTTGCCGAGGAAGCCGACCAGGTTGGCCGCGACGTCGCCGTTGGGGTAGTTGCGCAGCGGGTCGCGGCTCGTCCACAGTCCCTGGTAGCCCTCTTTGGCTGCCTTCTCGACCGCGGCGGTCGCCTGGGTCGCGGGCACCTGGCGCTTGATGTACTGGAACCGGCTCCCGTCCTTGCGCAGCTTGCTGAGCGCCGTCGCGTAGTCGACCCCGAGCTCCTTGGCCAGGAAAGCGGCGATCGCCGGAGCGTCCTTCTTCGTCTGCTTCGGGTCGGCCAGCACCATCGCCCCGTCGGCGGAGTCGGCCAGCGCCTCGCCGTCACGGTCGAGGATCTCGCCCCGCTCGGCCGGCAGCACGACATCGACCACGTTCTCCGCGGCCGCCATCGCGGCGTACGAGTGCGGGTCGATGCCCTGCAGCTGCACCAGCCGGCCACCGAAGACCGAGAGCACCATAGCCACCAGGATGAAGCCGACACGAAGCCGGATGTGCACCGGTCCGCGTCGCTGCGTCGCCTTCGGTGTGGAGCGTGGGGCGGGGCGTCGCGCGGGTCGGCGGACCTTCCGCTTCACCTGTCGCTGGGCCATCGCTCTCCTCCCCTACCGATCGATACAGACTTCGACCGCATCCGTGACTGATGTTGTCAGTGTGTCCCAAGTGATCCGTGGGACCACCCAGCGACTCGCCTTCAGCGCGCCTCGCCCGTCTCCGTACGCTGCTGCTCCTCGGTCTGCTGCTGCGACGTCGTCTCCTGAGCGCGCTTCTTCTTGGCCTCCTCGGCCGCCCGCTCCTTCGCGGCGGCCGCCTCGGCCGCCTTCCTCTCGGCGACCAGCACGCTGTAGGGCTTGGCCACCTTCGGGTGCAGCGGGGGCGTCGCGGAGCGGTCGGCCGGGGCCGCCTCGCCCACGACCTTCGCATCGGGGACCTGCAGCATGGCCGCATTCTGCGGGACGACCATGCCGAGCTTCTTCGCCTCGGCGGCGATCTTGTGCGGGTCCTCCATCTTCTTCAGCTCACCGTCGAGCGCCTGCTCCCGGGCGGCCAGGGTGGTCGCCTGCTCCTGGAGGCGCTGCTCCTGGAAGGCCGACTGCTGCATGGAGGTGTTGAAGACGAGCAGACCCACGACGCCACCGATGAGCAGCATCGAGACGAGCACGACAAACGGCAGCCGCGGCGCCATCGGCGCAGACAGCGGCGCCGGGACGGCGGTGAGCCGCGTCTGGGTCGTCTCGGGTGCCCGGTCCGGGCTGCGCACGGGCGCCTGTGGCGCGGCGGCAATGCTCATCTGGTCGCTCCAGGGGTTGACTTGGGAAGGTTGGTCCGGCGCTTCGTGCGCTCCACCGCGCGCAGTCGCACCGAGGCGGCACGCGGGTTCTCCTCGATCTCTGCTTCGTTGGCCTGCTCGGCACCACGGGTGAGCAGGCGGAACGACGGTTCCGCCTCGGGCGGAACGATCGGCATGTCGTGAGGTACGTCCAGCTTCGTCGCCTCGGTGAAGGCCCGTTTGGTGATCCGGTCCTCGAGCGAGTGGTAGGACTCGACCACCACCCGGCCACCGATCCCGACGGCCTCGAGCGAGTCCGGCAGCGCCGTACGCAGCGCCCCGAGCTCGTCGTTGACCTCCATCCGCAACGCCTGGAAGGTGCGCTTGGCCGGATGCCCGCCGGTGCGACGGGCCGGAGCCGGGATCTCCGCGTACAGGAGCTCCACCAGGGGCCCGCTCGTCGTGAACGGCACCTTCGCGCGGCGGTTGACGACGGCGTAGGCGATCTTCTTGGCGAACTTCTCCTCGCCGTAGTCGCGCAGGATCCTGGTCAGGTCGGCCGCGGAGTACGTGTTGAGCACGTCCGCCGCGGTCTGCCCGCGGGTGGCGTCCATCCGCATGTCGAGCGGCGCGTCCTCCGCGTAGGCGAAGCCGCGCTCGCGCTGGTCGAGCTGCATCGAGGAGACGCCGAGGTCGAAGAGCACCGCCTGGACCTCGTCCAGGCCCTGCCCCTCGACCACGTCGAGGATCTCGTCGTAGACCGCGTGGACGCCTGTCCACCGGTCGCCGAACCGGGTCAGCCGCTCCCCCGCGATGCCGAGGGCGTAGGTGTCCCGGTCGATGCCGATCACCCGGGATCCGGGGATTCGCTCCAGGACCGCCTCGGTGTGGCCACCGTGGCCGGTCGTGCAGTCGACAAGGACGCCGCCATCGGCGAGCGCCGGCGCGAGCAGGTCGACGATGCGGTCGAGCATCACCGGCACGTGCTTCTGGTTCGTCACCGCCTCGACCCCCATCGCACGGCTTCGTCTGGTGTGTTCTCCCCGGTTCTCTGGCAGAGCCACGGGCTGACAACGCCGCGGATCCGCAGAGCCAGGTCTCATGCCCGCTCCGTCACATCGAGTGCCGTCCGGAGCCGGGGAAGGTGCCCCGGATGGCCGGATGAGTGGAGCGGGACTGAGACCTCGTCCTGCGGATCCGCTGTTGACTTGTTTGTTTCTCAATCAGCTCAGCTTGTCGCTTTGTCGATCTGTCCCTTTATCTGTCCGCTGACTCGTCGAGGTCTGCGAACTTGGCCTGTGCACCCGCGGAGTACTCCGCCCACTTGGCCGGGTCCCAGATCTCGATCCGGTCCATCACACCGATCACGACCACGTCCTTGACGATCCCGGCGTAGTCACGCAGGAGCGGCGGGATGCCGATCCGGCCTTGCTTGTCGGGTGTCGTCTGCTCGGCCCCCGCGAAGAGGACACGGGCGTAGTCACGTGCGTCCCGAGAGGTGAGTGGCGTCTGCTGGGCCCGCTGCGCCTCCTGCATGAAGACATCCTCGGGCCAGACCACGAGGCAGTTCTCCTGACCTTGCGTCACGACAACCCCCTCCGCCAGTCGATCTCGAAACTTTGCCGGGAGGAAGACCCTGCCTTTCTCATCGAGCTTCGGCGTGTACGTGCCCATGAAGAACATGTGCTCGCCCCCGCGGTCAGCTCAACGTGGATCGTTCCTCCACTTTGCCCCACCGTACCCCACTATTCCCCACTTTCAAACCACCTTCCTCCCCCACCAGGTGATTTCCCGCCACCTGCCGCTCCTCGCGGACGTGCTCCAGGACGGCCGGCGAGGGCGGCCCGCAGGTCACAGTCGGGTGAATGCCGCAGACGGCGTAGGCGCTACCCCGTACGGTGTTCCTCATAAGCAGGTGTGAGTCGGAAGGACGCGACGTGACAACGCCGTTTGAGGCCTCATCTCATGAGGCAGAGATCGAGACATTGGTGCGGGTCGCGGGCCGCATTCGCGACAGCATCGAGAAGGTGATCGAAGGAAAGACCGACGTCGTCGACTCCACGCTCACCGTGCTGCTCGCCGAGGGCCACCTCCTGATCGAGGACGTGCCCGGGGTCGGCAAGACTCAGCTCGCGAAGGCGCTGGCGCGCTCGATCGACTGCTCGGTGCGTCGCATCCAGTTCACTCCCGACCTGCTCCCGAGCGACGTCACCGGGGTGTCGATCTTCAACCAGAACTCCCGGGAGTTCGAGTTCCGCCCGGGCGGCATCTTCGCCAACATCGTCGTCGGCGACGAGATCAACCGCGCCTCCCCCAAGACTCAGTCGGCGCTGCTGGAGTGCATGGAGGAGCATCAGGTCACGGTCGACAACGCGACCTACCATCTGGAGTCGCCGTTCATGGTGATCGCGACCCAGAACCCGATCGAGATGGAGGGGACGTACGCCCTGCCCGAGGCGCAGCGCGATCGCTTCATGGCACGGGTCTCGGTGGGATATCCCCCGGTCGCCTCCGAGATCGCGATGCTGGCCAACCACAGCGCCTCCAACCCACTCGACGACCTCGACCCGGTGACCGACGCCGCCGAGATCCGCAAGCTCGTCGGGGTCGTCAACCAGGTCTACGTCGCGGACGCGGTTCGCCGCTACACGGTGGCTCTGACGGCGGCGACCCGCGTCAACAACGAGCTGGTGCTCGGCGCTTCACCACGGGCCAGCCTGCACCTGCTGCGGGCCGCGAAGGCTCATGCTGCTCTGCACGGACGCGAGTTCGTCCTTCCCGACGACGTACGCAGGCTGACCGGTCCGGTCCTCGCCCATCGTCTCCTCCCCAGCGCCTCCGCGGCGATGCACGGCCGCTCGGTCAACGACATCCTGGAGACCGTCGTGTCCGCCGTGCCGGTGCCGCAGACCTGACCTGCCGGACCGACCTCCAAGGGGTAAACGATGCGCGAGGCGCTGTCCGGGCTCACCGTCCGGGGCCGGGCTTTCCTGGCCGCCGGGATCACCGCCGTCGTCTGCGGGATCCTGCTGGACCAGTCCACGCTGTCTCGGATCGGGATGCTGCTGGTCGCGCTGCCGCTGGTCACCGCGGTGGTCGCCGCCTTGGGCCGCTACCGACTCGCGCTCGTACGTCACATCGAGCCGCACCTGACCGAGGCCGGTCAGCCCGCCAGGGTCGAGCTCACCATCGCCAACGAGGGCCGTATCCCCACCGGCACCCTGCTGCTGGAGGAGACGGTGCCCTACGCACTGGGCGGGCGGCCACGCTTCGTGGTCGACAGGATCGGCTTCGGGTGGCGTCACAAGCTCGGCTACCAGATCCGCTCAGAGATCCGGGGGCGGTTCGACATCGGCCCGATGCGCGTGACGGTGGCCGACCCGTTCGGCCTGGTCGAGCTCAACCGTGCCTTCCAGTCCACGGTCCCGTTCACGGTCACGCCGCGGGTGGTCACGTTGCCGCCGACTCCGCTGACCGGCAACGCGACCTCTTCGGGCGACTCTCGGCCCCGGGCGTTCCTCGGCGGCAGCGCCGAGGACATCACCGTGCGTGAATACCGTCGCGGCGACGAGCTCCGCCGGGTGCACTGGCCCAGCTCGGCCCACCTCGGCGAGCTGATGGTCCGCCGCGAGGAGCAGCCCTGGCAGGCCCGCGCCACCGTCTTCCTCGACAACCGACGCTCGGTCCACCGCGGCCAGGGCGCGAGCTCGTCGTTCGAGCAGGCCGTCGTCGTCGCCGCCTCCGTCTCGGTGCACCTGGTCGAGGCCGGCTACTCCGTGCGTCTGGTGACCTCCGCCGGCGCCGCGGCAGGTTCCGGCCCGGCACACAACCAGCTCGGCGCCGGCTGGCACGACCGTGACGGCCAGGCCGACGCGGCCGCCCTGCTGGAGGCGCTCGCCGTGGTCGAGACCGTCCATCACCACCGCATCGACGCGTCCTGGATCGGCGAGGCCGGACAGGGTGGGGTCACCGTGGCGGTGCTCGGCTCCCTCGAGGAGGAGGACGCCGGAGTCCTTCGCCGGGTCCGGCACCACACCGGGGCCGCGCTCGCCTTCGCGCTCGCCGTCGACGGCTGGAGCGCGGTCCACCTCGCGCCCGAGCAACGTCGGCCCAGCGGCGTACCTCTGCTCGTCCAGCACGGCTGGAAGGCCGTCGACCTCGGCCCCGGCGACTCGCTGGCCACCCGCTGGCGCGAGCTCGGCACCCGAGGCGCGGCGGCGGGAGCGGGGGCAGCGCGATGATGACCTCCTCCGACGTACGCGGCGTCGCCCCCGCGATGGCCGTGCCGCTGACGTGCTTCGTGACCGTCCTGTTCGCACTGGCTTCGTGGGGATCGTTCACGAGCGCCCGGTTCCCCTACCTCGGCCCGATCCTGGTCGTCGGCCTGCTCATCGTCGGCACCGGCATCTCCGCGCGGCTGCTGCGCGTGCACGGCTCGGTCGTGGTGCTGCTGCAGGTGCTCCTCGGCACGATCGCGACCGGCCTTCTGGTCGTCCAGCACCCCTTCCCGGTCACCGGCGGCGGCCGGGCGCGGGTCGTGGCCGAGATGACGGAGGCCTACGCCGCGTTCGACCCGTTCGACCTGCCGATGTCGGCATCGGGGGTGGCTCCCTATCTCGTCCCGGCCGGGGCGGCGGCGGTGCTGCTCGCCGACATCCTGGCGGTCACGCTGCGGCGACCGCCGATGATGGGCCTCGTGGTGCTGGGCGTCTTCACAGTGCCGTTCTCCATCATCGGCGCCGGCGGCTGGGGCGGGGTCTCCTGGGTCGTCTTCGCGTTCACCGCGACCTCGTTCCTGGTGATGCTGCGACTCGACCGTGCCCAGCAGCTCGGTCGCTGGGGGCGACGCCTCGACGAGGACCTGCCGGTGGTGCCCGCCACCGGCCCCGCGCTCATCGGCGTCTCCGCGGTCGCGATCGCCCTGCTCGCCCCGGCCTGGCTGCCCAGCGCGAACGTCGCCCTGCCAGGTCTGGGGGCGGGCGACGGTGACGGCCCCTTGCGGGTGATCAACCCGACCGTCGGGCTCTACGACGACCTGCGCCGGCAGAGCGACCAGGTGATGGTGACCGTGACCCCGGTCTACGGCGACACCGAGGCTCCCCCGTCCTACCTGCGGGTGGGTGCGCTCACCAAGTTCACCGGAACCGAGTGGACCTCGGGCAACCGCGACGTGCCCTCCGACCAGACCGGCGTGGCCACCTTCGAGCCGCCGATGTCGGACGAGACCCTGCTGGGTGAGCCGACGACCTATCAGATCCGGGCCAGCGACAAGTTCGAGTCGACCTGGCTCCCGGTCTTTACCCATCCCCTCGAGATCACTGCCAAGGGGCCCTGGCGCTACGACGAGGACACCCTCGACTTCATGTCCACCGAGGGCAGGGACGAGACCGTCGCCGGGCAGAGCTGGCGGATGACCGCCGCCCCTGTCGAGCCCACCCAGGAGCGTCTGCTCGCCGCCGGCGAGCCCGGGGTCGGCGCCCCACCGGGCATGACCGACCTGCCGCTGCTCCCGGACGAGATCGCGGAGATCGCCCTGGAGCGGACCGCCGGCCAGGACCGGCCGTTCACCCAGGCCGTCGCCCTGCAGAACTGGTTTCGGCACAGCGGCGAGTTCACCTACAGCCTGGAACGTGATGTCGGCACCGACGGTGCCGCCCTGGTGGACTTCCTGACCGACAACAAGGTCGGCTACTGCCAGCAGTACGCCACGGCGATGGCCGTGCTGGCCCGCCAGCTCGGCATCCCGGCCCGGGTCGCCTTCGGCTTCCTCAACGGCGACCAGGACGAGGACGGCGCCTGGACGTTCCGCGGCCGCGACCTGCATGCCTGGCCCGAGCTGTGGTTCGAGGACATCGGCTGGGTCCGCTTCGAGCCGACCCCGGCGGCCGCCGACACCAGCGAGCCCGGCTACACCGCCGGCGCACTGGGCAACGTACGCAACGAGCCGCAGGCGCCGGTTCCCAGCACCGACGCGAGCGCCGCTCCGGCGCCCAACCGGCCGCAGCGCGAGGCGCCGGAGACTCCGGAGGCCACCCAGAGCGACACCGAGGAGTCCAGCTCCGGTGCCATCTGGACCGGCCTGGGGATCGCGGCGTTGATCGGCGCGATCGCGCTCGCGGCGCCGGCCGTGATCCGGCGCCGGCGGCGTACGGCTCGGCTCGCCGGTGACGCGGAGGCCTGCTGGGCCGAGCTGGGTGACACCGCGATCGACCTGGGTCTGCCCTGGTCCGGGACCCGATCACCGCGGGAGGAGGCCACCGGGCTCGCCCCGCACCTGCGAGATCGCGAGCCGATGACCGCGCTGCAGCGGATCGTCACCGCCGTCGAGCGCAATCGCTACGCCGAGCGTCGCGACATCGCGACGGTCGGGGACGACGTACGCCTGGTCTCGGCCACGCTCAGGGAGCACGCCGACCGCCGTGCGCGGCGTCGGGCAAGCCTGTGGCCGGCGTCGGTCTTCCGCCGCCCGACGTCACCGGCTGCCGCCGGACCGGCGGCGCGGTCCGAGCGGGAGCTGATCTCGTCTTAAGGCTTGCTGACGTCTAGTGGCGCGTCCTGGAAGTTCCTGGATGCTTGGCGTCGCCAGGGTGCGTGCATCGCAAGGCCGGCGACGCGAAGTCATACCGGGCGTCTTCCGAGCGGCGCCAACGCCGCGAGGTGCGTGCCATGGCGGCGCGAAGCGCCTAGGAACTTCTGGGACGCGCCACTAGAGATCGTTGTCGCGGCGACGCTGTTTCCAGCGTTCGCTGGCCCGGTCCAGGAACGAGCTGCGGGGCTCATGATCCCCGTCGTCCTCCTCGACCGTGGCGGCGCCGCGCAGAGCGGTGAGCAGCACGGAGGTCGAGGCCAGCATCACCAAGAAGCCGACCACCCCGATGACCCACATCCGCGAGATCACACCGGCCATCAGCAGCGCGACTCCACCGGCGAGCACGACGCCCGCGATGACCGCATGCCGACGTTGGGCACGGCGCAAGGCCGTGCCTCGGAGAGCGGAGGCGAACTTCGGGTCCTCCGCCGAGAGCGCGCGCTCCATCTGCTCGAGCAGGCGAAGCTCCTCTTCCGAGAGTGGCACCGTACCTCCCATGTCCTGTTGGGGCATCTCCAAGTCTAGGCTCGCCACCCTGAAGGCGGTAGGGAGCCCCGAAAATTCTTGCCCCTCGACGTTCTGCCACATGGCACAACCTGTGCTGATTGTGTCAAGCAAACCGGCTGTCGCGTCAACCCTGGCCGTCGCGGAGAAGACTCGCCCGACGTACGAGGCTGGATCCGAAGCGCTCAGCGACCCGGTCTGCGGCGCGGTCGGCCTCGGACCAGCCTCGTTCCCGCGCGCCGAGCTCGAGCTGTCGGTCGGTCCCTTCGCGCGCGACGAGGTGCTCGACCCGGACCCCGACCAGGCGTAGCGCCCGGCCGCGGAGGTTCAGCTCGTCGTAGAGGCGGACGACCGTGGCGTGCACCTCCTGGGTGACGTCGGTGGGGTCGGGCAGGGTGCGAGAGCGGGAGATCGTCTTGAAGTCGGTGAACCGCACCGTCAACGCGACGGTGCGGCCGACCGTGCCGGCCCGCCGCATCCGCCGGGTGACCCGAGCCGAGAGGCGCAGCAGTTCGCGGACGATGTCCTCACGGTCGCTCAGGTCGTGGCCGAAGGTCTCCTGGGCGCCGGTGGATCGATCCGCGCTTCGCGCGGTCACTCCCTCGCTCGGCGCGAGCGGACGAGCAAGCTCGCCGCTCGACCTCGCTCCGGTCGTCTCCGGCACGCCCAGCCCCAGCCGTCCGGTCAGCTCCCGCCGGTCGGCGCCGGTGGCGAGCCGGTGCAGGTGGCCACCCAGGCGCGGGCCGAGGATCTGGTGGAGCGTCGGGACCGGGGTGCGGGCGATGTCGCCCACCGTCTCGAACCCGAGCCGCCGGAGCCGGTTGCGGGTGCTCGGACCGACGCCGTAGAGCTCACCGACATCGAGGGGGTGGAGGAACCCGGGGATGTCCTCAGGCCGGACGATCACGACGCCGTCGGGCTTGGCCTTGCGGCTGCCGACCTTGGCCACGCTCGGCGTCGGCGCGACGCCGACCGAGCAGGTGATGCTCAGCTCTTCGGCGATCTGGCGCCGGATCCGCTCCGCGATCCGTTCGGGGCTCCCGAAGAGCCTGATCGCACCGCGCACGTCGAGGAACGCCTCGTCGACGCTGACCACCTCCACCAGCGGGGTGGCGCGGCGGAAGATCTCGCGGACCTGACGAGAGACCTCGGCGACCTCACCGAAGTCGAGACGGACCGAGACCAGCTGAGGACACAGCCGTCTCGCCATCGCGCCGGGCATCGCGGCCCGCACGCCGAAGGCCCGGGCCGGATAGTTGGCGCAGGTCACCACACCACGGGCGTGTCCCCCGACCACCACCGGCTGGTCCCAGAGCTCGGGCTGGTGCCGGATCGCCACCGACACGAAGAACGCGTCCATGTCGACATGGAGGAACGGGGTGGCCTCCGGAGCGCCGGCGGAGGAGGTCAACCCGATCCTCCGAGGACGCAGACCAGCGCCGACTCGGCGTAGCGAAGCGAGCCGCTAGCGAAGCGAAGCGAGCAGATGCACCTGAGTGGCCATCGGCAGGTAGTCCGCCCGGGTAGAGGCCCGCTGCTCCAGGTCCACGAGCGCCGCGGACGCCGCAGGATCGGCGTCGAGCAGCGACCCGGGGACGTGATCGATGAACACACGTACGCCGCGGACGTCCGAGACCTCGAAACCTGCCGCGTCCAGCAGCCCGGTGACCTCGCCGAGCGAGAACCGGCGGCCCGAGCGCCCCTGCGGGGTGGTGTCGTCGAGGAGCTCGGCGGCCTGCGCGAAGTGACCGGCCAGGGCTCGGGAGAGGACGGCGGCGGTGCGCTGGGCGACCAGCAGGCTGAGGGTGCCGCCGGGACGGAGCACCTCGCGGATCCCCGCCAGTGCCGCCTCCGGGTCGGGGACGACCTCGAGAACGCCGTGGCAGAGCACCACGTCGGCGCCGCTGGGGTCGGCGACGTCGGAGAGGGCGGCAAGATCACCTTGGCGCGCGTCGACCGAGACACCGGCCTCGCGGGCGCGTCGGTCGAGCGCGGCCAGGGCATCGGGGCTCGGGTCGACCACGGTGACCGTGTGACCGAGCCCGGCGACGCGTACGGCGGAGGTGCCGGTGCCACCGCCGATGTCGAGGACGTCGAGCGAGCCGGAGGCCAGGACCGGGTCGAGCGCGTCCCAGACGGCGACGGTCCGGGCGCCTGCCCGACGACTGGTTGATGCGGAGCCAGCTGCCATGGGGCCAAGCGTAGGCCCTGTGCCCACCTCACCTGAATCAGCCCACGAGGCGGTCGTGCCGAGGCCGGCTGACCACCGAGGCGTGGGCCATCAGCCCGAGGGACTCCTCGACGACGGCGAGGAAACGGTCGGCGTCACGCACCTGGTCGTCGGCCTCCTCCGCGGTGACCGCCCGGATCGAGCCGGCCTCCGCAGCGGCACGCTTGGCTGCGCCGGCAGCGAAGTAGTCGGCCCACTCGGAGAGCTCGGGCGCCAGCTTCTTGAGGCGGACCCAGGCGTTCCACGGGCGGCGGCGACCGGCGGGGCTCGCGGCCGCGACGGGGTCGGTGCGGGCCGCGATCAGCGCGGCGGCGGCCTGGAGCGCGGCGACGTGCGCCATCGCGTACCTGCTCGGCACGTCGTCGCCCACGATGGCCTCCGCGAGCGACTCGGTCGCGCGGAAGAGGTAGCTGTGTGTCGTCGCCGGCAGCAGATGCATCGGGGTCGTCCTTCTCGCTCACGGTCGACCCCGCAGTGGACGGCTCCGGCGGGCGCCGGGGGTCGAGGACGACGCCCGCCAGAGCCTGTTGTTCGAACATCTGTTCGAACACAAGATCAAACTACACCCCGCCACCGACAGTCACAAGACGTTTCGGAGACGGGGTGTGTCGACGAGCGCTGCGGGTCGCTCAGTCGTCGGCGACCATGCCGCGGATCTGGTGCGGCGGGTGGATGTAGCGCGTGTTCGCCGGCAGCCACATGACCACCAGCAGGGCCGCGGCGATGACGATCGCGATCGCGGTTAGCACGGTGATGATCACCGGCGGGCCGGTCAGGATGCCACCGACGCTGGCCACGGCGGAGATGAACACCAGGAAGGTGATCGTGATGCGAGACCACTCGAAGCCGTTGCGGAGGAAGACCGCGAGCACGCCGAGCATGCAGGCCATCACCCCGAACAGCGTGATCGCGGGGGCGATGAACGCCGGCGCGCTGATCCGGTTGTCGGTGGGCGGGTTGATCAGGGCTTCGAGCCCCTCGGTCTCCAAGATGCGCTTGGCCGAGGGGTTGCCCTCTGCCCAGGCGCGCACCAGGTCATCGGAACGCAGCACCATCACCACGACCACGACGGCGCTGAACGCGACCAGCCCGATGATCAAGCGAACCGCCCACGTCATCTCCCGCGGCACGGGTTCAGCCGCGAGGGCGGCCACCTCTACGGCGGCCTCGGGGTCCTCGTTCACGACCACACCTTCGTTCTCGTCGGGTGTCGTCATGGTCATCCGGTCTCCTTGCCACGTGGGGGTTTCCTCGGTATCGATCAATCCATTCTGCCGTACGGGTGACAACGGAGGTAAATACGGAGCGTGGCGATCGATCTTCGGCGTAGGCCAAGATGTCCCCATGGAATCTCTAGCGCTGACCTTCTCCAGCGGGTGGGCCAGTGGCATCAACGCCTACCTCGTCGTGCTGGTGCTCGGCGTCGTGCAGCGTGCGACGGGGGCCGAGGAGATCCCCGACGTGCTCGGCACCTGGCCCGTGCTGACCGCCGCGGGGGTGATGTTCGCGATCGAGTTCGTCGCCGACAAGGTGCCCTACATCGACTCGACGTGGGACTCGATCTCCACGGTGATCCGGCCTACGATCGGCGCCGTGATCGGCGTCCTGCTCGCCGGTGAGGCCGATTCGCTCGGTGCGGCGGTCGGCGGCGTCGTAGGCGGCACGTCGGCGCTGATGTCGCACCTGATCAAGGCCAGCGAGCGGCTGGCGGTCAACTCCTCCCCCGAGCCGGTCTCCAACTCGGTGGTCAGCGTGGCCGAGGACGGCCTCGTCCTCGGCGTGGTCTGGCTCGCCACCCAGCACCCGCTGGCCGCGGCCGGCATCGCCGCCGTGATGCTGGTGGCCGGGCTGGTGCTGATGTACTTCGTCGTCCGAGCCGTTCGCGGCGGCTGGCGCAGGCTGACCCGGCGCGGAAGACGCGGGTCCGAGCCGCCCGGCGGACCGTCCGACGGCGCGACCAAGCCCTACCCCGTCCAGTGACGCGCGTAATCGTCCTCGGGGGCGGCTACGCAGGGATGGCCAGCGCCGCGAGGCTGGCCAAGCTCGGCCACTCGGTGACCCTCCTGGAGGCCTCCGGTCAGCTCGGTGGCGCCCTGGTGCCGGTGCGCGAGGAAGGGTTCACCTGGGACGCCTCGGCGACCTCGACCCTGCTGCCCGCGGTGATGCGCGACCTGTTCCGAAAGTCCGGACGGCCTGCGGAGCGTGAGCTGGAGCTGGTGCCGATGGACGTCATCCGTGAGCACCGGTTCGCCGACAAGACCTCGGTCGCGGTGCCCGGCGGCACCCGCGGAGCCCAGCTGGCGGCCTTCGACGGGCTCGGACCGGGAATCGGCCAGCAGTGGACCGACTACGTCGCCCGGTTCAGCGAGGACTGGGAGGTCCTGCGCAAGCACTACTTCGAGGTGCCGTGGGAGCCCTCCGCGCTGCCGTCGGCCGTCGCAGAGCGGTTCCGGTCTCGCGAGACCCTCCACAAGCGGCTGCGCAAGACGTTCAAGGACGAGCGGCTTCGGCTGGTCGCGGGGCATCCGTTCGTCGCCGCGGGGCAGGAGCTGCGCGACGTACCTGCCTGGGCGGGGCTCACCGCCTACCTCGAGCAGCGCTTCGGCGGCTGGCGCGTCGAAGGCGGGATGGGGGTCGTCGCCGAGGTGCTCGCGGCCCGGATGACCACCCGCCGGGTCTCGGTGCAGACCGCGACCCGGGTGGAGGACATCATCCTCCGCGGCGGGAGGGCGGTCGCGGTCAGCACCACCGACGGCGAGATCGATCTCGGCGTCGACGGAGCGGTCGTGGTCGCCCTCGACCCGCGCTCGCTGCCGGCCCTGCGGCCCCTGGTGGAACGCACGCTGCCGGCGATCCCGCCGATGACGTTCCACCTCGGGCTCGCCTCGCTGCCCGACCATCTGCTCGACCTGCCCGACGAGCTGGTCCTGCACGGCGAGCCGACCCTCGTCGTACGCACCCGAGGGATCGCTCCCGAGGGACAGCACGCCTGGACGGTCCACTCCTACGGCAAGCTGATGGAGGACGTCCTGCTGGCGCTGGCCCGCCACAAGGTCGACCTCCGCGAGCATGTCGTGCACCGTGTCGACCTGGGCGCCGCCGAGCTCGTACGCCGCTGGCGCGGGTCACCTCTGGGCGTGAAGTGGGAGGGGCGGAGCACGGTGTTCCAGCGTCTCGGACCGCGCACACCCATCCCGAACGTCTACGCCGCCGGCGCCCACGCCACACCCGGCTCCGGGCTGCCGTTCACGGGGCTGTCGTCCGCGCTCGTCGCGCAGTCGATCGGTCCCAGCCAGAGGTGAGCGCCAGCGGTTTCTAGGGAGTGACGTTGAGCTTGGCGAAGATCTCCAGCGTCGCCCTGGAGCGGTTGAGCGTGTAGAAGTGGAGCCCCGGCGCGCCGCCATCGAGGAGCTCCTGACACAGCTCGGCGGCCACCGCGATGCCCTCGGCACGGATGTCGGCCGGCTCCGGACCGGCGGCGGTCAGGCGCTCGACGATCTCCTCAGGGACCTCGGCGCCGATGAGCTCGCTCTGGCGACGGATGGCGGCGAGGTTCAGGATCGGCATGATCCCCGGCAGGATCGGGATGTCGACGTCGCGGGCGCGGACCCGGTCGACGAGGCCGAAGTAGTCGGCCGCACGGAAGAACATCTGGGTGACCGCGAACTCGGCACCGGCCTCGGCCTTGGCGACCAGCACGTCGGCGTCGGCCTCGATCGACTCGGCGCTCGGATGGCCTTCGGGGAAGGCGGCGACGCCGATGCGGAAGTCGCCGCGCTCCCTGGCCAGCCTCACCACGTCGATCGCGTAGTCGAGGCCACCGGCGGTCGGCGTCCACTCGGCACGCGGGCCGTCGGCGGGGTCGCCGCGCAGCGCCATCACGTGCGTGACGCCCTGCGCGGCGTAGGAGTCGAGGATCGCGGCGACCTCGTCACGGGTGTGGCCGACGCAGGTCAGATGGGCGACGGGCAGCAGCTCGGTCTCGGCGGCGATCCGGCCGGTGATGGCGACGGTCTTGTCACGGGTCGAGCCGCCGGCGCCGTAGGTGACGCTCACGAACGTCGGACGGTAGGGCTCCAGCGCACGGATCGCGTTCCACAGCTGCTCCTCGCCTGCCTCGTCCTTCGGCGGGAAGAACTCGAAGGAGAACGAGCGGTCGCCCTCGTTGATCAGCTCCGCGAGGGAGCGTCCACGTCCGGTCACCATCGGACCATCGTAGGCAGTGGCCTAGGCTCGGAGGGTGAATGAAACGTGGGACGCCGATGAATTCCGCCGTCGCGTCCAGGGCGCTCTGGACACCTTCCTCGTGACGCAGACCGAGCGGCTGGCCCCGCTCGGGGACGAGGTCGAACCGCTGCTGCGCCGGGCCCGGGAGTCGATGTCCGGCGGCAAGCGCCTGCGGGCCGCGTTCTGCTACTGGGGCTTCCGCGCGGTCCACCCCGCTCCCTCCCCGGCCGAGGAGGAGTCGCTCGTGCGGGCCGCCGCCGCGCTCGAGCTGCTCCAGGCGTCGGCGCTCGTCCACGACGACGTCATCGACGACTCCGACACCCGGCGCGGCGCCCCGTCCGCGCACCGCGCGTTCGAGGCCGACCATTCCGCCGCGGGGTGGCCCGGGCGGTCCCGTGCCTACGGTGATGCCGCAGCTGTGCTCCTCGGGGACCTCCTGCTGACCTGGTCCGACGAGCTGCTGCGTACCGCTGGGTTCGCGGCGCCCGAGACCGCCGACGCGCTCTCGGTGTTCGACCAGACCCGCAGCGAGGTCATCGCCGGTCAGTTCCTCGACATCACCGTCCAGGCGC
The DNA here is from genome assembly GCF_013408335.1 of Nocardioides panzhihuensis. Classification (NCBI taxonomy): domain Bacteria; kingdom Bacillati; phylum Actinomycetota; class Actinomycetes; order Propionibacteriales; family Nocardioidaceae; genus Nocardioides; species Nocardioides panzhihuensis. The sequence continues at coordinate 1,244,367 of NZ_JACBZR010000001.1, read as the reverse complement.
GCGGTGTCGCGGACGTCGAGGCCGCGATGAAGGTGGTGCGCTACAAGGCCGCCAAATACTCGGTCGAGCGCCCCCTCCACGTCGGCGCCGCCCTGGCCGCGGCTTCGACCGAGCAGATCGAGGCGCTGTCGGCCTACGGCCTGCCCGTCGGCGAGGCCTTCCAGCTCCGCGACGACCTCCTCGGCGTCTTCGGCGACCCGTCGGTCACCGGGAAGCCCGCCGGCGACGACCTCGTCGAGGGCAAGCGCACCGTCCTGGTCGCGCTGGCCCTGACCGGCTCACCGCCCGCCGAGGCAGACCTCCTCGACCGCTCGCTCGGCCAGCCGCTCACCGAGGACCAGGTCTCCGCGCTGCGTACGATCATCGCCTCCTCCGGCGCGGAGCAGCAGGTCGAGAAGACCATCACCGAGCTCGCCGACCAGGGCCTCACCGCCCTCGACGACGCCCGGTCCTCAGGACTCCTCGACGAGCACGCCGCCACCACCCTCCGCGCCCTGGCCACCGCCGCGACCCAGCGCGCCCTCTGACGCCGAAGCGTCACTACGGTCGGCCGAAGCGTCACTGCCGTCGGCCGAAGCGTCACCCCGGTCGGACGAAACGTCACGGGCGTGCCACCTCGGCCGACGTACGTGACGTCTCGGCCGACCGGGGTGACGTCTCGGCCGACGTACGTGACGTCTCGGCTAGAGCGAGGTGGCGGGCATCTCGAAGAGGACCTTGTCGGACGGCTGGTCGGAGCCGCCCTTGGGTTCCATGGTGACCATCAGGTCGCCGTCCTCGACGGGCACGGCCAAGGACATCTCTCCGTCCATGACGCCGGCGGACTCCATCCCGGCGTCGGTGTGCCACCAGACCTGGTAGGTCATGCCGGTGGGGCCGTCGAGGTGGGCGGCGTCGACGGCGACCATGTGCATCTCGGGCGACATCGCGACCATCAGCTCGCCGTCGGAGGTGTTCTTCTTGTGCATCTTCGCGTCCGGGGCCGACATCACCTGGGCGGCGGTCATGGTCGGCGGTTCGTCGTCGCTCAGGACCGTTCCCAGGCCGACACCGACGCCGACGACCAGCGCGGCCGCCGCAGCCACCGCGGCCGCGAGCCAGCGACGGCGTGGCCGGGCCGCGGCCACCAACGGCGGGAGCTGCGGCGTCTGCGAGGCCGTACGCAGCACCCGGCCGCGCAGCGGAGCCGGCGGCGTCGCGGCGACCCCGCCGGCGAGCGAGGTGGTCGCCGGCCGCAGCGAGTCGACCTCCTCGCGACACTCGGCGCAGACCGCCAGGTGGGCCTCGAACTCGGCGCGCTCCCGCGGCACCAGCGCGTCGAGAAGGTAGGCCCCGAGCAGGCCGTGTACGTCAGGCGCCACTGCGAGCCCCTCCACCCTTTGCCTCTGGCTCCGCTTCGGCCAGACAGTCCCTGAGACGGATCAGCCCGTCCCTCATCCGCGTCTTCACCGTCGACAGCGGCCGGCCGAGCATCTCCGCGACCTCGGGATAGGTGAACCCCTGGTAGTAGGCGAGCCGCACGGCCTGCGACTGCAGCGGCGTGAGCGACTCCAGGCAGCGGCGTACGCCATCGTGCTCCGACGCCGTGACCACCGCCTCCTCCGGGCCGGCGACCTCCACCGGCTCGCGCCGGGCGACGTGCTCCTCTCGCGCACGCGACGCCTCCGAGGAGCGCACCGCGTCGACCGCCCGCCGGTGCGCGATCGTCAGCACCCAGGTCCGGAACGAGCCACGCGAGGCGTCGAACCGAGCGGCCTGGCGCCAGACCTCGGTGAACACCTCCTGGGTCACCTCCTCCGCACGCGAGGGGTCACGCACCACCCGCCGCGCCACCCCGAAGACGAGCGGAGCCAGGTCGTCGTAGATCCGCCCGAAGGCATGCAGGTCGCCACCGGCGACCGCGGCGAGCACCCCCGCCACGTCCAGGTCGTCGTCGGGATCGCGTGACGACTCCTCGCCCACGACCCGCAAGGCTCGCCGCACGCGCACTCCTTCCGACAGACCGACAGCTCTCACCACGGATTCGCAGCCGAAGAGTGGGAGGATTGGTCCCATCCGCGCATCGAGCAGCAACGAACCCACAGCATGACATCCCGCACGCTCCCGAGCGGCCCAGTCGCCGGCATCGCCGCCGGCGTACTCGGCCTCGGCATCGCCGAGCTCATCGCCGCCCTCGCCGGCGGCGCCTCTCCCCTGCTCGCGCTCGGCGACCGAGTCATCGACCTCACCCCACGCTGGCTCAAGGAGGCGGCGGTCGCCACGTTCGGCACCGCCGACAAGCCGATCCTGCTGGCCTGTGTCGCGCTGGTGACGCTGGCCCTCCTCGGCGTGGCCGGAGCCCTGGCCGTACGCCGCCTCGCGCTGGGCGTGGGCATGCTGTTGGTCCTCGGGGCGGTCGACATCGCCGCCCTGCTCGCCGAGCGGTCCGGGAACGGGACCGCGAGCCCGACGACAGGCACTGTCGCGCTGGTGGTCGGCCTGGCGATCGGCATCACGTCGCTGGTCATCCTGACCCGGCGCCTGAGGAAGCAGGACGCCCCGACCGTCGCGACCACCGAAGCGGAGGCCCCAGACGGCTTCGACCGCCGCAGGTTCCTGGTGGCGGCATCGGCCGTGACCGCGGCAGGCGTGGCGAGCGGGGTCGGCGCGAAGGTGGTCACCGCCCGCCGCCATCCGGCGACGAAGGTGGCGATCCCCGCGACCGTCTCCCCCGCCGCGCCCCTCCCGGCGGGCGCGGAGCTTCGCATCGACGGCCTCACGCCCCACCTGACCCCGGTCGACGACTTCTACCGCATCGACATCGCACTGCTCACCCCACGCCTCGACGTCGCCGACTACCGGCTCAAGATCCACGGTCTGGTCGAGAATCCGGTTGAGCTGACCTACCAGGATCTGCTCGCGATGCCGCTCTACGAGCGGCGGGTGACCATCTGCTGCGTCTCCAACGAGGTCGGTGGCGACCTGATCGGCAACGCGACCTGGACCGGCGTACGCATCCGCGACGTCTTGAAACGAGCAGGCCTCGACCCCGACGCCGACGCGGTGAAGTCGACCGGTGCCGACGGCATCACCATCGGCACACCCCTCGAGGCGCTCACCGACGGCCGCGACTCGCTGCTCGCGATCGCTCAGAACGGCGAGCCGCTGACCCGGGAGCACGGCTTCCCCGTGCGCATGGTCGTCCCCGGCCTCTACGGCTACGTCTCGGCGACCAAGTGGCTCACCGAGCTCGAGGTCACCCGCTTCGCCGACTTCCGCGCCTACTGGACCGACCGCGGTTGGTCCGCCGAGGGTCCGATCAAGACCGCGTGCCGCATCGACATCCCCGGCCAGGAGACCATGCCCGGCACCGTCACCGTGGCCGGGGTCGCCTGGGCCCAGCACCGCGGCGTGAGCAAGGTCGAGGTACGCATCGACGACGGCCCCTGGCAGCCCGCCGACCTCGCCGCCGAGGACAGCATCGACACCTGGCGGCAGTGGACCTACCGCTGGGACGCGACCGAGGGCGAGCACCAGGTCCAGGCGCGCGCCTTCGACCGGTCGGGGCAACCCCAGACCGACGACGAGGCGCCCCCGGCTCCCGACGGCGCCACCGGCTACCCCACCCGCACCGTCACGGTCGGGTGAGGCCAGGGCTCAGCCCAGGCCGGCTCAGCCCAGGTCGGCGAGGTCGGTCTCGGGACCGTCACCGCGCAGCAGCACGGTGAACGCCGGCCGGTCCTCGGCGATCTCCGCGGTGCGGTCCCGGAGAACACCGACGATCCTGTCGAAACCGGCACGATCGGCGTACGCAGCACACCCCCAGGTCTCCCACAGCAGCACCGTGGGCGCGGAGACGTCGCGCAGCGAGTCCCACAGCGCGTCGAGGTTGCGGCCGAAGTGGGCCGGGAACCCGAGCGCGGTGCCGATGGCGCCGAGCACCTCGTCCTTGGTCTCGGCCACCTCGGCGATCTGCGCCAGCGACCAGCCGGCACCGGTCACCGAATCGGCCAGATCTCTCGCCGCCAGCTCGGTGTGCCAGCGGTATACGCCGGGATCGATCTTCCCGGCCAGAAGTCCTGCCAGTCCGCTCATTCTGGATCACTCACCCCCGGTCGATCCGCGAGAACGACTCGTAGTGGTCCTCGGTGTAGTAGAACTCTCCACCCTCACCAGTGACGATACGCCGCGCACCCCGGTCGTCGGAGCCAGGCGTCGGCACCGTGTACTCCGCGTAGTAGCCCGAGGCCTCCTGCGGCAGGATCCCCTCGCGGTTGCCGAAGGTGCTGCCGTCCTTGCCCGGGTAGGGGAAGGGGCCACCCGCGTCGATCAGCTCGAGCGTCTCGACCCCTTCGGGCGGCAGGTCCGACTCCGCGATCCAGGCGAGCCCGCTCTCGGGGTCGGTGCCGCTCTTCGCGCCCCCGTCCGAGCTGGAGCCGGAGCCGTCGTCGGCGCCGCCTCCGCATCCGGCGACCAGCGCCATCAAGACTGCGAGCAGCAGGCCAACCAGGACGGACTTCGATCTCACGAGGTTCCTCCGAGACGTACGGACTGGGTCCCCTACAGTGCCATGGCCTGAGCCCGGCGCTTGACCTCCGACCCGCGGTTCTCTCGAAGCGCGTCGATCGGGCGGCCGGGCAGGTTGTCGTCGAGGAAGAGCCAGGCGATGATCTCGCGGTCGTCGTAGCGCCCGTCGTGGAGCACGTGCAACAGCCCACTCAGACCCTTGACCGGCAGACCGTCCTGGATGAACAGGGCCGGGATGTGCTGACCCTTCATCCCTGGAGGAACCGCCGCGGCGAGCTCGTGGTCACGGATCATCGTGCGCACCTTCCCCACGGTCACCCCGAGCAGCGACGCGGCCGTGGCCCAGTCGATCCACTCGTCCACCAGGACACCCAGGTCCTGCTCCGCCAACCGCAACTCGCTCATAACAATCACATTACCGGCCCGGGTGGCCACGGCGGAAAGTCGTGAGTCGGACCCCCTGGTCCGTACCATTGCCCGGTCCGGAATACTTCTCCAACCGGAGACAGGAGGATCGCGTGGCTAGTGAGGCGGACCCCCGTGACAGCGTCGTCGGACGCCACGGCGGCAGCTCGGCTACCGCATCCGACCCCCTTCTGGGCAAGGTCCTGGGGATGCGTTACCGGATCGTCGAGAAGGTCGCCAAGGGCGGGATGGCGACGGTCTACGTCGCCCACGACACCCGGCTGGACCGCATCGTCGCCGTCAAGGTCATGCACCAGGATCTCGACGAGGAGGGCAACTTCGCCGACCGGTTCATCCGCGAGGGCCGCTCTGCCGCGAAGCTGTCGCACCCCAACGTGGTCGCGGTCTACGACCAGGACGACGACGACGGCGTCGCCTTCCTCGCGATGGAGTACATCGAGGGCCACACGCTGCGCGACACGATCGCGTCGCAGGCGCCGCTGGGCGCCGCGAAGGCGCTGGCCTACATCGAGCCGATCCTGAGCGCGATGACCGCGGCGCACGCCGTCGGGATCGTGCACCGCGACATCAAGCCCGAGAACGTCCTCATCACCACCGGCCCCGGCTCGATCTCGCAGCGAGTCAAGGTCGCCGACTTCGGCCTGGCCCGGGTGATGAGCAACAACTCCAACGACGCCACCACCGGCAACCTGGTCGGCACCGTCTCCTATCTGGCCCCCGAGCTGGTCACCGAGTCCAGGTCCGGGCCGCGCAGCGATGTCTACGCCGCCGGCGTCGTGCTCTACGAGCTGCTCACCGGGCGCAAGCCCCACAGCGGCCCTTCCCCGGTCGACATCGCCTACAAGCACGTCCACGAGGACATCCCGCCGCCCTCCAAGGCGGCGCCCGGGATCCCGCGATACGTCGACGCCCTGGTCGCCCGTGCGACCGCCCGCGACCCCGAGCTGCGTCCCGCCGACGCCGGGGTGCTGCTGCGCATGGTCACCCGGGTGATGGCCACCCTGTCCGCCGGCATCTTCGACGACCCCGACCTCACCGCCGATCTGGCGCTCCCCTCCCCCGGCGCCCCCGACACAGCGAACCGGGCAGCTGACTCCCCGACACGCGCCCACGACGAGTCCAGTGCCGAGTCGACGGCGGTGCTGCCCGCGCTTGGTCTGGGACCCTCCGGTCCCCCGCCGGGCCGGCCCCCGGGTCCGCCTGGCCCGCCTCCTGGCGTCGGCCTCCCCGCAGGCGCGCGGCTCTCGCTGAGCGAGCCCGAGGAGAACGTACGCATCGCGCCGACCCCGGTGCAGCCGAAGCAGCGCCGGAGCATGCCGGCGGGCTGGAAGGGCCCGATCGCGATCACCGCCGCCGTGGTGGCCGTCGCGCTGGTGGCGGCCGGGATGTGGTGGTTCATCGACGGCCGCTACGAGCGGGTCCCTTCGGTGGCCGGCCTGAGCAAGGCGGCGGCGACCACACAGCTTCAGGAGTCCGGCTTCGAGGTCTCGGCCAACACCGAGTTCTCCGAGACCGTCGAGAAGGGCCTGGTCATCGACTCCGACCCGGGCCGCGGCCACAAGGCGCTGCCCGGCGCGACCGTGGAGATCAGCGTGAGCAAGGGCGTGGAGGAGTACTCCGTGCCCAAGGTCAAGGGCATGCTCGCCGACGACGCCCAAGACGTGATCCAGGAGCTCGGGCTCAGCGTCGGCGACCCCATCGAGAGGTTCAACGACAACGTCCCCGAGGGCCACGTCATCAACTCCCAGCCCCGCCCCGGCACGCTGGTGCGCCCCGGCAAGGCCGTGGTGCTCGTGATCAGCAAGGGCCCCGCGCCTGTCGACATCGTCGACTGGACCGGCCGCAGCGCCGAGCGCGCCAAGAAGTCGCTGGAGGCCGACGGCCTGAAGGTCGAGATCCAGGAGGAGGAGAACCAGGAGATCCAGCCCGGCACCGTGCTCAGCCAGAGCCCCAGCTCCGGCACCCTCCCCAAGGGCGAGACCGTGACGCTGGTCGTGGCCAAGGGCCCGGCCGCCGTGGCGGTCCCCAACGTGGTCGGCACCGACAAGGGCACCGCCAGGCAGACCCTCGAGGCCGCCGGGTTCAAGGTCAAGGAGGAGCAGGAGGGCGGCATCAACCTCGGCCTCGGCTACGTGACCCGTCAGGAGCCCGCGGGCGGCGAGATGCCGTACGGCTCCGAGATCACGATCTGGTTGAACTGACCTTGCCCCAGCAACTCCTCTCGACGCCGCAGGGCCGCAACCCGATCGGCACCCACGTACAGGTCGGCAAGGGCCTCGTCGCCGGCGCCCTCGCCAACACCGACGCGGTCGGCGGCGAGACCCTGCAGATCTTCGTCGGCAACCCGCGGGGGTGGGCGCTCTCGGCCGGGAAGCCGGCCGAGGACAAAGCCTTCCGGGCCGAGATCGAGCGGCGCGGGATGCGTGCCTTCATCCACGCTCCCTACCTGGTCAACCTCGGCTCACCCACCCCGGCGACGTACGAGAGGTCGGCCGCCCTGATCGCGCACAACCTGCGCCGTGCGGCCGACATCGGTGCCGAGGGCGTCGTCGTCCACACCGGCTCGTTCGTCTCTCCCGAGGGGGATGCGGTCGAGAAGCACGCCGCCGCAATGAGGCAGGTGCGCGAGGCGCTGCTCCCCGTGCTCGACGACATCTCTGCCGAGGACGCCCCCTGGCTGCTCCTGGAGCCGACCGCCGGCCAGGGCCGCTCGCTGTGCGCGGGCGTGGAGGATCTGCCCACCTACCTCGGAGCCATCGACTTCCACCCCAAGGCCGGGATCTGCCTGGACACCTGCCATGTCTTCGCCGCCGGCGCCCCGCTCGACGAGCCGGGTGGGGCCACCGCATGCGTCGACCGGATCGTCGAGATCGGCGGCCCCGAGCGACTCCGGCTGATCCATGCCAACGACTCCAAGGACGTACGCGGCAAGCATCTCGACCGCCACGAGCAGATCGGTCGCGGCCACATCGGCACGCCCGCTTTCGAGGAGCTCTTCGCGCACCCGGCGACCGCCGGGGTGCCCTTCATCCTGGAGACTCCGGGCTCTCGCGACGCGGACAACCCCGATATGGCGCTGCTCCGCGATCTGCGGGCATCGGCGCACCGTCAAGGTACGTCACCTAGGCTGGGGACTGCACGGGAGTGAATCTTCGACGCCATTGGGGGTGGCATGACCAACTGCGCACAGTGTGGACACCGGCTCGCTGACAAGCCGGCATGTCCGATGTGCGGCCTCGAGGTCGCCACGGAGCCCGACCGAGCGGCCGAGGCCGACTCCATCGATGTAGAGGAAAGGACGCCACCCGTGTCCAGTGCTGAAGCGAAGCCCGAAGGCATGCACTCTGCTGCGAACGACGACGTCGCACCCGAACCCGATGAGCTCGATGAGCCCAACGAGTCCACCGTGATCCGGAAGCCGGTCGCATCCGTCGCCCCGGAGGCCGTCGACGACGCGCCCGAGGCCGAGCAGACCTCGCTGAGCCTGCCCAGGATCAGCGCCTACGGCGACGACGACCTGCCGGGTCCGGCCTCGTCGGTCTCGGCCAAGACCCCAGAGGACGAGCCCACCGAGCGCACCTCGAGGCGCACGTCCCCCGACGTCGAGGAGCGGCTCGACACCGACGAGCCGACCGAGGCCACCGCGATCCGTACGGCGTACGCACCACCGACCGCCCCACCGCCTGCGCAGGCGCCTGTCGCGGCGGACGCGGTGATCCCGGCCCCGGAGCCGTCGCCCTTCCCGGAGCCGAAGCCGGTCCCGGAGCCCGAGCCGACGCCCGACCCCGTCCCCGAGCCGGGTCCGCTCCCCGGGCCCGTTCCCGTTCCCGACCCCGAGCCGGGTCCGCTCCCCGGGCCCGAGCCCGTCCCGGACCCCGCGCCCGAGCCGATCTCCGAGGCCACCGCCGAAGCGGCGTACCGGCCCTTCGTCGAGCCCTCAGGGGTCCTTGTTCAGGAGTCGCGGAACGGGAAGGTACGTCACTGGGCCCCGCCGTCGGAGGCGATCCCGTCCGGGCAGGTCCACGACGCCGAGCCCGCCTATGCGACCGGCTACGCCGAGGAGGCCTTCGCCACCGAAGGCTCTGACGACTGGCAGGCCGGCCACGGGTACGCCGCCGAGCCGGAGCCGCTCGAGCAGGACTTCGGTGACTACGGAGCGCAGCAGGAGTACGTCTCCTCGCTGATGGCCGGCGAGGCCGAGGACAACCCCTCGACCTGGATCGTGCTGCTGTGGGTGGGTGCGATCTTCATGATCGTCATGCTCGTGCTCGGCGTCTGGCTGATGACGCTGTAGGTCCTGGCCACCTGTATATGCCGAGAATCATCGTCGCCGAGATCGACAGCGCCGAGCAGCGCGCCGTCGCCGTCGACGTCTGGCGGGCAGCCAACGCCGCTCGCCGTCGCACCGCCACCGAGGCCCGGATCCGCAGGATCCAGGAGAAGCTGGACACCGCCGAGCTCGCGCTGCTCGCCCACTACGGCCCCCGCCCCGCGGGGATGCTGGTGGCCGAGACCTACCACGTCGACGGCGTGCCGCTACCCGGCTACGGCCACCTCTCGATGGTCTTCGTCGACCCCGCCGTCTGGGGCTCCCACGTCGGCACCGAGATGATCCGCGACCTCCAGTCACGCGGCTGGGAGGGCCTCAGCGTGTGGACCCGCACCGACAACCGGCGCGCCCAGCGTCTCTACGAGCGCACCGGCTTCACCGACACCAGCAACCGCAGCACCCTCCGCGACGGCGAGGAGATCATGCAGCTCGCCTGGTCTCTCAGCGAGACCTGAGCATCTCCGCGACCTGGAAGGCCATCTCGAGCGACTGGACGCGGTTGAGGCGCGGGTCGACGACGGACTCGTAGCGGTGCACGAGGCCGGCCTCGTCGAGCTCCTCGCCGCCGCCGATGATCTCGGTGACGTCGTCGCCGGTGTTCTCGACCAGGATGCCGCCGGGGACGGTGCCGAGGGCGTGGTGGACGTCGAAGAAGCCCTGGACCTCGTCGAGGACGTCCTCGAAGCGGCGGGTCTTGTAGCCGTTGGAGGTGGAGAAGGTGTTGCCGTGCATCGGGTCGGAGATCCAGGTGACGTTGACGCCCTCGGCGGTGATCTTCTCAACCAGCCCGGGCAGCCCGTCACGCACCTTCCCCGCACCGAAGCGGGTGATGAAGGTCAGCCGGCCCTCCTCGTTCTTGGGGTTGAGCTTGGCGGCCAGCGCGAGCGCGTCGTCGGGTGTCGCGGTGGGGCCGAGCTTGCAGCCGATCGGGTTGTTGAGGTGGCGGAAGTACTCCACGTGCGCGCCGTCTAGCTGCCGGGTGCGCTCACCGATCCAGACGAAGTGGCCGGAGACGTTGTACGGCGTCTCGGTGCGCGAGTCGATGCGGGTCATGGCGTGCTCGTACTCGAGGAGCAGCGCCTCGTGCGAGGAGTAGAAGTCGACCCGGTGGAACTCCTCCGGGTCGGCGCCGATGGCCTCCATGAACGCGATCGCGCGCTCGATCTCGGAGCCCATCGCCTCGTACTTCGCGCCGACGGGCGAGTTGCGCACGAACTCGGAGTTCCAGGTGTGCACCTGGCGCAGGTCGGCGTAGCCACCGGTGGTGAACGCGCGCACGAGGTTCAGCGTCGAGGAGGACGCGTGGTAGACGTCCAGCAGCCGCTGCGGGTCGGGGATCCGGGACTTCTCGGTGAACTCGAAGCCGTTGACCGCGTCGCCGCGGTAGGCCGGCAGGGTCACGCCGTCGCGGGTCTCGGTGTCGGAGGAGCGCGGCTTGGCGTACTGCCCCGCGAGCCGGCCGATCTTCACGACCGGGACGGAGGCGGCGTACGTCAGGACCACTGCCATCTGGAGCAGCACCCGCAGCTTGTTGCGGGTGTTGTCTGCGGTCGCCTCCGCGAAGACCTCGGCGCAGTCACCGCCCTGCAGGATGAACGCCTCGCCGCGGCCGGCGGCGGCGATCGAGCTCTTGAGCTGGTCACACTCCCCCGCGAAGACGAGCGGCGGCTGGTTCCTCAGCTTCTCGACCGCTGCGGTCAGCGCGACCGGGTCCGAATAGGTCGGCTGCTGAAGGGCTCCGATGGCGTGCAGCTGCTCGAGGGAGGGGAAGGCGTCGTTCACGAGCCTCAGGGTACGCGGCTCATCCGGTTGTCACGAAGTCATCTCAGACACGGCAGGTCCGGCGCACGCTCTCCGAGGGAGAACGTACGCCGGCCCGACCGAGGTCGCCCCCGTTACTTGTCGTCGGTGGGGTCGACGTCCATGTGCTCGATGTCCTGGAAGTGCGGCGGCTCGTCCTCCTTGTTGGCGAACTTGTTGATCAGCCAGGTGATCGCCCACAGGATCACGCCGATGACCATCAGGCCGCCGGCGATCTCGTAGACGATGCCGTCGCGGTCGACCCACGGCCCGGCCAGGTAGACGCACAGCAGGGCAGCGATCGGCGGCAGCCACCTCGGCGCGGTGAAGAACGTCTTCCCGGAGTCGGAGCGGCGGTTGCGGAGCACCGTGCAGGCGATGTTGACGATCGCGAACACGCACAGCAGGAGCAGTGCGGTGGTGGAGCCGAGGTTGGAGACGATGTTGCTGTCGGGGTCGCTGGAGACGTACCAGATCAGCCCCAGCGCCATCACCGTGGTGAAGATGATCGCGATGTACGGCGTGCGGCGGCCGGGCAGGACCGCACCCAGCTGCTTGGGGAGCACCCGCTGCTTGGCCATGCCGTAGACCAGCCGGCTGGCCATCAGCATGTTGATCAGTGCGGTGTTGGCGACCGCGAAGACCGCCAGGAACGGGAACACCTTGTCGATCGGGAAGTCCGGAGCGCCCTTGCCGACCACCTCGAGCAGGGCTCGGCCCTCGGACTCGCGGATCACCTCGAGCTCACCCGGGCTCAGCACGCTGACCACCGAGACGGCGACCAGGATGTAGAGGAGCGCGGCAGCGCCCAAGCCCATGAACATGGTGCGCGGGAAGATCCGCTCCGGCTCCTTGGTCTCCTCGACCATGTTGACCGCGTCCTCGAACCCGACCATCGCGAAGAACGCCACCGAGGTGGCCGCGGTGACCGCGAAGACGACGCCCATGTTGTTGTAGTCGTCGAAGGAGATCAGCTCGGACATGTCGGCCTTGCCCTGGGCGATCACGAAGAAGCCGACGCCGATCACGATGCTCAGCGCGACCATCTCGACGATGGTCAGGATGATGTTGAACTTGACGCTCTCGCCCACGCCACGCAGGTTGATCAGCGCGAGCAGGACCATGAACCCCAACGCCAAGGTCGTGACGGCACCCTCGCTGGGCGCGTCCATCCAGCCGTTGATCTCCAGGCCGCCGAAGAAGTTCTGCGCCAGCGTGTTGGCCGAGGTCGACGCGCTGGTGATGCCCGAGCAGGCGACCGCGAAGGTCACCATGAAGGTGAGGAAGTGGATGCCGAACGCCTTGTGCGTGTAGAGCGCGGCACCGGCGGCGCTGGGATACTTCGTCACCAGCTCGAGGTAGGAGAACGCGGTCATCGTGGCCACCACGAAGGCGAGCAGGAACGGCAACCACAAGATGCCGCCCACGTATCCGGCCATGGTCCCGGTCACGGCGTAGACGCCGGCCCCCAGGATGTCACCGACGATGAAGAGCAGCAGGAGCCAAGGCCCCATCACTCTCTTCAGCTCGGGTGTTTCTTCTTTCGCCAGGGTCGTCATGACGTCCTTCCTGGTCACGATCGAAACTCAGTTCCGAAATTGGGATGAAGGGATCCCTCAATCAAAGCCCAACCTTGCCGTCAGGTGTACGACAATTCGTCAACACGCCGTAACCGGTCGAAATTTCACGGATAGGGTCGCGCCATGACCTTCTCCATCGTCGCCAGAGCAGTCGACCCAGGCACCGGCCAGCCCACCTGGGGTGTGGCTGTCGCTTCGAAGTTCCTGGCCGTCGGATCGGCGGTCCCGGCCGCCGTCGCGGGCGTCGGTGCCATCGCCACCCAGGCGGAGGCAAACGTCGCCTACAAGGGCCTCGCACTCGCCCATCTCGACGAGGGCGCGACCGCTTCGGTCGCCCTCGAGAGGCTCCTGGAGGAGGACGAGCGCCGCGACCACCGCCAGGTCGGCATCGTCGACGTGGACGGCAACGCCGCCTCCCACACCGGGCCGTCCTGCTATGACTGGGCGGGCGGCCGGACCGGCTCCACCGAGGACGGGGCGTACGCGATCCAGGGCAACATCCTCACCGGCCCCGAGGTGGTCGAGGCGATGGAGGCATCCTGGCTCGCCTCCTCGCCCGAGGAGCCTCTGCAGCGCCGGCTCCTGGCGGCCCTGGCCGCAGGCGACGAGGCCGGCGGCGACAGCCGCGGACGGCAGAGCGCGGCCCTCCTGGTCGTGCGCGAGGAGGCCGGCTACGGCGGCAACGACGACATCGCGGCCGACCTGCGAGTCGACGACCACGCCGCCCCGATCACCGAGCTCAAGCGGCTCCTCGACCTCAGCGACCTCTACCTGACCGCCTCGACCGAGGCCGAGAAGGTGCCCGTCACCCCGCAGATCGAGGCCGAGCTGGAGACGTACGCCGCGGCGCAGGGCGCCTCGGGCTTCCTCGCCTGGGTCGCCACCGAGAACTACGAGATGCGGGTGGCCGAGGACCTGTCCTGGATCGACCGGCGCATCCTCGACATCATCAGGACCCCGAAATGAGCGCGATCCTCGCCATCGACGCCGGCACCACCGGTGTCACCGCGCTGATCGTCACCGAGAAGGGCGAGGTGGCGGCCAGGGGCTATGAGGAGTTCGACCAGCACTTTCCCAGCCCGGGCTGGGTCGAGCACGTGCCGGAGGGGGTCTGGCAGGCCACCCTGGAGGCGTGCCGTACGGTGCTGGCCGCCCACGGCAAGGACGACCTCGTCGGCATCGGGATCACCAACCAGCGCGAGACGGTCGTGCTGTGGGACCGGGAGACTCTGGGCTCGCCGCGGCGGGCGATCGTGTGGCAGGACCGTCGCACGACGGCGATGTGCTCCTCGATGGCGGAGCACGACGCCCGCGTCCGCGAGCTGACCGGGCTCCGCCTGGACCCGTACTTCAGCGCGACCAAGCTGGCCTGGATCCGCGAGAACGAGCCGCACACCTGGGCCCATGTGGAGTCGGGGCGCTACGCCATCGGCACCGTCGACTCGTACCTGATCGCCCGGATGACCCGCGGGCTGCACCACGTCTCCGACGTCTCGAACGCCTCGCGGACGCTGCTGTTCGACATCAACACCAACGACTGGTCCGACGAGCTGTGCTCGCTCTTCGGCGTGCCCCGCGACGCGCTGCCGGAGATCGGCCCCAACTGGAGCGAAGGGGTCGCCACCGACCCGCGCTCCTTTCTGGATCTCTCGCTGCCGATCGCCGGTGTGGCAGGCGACCAGCAGGCCGCGCTGTTCGGGCAGGCCGCATTCGAGGTCGGTGACTCCAAGTGCACCTACGGCACCGGATCCTTCGTGCTGACCAACACCGGCACCACACCGCAGCGGTCGGACTCCGGACTGCTCACCTCGCCGGGCTGGATGTCCCCCTCCGGAGAGGTCACCTACGTCCTGGAGGGCTCGATCTTCGTGACCGGCGCCGCGGTGCAGTGGCTGCGTGACGGGCTGCAGATCATCGGCTCGGCCGCGGAGACCGAGGCCCTCGCTCGCACGGTCGCCTCCTCCGAGGGGGTCGTCTTCGTGCCCGCGCTGACCGGTCTCGGTGCGCCCCACTGGGATCCCGATGCCCGCGGCACCATCATCGGCATCACCCGAGGCACGACCCGTGCCCACATCGTCCGGGCGACCCTGGAGGCGATCACCTTCGAGGTGCGCGACGTGATGGCGACCATGCCCACTCCGGTCGCTTCGCTCAACGTCGACGGCGGTGCGGCGGCCAACAACATGCTGTGCCAGCTCCAGGCAGACCAGCTCGGGGTCGACGTCTCCCGCCCCCGCTACGTCGAGACGACGGGTCTGGGTGCGGCGTTCCTGGCCGGGCTCGGGGTCGGCGTGTGGTCCTCGTTCGACGAGATCCGCGAGACCTGGGCGCTGGACCGCACCTTCTCCCCCGACGCGTCGCGTCGCGATGCGGCCGACGAGGCGTACGCCTCCTGGACCAGGGCCGTCGAGCGCTCCCGACAGTGGGCATGAGCGCACCGCGACGGTTGCCCTGGTGGGGCTGGGCGCTCGTCGCGGGTGCCGTGTTCGTGGTCCTCGTGCTGGCCGGTCTCGCCGGGCTGGTCGCCTGGGTGGGCGCTGACCTCGGTGAGTCCGCGGAGCCCGAGCCGATCGACTGCCTCGAGCTCGCCCAGTCGGTCGGCGTGCCGGACCTGCCGGCCGGGACCTCGGCTGCGAGCTGCACCTATGTCGGGTTCCAGGACTGGCAGATCGAGGGCACCCTGACGGTCCCGCGCTCCGATCTCGACAGCTGGCTCTCGCAGCTTCCCGGCTCCCCCGCGCTGGGCGAGGCCGGCTGCACGGACGCGATCGCCTGCGTCCAGGTCGACCTCACCCAGGTCGGGGAGGAGGTCGACGCCCACTACCTCGACGTCGCCGTCCTGAGCGAGAGCGACGGCGTGGCCGAGGTTCGCATGTCAGCCTTCACCACCTGACCCACTTCGACTCGGACAGGAAGCACACGTTGACCAGGATCCTGCATCTCTCCGACACCCATGTGTCCGCGACCGGCGCCGACATGGACGGTGTCGACGCCGTCGCCGCTCTCGAGGGCATCCTGCACGACGCCCGCCACCTGCCCGGCCTGGACGCCGTCGTGGTCAGCGGAGACATCGCCGATGACGGCTCGGCCGCCGGATGCGGCGCGGTCCTGGAGCGGGTGGGCGCGTTCGCCGCCGAACGCGGCATCCCCCACATCTACTCGACCGGCAACCACGACGCCCGTGGCCCGTTCCGCGAGGTGCTCGGCAGCGGGCATCGGGATGCGGACGGCAGCGACCGCGGTCGCCTGCTGGATCCGGAGTCCGACCTGTGCGCGTCGGTCAGCTTCCTGGCCGACCTCCGGATCGTCACCGTTGACAGCCTCGTCCCGGGCGAGACCCACGGCTTCCTGGACGAGCACCAGCTCGCCTGCCTCGGTGCCGAGCTGGCCACCCCGACGCGCGACGGCACCGTCCTCGTCCTCCACCATCCGCCCCTCCATCTCGCCTCTCTCCCCTGGGTCGCCGACGTCGTGCTCCACAACATCTCCGCCCTCGGCCGAGTGGTGCGCGGAAGCGACGTGCGCGCGATCCTCGCCGGACACCTCCACTTCCAGGCCACCGGTTACCTCGCCGGCGTACCCGTCTGGGTGACCCCCGGCGTAGTCACCCGCATCGACACCACCGCACCCCCACACCTCGTACGCGGCGTCCTCGGCGCCGGCGCCTCCGTCGTCGACCTCTCCGACCCGGCCTCCCCCTCCTCCCACGTGATCGCCGCCCGCGACCCCCGTGCGGGCGAACAGGTCTACCTCTACGACGCCGCGTCCGGAGAGGACACCCCCGAGGAGCTCTGAGCGCCGCCACTCAGGCCGCGAGGCGATGATCAAGGAGTACGTCGCGCAGCACGAACTCGGCCCGGGACAGTGGTGGTGGGTCTGGTCGCCAGGTGTCGGGTGGCGGGCTGACGTAGATATGGCCGGTCGGCGTGATGGTGATGATGCTGCCGTCGGGTCCTGGTCTGGCCTGCCAGCCGAGTGCTTCTTTCGCCTGATTGCAGCGCTCGCAGAGGCCTTGGAGATTCTCGGCGCTCGTGGCGCCTCCATCTGCGTGGCGTTCGACGTGGTCAACGTTGCGGATCGGGGCGTCGCAACCGTTGGTGCGACAGACCCCGCCATCACGGGTCGCGATGAACTCCGCCAGGCCGTCGGGTGCTCTACGTGAGTGGGACTCCATCGCGACCAGCTGCCCGGCCGGGTCGGTGAACAGCCTGCGGACGAAGACCTCGGCGTCGTTGAGTGCTTCACGGGCCCAGATGGCGGGGACCGGGCCGTAGCCCTCGATCATCGCGGGCTGGTCGCTGTCGTTGGTGAGAGCGTCGGCGGTCATGACGATCTTGACCTCGATCCGCGGCTTGGTGCTTCCGTCGGCGGTGCGGCCGGTGACGCGGTCGACGAGGGTGTCGGCCATGACCTGGCCACGGGTCCGTTCATCCCCAGCCGCCTGGGCAGCCTTCGCGGCCTGGTCAAGTGCCGCGTAGACCGCGACGCCGTCCTTGACCGGGAGCAGGGCGCCGAGCCAGGTCATGGTGTCCGGTGCCGGCCGGACGCTGACGCGGCGGTCCTTCTCGGCGTTCGCTGCCCGGTTGACGACAGATTCCTGGTCGAGGGTGATGGCGAGCTTCTTGGCCGCGTTCTCGAGCTGCCGTAGTCCCATGGTCGCCGCCCGTGCAGGTTGGCCGTCTGGTTCGGGCGCGCAGAGCTGGTAGTCGATGACTCGGCGGTCCTCTATCGAGAGGCAGGCGGTTTCGCGGGCGAGGATGGTGGCCTGCCACTGCGAGAACAGGCCCGCTTTCATCAACCCGAACGTGTGTGGCATCTCCGCGACAAGGTTCTTCGCCAGCCCGAGCAGTTTGGCGCCCTTGGCCGGTGAGACCCGTCGTGCGAGCGCGATCTGGGAGGCGACGCCTTCGCCGAGTTTGCGGGCAGGGACTCCGGCGTCGGCCTGGCGTGCGCGGGTGGCTTCCTCGAGGCGTACGGCTGCTTCTGCCTGCACGGCCTCTGCGGTGCACTTCACTTCTTCGAGCCGGCTGATCCAGTCGACGAGCTCACCCTCGGACGCACCCAGGGGCGGCCCGGCAAGGAGCTGGTCAACGGCCTCGTTCATACGCCCCATTATATGTGAAGGAGTCGTCTGTGGCTACCTGTTTTGGCTGGTCAAACCCGATTTGCGCAGTCCGTGAACAAGCAACCTGAACCCCGCGCCACACCCTCGCCGCCGCCCCGATAATGGCGAAATCTTTCTCGATCAGGTGCCGAGTCAAGGACCGCGAAGCGGCCGGCGAAGCCGGCGGGCCGAAGGCCCGTCCTTGACGCGGCGCATGATCGAGAAACACTCGAGGAAGGGTCGGCGGCGAACACCAGGAACGAGGAACAGTCGCCAAGCGAGGTTTCCCCGACCAGAACCGTGTTGGTCTCGACACGCCTCCGCCTAGCGGCTCCAGCGGCTCGACCAGCGGGGCGGGAGGAGGAGACATGGCAGGCTCACCCCGTGCCCTTCACCCACCGCATAGCAACCCCCAAGGACATCCCAGCCCTGACAGCGATCATGAACAGCTCGATCGCAGAGCTCCAGAAAGGGTTCCTGACAAAAGACCAGATCACCTCGAGCAAGACAGTGATGGGCATCGACACCCAGCTGATCGAAGATGGCACCTACTTCGTAGTAGAAGAGGACCACGAGATCGCCGGCTGCGGCGGCTGGAGCAGAAGAGCAACGCTCTACGGCGGCGACCACACCCCCGGCCGCGAGCCGACCCTCCTGGACCCAGCTCGCGATCCGGCCAGAGTACGAGCGATGTACACCAACCCTGCCTTCACCCGGCGCGGCGTAGGCAGGCTGATCCTGGACCTCTGCGAGCAAGCAGCCGCAGCGGAGGGTTTCACCACCCTCGAGCTGATGGGCACCCTGTCCGGCGAGCCGCTCTACTCCGCGTACGGCTTCGAGCCGGTCGAGAGGATCACCGACGACCGCGGCGGCGCACCGGTCCCCCTGGTCCGGATGCGGAAGAGCATCTGAGCCGGCGGCTGCGCCTACCCATCGAGCCGCTCGACCTCAGCAGCGGCAGCGTCACGGGCAGCGGCAGCCTCCGACACGGCCGCCTCGGCGGAGTCGCGCGTCTCCTCCGCCTCGGTGAGCTCGTCCTCGACCTCGAGCGCGGCGTCCTCCAGGTCGGCCAGGCGGCGGCGTAGGTCCTCGATCTCCGACTTCACCTGGAGCGAGCGGGCCTCGACGTCCTTGAAGGCCGACGCAGCCTTGTCACGCTTCTCCTCCGCACCGGACAGCGCGGACTCCGCCTCCTCGAGCGCCTCACGGGCCTCGTCGAGCGCGGCCGTGTCCGGCAGGTCCGGGACCGCCCGCAACGGCTCACGGGGCGGCGGGACGACCTCGGGGACCTCGAAGCCGAGTGCGTCCGGGAGCGCGACGGCGGCCGCGGCGTCGACGGCGTCGATCCCGGTGGCGGACAACGGAGCGACGAGCAGGCCGCTGCGTACGGCCTGGGCGGCGGAGGCGTCGATCATCGCGGCGGTGAGCGTGGCCTCGACCTGAGTGGCCACCGCCTCGGTGACCCGCAGGCCGTGCTCGCGCGCAAGACCGCGCGCACGGGTCGTCACGGCCGCGGTCAGCTGTCGCCGCTGCTTGGTGAGCTCTCGCAGCTGGGCGGCATCCATCCCCGTCTGCGCCTCCCGCAGCAGGGCTCCGACGGAGATCACCTGCTCGACCTGCTCGGTCTCGTAGCGGACCAGCAGGTTCACCACCCAAGCGGCGGTCGAGGGCTTCTTCAGCGCCTTGACGGAACCGGCGAGAGGCGTCCCCTTCAGGCTCTTGGCCCGCGCGTCACGCTCGGGGGTGAACTCGGCCAGCGGCAGCCCGTAGAGCTCGGCCGCGACATCGAGCAGCTCGGGGGCAGGTTCGTCGTCGCTCATGTCCGCCATCTCAGCACGTCGCCGACTACCGCGTCAGCAGCCACTCGTCATACTCGGCAGCCTGTCGCTTGTGGAGCTCGCGCAACGCGTCCTCCTCGATCCCCCGGAAAGACAGTCCGATGTGGCCGAGCGCGTCGCGCCACTCCTCGAATTCGCGCAGCTCACGCGTCGATCGCCCGGATCCGGTCCGGATGTGCCGGATCGATCGAACGGTGTCGGCGCCTGTCGCGGCGCGTCGCTGAACGACGAGCTTGCGGGTGAAGTCGCCCTCCGGCGGAGTGGAGAGCCGCAGGTGGGAGGCCTCGATGTCTTCCGAGGTCACGCTCCCACGCGCGAACGATCCGTTGAACGACCCGTGCGGGTCGTGGTGGAACGTCCACCCCGACTCCCCCACCCGCGCCAGCCGATAGACGAAGCCGGACTGCCTGAAGTGCCCTTCGACCAGCGGCAACGGGTCACGGAAGCCGTCTCCGTAACCGACGTCGGCCACCCATCGGCCACCCGGGTTGGCCGTGGTCGGCAGACCCCGGACCTCCAGCGCCAGATGGTCCAGGGTGCCCGACGGACCGGTCGCCTCCAGCATCTGCCCGGAGCGGCGTACGACTTCGAAGCCCAGCTCCTCCAGCACCAGCGAGAAGACCCCGTTGTTGTGGAAGCAGTAGCCGGCGTTGCCGCCGGTCGCGATCCGCTCGAGCGTCTCCACCGGATCCACAGGATCCGGCGAACCCACCGCACCGATCGCCGCGAGCATGATCGAAAGATTCTCGTAGGGGAGCGTGTCGAGATGACGATGGTGAAGATCGACGAGCGTCTCGTACGTCGCCTCCGGCCGTCCCTCGACGCCGAGCCGTCGCAGATAGCCATCGATCATCGTTCGTACCTCCCGTGCCGGTGGACCAGCGGGTCGGTGTCGTCACCGACCTCGAGCGACACGATCTCGCACGTCGCCAGGGCCGACCAGCCGATTTCGGTCAGCGACGTCAGCCGAACACCTGCCCAGGTCGGGGCGTCGGCGAGACGCCGACCGAACTCGGTCTCGATCCAGCTCCCCGACCGGAACGCACCGCCGGGAGCGGGAGCGGTGCCCCCAAACGCCTCGGCGAGGTCCCGATGGCGCCAGTGGAGTAGCGACACCACTGCGACGCCGGTCTCCTCGAGCTCGTCGCGCAGGTCCGAGTCCGGGTCGAGCAGCCCGAGCACCGCCCCCGGTGACCCGTTGGCGACCATCAGCGACGAGACCGTGAGCCCTGCCGAGGAACCGGCAGAGCCGGACGTCCACAGCGACACCCGGCCGCCCAGACGACCTCGCCACCGGCGCACGGGATCCTCCGGCGTCGGGAACGGGTGGGACGAGTGGATCGTCAGGCTACGTCCTTGGTAGGTCCGGCCTTGCTCGATCCGGAGGACTTCTTCGAGCGCTTCTCACCGTCGGCGAGCTTCTTCGCCTCGGTCGCGTACATGTCGACGTACTCCTGGCCGGAGAGCTTCAGGATCTCGTAGACGATCTCGTCGGTGATCGCGCGCAGGATGTAGCGGTCGTTGGCCATGCCCTCGTAGCGCGAGAAGTCCAGCGGCTCACCGAAGACGACCCGCGGGTGCACGAGCTTGCCGAACTTCTTGCCCGGAGGCGCGATCACATCGGTGCCGATGACGGCGACCGGGATCACCGGCGCACCGGTGTCCAGGGTCAGTCTGGCGATGCCAGTACGTCCCCGGTAGAGCTTGCCGTCGTGGGAGCGGGTGCCCTCGGGGTAGATCCCGAACAGCTCACCCTCCGCCAGGACCCGCTTGGCGGCGATCAGGGCGCCCTCGGCGGCGGTGGCGCCACCGCGGTCGATCGGCACATTGCCGGTGCCCGAGAAGAACGCCTTCTGCAGGAAACCCTTGGCGCCCGTGCCGGTGAAGTACTCCGCCTTCGCCACGAACCGCACCATCCGCTTCATCCCGAGCGGCATGAAGAGCCAGTCGGCGTAGGAGAGGTGGTTGCTGGCGATGATCGCCGCGCCCTTTCGCGGAATGTTGTCCGTGCCCTCATAGGTCGGGCGGAACACCGCTCGCAGGATCGGCCCGAGCGCGACCCACTTCAAGAACGAGTAGAAGAGCTTCGTCGTCACCCCATCGCCTTCCCATATTGCCTTCGACCGGTCAGCCTATAACGAGATAGGTACTTCTACTCGCGCGCCCTGTCATGAGGTCGGGCTAGGCTTGGAACGTGAGCGACGGAGACGACCGGCCCGAGGACGCGACCGGGGCCCCAGATGACGCCTCCGTGCCTTCCGACGGCCAGCCGTCGGAGGACGAGGCCTGGCGCCAGATCGTCGAGAACTACGGCGACCGCCCGGCTATCGAGGAGCCCGTCCCGAGCGGCCTCTTCGAGAAGAAGATCGACATCGTCGAGCAGGTCGACGAACCAGATTCCCACGACGACATGTGGCGCGACGACGACGAGGGGTACGTCCCGCCGCCCCCGCCACCGCTGCCGAAGCCGACCCCGGCACGCCTGCTCGCCTGGATCGGCGTGCTCGGCGCGCCGGTCGCCGTACTGGTCCTGATCGTGGTCATCCAGATCACCGACCGACACTTCAGCAGCTGGGTCATCGGCGGCCTGGTCGCCGCCTTCCTGGCCGGGTTCGTCTACCTGCTGGCGACGATGCCGTCCGAACCCCGCGATCCCTGGGACGACGGCGCCCGCGTCTAGGTCTGATCCCGGCCCGGGCTCGAGGTGAGCCGGCGAGCCAGGATGCTCGCGCCCACGACCCCCGCCTCCGCACCGAAGGCAGTCGTCACGATCCGCGGCACGTCGCGATGGTGGCGCCCGACGAGCGAGGCCTCCAGCGCCGTCCGGGCAGGTCCCAGCAGCAGGTCGCCGGCAGTCGAGACTCCGCCGCCGACGACCAACAGCTCCGGGTCGAAGGCAGCGACGAGGCCGGCCATCCCGACCCCCAGCCACGACCCCACCGATTCGTACGCCGCCAGCGCGAGCGCATCGCCGCGGGCCGCGGCGGCGGTGACCGCCGGGCCGGTGATCTTGAGCGGGTCTCCGGCGGCCAGCTCGTCGAGCGCGCAACCGGCGTACTCCTCGGTCTCGACGCGGGCGCGCACGAAGGCGACCAGCGCGTTGCCGGAGGAGTACTGCTCCCAGCAGCCGGTGAGACCGCACTCGCACGGCAGCCCGCCGGGCACGACCTGCATGTGGCCGAACTCGCCGGCCATGCCGTTGCGACCCCGGACGACCCGGCCGTCGAGGACGACGGCGCCGCCGATCCCGGTGCCGAGGGTGATGAGCAGGGCCGAGTCGACCCCGCGGGCAGCACCGAGCTCCAGCTCGGCCAGGGCCGCGCAGTTGGCGTCGTTGTCGAGCGCCACCCGAGTGCCCCAGCGCTCGGAGAGCCGAGACAGGGTCGGCTCGCCCCGCCAAGGCAGGTGGGGCGCGAACATGACCCGTTCACCGGCGGCGTCGACGAACCCCGCCGCCGCCAGCCCGACTCCGGCGACGGGCCGGCCCGCGGCCACCTCGGTGACCGCCTCGGTCAGCGCGTCCTCCACGAGCTCGAGCTCGACCCGGCGGCCCGGCGTGCTGCGGTGAGCGGTGCGGAGCACCTCACCGGCCGGCGAGACCTCCGCTGCGAGCACCTTCGTGCCGCCGATGTCGACACCGACGTGGACGGACCCGCTCTCGCTCACGCGGCCACCTCCGTAGCGCAAGCGCAATCATACGGACGTCGCCGCGTGAACCTCACCGTCGCTCGCTGGCGCTCGCTCACTTGCGAGCCAGGTCCGCGGCACCGATCAGCCCGGCGTCGTTGCCCAGCGTCGCCTTGCGGATATCGAGCATCGGCCGGTGTCCGCGGCCGGTCAGCTGCGCCTCGAAGGCGCGCCGGGCCGGTCCGAGCAGCAGGTCGTCGGCGTCAGCCACTCCCCCGCCGATGGCCACCACGGCCGGGTCCAGCACCGCGGCGATCGAGGCGATCCCCTCGCCGAGCCAGATGCCGAGGTCGGTCAGCGCCTCGATCGCGAAGGCGTCCCCGTCGCGGGCGGCCTCGGTGACCAGCGGACCCTTGATCTTGTCGAGGTCGCCCTCGGCGCGGTCCAGGACGTCGCGAGCCAGCAGCGAGCCGGCTCGCGCCGCGGAACGTACGTTGCGCACCAGCGCCGACCCGGAGGCGTACTGCTCCCAGCAGCCGCGGTTGCCGCAGCCGCACAGGTGGCCGTTGGGCACGACCCGCATGTGGCCGATCTCGGCACCGACGCCGAAGGCGCCGCGGTAGAGCTCGCCCTCGAGGACCAGGCCGCCGCCGACGCCGGTGCCGACGGTCACCAGCATCATGTTGTCGACCTCGGCGCCCGCGCCGTACTCGAACTCGCCCCACGCAGCCGCGTTGGCGTCGTTCTCGATGACGACCGGAAGCTCGAGGACCTTCTCCAGCCGCTCCTTGAGCGGCACGTCGCGCCAGGCGATGTTGGGGGCGAACATGACCGTCGAACGGTCCTTGTCGATGTAACCGGCCGCACCGATGCCGACGCACTCGATCGGGTGGCGGGACTTGAGCTCCTGGACCACCTCGATGATCGCGGCCTCGACGGCCTCCGGGCTCTTGGCCGGCGACTCGACGCGGTGGTCCTCGATGATGTTGCCGTGGTGGTCGACGACACCGCCGAGGATCTTGGTGCCCCCGACGTCGACGCCGCAGGCGAGCTTCTTCACCGTCATGACTCAGCTCCAGCCGTCGAGATCGATCCGGTCGACCCTCGTAGAGCGCTGCGCCCGTTCCCGGGTCGCACCTTCCTCAGCCCGCACGCCATCACCGTGAGCATCCTCGTCTTCACTAGGGCCAGCACCCGGACTCGCGGCCGCCGCGTTGAGCACCGTGGCCGCAGCCTGCATCAGCGATGCGGCAGCGCTGGCCAGGTGCACCTTGACCTCCGGGCTCGACTCCCGGAGGACATGAACGGTACGGCACAGCGGGCAGTAGGCGCACTCCGGCGTTCCCGTATCGAGATGCTCCCCGAACGACTCGGCGAGATGGGCGAACCGGGAGTCCTTGGCCCACTCCCCGATCGCCTCCATCAGCCGGCCGAGCTCCTCGGCGGTCGACCCCAACGGCTCGTCGGCCCACTCGTGGCGCTGTTCCTCGCTCACGCGACCACGTCCGTAGCGCAAGCGCCAGAATACGGACGCGGTCCCGTGTTGACCTGATGGCTCGCTCGCTGACGCTCGCTCACGACTACTCGCTCTCGGTCTTCGTCGGCTGGCGTGAGAACGCTACCCGCAGCTCCCCACCTTCGACCCGCGCCCCGCTGACACTCATCCGGGCAAGTGCGGCAGGCAGGGTCAGCAGTCGCCGGTACGCACCCACGGTGATCGCCAGCTCGTCGCCGTTGCGGCCCAGCTGGACCTGGTCGCGCCCGACCCACTGGGCCAGGCCGGGCAGCGCCAGATGGACGATCGTGGTGTCCTCGGTGGTCTCGGTGCGGAACGGAGCCGCGGTCTCGGGGACGGCGAGCGGGTCGATACGACCGGACCAGGCGTACGCCGCCTCGGCGACCTCCCGCAGATCGTCGACCCCGACCGGCTCGGTGGGCCGGTAGAACGAGCGCCAGACCGGCAGCCCCTCGAAGGAGGCCTCGACATCGCTGAGCACGTCGTCCTGGGCCTTGACCCAGCCGGCGCGCCAGTCATCGGAGCCACCGGCCGGGAAGATCCGGTTGGCGACGACACCGTCCACGCGGTAGCCGTAGAGAGAGAGCGTCGTCCAGGACCGGCGTGCCTCGGCGAGCACGACCCGCTCCGGGGTCAGCACGATGCGTACGGACGCCTCAGGTCCCGACAGCAGGGCACGGACCTCCGCGAGCTCGCCGTGGAGCCGGACCAGGGCGTCGAAGACGGAGTCGCCGGGCATCGGCACCCCCGCGGCCTTGGTGAGCACGGGCTTGAGCGCCTTCACCATCTTGCGCTGCACCGGGAGGATCCGCTCGAGATACCAGCCCAGGGCCTCCGGGAGGGCGAGCAGCCGCAGCGTCTCGGCGGTCGGGGCGCAGTCGACCACGATCGTGTCCCACTCCCCCGAGACCGCCATCCGGCGCAGCTCCAGGAGCGCGAAGACCTCTTCGGCACCGGGGATGACGGTCAGCTCCTCGGCCGCGATCCGGTCGACCCCGATGGTGTCCAGGACGCTCAGCAGATAGCCCTGCACCTCCGCCCAGGACTGCTCGAAGCGGCGCTGGGCGTCGACATGCTGGACGTAGAGGTGCTCGGTGACCTGGACGGGCTCCGAGCCCAGCGCACCATCGCGGTGCCCGTCCGAGAGGCCGAAGGCGTCAGCCAGGGAGTGGGCGGCGTCGGTCGAGAGGACCAGGGTGCGCAGGCCGCGGGCCGCGGACATCGCCGCGGTGCCGGCCGAGACGGTCGACTTGCCGACGCCGCCCTTGCCGGTGAAGAGGAGGATCCTCAAGGCATTACCTCAGTTCTCGACCCTCTGCTTGAGCCCTCGCAGGGCGGTGTCGATCAGGACCTTCTCGCCCTTGCGCTTGAGCATGCCGATCAGCGGGATGCTCAGGTCGAGCGCGAGCCGGTAGGTGACCTCGGTGCGGCCGCCGAGGTCGCGCAGCACATAGGCGCCGTCCATCGACCGCAGCAGGTTGCCCTTGACCAGCGACCAGGTCACCTGGCGGTCACCGTCCCAGTCGTACGCCAGGGTGTACTCGTCCTTGATCGGCGCGACGTCCAGCACGAACCGGACCTGCTCGGCCCGCCCGTCGACGCCGGTCTCCACGACGCTGACCTCCTGCATCCCCTTGGCCCAGGCCGGGTAGGACTTGAAGTCCGCGATCACCGCCATCACTGCCGGGGGCGCAGCCTCGATCACGATCGTCGAGGTGGTCTGATCGGCCATCGATGGTGTCCTCACTCCCTGACTTGCTAGGTGCCATGGAGCGTACCGGATAGCATCCCGGTGAAATGGTCGGGCTGTGACGGGGGTAACCTCCGGTTCGTACCCACCTACCATCAGTATGCGGAGGCCCTAGTGCGCGAGTTCTCCACGCCCGCGACGTACGTTGTTCCCCCCACCGGCAACCTGACCGACGACGTCGTGCGCAACGCCGCCGAGGCACCCGATGTCGCGGTCCTGAGCCGTCCAGGCGCGGACGGCACCTGGGTCGACGTCACCTCCGCCGAGTTCCTCGGTGAGGTCGCCTCGGTCGCGAAGGGCCTGATCGCGGCGGGTGTCGGAGCTGGAGACCGGGTCGCGCTGCTCTCGAAGACGCGCTACGAATGGACGCTGCTCGACTACGCGATCTGGTTCGCCGGCGCGACGACGGTGCCGATCTACGAGACCTCCTCGGCCGAGCAGATCGAGTGGATCCTCCAGGACTCCGCGACCGTGGCGGTCATCGCCGAGGACTCCGGCCACATGAGCCGGATCAGCGAGGTCCGCGCCGGGTGCCCCGCGCTCAACAACGTCTGGTCGATCAGCGACAACGCCGTCGAGCTGCTGGGCAAGCTCGGCACCGACATCACCGACGAGCAGCTCGAGGCCCGCCGCAGCGCGGTCACCCCCGAGGACACCGCGACGCTGATCTACACCTCCGGCACCACCGGGCGCCCGAAGGGCTGTGTGCTCACCCACGGCAACTTCATGTTCGAGCTCGGCGTCGTCGTCGACTCGCTCGACGACCTGTTCACCTTCGAGGGCCGCAGCACCCTGCTCTTCCTCCCGCTGGCGCACGTCTTCGCGCGGATCATCCAGATCGGCTGCATCAAGTCGCGCACCCGCCTGGGCCACACCCCCGACATCAAGAACCTCGTCGCCGACCTCGGCACCTTCCAGCCGACCTTCGTGCTGGCGGTGCCGCGAGTCTTCGAGAAGGTCTACAACACCGCCTCGCAGAAGGCGGTCGCCGACGGCAAGGGCAAGATCTTCGACCTGGCCACCGAGGTCGCGATCGAGTACTCCCGCGCCACCGAGACCGGCCGGGCGCCGTTCCTGCTCGCGGCCAAGCACAAGCTGTTCTCCAAGCTCGTCTACGGCAAGCTGCTGGCCGCGCTCGGCGGCAACTGCTCCTACGCCGTCTCCGGCGGCGCCCCGCTTGGCGACCGTCTCGGCCACTTCTACCGTGGCATCGGCGTGACCGTCCTGGAGGGCTACGGCCTGACCGAGACGACCGCCGCGCTCACGGTCAACCTGCCCGAGGCCTTCAAGATCGGCACCGTCGGACGGCCGCTGCCCGGCACCGCGGTGCGCGTCGCCGACGACGGCGAGCTGCTCTTCAAGGGCGGTCAGGTGCTGAAGGAGTACTGGCAGAACCCCGAGGCGACCGCCGAGGCCAAGACCGCGGAGGGCTGGTTCCACTCCGGCGACCTCGGTGAGGTCGACGACGAGGGCTTCGTGAAGATCACCGGCCGCAAGAAGGAGATCATCGTCACCGCCGGCGGCAAGAACGTCGCCCCGGCCGTCCTCGAGGACCGCCTTCGTGCCCACGTGCTCGTCGACCAGTGCATCGTCGTCGGCGACGGTCAGCCGTTCATCGGCGCGGTCGTCACCATCGATCCCGAGGCCCTGCCCACCTGGGCGGAGGCCAACGGCAAGACCGGCGACATCGACGCCCTCGTCGAGGACGAGGACCTGCGCGCCGCGGTCCAGAGCGCGGTCGACGACGCCAACAAGGCGGTCTCGAAGGCCGAGTCGATCCGCAAGTTCGTGATCATCTCCGACTCCTGGACCGAGGAGGGTGGCCAGCTCACCCCCAGCCTCAAGCTCAAGCGCAACGTGGTCATGCGCGAGTTCAGCCACGAGGTTGACGCGCTCTACAGCAAGTAAGTTCTGGTCGCGCCGACTCGGCCTATTTCTCAGTCCAGGATGCGATGGGCGATCGCGATGCGCTGCAGCGTCGTCGGGTGCGAGCCGAACCACCACTGCGACCAGGCCTGCGGCGACGGGTCGGAGAGCGAGCGTACGCCGAGGTCGTGCTGCAGCCTCGTGAACGACTCCAGGTCACCGGTGGCACGGAGCGCGTCCACGTCCGCGCGGGCTTCGACGTGCCGGCTGAGCCCGTGCTCGACGGGCATCGCCAGCACGCTCGCCAGCGCGAAGACCGCCATCAGCATCGGGACGGCTTCGGGGGTGGCGTACTCCTCCCGGCGCCGGTAGGACAGCAGCAGGCCCAGCAGGCCGACGCCGGCGACCGCGCCGGCGGCACCGATGACCGTCCCGACCAGGACGTCGTCGTGCTTGGCGTGGGCGAGCTCGTGGGCGACCACGGACAGGACCGCTCCGCGCGCGGCGGCGCCTCGCTGCGAGTCGACGAGGTTGTCGTAGAGGACCACCCGGCGGGTGGAGCCGAAGCCGGTGACGTACGCGTTGAGCGAGGTCGTGCGCCGGGAGGCGTCGACCACCAGGACATCGTCGAGCTCGACGCCCTCCCGCTCGGCGATCGCCATCACCTCGGTGCGGAGCTGGCCACGCGGCAGCGGCTCGAAGTCGTTGAACAGCGGCTCGATGACGACCGGGTAGACGAACGAGCCGAGCACCACCAAACCGGCGACCAGACCGGCGGCGAGCGCCGGCCACCAGCGCCGGCCCAGGCGGATGCACGCGAAGAGGGCGAGCAGCGCCAGGGACGTGGTCACGATGCCGACGACCTGGTTCAGCAGCGAGTCACCCAGCCAAGAGCCCCACTCCTGCCTGGAGAGCCCGTAGCGCACCTGCAGACGCTGGATCGCCACCCCGAACGGGAGCGTCGCGATCCAGCCGACGAGCGTGACCACGACGACCGCCAGCACCACCCGGAGCAGCCACGGGCCCCGCAGCCTCGCCACCAGACGCCGTCCGATCGGGGTGAACCCGAGCACACAGGCGACCACCAGCGAGACGACGAGGCCGGCCCGGCTGATCCAGCGAACGGCGCCGGAGTAGGCCAGCATCCGCTCCAGCTCCTCGACCGTGAACACGTCCCGCTCGTCGGGCAGCTCGAGCGCGCCACCGGGATAGGGCTGCCACGGGATCAGCAGCCAGGCGAGCACCACGAACGCGACCGCCCCGACGACGAGAACCACCCAGGACGTACGTCTCGTTGCATTCACGCCGCCACCCCCGTAGCGCAAGCGCCAGGATACGGACGCGGCGGCGTGTTGCACGCAAGGCTCACTCGCTGACGCTCGCTCACGCCGCAGATTCTGACAGATGGGCCCGCCAGCGGGCGGTCAGCTCGTCCTCTCCGAAGCCGAAGCTCGTCCGCAGGGCCTTCTCCAGAGCCGTGCCGCGTCCGGTCTCCTCGTAGAGGTCGACCAGGGCCTGCTCCCCGCCTGCCTCCGCGAGCACCTCGCAGGCGAGCCAGGCGGCTTCGTACTCGGCGCCGAAGTGCTCCGAGCGGGTGTTGAACTCGGCCTTGCCCGGCAGATGATCGGGCGGGCCGTTCTCGCGGACCTGGGCGAGGATCTGGCCGGCGGTCTTGCTCAGCGGGAGCGTGGTGTCGCGGAGTGCGACGTAGTCGGCGAAGCCCTCGACCAGCCACATCGGCCGGTTGGTGCCCGTCGGGGCGTCGGTGGCCGCGTGGGTCGCCTCGTGGGTGATGACCACCTGGGCGCCGGGGGCGTCCAGGTCGCCGATGACGCCCTGGTTGACCCACACGTGCAGCGGTGTTCCGGCCTTCGTGGACCCGTCGACCGTCGCGGTCACCGCGGCGACCGCGGAGTAGGCCCCGGGCTGCGCGCCGAGCGCCGACTCGAGTCCGGTCGCGGGCACCTCGAGGACCAGGCGGGGATCGTCCCAGGAGATCACCTTGCGGACCTCGTCGACAGCGGTCGTGGCCAGCTCGGCGTAGCGGTCGGCGACGTCAGCGGATGCCTGGACCACCACGAGGGTGGAGTCGGTGCGCCGCACCTCGACCGGGCCGCTGAGCCACAGCGGCAGCCGGGTGCCCTGGGCCGCCGAGAACCCGGTGATCGCGCCGTCGGCGTCGAAGCCGACCTTCAGCTCCTCGGTCAGCACCGGGTCACCGGGCGTGCGCCACGACATCTCGACGTCGGCGGTCCAGGAGCCGTCCGCTGCCACGTTGCCCGACTCGGCGACATACCTCGCGGTGACGTCCTCGACGCCGATGGCGTGTGCGTTGCGCACCGCCACCGAGGCGGCGTCCTCCCCGTCGGGCTCCGCCCCATCACGTACGCCGGTGACCAGCTGCTCCAGCGAGGCACGGGCGCCTTCGGTGTCGGCGCGCACGACCGGGGCGGCGGTCGGGGTCGGCGCGACGTACTCGCCGCCGCCGGTCAGCCGCCAGCCGACGAAGCCTGCCAGGAGCATCACCAGCACCAGACCGGCGCCGATCAGGGCCGGGCTGGCCCTGACACGGGATACAAGAGAGCCGACCGTTCGCACCTGCGAACGATCGGCCTCTTCGGGGTCCTGGGTCAAGTGGTCCTGAGCCTGTCGAAGGCTCAGCCCGGACGGACAGCGCCCGTGTAGGGCATCTCGTCCATCGGCGAGACCTTCACACCGGTGCTCGGGTTGGACGCGTGCACGATCATGCCGTTGCCGATGTAGATGCCGACATGGCTGATCGGGCTGTAGTAGAAGACCAGGTCGCCGGGGGCGAGCTGGTCACGCGACACCTGGGGTCCGCTGCTGTACTGCGCCGAGGAGGAGTGCGGGAGCCCGACACCGGCCGCACCCCAAGCACCCATGGTGAGACCGGAGCAGTCCCACGACTCGGTGCCGGTCGCGCCGTAGACATAGGCGTCGCCGACCTGGGCGAGGGCGTAGTCGACAGCCTTCTTGGCACGGCCCGAGGGCGGCGGCAGGTTGGCGGGGATGCCCGCTCCGGCACCGGCGGCCTGGAACTCCTCGAGCTCGTCGGCCTCGAGCTCGTCGAGCTCGGCCTGAGCGGCTTCGAACTTCTTGTCGATCTCGCTCTTCTTCTTCTGCATGGTCGTCTTGACCTTGGCCATCTGGGACTTGGCGTCCTCGGTGGCCTCGCGGCGCACCTGGAGGGCCTCTGCCTCGGTGTTGTACCGAGCCAGCAGGTCGGCCTGCAGCGCGTTGTAGGACGAGACGGTGGAGAGCCCGGCGAGGAACTCCTGCGGGTCCTCGGAGGTGATCACCTGGCCGACGGCGGAGACGTCGGAGCCCTCGAACTGCCGCAGCACGGAGTCACGGAGCTCGGCGCGGATCTCGTCGAGCTCCTTGCTCTGCCGCTTCTCGTCAGCGTTGAGGTCCTTGAGCTGGTCCTTGATGTCCTGCAGCCGCAGCTTGGCGTTGCTGTAGTCCTCGTTGGCGGCCTCGGCCTGGGTGTAGAGCTTGTCGACCTTCTCACGAACGTCGTCGATGTCTGGGTCGGCCTGGGCGGGGGTCGCTGCGGGAATGATCCCGGCGACACCGATGGCGGCGATGCCGGCTGCTCCGGCAATGAGTCGCTTCCGGTCGCGTGTCACGAGCGGACGGTCTCCTTGTGTAGTCGTTGACGCCTACCGGGTGAGCTGACGGGTTCAGGCACGACCTGCCCTACCACCGCTCCTCGACCGGGTCTCCCCGATCGTCCTCGCGGCGGATACACCCCAGGTGGTCGCACTCCATGTTGCGGCGTACGACCGGTGTGGTTCCCCGGCTCCTGGCCCGCCCCGAAGCGGACCTGGATTGAGCGCGGCACTCGCGTGGGCCGGTTGACCCACTTCCACGAGCGCCAATTCCCTGCGCACACTAGCCGACGCCATCCCCCACCTGCCAACCACCCACGCCCAAAAGTTCGGCTACATACCCTCCACCAACGGCAGAGCCACCATCCGCAGCGGCGGGACCAGGCCGCCATCGGCGAGCACGTCGAGCGCCCGGCGCTCCTCGTCCTCGATGGTGAGTTCCGGGGGCGGCCCCAGCAGGACCGTGACCACGCAGTCGTGGCACGCCAGTCCCCGCACCAGGCAGGTGTCACAGTCGATTCTCGTCGTCATGTGAGTGACGGTCTCACCGAGCACCGACATTTTTGCTTTCGTACGGTTGCGTGCGGCGTGTCATCACCATCGCAGCGCAGTATTCGACGCGGTGATCGCGGACGGGGTCCCTACACTTGACCCATGGAGGTCTCCGCGTTTGCGACGCTCCCCGACACGGTCCGGGGGCGCATCGTCGCGCTCACGGCCGGGGTGCTTCCCGACGTGGCGCGGCTCCCACCCGCGCTCAAGCGGATCGCCGACTTCGCACCCGCCCGGCGCGCCAAGGCCGGCGGCGCGATGATCGCCTCGGCGCTGGACGCCGACGACGAGGTGCGGGAGAAGATCGGGAGCCAGCTGCGCCCGGCGTACGTCACCGAGGGCTCCCCCGACGACCTCGTCCTTCCCGAGGACCCGGCCGAGGCGGCCGCCGTCGTCTGGCTCGTGCGTCCCGACGGCTGGGAGGTCTCGCTCAAGGAGGCCCTGGATCGGCTCGAGGCCGCCGCAGTGCCGGCGGTCGACGCCGAGGTCGCCCGCCTGCGGGGCAAGCTCACCGCGGCCGAGGACGAGATCCGTGAGGTGCGTGCCGACCGCAAGGCCCGCATCGACGACCTCAAGGCCGACAACACCGCTCTGCGACGCAAGCTCGGGGAGGCCCGGGCCGCCGCTCGTGAGGTCGGCACGGGACTGGACGAGGCGCTGACCGACGCCCGCGCGGCGCTCTCCCGCGCCGAGGACGAGATCGCCGCGCGCGACCGCCAGCTGCGCCAGCTCCGCAGCCAGATCGACAAGCTGGAGCGCGAGGCGGCCGCCGAGCGGCGTACGTCCAAGGCGGATCGCGAGGGCGCCTCGCTGCGGGCCCGGTTCCTGCTCGACACGCTCCTCGACGCCGCGGGCGGGCTCCGACGCGAGCTCGCGCTGCCTCCCGTCACCGGCACCCCGGGCGAGCGGGTGGAGTCCGAGCTGGCCTCCGCGGACGCCGTCGCCGGTGTCGGCGTGACCAGCAGCGCTCACCTCGAGCAGTTCCTGGCCATGCCGCGGGTCCGGCTGATCGTGGACGGCTACAACGTCTCCAAGGCCCTGTGGCCCGACTCGGCGCTCGACGCCCAGCGGCTGCGGCTGCTGCGGGGGATCGCGCCGATCGCCGCCCGCACCGGCGCGGAGACGACCGTCGTCTTCGACGCCCACTCGGCGTCCGTACGCCCCACCGCCGTGCCGCCTCGCGGCGTCAAGGTCCTCTTCTCCCCCGAGGGCGTCATCGCCGACGACGTCATCCGCGACCTCGTCGACGCCGAGCCCTCCGGCCGCATCGTCCTGGTCGCGACCGACGACGCCGAGGTCGTCAAGGACGTACGCCGCGCCGGCGCCCGCACCGTCCCGCTCTCCTCGCTCTCGCCCCTGCTGGCCTGATCCAGCCGGCTTCCTGCGCCGCACCGACCTGATTCGATAGGTTCTGCGCACGTTCGAATCACCGGGAGTGGGAGACCAGCGCGTGCGGCACGCCCTCAACGCGATCGCCAGGGTGCTCCTGTGCGCCGCGGGATTCGTGATCGCCATCTACGGCACCCTGCAGCTCGACGGGCTCAAGTCGCTGAGCTTTCGTGAGGTGCTGCACGAGCCGATCTTCTGGCT
Source organism: Nocardioides panzhihuensis (assembly GCF_013408335.1). NCBI lineage: Bacteria > Bacillati > Actinomycetota > Actinomycetes > Propionibacteriales > Nocardioidaceae > Nocardioides > Nocardioides panzhihuensis. The sequence continues at coordinate 1,210,250 of NZ_JACBZR010000001.1, read as the reverse complement.
GACCGTCTTCGGAAGTGTGCTGACGGGCATCGCGTTCGCGGTCCTGCAACGGCCCCAGGCCCCTTCGGGTCGTGTCCCCCAGCCAGCGGAGACCGTCGAGGCCCGCACCGCCCGCACCGAGCCCCAGAAGCACGAGACGAGCGAGAGCGCCGCCGAGGACGGCGACAAGCTGAGCCTCGTCGAGGTCGTCGGTCTCGCCGCGGGCGGCGTCATCGGGTCCGGCTGGCTCCTGGCCGTCCCCGGCCTCCACGAGAGCCTGGGCGAGGCCGCGCTCCTCGGCTGGGCCGCGGGCGGCGTGCTCATGCTCACCATCGCTGTCGTGATGGTCGAGTTCGGGCTCATCTCCCAGCGCACCGGCGGGCTCCTGTTCCACCCGCACGACGCCTTCGGGCCGTTGGTGGTGATCGTCCTGGCGGCGTCGCTGTGGATCTCGTACGCGATCAACCCGGCCGCTCAGGCAGCGGCCGCGGTCGACGGGCTGGCCGAGGTCGTCCCCGCGCTGGCCGGCCCGGACGGGCTCACCGGGACCGGCTCCGTCCTGGCGGTGCTGGTGACCGCCGCGATCATCGGCTTCGTCCTGCTGCCCAGACGGCTCGTGCTGCGTACGAACGCGGTCCTGACCCTGGTCAAGATCGCTCTCCCGGTGGTCCTCGTCGTGTTCCTGGTGCTCGCCGTCCCCGGACGTCCCGCCGGCACGGACTCGGTGCCCGGGCCCACCACGACCGGTGTGCTGAGCGCACTGATCACCAGCGGCGTGATCTACGCCTACATCGGCTTCCAGGCGCCCCTGGACGTGACCGGTGAGGTCCGTGGCGGCCCGCGCGCGGTCGCCAGGCGGGTGCGCTGGGCGGTGTACGGCACGGTCGTCGGGTCGTTCCTGCTCTACTCCGCCCTCCAGCTCGTCTACGCGGAGCACATGGCGACCTCCGGGGCCGAGCACGGCACCTCGTACGCGCGGCTGACCGACTCGGCCACGCTGGTCGGAGCGCAGATGGACTGGCTGGTCGTGCTGGTCCGCCTCGCCGCGATCATCGCCCCGATCGGCTCGGGCATCGTGTTCACCTACGCCCTCAGCCGCGAGGTCTACACGCTCAGCGCGGAGAGGTACGTCCCCAGCGGCCTGCACGAGCCGCGGGCATCGCGGCTCCCGGGCCGCAGAGGCGACTCCTTCTGGCTGATCCTGCTCGTCAACCTGGTGCTCGCCCTGGTCGTCCTGGTGGCGGTGGGCGGCGACTGGCACACCCTGGCCGTGCTCAACACGATCCCGATCCTGATCCTCTACGCGGTCACCTGCGTCGTCCTGGCGGTGCGCTCCGAGCTGCTCCGCACCGGGCTCCAGCAGCTCCTGCCCGTGGCGGCGTACGCGGCCTTCGTCGCCATCGCGCTGGTCGTCAACGAGTCTGCCTGGGACCGGGTGTGGAAGGGCGTGGCGGTCATCGCCTGGGGATCCCTCGTCCTCCTCGTGCTCCCGTGGCTCCATCATCTCCGGTTCCCCGGCCTGGGCTGGTACGACGCCAAGAACCACGGCGCGCGGCTGTTCTCCCGCGATCCGGCGAACCGTCCGTTCGTCGTGCTCGCGGTCTACCTGGCCGCGCTGACGCTGCTGAGCGCCGTCCGTCACCGGCTCGGCGACGACTCCGTCTGGAGCGTGTGGAGCCTGCGTGGCCTGGTGATGATCGTCACCTCGGGTGCCTTCGTCCTCCTCGTCGGCGCCGGCCGCCGCTACCTCAGGCAGACCCGGCTCACGACGACCCGGACCTGACCCACTCGGCCTCCTCCTCCTGGCCGGCGGCTACGAGGGTCTCCACGACGGCGTCGACCCGGGCACGGTCCTGCCATCGCCCCACCGAGCGCCGCAGCACCCCGGCGCGGCTCGCCGTCGGGTAGCGGTGCAGGCGCAGCCGCGTCGTGATGCCGACGATGTCGGTGGGCGTGACGCTCTGCGCCTGGTCGAGGTAGCGGATCAGCAGCCGGTCGGCCGTGCCGACCAGCTCCCTGCGGCGCTCCTCGCTCGCCGAGGACGCAGCCAGGCGTAGCCGATGGGCGGCCTCGGCGATCGTCGGCCCGGCGCCTCGCCGGCCGATCGCCTCGTCGGCGAGATGGTGCCAGGACGTACGCACCGCGTCGGCGAAGCCGGCCGCCGCCAGGGCGGCGAGGCACTCGGCGTACCAGGTGACGTACCTCTCCTCGGTCGGCGCCGGGTAGACGAGCAGATCCTCGGCCAGCCTCCAGCCGACGTCGGCGGCCACGGCCGACCGGCCCCGCCTGCCGACCCGGGAAGGCACGTGGCCGAGCAGGCCCACGATCTCCTCGGGCGGGCGGAGCCTGACCAGGGTGGCGGCCTGACGTCGAAGGTCCTCACCAAGCGTCTTGCCGTGGGCGTCGGCGAGATAGGTCGCGATGCCCTCGACGACGGCGGATCCCATCGGCTCGCGGTCCGGGCCCTCCGGGGTGAGGACCCAGTGGAGCAGGTTCCGTGTCGTCTCGGCGGAGGGCTGCGCCCACGACCACCGGTCGAGGAAGTCGCCCAGCCGCTCGATGTGGCCGCTGCGGGCGAGCGCGCGGACGAGCAACGCCGCCTCGACCTCGCTCCCCTCGTCCATGAGGGTCTCGCAGATGCGTTTCAGGTTCGTCGGAGTCGCGTCGGCGGCCAGGGCCGCCACGAGGCGGTCACGGCCGGCTCCCCGGCTCCCACGCAGCAGCAGGACCACCTGCTCGCGCGCCTCCTCGGCGTTCTCCCTGCCGTCGAGGCGCAGCTTGAACCAGTCCTCGAGCACGCGGCCGCCCGGACACAGCGCCCAGAACGCAGCCACGAGGTCGTGCTGCTGGCCGGGACCCGGCGTCCGACCGAGGTCTCCGATCGCGCCGAGGGTGCGCCAGAGCAGGTCCAGCGATATCTCACGGAGCCTCGGGGTGGCGTCCAGCGCGACGTACAACAGCGCCTTGTCGAGGTTCGAGCGGCCGCTGGAGGGGGCCGCGAACTGCTTCACGGTGTCGTTGACCAGCGCCGTCGCGCCGAGCAGGTGCAGGGCCCGGAGGAACCGGGCGATGTCGGGGACGGTGCGTTGCCGGAGCACGTCGTGGATGACGGCGTAGGCGATCGAGGCATCGTGCTCGGTCTCGATCGCCAGCCGGGCCGCGTCCTCGGGCGGGCGATGCAGCGCAGCCGCCGCGATCAGGATCACCCGGTCGGCGGCGGAGCCGAGGGAGGTCGCCGCGGCGGCCGGGTCGCTGTCCGCGATCCGACCGTACGCGTGCAGGGCCTGGACCGCGATCGCCGGATGACCCTGCGTACGCAGCTCCGCGAGCCAGGCCACGAACCGGTCGGCACCTTGGGCGGCGACCCGGGCGAAGGCGTAGTCGATCAGCTTCTGGGTGTTGAGGACCTCATCGGTCTGAGCGCCGTCGAGCACGGTGACGTACTCGACCAGGCCCGCCAGGTCGCCGGTCAGCGTGTCGAGCACTCGTTCGTTGAACCGCAGCGCCGCAGTCAGCCCGTCCGCGTCCAGCAGCGTCCTGGCCTGCTCACCGGCCTCGGCCGGCTCGACCTGCAACGAGCCCGATCGAGCGAACCAGCGCGCCCACGGGCGCTCCTCGTTCCCGCCCGTGGAGCCCTCGTTGCCGCCGTTTCTCGCAGCGATCGCCCACACCTCCCCTGTCAGGTGGCCCACACCCTAGTGGCGAAGGAGTGTCGGCGGCACTCGCTAATGTGTTCGCATGCGAAGTAGTCCGGCGGTGCGCGAGGCACGCCTGGAGATGCGCGCCCGCGCGGTCGCTCGCCGCCAGCGCGAGGGAGTGAGCGCGCGCAGCGCGCAGGTCGCCGGAGCCTGGGAGGCGCAGCGAGGCTTCGACGAGCTCGGCAGACCGCTGCGCGACCTCACCTTCTGCGTGGTCGACCTCGAGACCACCGGCAACAGCCCCGACAACGGCGGGATGATCACCGAGATCGGCGCGGTGAAGGTGCGCGGCGGCGAGGTGCTGGGCGAGTTCCAGACCCTCGTCAACCCACACACCGGGATTCCGCCCTCCATCGCCGTGCTGACCGGGATCACCAACTCGATGGTCGCCTCCTCCCCCACCATCGAGTCGGTGCTGCCGGCGTTCCTCGAGTTCGCCGAGGGCTGTGTCCTGGTCGCCCACAACGCCCCCTACGACGTCGGCTTCCTCAAGCACTTCGCGGCGAAGCAGGAGCGGCCGTGGCCGCGGTTCGAGGTGCTCGACACGGTGAAGATCGCCCGTCGGGTGGTCACCCGCGACGAGTCGCCCAACCACAAGCTCGGCTCGCTCGCCCGGGTCTTCGGCTCCCCCACGACACCCAACCACCGTGCCCTCTCCGACGCCCGCGCGACCGTCGACGTCCTCCACGGGATGATGGAGCGCCTCGGCAACATCGGGGTGCAGACCCTCGAGGACCTCAGCGTCTTCTCGGCCAAGGTCACCACCGCCCAGCGCAAGAAGCGTCACCTGGCCGAGGACCTGCCGCACGCCCCCGGCGTCTACCTGTTCAAGGACGAGAAGGGCCGGGTGCTCTACATCGGCACCTCGAAGGACCTGCGGAGCCGCGTACGCACCTACTTCACCGCCTCCGAGACGCGGTCGCGCATGGGCGAGATGGTCGGCCTGGCCACGACCGTGCAGGCCATCGAGTGCGCGACGGCGCTGGAGGCGGGCGTGCGCGAGCTGCGCCTCATCGCCGAGCACAAGCCGCCCTACAACCGCCGCTCGCGACGCCCGGAGAAGATGCACTTCGTCAAGCTCACCCGGGAGCCGTGGCCCAGGCTGTCGCTCGTCAAGCAGGTGCTCGACGACGACGCCGACTACCTCGGCCCGTTCGGCTCCAGGAAGGTCGCCGAGAAGGCGCTCCAGGCGCTGCACGACACGTTCCCGATCCGGCAGTGCTCCGACCGGTTCCCCGTGCTCCCGAAGCGGACCCCGTGCGTCCTCGCCGAGCTCCACCGCTGTTTGAGCCCGTGCGACCAGAGCGTCTCCGCGGAGACGTACGCGGCCCTGGTCTCACGGGTCCGCGAGTCCCTCCTCCACCGGCCCGACGAGGTCGTCGAGACGGTCACCGAGCGGCTCACCGGCCTGGCCGAGCAGGAGCGGTTCGAGGAGGCTGCCGTCCATCGCGACCGGCTGACGTCCTACCTGCGCGCCGCCGCCCGCACCCAGCGGCTCAGCGCGCTGACCCGGCTCCCCGACCTCACCGCGATCCGGCGGGAGGACGACGGCCGCTGGGCGGTCCACGTGGTCCGTCACGGCCGGCTCGCGGCGGCCGGGGTGATCCCACGCGAGACCAACGCGCACTCCTACGTCGCCGACCTCCAGCTCAGCGCGGAGACGGTCCTGGCCGCGCCCGGCCCGGTGCCGGCCGCGAGCGCCGAGGAGACCGAGCTGGTGCTTCGCTGGCTGGAGTCCCCCGGTGTGCGCCTCGCCCACATCGAGGGCGACTGGACTTGCCCGGTCGGGGGCGCGGGCCGCCGGGCAGCAGCCCTCTAGTGTGATCGGCTAACGTGACCTGCGTGATCACAGCGATCGTCTTCATCAATGCCGAGGTCTCCCAGATCCCCGAGGTGGCCGAGGCCGTGGCCGCCATCGACGGGGTCAGCGAGGTCTACTCCGTCACCGGTCAGATCGACCTCATCGCCCTGGTGCGCGTCCGCGCTCACGAGGACGTGGCCGTGGTCGTGGCCGACAAGGTCAACAAGGTCCCCGGCGTCCTCGAGACCGAGACCCACATCGCCTTCCGCACCTACTCCCAGGTCGACCTGGAAGCCGCCTTCTCCATCGGCCTGGACTAACGGGCGCAAGCCCGTCTCGTGTAGCCGACTCGGCGCGTAATCATCTACAGCCGAAACGAAGCGAGCATGACGCAAAGATGCGCCGGCTCAGCGAGCGGTAGCGGCCACCCACCGGTCGAGCACACCCTGAGCGGCCCCGGAGTCGATCGACTCCGCGGCGCGCGAGATGCCCCCGGCGAGACGCTCGTCGACGGTGCCGGAACCGGCGTCGTGGACCGCGAGGGCGGCGCCGGCGTTGAGCAGCACGGCGTCGCGTACGGCACCCTTCTCGCCTGAGAGCAGACGGCGGACGACCGCGGCGTTGTAGGCGGCGTCGCCACCACGCAGGTCCTCGACGGTGGACCGGGCGATGCCGTGGTCGAGGGGATCGACCGTCGCCTCGGTCACGATCCCCTGCGAGACCGTCCAGACGTGGGAGGTCGTCGTCGTGGTGAGCTCGTCGAGGCCGTCGTCGCCACGGAAGACCCAGGCGTCGGCGCCACGACGGGCGAAGACACCGGCCATGACCGGAGCGGCGGCAGGGTCGGCGCAGCCGATCGCGGAGGAGGCGGGGCGGGCCGGGTTGGTCAGCGGGCCCAGCAGGTTGAAGACGGTGGCGATGCCGACCTCCCGCCGCGCGGCGGCGGCGTGGCGCATCGCCGGGTGGAAGGCCGCGGCGAACAGGAAGGTGATCCCGGCCTCCTCGGCCACCTCGCCGACCCGTGCGACATCGAGGTCGAGCCGGATGCCGAGCGCCTCGAGCACGTCGGCCGACCCGGACTTGGACGAGGCGGACCGGTTGCCGTGCTTGACGATCTTGGCCCCGGCGCCGGCCGCGACGATCGCCGACATCGTGGAGATGTTGACCGAGAAGGACCGGTCACCACCGGTGCCGACGATGTCCAGGACGCGCCCGGGCACGAAGATCGGGTTGGCCTTGGCCAGCATCCCGTCGGCGACGCCCGCGAGCTCGTCGACGGTCTCGCCCTTGGCACGCAGCGCCACCGCGAAAGCGGCGATCTGGGCCGACGTCGCTTCGCCCGAGAGGATCTCCCCCATCGCCCACGCCGCCTGGTGCGCGGACAGGGATTGTCCCGCGACCAGCGTGGTGAGGACCTCGGGCCAGGAGTCGGCGACGGACGTCATGCGCCAACGTTAACTGGCCGCAGCAGTCCCACGACCGTCCGGGCCAGCTCGAACGGGTCGAGCGGATGCGCGACGGTGGCTTCCGCACGCGACCAGGTGGCGAGCCAGGCATCCTGCGGACGACCGATGAGTGCGACGATCGGCGGAGCGTCTCGCACCTCGTCCTTGACCGCCTTCGCGATCCCCAGCCCGCCGGCCGGAGCGGCCTCACCGTCGAGCACGGCCAGCGCCAGCCCGCCCCCGTCGAGCTGGGCACGCACGGCCGGCTCGGTGGCCACCTCGACGTACTCCACCTCCGGGAGAGAGGGGTGCGGGCGGCGCCCCAGCGCGAGGATCACCTGCTTGCGGACGTCGCTGTCGTCGCTGTAGACGAGGATCTTCAGTGAGTTCGAGGTGGTATCGGTCACACCCCGATGCTAGCGCCAACACCATGGTCTGCGGCCAGATGTCACAGCCTGAACCTGAGCGGTGTCTCAAGGGTGTAGCACGGTCTGAAACACGACACACAGGGTCCCGTGGAGACTCTGGGAAAGGGGCAGGACATAATGGCGGGCGTGGCGACAGTATCGACTCTTCCAACAGCCCGCCTGCACGGGCACCACGACCGTCCGAGCATGGTCAGCGTGGGGACGATCATCTGGCTCGCAAGCGAGCTGATGTTCTTCGCGGCGTTGTTCGCGGCCTACTTCACGATCCGCGCGGTCAGCCCTGAGGTGTGGGAAGCCAACACCGCTGGGCTCAACATCCCGTTCGCGGCGGTCAACACGACCATCCTCGTGCTGTCGTCGTTCACCTGCCAGTTCGGCGTCTTCGCGGCCGAGCGCGGCCAGGTCGGGCGCAAGGGCTCGCTGTTCGCGGTCCGCCTGTGGGGCCTGCGTGAGTGGTTCATCCTCACCTACCTCATGGGCGCGGTCTTCATCGCCGGTCAGGCGACGGAGTACGCAGTCCTCGTGCAGGAGGGCATCGCCCTCAACCGCGGCATCACCGGTCCCGACGACCCCTACGGCTCGGTCTTCTACCTGACGACGGGCTTCCACGGCCTCCACGTCACCGGCGGCCTGATCGCCTTCCTGTTCGTGCTCGGCCGGACGTACGTCGCCAAGCGCTTCACCCACGAGCAGGCCGTCTCCGCGATCGTCGTGTCCTACTACTGGCACTTCGTCGACGTGGTGTGGATCGGCCTGTTCGCGACCATCTACCTCCTCAAGTGACCAAGGACTGAATGTGCGTCTACTGAACCGCTCCGTCGGTCGACTGTCGCGGCACCGTCGCCGCCCGTTGGCCGGTGCCGCCGTGCTCCTGGTCGCCCTGTTGAGCACCGGCGGCGCGTACGCCGCCCTCGCCCCGGCCTCGCAGGCCGAGGTCGAGAAGGACAACGCCGCTCTCGTCGCCGAGGGCAAAGAGCTCTTCATGATCAACTGCTCCACCTGCCACGGCTCCAACGGTGAGGGCATCACGACCCAGAACGGGAAGCTCTACGGCCCGTCCCTGATCGGCGTGGGTGCCGCCTCCGTCGACTTCCAGGTCGGCACCGGCCGGATGCCGATGGCCCAGCCCGGCGCCCAGGTCGAGGTCAAGGACCCCAGCTTCAACCAGGACGAGATCGACGCGATGGCCGCCTACGTTGCCAGCCTCGGTCCCGGCCCGGCGGTCCCGGACAGGGAGCAGTACGACCCGGAGACCTTCGAGTCCGAGAAGGAGAAGGAGGAGGCGGTCGCTCTCGGCGGCCAGATCTTCCTGACCAACTGCACCGCCTGCCACAACTTCACCGGTGCCGGCGGCGCAATGCCGCGCGGCGGCGAGGCTCCGAGCATCTTGGAGACCGACCCGAAGCACATCTACCAGGCGATGCTGACCGGTCCGCAGTCCATGGACACCTTCTCCGACGGCAACATCAGCCCTGAGGAGAAGAAGGCGGTCATCGCCTACGTCGAGTCGATGAGGGAGCAGCCCGACTACGGCGGCTTCCACAACGGCCGGCTCGGTCCGGTGACCGAGGGAATCGTCGCCTGGGTCGTCGGTCTCGGCGTCCTGGTGGCCTTCACCGTGTGGATCGCCGCGCACACCACGCGCACCAACCAGACCAAGAAGGGATCTGCCCAGTGAGCAGCGACCTCAGCGAGATCGAGAAGCACGACGACTCGCATCCGGAGCTCAACGCGCACACCGACGCGCTGCTGCCCGACCCGGGCATGCACGAGCATCACTGGCGTCCCACCGACGTCGACCCCAAGGCAGAGAAGCGCGCCGAGCGCCAGGTGAGCCTCTTCTTCGCTCTCTCCGCGATCTGCTCGGTGCTGTTCGTGGTGGCGTACTTCGCGATCGAGCCCGGCTACGACGGTGACGTCTGGGCCGGCTACGGCGCCTCCAACCTGGCGCTGGGATCGACCCTGGGCTTCGCCCTCCTCTTCCTCGGCATCGGCGTCATCCAGTGGGCCCGCAAGCTCGTGGTCGACATCGAGCACTCCGAGGAGCGCCACCCGGCGGCCTCCTCCCCCGCCACCCGCGAGGCGGCCATCGCCGAGCTGAAGGCCGCACTCAACGAGTCGGGCATGGCTCGCCGCCCCTTCATCCGCAACGCGATGATCGGCTCGGCTGCCCTGCTCGGTCTGCCCGCGGTGGTCATCCTCAGGGACCTGGGTCAGACCAACGCTCAGATCACCGAGGAGCAGCCCTACCCGGGTGCTGGCCTCGAGCACACCGTCTGGGATGCCGGCGTGCGAGTCGTCCGCGACGTGGTCGGCACCCCGATCCGTCCGGGCGACCTGGAGGTCGGTGACCTGGTCAACGCCGAGCCCTCGACGATCTTCGACGGCAGCCTGCACGGCGCGCCGCTGCAGATCGCCAAGTCGAAGGCGGCCACCATCCTGCTGCGCATGAACCCCGCCGACATCACCCACGACGTGACCCGCAACTGGTCCGTCGACGGCATCGTGGCCTACTCCAAGATCTGCACCCACGTCGGCTGCCCGATCTCACTGAACGAGCGGACCACGCACCACCTGCTGTGCCCCTGCCACCAGTCGACCTTCGACCTCGCCGACCACGGCAAGGTCATCTTCGGTCCGGCCGGCCGGCACCTGCCGCAGCTGCCTCTGGGCGTCGACGCGGACGGCTTCCTGGTTGCTCTCTCCGACTACCCGGAGCCCGTTGGCGTCAGCTACTGGGAGCGCAACACCTACGACATCGACGAGATCTTCGACGACTGGTCAAAGGACCACGCCGCCGATGCTGAGCAGTACGGCTACAAGGAGGGCGGCCAGTGAGCACCGACACGTCCAAGGTTGCCGCCAGCAACGGCACCGACGCCGCTGCCCCGGCGGGCAAACCGACCAAGGCAGGAGCGGCCGCCAACTGGGCCGACGAGCGCCTCGGCGTCGGTGGCCTGAGCAAGTTCCTCTCCCGCAAGATCTTCCCCGACCACTGGTCGTTCATGCTGGGTGAGATCGCGCTGTGGAGCTTCGTGGTCCTGCTGGTCACCGGCACCTTCCTGACCCTGTGGTTCAAGCCGTCCATGGCCGAGGTCGTCTACCAGGGCTCCTACGCCCCGCTGCGCGGTATCCCGATGTCCGAGGCGATGATCTCGACCCTGGACATCTCCTTCGACGTACGCGGCGGACTGCTGCTGCGCCAGGTCCACCACTGGTCCGCGATGCTGTTCATCGCCTCGATGATGATCCACATGATGCGCGTGTTCTTCACCGGCGCGCACCGCAAGCCGCGTGAGATCAACTGGGTCATCGGCGCGACGCTGCTGCTGCTCGGCACGCTCGAGGGCTTCACCGGCTACTCGCTCCCCGACGACCTGCTCTCCGGCACGGGCGTCAGGGCCGCGGACGGGTTCATGATGGCGATCCCGATCGTGGGGACGTACCTCTCGTTCTTCCTGTTCGGAGGCGAGTTCCCAGGCGACGACATCATTCCACGCCTGTTCACCATCCACGTGCTGCTCATCCCAGCGATCCTGCTGGCACTCATCGGTGCCCACCTGATCCTGCTGATCTACCACAAGCACACCCAGTGGCCTGGACCCGGCCGCACCGAGAAGAACGTCGTCGGCTACCCGATGGTGCCGAACTACATCTCCAAGATGACCGGCTTCTTCTTCATCACCTTCGGTGTGACCGCCCTGCTCGGCGCGTTCTTCTCGCTCAACCCGGTGTGGAAGTTCGGGCCGTACGACCCGACCAAGGTCACCGCGGGCTCGCAGCCTGACTGGTACATGGGCTGGCCCGACGGCGCGCTGCGCATCATGCCTGGCTGGGAGTCGCACTTCTGGGGCTCGACCTGGTCGTGGAACATCTTCTTCCCGGTCATCGTGCTGCCGATGCTGGCCTGGATGGTCGTGCTGATGCTCCCGTTCATCGAGGCCTGGATCACCGGCGACAAGCGCGAGCACCACCTGCTCCAGCGCCCGCGCAACGCTCCGACCCGCACCGCCACGTTCGTCGCCCTGATGACGTTCTACGCGGGCTTCTGGATCGCGGGTGGTAACGACATCATCGCGATCAAGTTCGACCTCTCGATCAACCAGATCACCTACTTCCTGCGGGCGTTCGTGTTCCTGGGTCCGATCGTGGCGTTCATGATCACGCGTCGCTGGTGCATCTCGCTGCAGCGCAAGGACAACGAGAAGCTGCTGCACGGCTACGAGACCGGCACGGTCATCCGTACGCCGGAGGGTGCCTACCACGAGAAGCACCTGCCGGTCCACGAGGACGAGGCCTACGCCATGGGCGTCCGCGACCGCGGCCGGGCTGGCGAGGAGCCGGAGCTGAAGAACGGCAAGCTGACCTTCCGGGCGAAGCTCCGTGCCTTCTACTACGACCACGACGTGGACAAGCCGACCACCGAGGAGCTCAGCGAGGCCCACCGCCACGCCGAGCACGAGGCCCACGAGCTGGCCGTCCACGAGGGTCACGTCGTCGACGGTCACGACTTCGACGACCACCGTCACTCTGCGGTCGAGGAGCCCCTCAACCGCTGAGATCCGACGCATCGGTGGGCGAGCTTGCTCGCCCACCGATGACCGGAGGAGATCGAGCGAGCCCCGCCCGCGAGCTTGCGAGCGGGCGACGGGCGGGTCGAGATCCACATCAAGAGCACACGTGGCGCCGTTCCTTCGGGGACGGCGCCGCGTGCATTTCGCGGTATCGAAACCCGGTTGCCCTTCGGCCATCCCGGAACCTAGTGTCCAGCACATGACCGACCTCCAGGCTCGTCTCCGAGCCGACCTCATCACCGCTCGCAAGGCTCGGGACACGGCCGCCACAGCGGTGCTGCGCTCGACCCTGTCCGCGATCTCCAACGCGGAGGCGCTGCCGGTCGAAGAGGCCTCACCCACGAGCGACGGTCCGATCGCCGGCGCCGCCACGGGCGTCGGGACGACCGAGGCCGTCCGCCGGGCTCTCACCGACGACGACATCCGCGCCATCATCTCCGGTGAGCAGGCCGAGCGGACGAGCGCCGCGACGGACCTGGAGTCCCACGGCGCAGAGGAGAAGGCCGAGCAGCTCCGCGCCGAGGCGGAGCTGCTCGCGGCCTACCTCTAGGGCAGGGGCTCAGCCCAGCGGGTCGAGCTCGCCGCCGACGACCTCGAGCACCCGGGCGCGTACGTTGGCGGCGGCCTCGGGGTCACGAGCCGCCACGGCGGCGACGAGGGCGTTGCCGAGGATGAGCTGCGGGATCCGGATGATCGAGTCGAGCTCCTGGCGGAAGCCGGCCCGTCCACCCTGCGGGGTGACCAGCTCGACCTCGGCGAGCTTGGTCAGCTGCGTGCCGGTGAAGGAGGTCAGCGCGACGACGGCCGCTCCCCCGGCAACGGCCGCCTGGGCGACCTGGATCGTCGGTGCGGTGGCGCCGGTGCCGCTGACGACCACGCAGACGTCGCCCGGCTGGAGCAGCCGAGCCCGGATGAGCTGGTCCAGGTGGTCGCCGGGCGCCACCGTGCTCAGCCCCTGGGAGGCCAGCCTCATCGCAATGTCGCTGGCCACCGGCGAGGAGACCCCCGTGCCGGCGACCAGGATCGTGCGCGCCTCGGCGATCAGATCCACGGCCCGGCTGACCTGCTCCTCGGAGAGGAGCCCGACCATGTCGGAGGCGGAGTCGGCGATGTCGGCGAAGAAGGCGCGCACCACCGTCAGCGGGCTGCCTCCCTCGCTCGTCTCGGTCTTGGCCGAACCCAGGTCGCGCGCCAACAGCACCTTGAGGTGCGGGAAGCCGCGGAACCCGAGTCTCTGCGCGGCTCTGACCACGGTCGCGGTCGAGACGGAGGCCTCGGCGGCGATCTCAGCGGTAGTCGCCTCGATGGCCCACTCCGAGCGGGTCAGCACGACCTCGGCGACCGCACGCTCGGAAGGGTTGAGCCGCGGCATCGCGGCCCGGATGGCTGGGAGAACCGGCGCGCTCGTCATGCCCACACCTCCGTCGTGGAAGGCGCAGAGTACGGAGGTGTGGGCCTGACCCTTATGGTCGCTCGCTGGCGCTCGCTCATGCCCACACCTCCGTCGTGGAAGGCGCAGAGTACGGACGTGTGGGCCTGACCTTGATGGTCGCTCGCTGGCGCTCGCTCATGCCGCCACCGCGGTGGCATCGGCGCCGTGCAGGATCCGGTGACGCAGCGCAGCAGAGATCTGGTCGACCAGGATCGTCACGAAGATGATCACAACAAGCATGATCCCACCCCACTCCCACTCTCGGCCCCGAAGGACACGGCTTAGGAGGGCGCCAATTCCACCGGCGCTCACGACGCCGAGGATCGCGCTTGCTCTGATGTTCACCTCGAAGCGGTAGAGCCAGAAGCCCACGGTCTCCGGCAGCAGCTGCGGGATCACGGCCGTGCGGATGCGCTGCCACCACGTCGCGCCGGACGCCACGACCGCCTCGACCGGACCAGGATCGATCGCCTCGATGCTCTCCAGGGTCAGCTTGCCGAGCGAGCCGATCGAGTGGATGCCGATCGCCATCGCTCCGGCCATCGGGTTGAGACCGAACAGCGGAAGCATGACGATCACCGCGAGCAGGATCTCCGGGACAGCGCGGATGGCGTTGAAGAACGTACGCACCGGCATGCGTACGAACCATGGCGCGGTGTTGGAGGCGGCCAGGAACGCCAGCGGGAACGAGACCAGCGCCCCGACGCAGGTGCCGATCCAGGCGAGCGCCACCGACTCCCCCATCAGCTTCAGTGCCTGCAGCCACCAGTCTCCGTAGGTCAGGTCGGGGTCGGCCTGACCGTCAGGATGCGCTCCCGGCCAGGTGAGCACGCCGTCGACCATCTGAGCCGCGTACTGCCAGATCGCTCCTGGGAACTGCGGCAACCGCTCCCAGCGGGCGTCCTCCAGGGACCATCCGGCCGCCAGCACGACGCCTACGAGCGCGAGGCCGGCCACGGTGTAGGGCCACTTCGGCGGCGGCTTCGGCCGCGTCGCGGTCGCGGGGGTCACACCAGTCTCCGGCGCAGGGCCTGGGAGAGCAGATCGATCGCGATGACGGCAGCGAAGATGACGATCACGACGGCCGCCAGCCGAGGGTAGTCGGCCCGGTTGAAGTAGAGCATGATCAGCTGTCCGACCCCGCCGGCTCCGACCGCACCCAGCACCACCGAGGCGCGGATGTTGAGCTCGAAGACATAGAGGACGTACGAGGCGTAGCTGGGCAGCACCTGGGGGACGATCGCCACCCGGGCCCGCTGCCAGCGGGTGGCCCCAGCCGCGTCGAGCGCCTCCAGCGGCCCGTGATCGACGGCGTCGATGCTCTCCGCGGTCAGTTTGGCGACGATGCCGACGTTGAAGATCGTCAGGGCCAGGATGCCCGGCAGCGGGCCGGTGACGACGGCGACGAAGACCAGGGCGTAGGCCATGTCGGGCAGCGACCGGATCACCGACATCAATGACTTGGTGACCCGATAGACCCCGGGCGGCGCGCTGACCTTGGAGCCGAGCAGAGCCACCCCCAGGGCGATCAGGGAGCCGACGAAGGTCGCGATCACCGCGATGGCGGCAGTCTCCATCAGCGCGGTCCACAGCCGCGAGGCCGGGTCGGTGATCTCCGCCCACTCGGGGTGGACCACCTCCTCGAGGATCATCGTCAGCGTCGACCACTGCTCGATGACCGGGGTGAGCGTGAAGTCGATCGCCCAGCCCGCCACCCCGGTGACGGCGACGGCGCCGAGGACACCGCCGATCAGCAGCGGGCTCGGCGGTGGTTTCGCCGGTCGCGCCGGGCTCTGCGGGCCGTCGGGGCGCTCGAGGGCGGCCTCCGTCATGACGAGACGTCCTCGCCGGTCAGCGAACGTCCGTAGATCCTCTCGAAGACCGCGTCGTCGGCATCGGTCGCGGCGCCGTCGAAGACCACCTCGCCGGCGCGCATGCCGATGATCCGGTCCGCGTAGCGTCGGGCGAGGTCGAGGAAGTGCAGGTTGACCACGGTGGTGATGCCCAGGTCCCGGTTGATCTGCCGTAGGTCGCGCATCACCCGGTCGGCCGTCGGCGGGTCCAGCGATGCGACCGGCTCGTCGGCGAGCATCACCGACGGCTGCTGCGCCAGAGCACGGGCGATCGCGACCCGCTGCTGCTGCCCGCCGGAGAGCTCGGAGGCGCGTACCCATGCCTTCTCGACGATCCCGACGCGCTCCAGGGCCTCGAAGGCGATCTCCTGGTCGGCCTTGGTGTGCAGCCCGAGAAGGGACCGCGCCCACGACTGAGCGTGCAGCCGGCCGGTGAGCACGTTGCTCATCACGGAGCGGCGGGTCACCAGGTTGAACCCTTGGAAGATCATCCCGATCTCGGCACGCAGCCGCCGCAGCCGGCGGCCGCGTACCGCCGTCACCTCGGTCCCGCCCACCGACAGCTTCCCCGCGGTGACCGGCACCAGGCCGTTGATCGTGCGGACGAGCGTGGACTTCCCGGCGCCGGAGAGGCCGACGACCACGATGAACTCCCCCGGCGAGATGGTCAGACTGACCTTGTCGAGGCCTCTGCTGCCGTTGGGATAGACCACCGAGACCTCGTCGAAGACGATGCTGTGCCCATCGTCGGACCCACCATCGGACCCATCACCGGCCCGATGCCCGAGACCCGAGGCGCTCATTCGCCGAAGTTCTCCTCCACGGACTTCGCCTTCTTCAGCGCGGCCTTGTCGACCTTCACCAGGCCCTCGATGTCGTAGACGGCCTCCAGGGTCTTGAGCCCCTTGGGGTCCTTGGCCATCGTGGTGAACGCGTCGGTCACCTTCGTACGCAGCTCCTTGGAGAGCCCGCCGGCGACGACGATGCCATCGTTGGGGATCTCCGCGGAGTAGGCGAACACCACGACGTCGGAGGCGACCTTCGGCTCGTCGGCCGCGACGTCCTCCCGGGCGTCGTCGAAGCTCACCCCGACCGGGTAGTCGCCACGGGCCACGGCCAGGACCGCGGCGTCGTGGTCGCCGGCGAACTGCGCGTCGAGGTCGACCAGCGCGTCGCCGCCGGTGACCATCCCCCACTGGGTGGCCGGGTAGTAGTAGCCGGCCGCCGAGCCCTGGTCGACGAAGGCGATCGGGGTGCCGGGCTTGACCTTTGACAGGGCGACCTCGCCGGTGGGGCCGGTCTTGGCGGCGTCGGTGCCGTTGCAGTACTTCAAGCCGTCGACCACCGTGACCTCGTCGGCACAGTACGTCTCGGGGTCGTTGGTGAACCACTGTGTGTGGTAGCTCGCCGAGCCGTAGCGCACCGACTGCAGGATCGGCACCGCACCGGCCTGGTCCTCGGCCTGCACCACGCCGATCGGGCCGAGCATCGCGACCTGGGCCTGGTCCGACTTCATCGCCACGATCGCGGCCGCATAGCTCTCGGTCACCTCAGCGCGTACGGGGATCCCGATCCGGTCGCTGAGGAACGACTCCAGGCCCTTCGCGCTCTCGGTGATCGAGTCGATGTCCCCGGAGGGCACCAGCGACAGCACGAGCTCCTTGGGATCCTCCGCGGGCGCGGTGCTGTCCTCGCTGCCGCCGCAGGCGGCGAGCGAGAGGGCGAGCGATGCGGCGGCACCGATCGCCAGCAACCGGGTCGTGGGGGTTCTCAACATTGGACAGACTCCTTGAGGGGGTGAGCTGCGATGAAGGCTGACGGGTCATTCGACCAGTCCGAGACTGCGGAGTACAGGCCCACCAGAGTTCCTGCACGAACATGTGCCGGTCCCTGGCGACGGTCGAAGGCGTCAACGTACGCAGCAACACAACCACGCTCGACAGCGGGAGCAAGGTCATTGCGCCAGATGTCGCCGACCGACATGAGCCACTCCGGTCTGTCGGCCAGACCGGAGACATCGAGGAAGTGGTCCAGGTGGCCGCGCATCCGGGTCGGCTTGAGGGCGTCGGTGCGCACCTCGTCGACCACGTCGCGGAGACCGAGGTGCTCCAGGATCGCGTCCAGGCCGCTGCCCGGGGAGTTGGTCATGATCACTCGATGAGCATCGATGCCGCTGAGCAGGTCGACAAGCCCGTCGGGCGTGCGGATGTCACCGGGCTGCTCGCTCATCGCAGCCCTGCTCCAGACGTACGCCGCGCTCAGCTCCTCCTCGGAGACCCCGGCGGCCAGGCCCAGGATCTTCACCGCCTCATAGCCGTCCTGAGCGCCGATGAGCGTCTTCGGAGCGGTCTCGGGGAGCCGGTGACCCAGAAAGGCCTCCGTGGTCTCCAGGAGCGCCTCAGGGGCGCCAGTGAGGGCCGCCACCCGGGCGGCGTAGAGAAGGACCGGCGTGTCTCCGAGACACACCGTTCCGTCCAGGTCGAGCACCAGCACGGGCCGAGACAACGAGTCCACCTTCCAGGCGCGGGCCGTCGGGGTCGACCCTGCGCATCGCGATCACGTCTTGAACGGAAGGTAGGTAAAGGCTCTTCCGGACGCAAGCAGCAACGACGTGGTGTCGCGCGTTGTCTGCCGCAGCCCACGATATCTGCCCGAGCCGGTTGTCCCGGTCAGGCGGCGCCCGGCGTGCCGCCGGGTCAGGCGAGCGCGGAACCGGCGCGGTATTCCTCGTAGGGGGTGTTCCAGTCGCCCCAACCGTTGCTGAAGGTCATCCCGCGGTTGGTGCCGACCGTCTCGACCACGTCACCGCGACGGGTCATGTCGTAGAGGAACTTGGCGTTGGCGTCGCTCATCCCGGTGCAGCCGTGGGAGACGTTGGCGTTGCCCTGCTGGGCCACCGACCACGGGGCGCCGTGGATGAACTCACCGGAGAACGTCAGGCGCATGGCCCACTTCACGCCCTCCATGTTGTAGTACTCCTGGTCGCCCTGGTTGATCCCGATGGTCTCGGAGTTCATGGTCTTGCGCTCGAACTTCTCGATGATCACCTTCACGCCGCTGCGGGTGATGAACCCTTCCTTGCCGGTCGTGATCGGGATGGTCTTGACCTTCTGCCCGTTCTTGAAGACCTCCATCTGGTGGGTCTTCGCGTTGGCCCGGTAGATGTGCGCGTCACCGGTCTTGAAGGTGATCTCGCGGTTCTTCTGGCCGAAGACGCCTCCGCCGGCGGGGACCGAGTTGATGTTGAGCTTCACCTTGACCGTGGAGTTGGCCTGCCAGTAGGTGCGCGGACGGTAGTGAACCTCCTTGTCGCTCACCCAGTACCACGACCCCTCCTGCTTCGGGGTCGACTCGACGATCATCTTCTTCTCGAAGGCGGCCTTGTTCTTCACCGGCAGGTCGTACGTCACGATGATCGGCATCCCGACGCCGACCGTCTCGCCGTCGAGCGGCGCGATGGACGGGTACGTCTGGCGGTCCAGGCCGAGGTCCTCGGTGGCGAAGGTGATCTGGCTCTTCTTCTCGAGACCGTCGTCGCCGGTGGCGGTGACCGCGAGGGTGTAGGACGCGGTCGGCTCGAGCACGTCGCCCGCACTCCAGCTGAGGCCGTCCTCGGTGATGGTGCCGCGCACCTTGGTGCCCTTGGCGCCCGTCAGCATCACCTCGTCGAGACGGCCCTTGGCCACACCGACCTTGACCACCTTGTCGACCGCCACGCCCGTCGCGTTGTCCTCGATGTTGGGCGTGATCTGCACCTTGGGCTCGGCGGGCTTCTTGGGCTCCTTCGAGGCCGGATCCGCACCGCACGCGACGAGCACTGGGGTGAGCGCCGCAGCCGCTGTGGTCCACAGCACCCGTCGACGGGCGAACAGGGACGGACGGTGAAACGGTGACTGCGATGACACGGTGAGACTGCTCCAGACGTGTGTATTTACCCCAACGCTCTGTACCCGGGCGCAGGCCCGATAACCCTACCGGGCATCACCAAGAGTTGCCCAAGAAATACAACGGGGCCCGATCCATCTGGATCGGGCCCCGAGTAGGTTCGACGCTCAGTGTTTGAACTCGCCTCGGTAGTACTCGAAGTTCCAGCCGGCGGTGGCCAGCATGCCGAGCACTGCGGCGATGATGACCAGCCACCAGGCGGCCATCGCGACCGCGAGGACCACCAGGCCGAAGGTGAGCGCAGCCCACAGCGGCCACCAGGAGAACGGCGGGAAGAAGCCGTACTCCCCGGCGCCCTCGGCGATGTCCCCGTCCAGACGGTCCTCAGGACGCGGGTCCATCTTGATCGCGTGGAATCCGAGGTAGATCCAGATCATCGTGAACAGAAGCGTGCACATCACCAGCGCCGAGGTGCCGGTCCAGTCACCGCCCTCCTCGGAGGCCGCGGTGATGAGCCAGTAGGCCGGGGTGACCAGCACCATGAAGACGGTGCAGATCCCGAAGATCCAGGCTTCAGACTTCATCGGGCTCAGCCTTCCTTGTTGGAGCTGGTGGAGACGAGATCGTCCTCATCGTGCTCCAGCGCGGCGATCTCCGGGTGGTGGAGGTCGAAGGCCGGGGACTCCGAGCGGATCTTCGGGATCGAGACGAAGTTGTGGCGCGGCGCCGGGCAGGCAGTGGCCCACTCCAGCGAGCGGCCCCAACCCCACGGGTCGTCCACGGTCACCAGCGGTGCCTTGCGGGAGACGTAGAGGTTGTAGAAGAAGGGCAGCATCGACAGGCTCAGCAGGAACGCACCCACGGTCGAGAACTGGTTCAGGAAGGTGAACCCGTCGCTCGGCAGGTAGTCGGCGATGCGTCGCTGCATGCCCTCGACACCGAGCCAGTGCTGGACCAGGAAGGTCGCGTGGAAGCCGACGAACAGCAGCCAGAAGTGGACCTTGCCGAGGCGCTCGTCGAGCATCCGGCCGGTCATCTTCGGCCACCAGAAGTAGAACCCGGCGAACATCGCGAACACGACGGTCCCGAAGACCACGTAGTGGAAGTGCGCGACCACGAAGTAGGAGTCGGAGACCTGGAAGTCGAGCGGCGGGCTCGCCAGGATGATGCCGGTCAGACCACCGAAGAGGAAGGTCGTCAGGAAGCCGATCGACCACAGCATCGGGGTGTCGAAGCTGACCGACCCGCCCCACATCGTGCCGATCCAGTTGAAGAACTTCACGCCTGTCGGCACCGCGATCAGGAACGTCATCCCGGAGAAGAACGGCAGGTTGACCGCACCGGTCACGAACATGTGGTGCGCCCAGACCGCCACCGAGAGGATCGCGATGCCGAGGGTCGCGGCCACCAGACCGACGTAGCCGAAGATCGGCTTGCGGCTGAAGACCGGGAGGATCTCGGAGATGATGCCGAAGAACGGCAGCGCGATGATGTAGACCTCGGGGTGGCCGAAGAACCAGAACAGGTGCTGCCACAGGATCGGTCCGCCGTGAGAGGCGTCGAAGACGTGGGACCCGAACTGCCGGTCGGACTCGAGCATCAGCAGCGCGGCGGCGAGGATCGGGAACGCGATCAGCGCGAGCAGCGCCGTGATCAGGGTGTTCCACGTGAAGATCGGCATCCGGAACATGGTCATGCCCGGCGCGCGCATGCAGATGATCGTGGTGATGAAGTTGACCGAGCCGAGGATCGTGCCCAGACCGGCCATGTAGAGACCCATGATCCACAGGTCGCCACCGACGCCCGGCGAGTACTGCGCGCTGGAGAGCGGTGTGTAGGCGAACCAGCCGAAGTCGGCCGCGCCGGTCGGGGTGAGGAAGCCGCTGGCGGCGATCAGGCTGCCGAAGAGGTAGAGCCAGTAGCTGAACATGTTGAGCCGCGGGAAGGCGACGTCAGGTGCGCCGATCTGCAGCGGCATGATCACGTTGGAGAAGCCGAAGAACAGCGGCGTCGCGAAGAGCAGCAGCATGATCGTGCCGTGCATCGTGAACAGCTGGTTGAACAGCTCGTCGTTGACGACCTGCTGTCCCGGGAACGCCAGCTCCGAACGCATCAGCAGCGCCATCAGGCCGCCGATCAGGAACCAGACGAACGACGTGACCAGGTACATCTTCCCGATCAGCTTGTGATCGGTGGTGGTCAGCAGCTGGTAGATCTGCTTGCCGAGCGGCTTGGGGCCCCCGGCGACCGGGCGCGCAGCGGTGGCGGTCACTCGCCCTCCTCCTCGTTGTGGCTGGCGATGTCGTCGGTGCTGCGGGTGGACTTGCCGCCACCGAGCAGCGGGCGCTCGGCCTCGAAGCCGTTCTGCGCCAACGTGTCGACGTAGGACTTGTAGTCGTCCTCGGAGACGATCGCGACCTTGAAGATCATCCGGGCGTGGTAGACGCCGCAGAGCTCGTAGCAGGCGCCACGGAAGGTGGTGCCGTCGATCAGGTCCTCGGCGTTCGGGTCGAAGGTGGCCGTGGCCTCCTTCGTGGTGATCGAGTAGTGGTTCACCCGACCCGGGACGACGTCCATCCTCATGCCGAAGTCCGGGACACCGAAGTTGTGGATGACATCGGCCGAACGCAGGTTGAACCGCGTGGTGGTCTTCTCTGGGAGGACCAGCGTCGGGATGTGCGAGCCGGTGCCCACGACGTAGCCGTAGCGGTCGTAGGGGTACTCGTCGTCGACGAGGTTCTCGTCCGCGCTGACGTCGGGCTCACCGATGCCGTGGTTGAAGGTCCACTGCCACTGCTGGCCGGTCACCTCGACCACGTTCGTCGGGTTGCCGTTGTCCAGCATCTCGTTCTGGACCGTGACGGTGTGGTCGAAGAACACAATCACCATCATGACCGGGGCGATCGTGTAGAAGATCTCCAACGGCAGGTTGTAACGCGTCTGGACCGGGATGTCGGCGTCGCTGCGGCGCCGGTAGCGCCAGATCGCCCAGAAGATGAGCCCCCAGGTCAGAACACCTGTGATCAATGCGGCCCACCACGCTCCCTGCCACAGGGCGAGGTTGTGCTCCCCCTGCTCAGAACGTGGCTCGGGGAAGCCGAAACGCGCCGCCTCGTCCGAACAGCCACTCAGCAGGAGGGCGCCGGCCGTCAGCGTCGCCACCAGCGCACCACGTCGGGCGCGGGCGTGGGACGGATTCGATCCGTTCCCTGGCAAGTGCAGACCCACTACGAGCCTCTCTCTCATGCGAACACTCAGATGTCGGCAGACTACCGCGAGCGCCTTCGGTTTCATCTTCAGGGGTTCCTCATGTCGCGCTTGGCTACCGTTGTCTTCCGTGACCGAACCCTTCACCTACCTCGACGCCGCATCGGCCGAACCACTCCATCCCGCCGCGCGGGAAGTGCTTCTGGCCGCGGCTGATCAGGGGTATGCCGACCCCCGCCGTCTGCACCGGCCGGCGCGCAACGCGGGGCTGCTGCTCTCGAACGCCCGCGAGGTCGTGGCCGAGGCGTTGGGAGTGCGCCGAGATGAGGTGCTTTTCACATCTTCGGGGACCGCCGCCGTGCACGCGGGCCTGCTGGGTCTCGGATCCCGTGGCATCGGTCACACTGCCGTCGAGCACCAGGCTGTCGTCGACGCCGCGAGCTGGTCTCGGCGCTCCCCCGTCACCGAGCTCGCCGTCGACGACGAGGCACGAGTCGATGTCAGCGCCGTGCAGGACGCGGTCCGCGCCGGGGACGTCGACGCGATCGCCGTCCAGCAGGCCAACCACGAGGTGGGCACGCTTCAGCCTCTCGACGAGGTCGCCGCAGCCGCCGGCCCGGTGCCGCTCTTCGTCGACGCCTGCGCCTCCATGGGGCGGCTGCCCCTGCCCCCGGTCGGCGACGCGGTCGCCGGCTCTGCCCGCAAGTGGGGCGGCCCCGGCGGTGTGGGGGTGCTGGTCGTGCGCAGGGCCGCGCGGTGGCGCTGGCCGTTCCCGGGCGACGAGTGGTCTCGTACGGACCAGGGGTTCTCCAACATCCCCGGAGCGCTGGCCGCCGCGGCGGCGCTCCAAGCGGTGGTCGCCGAGCGGGAGGAGGTCAACGCCCGCCAGCACGAGCTGATCTCACTGGTCAGGGAGCGCGTTCAGGCGGAGATCCCGGACGTGGACGTGGCCGGGCCCGCCGATGGACGGCTCCCCCACCTGGTGACGTTCTCGGCGCTGTACGTCGACGGCGAGGCGCTGGTGACCGCGCTGGACCGCTTCGGCGCCGGTGTCGCGAGCGGCTCCGCCTGCACCTCCGACACTCGCGAGCCGTCTCGCGTGCTCGCTGCCATGGGAGCGTTGACACACGGTAACGTTCGGCTGTCGCTGACCCGCGACACGACGCGAGAGGATGTGGAGCGCGTGCTCGATGCACTGCCCGGAATCGTCAAGGACCTACGCGCCGAGGCGGGATTATGAGCGAGCGACAGCGAGTGAACCATCAAGACAACACACGACGGCGCTCGTATCCTGGCGCCTGCGCTACGGGCGTGGTCGTGTGAGCGCGCCGAACCTCACCCTCGACTGTCGTGGCCAGGCCTGCCCGCGACCCATCATCGAGCTCGGCCGACACCTCGGTGACGTCGAGGTCGGCGAGGTGATCGCGGTAGCCGCCGACGACGTCGCCGCCCACCACGACGTGCCCGCCTGGGCCCGGATGCGCGGTCAGGAGTTCGTCGGCGAGGTGGAAGCAGAAGACGGCGTACCCGTCTATCGGATACGCCGCCTGAGCTGAGCCTGAAGGAATACCCGGTTAACCGGTTATTGCTGCACTTCTCAGGTGTTGCATTGCCTGAGAAGTGCAGCAATTGCCAGAGAAGTTCAGCTCTTGAGGTGCGGAGCGATCTGGTCCGCGGCGGTGTCGCCGTAGGACTCGCGGACTCGAGCCACGAACCCCTCCGCGGTGAAGGAGTACTCCTGCGGCCCGACGGTCTCGACGCAGTAGGCGGCCAGGACACAGCCGACCTCGGCGGCCTGCTCCAGCTCGCAGTCCCAGGCCAGGGCGGCCAGGAAGCCGGCCCGGAAGGCGTCGCCGACGCCGGTGGGCTCGACGGCGTTCACGTTCTTCGCGGCCGGCACCTCGATGGCGTCCTCGCCCTTGCGCTGGATGCGCGCGCCGTCCTTGCCGAGGGTGGTGACCTGGGTGCCGACGCGGGCCAGGACCTCCTCGGCCGACCAGCCGGTCTTCTGCTCGAGGACGTGGGACTCGTACTCGTTGGTGAACAGGTAGGCGGCGCCGTCGACGAGCTCGCGGATGAGCTCACCGTCGCCGAAGGCGAGCTGCTGGCTCGGGTCGGAGATGAAGGTGTAGCCGCGCTGGCGCGCCTCCTGGGTGTGGCGCTTCATCGCGTCGGGGTCGTCGGGCGCGACCAGCACGAACGACGGCTCGCCGACCTTCTCCGCGATCGGGCCGAGCTCGATCTCGCGGGCCTCGGCCATCGCGCCCGGGTAGAAGCTGGCGAACTGCGCCATCGCGGTGTCCGTGGTGCACACGAAACGCGCGGTGTGCAGCGTCTCCGAGACCCGCAGGTGGTCGCAGTTGACGCCGTGGCGCTCGAGCCAGGAACGGTAGTCGGCGAAGTCCTCGCCGACCGCCCCGACCAGCACAGGGTCGAGACCGAGGTTGGCCAGGCCGAAGGAGATGTTGGCCCCGACACCACCGCGGCGGATCTCGAGGTCGTTGACCAGGAAGCTCACCGAGAGCTTGTCGAGCTGGTCGGCGACCAGCGAGTCGGCGAACTTTCCACCGAAACTCATCAGGTGGTCGGTGGCGATGGAGCCTGCGATCAGGAGTGAACCGGACATGCGCGGAACCCTACCGGCGAGACCTCGGACGA
Source organism: Nocardioides panzhihuensis (assembly GCF_013408335.1). NCBI lineage: Bacteria > Bacillati > Actinomycetota > Actinomycetes > Propionibacteriales > Nocardioidaceae > Nocardioides > Nocardioides panzhihuensis. The sequence continues at coordinate 1,185,290 of NZ_JACBZR010000001.1, read as the reverse complement.
TGTTAAGACTCGGCCGTGGACGGGAGATGAATATTACCGCTGAGTCGGCCTTCTGCTACCGGTTGGTAGTGCTTACCGTCGTTTGTATGACAGAAACGCGCGTTCCGTACGACGACCTCGACAGCCCGGCGCAGCTCTGCGTCGACTGTGCCGCCGCCGACAGCGCGTTGAGCCTGCCCGCGCCGAGAGTGCGTGCGGCCGAGCGGCCGGCGCCGACGGTCCGGATGCAGGCTCGCGAGCCGGGCGACACCGCGATGCTCGCGGCCTGCGAGCACGCCGCCGACGACCTCGCCCTGATCTGATCGAACTCGGCCTCCCTCACCGAGGAGGCCACAGATGCCAGCAGCCCCTGCCTACGCGGCAGGGGCTGCTGACGTACTGGACCAGGTTCGGCTCAGTGGAAGGAGTCTCCACAGGCGCAAGACCCTGTGGCGTTGGGGTTGTCGATGGTGAACCCCTGCTTCTCGATGCTGTCCACGAAGTCGATCATGGCGCCGTTGAGGTAGGGAACGCTCATCCGGTCGACGACGACGGACACGCCGTCGAAGTCGGTGACCTCGTCACCGTCGAGGGTGCGCTCGTCGAAGAAGAGCTGGTAGCGCAGGCCGGAGCAGCCACCAGGCTGCACGGAGATGCGCAGGCTCAGGTCGTCGCGGCCTTCCTGCTCCAGGAGGCTCTTCACCTTCGCGGCGGCGACGTCGCTCAGGTTGATGGAGTCGGCGCGGCGTTCGGTCGTCTGCTCGGTCATGTAGCTGGGCTCCCTGTGCGTGGGTGCGGGTTGTGTCTTAAGGCTCAATCGTCGCACATCCTCGGTTATTCCCGATGGTCGGCGGACCAGGTCCGGGCCACCCGGGCGGCGACCTGAACCAAGGAGTCGTACGCCTCGGCGAGCGCCCGCTCCTCGCCGACGCTGTCGACGAGGGAGTAGGCGGCGTCGATGCCGAGCGTCCGCAGCTCCCGTCCGCTCATGCTGGCCTTCCCTGCCAGCACGATGCAGGGCCTCAGCGACTGCTCGGCCAGGCGCGCCACCCCGACCGGAACCTTTCCGGCGGTGCTCTGCGGGTCGAAAGACCCCTCGCCGGTGATCACCAGGTCGGCCCAGGAGGCCAGCTCGGGCAGCCCGAGCAGATCGGCGACGACCTCGAACCCCGGCCGCCGCGTGCCTCCGAGGAGCAGCAGCGCGAAGCCCATGCCGCCGGCCGCTCCGGCGCCCTTCTCGGTCGCGGTCTTGCGCGAGGTGGCGGCTGCCAGGTCCTGGAGCACACCGTCCCAGCGGGGCATGGCCTCCTCCATCAGCCCCTTCTGCTCCCCGTAGACCTTGATCGCACCGAAGAGACCGGTCAGTGGGTTGTCGACGTCGCTGGCGATCACGATCTCGAGACCGAGCGGCTCGGGCAGCGTGACCTCGGTGACGCCCTCGAGCCCGACGAGGCCGGCGTCGAGCGGCCGGTCCGCGGTGGCACCCAGCGCTGCGAGCAGGCCCGCTCCCCCGTCGCTCGTGCCCGAGCCACCGAGGCCGACCACGACCTTGCTGGCTCCGGCTTCGCGAGCAGCGAGGATCAGCTGCCCCACGCCGTACGAGGTCGCCTGCTCGACGCCCTTCCCGCCGGTCAGGTGCAGACCGGCTGCCTGAGCTGACTCGACATAGGCGGTCCCGCCCTCGACCAGGACCTGTGCGGCCACGGGCTCGCCGTGCGGGCCACTGACCTCGAGCTGGCGGAGGTCACCGCCGAGGGACTCGTGCAGCAGCGCGAGGAACCCCGGTCCCCCGTCCGCCATCGGCACCAGCGAGAGCTCGTCGCGTGGAGCCGTACGCCGCCAGCCCTCCGCGATCGCGGCGGCCGCCTGGGAGGCGGAGAGCGTGCCTGCGTACTTGTCGGGGGCGATCAGGACTCGCATGGCCGCAACCTACCCGCGCGCCGAAGGGTCCGGGCTTCCCACCGCCTCTTCAAAGCCACGACCATTGCGGATGCGTCGGGTTAAGGTCGTTTCGTGCGGTTCTTCCGACGGCGCGCGGCCAGCGACCCAGAGACCAGGCGGATCCGTGGCTTCTGGACCTGGTGGGCGCAGAAGGGTGCGCTCGCCTGTGGTGCCGCGCTCGATGCCGACGATCAGGACGCTCTGGTCGGTCTGCTGGCCAGACGGGTCGACGCGATCGAGACGGGTCTGAGCTGGGAGGTCGGCCCCGGGCCGCTGGGCGGACGGCTGCTGGTCGTCTCGGCCGGCAGCAACCCGGACCATCGCGCGCTGGCTCGCCGCTGGCTGCTCGCCGCCCCCGAGCCCGACGAGGTCTCGCCGTGGGAGTTCAGCGACCAGCGGCCGCCGGTCGACGATCCGGTCCAGACGGTGCTCACCACCTCCGGCGGAGCCACGATCCGGCTGGCCGACGTGCTGGTGAGCGGCCGGCAGAGCGGCGCTCACTTCGACATCAAGCTCTTCCATCCCGCTTTCCCGGAGCTCGTCGACGACGCTCGGTTGCAGGTCGCCTTCCACGCCCTCGACACCACGCTGGGCGAGTCCAGCACCGAGCTGTGGATCGGCGAGGTCGAGACGACCACGGCCCGCCCTCGCAACGGCTTCGGCCTCGACGGGCTGCGCACCGCCGTACGCAACCTCCGCAAGGAGTACGTCGACCCCGACGGCAACCCGGCCTGGGTGCTGCTCCGCGGGGAGAGCCCGCAGGGCCCGGTGGAGGCGAGCGCGGTCGTCCCCCTGCACCCGGTCATGGCCCCCAACCTGACCCAGCATGTCGGCGTGATGATCCCCTACGTCGGCTTCGCCGAGCGTGGGCTCCCCTCGGCCGACGCCCTGCGCGACCTCGGCCGGCTCGAGGACCGTCTGGCCTCGACCCTCGGGCCTGACGGCCGCGTCGTCGCCCACGAGACCACCAACGGCGTACGTCTTCTGCACGCCTATGTCGACCCGACCACCTCGGCCCCGCAGCGGCTGGAGGAGACGGTCGGCGACTGGGCCCACGGCGACGTCGTCACCCGGGTCGACACCGACCCGGCCTGGGAGGCCGTCCGACCGCTCCGCGCCTGAGGACGACCACCATGTGACGTACGCCACCGGATCGGGCAGCCCAAGACATGTATTATCGTCATCATGACGACTGTCGACCTCCCGCTGCTCCCCCTCGGGCGCGGCACCGACCTGAACTCCGAGCGTGGCGTCGAGTGTCCCGGCGACCTGCCGGCCGCCTCCGACCCCGACCTGGTCGAGCGCGCGCTCGCCGCCAAGGAGAAGCTCGGCGAACGCGTGTTCGTCCTCGGACACCACTACCAGCGCGACGAGGTCGTCCAGTTCGCCGACGTGATGGGCGACTCCTTCAAGCTCGCCCGCGACGCGGCCGCGCGGCCGGACGCGGAGTACATCGTCTTCTGCGGCGTGCACTTCATGGCCGAGTCGGCCGACATCCTCACCTCGCCGTCGCAGGCGGTCATCCTTCCGGACCTCGCCGCCGGGTGCTCGATGGCCGACATGGCGCGGCTGGGCCAGGTCGAGAAGGCCTGGGAGGCGCTCGCCGAGGCCGGCGTGGCCGAGCAGGTCGTACCGGTGACGTACATGAACTCCTCCGCCGACATCAAGGCGTTCTGTGGGCGCCACGACGGCGTCGTGTGCACCTCCTCCAACGCGCAGGCCGTGCTGGAGTGGGCCTTCGACCAGAAGGCTGATTCAGAGGGGGGCGCCAAGGTCCTCTTCTTCCCCGACCAGCACCTCGGCCGCAACACCGCGGTCCTGAAGCTCGGGCTGTCGCTGGACGACTGCATCGTCTGGGACCCGCACCAGCCCGGTGGCGGCGTGAGCGCCGAGGAGCTCCGGGCGGCGAAGGTGATCCTGTGGAAGGGCCACTGCTCGGTCCACGGCCGCTTCTCCCCCGACACCATCGACGAGCTGCGGGCCGAGATCCCGGGTGTGCAGATCCTGGTTCACCCCGAGTGCCAGCACGAGGTCGTCCTCAAGGCCGATCTGGTCGGCTCGACCGAGTTCATCATCTCGACCATCGAGGCCGCCCCTTCCGGGTCCGCCTGGGCGATCGGCACCGAGCTCAACCTGGTCAAGCGGCTCGCCGCCGCCCACCCCGACAAGCGGATCGCCTTCCTCGACCGCACCGTCTGCTACTGCTCGACGATGAACCGCATCGACCTGCCCCACCTCGTCTGGGCCCTGGAGTCCCTCGTCGACGGCCAGGTCGTCAACCGCATCGAGGTCGACCCCGACACCGCGCACTACGCCGAGCTCGCCCTCCAGCGAATGCTCGACCTCCCGGGCAAGACACAGGACGACTGACCCTCCTCGCCGAGGCGTCACCCCCGTCGGGCGAGGCGTCACCCCCGTCGGGCGAGGCGTCACCCCGGTCGGCCGAGTTGGCACCGGCGTGACGTCTCGGCCGACGTACATGACGTCTCGGCCGACGTACATGACGTCTCGGCCGACGTACGTGACGCCTCGGCCGACGGGAGTGACGCCTCGCTCAGGTGTCGTTGAGCCAGGTCAGGACGGCGAGTACGCGGCGGTTGTCATCGCTCGCCTGAGGCAGGTCGAGCTTGGTGAAGATCGAGCTGATGTGCTTGCCGACCGCCTTCTCCGTGACGAAGAGCCGGGCGGCGATCGCGGCGTTCGAGCGCCCTTCGGCGATCAGGGTCATCACCTCGCGCTCCCGCTCGGTCAACCGATCGAGCGGGCGTTCGCGGCGGGTGATGAGGGCGGCGACGACCTCCGGGTCGAGAACGGTCCCGCCGCCCGCGACTTGGCCGACCGCTCCGAGGAAGGCGTCGACGTCGGCGACGCGGTCCTTGAGCAGATAACCGACCGCGCCCTCTCCCCCGGCGAGCAGGTCGCGCGCGTAGAGCGGCTCGACGTACTGGCTCAGCACCAGCACAGGAAACCCCGGTCGCACCCGTCTGACCTCGATCGCGGCGGTGAGGCCCTCGGTGGTGAAGGACGGCGGAAGACGTACGTCGACCACCGCTGCGTCCACATCCGGCCGGACCAGCGCCCGCGCCAGCGCGGGTGCGTTGTCGACTGCCTCGACGACCTCGATCCCGCCCGCTTCGAGGATCCGGGTGAGGCCGACGCGGAGCAGCGCCTGGTCCTCGGCCAGAACCACCCTCAGATCCGGCAAGGCACCTCCAACGTGATCAGGGTCGGTCCGCCGGACGGACTATCGACCTCGACGGTGCCGTCGAAGGCGGCCAGTCGGGTCGCGATCCCGGCGAGCCCGTGTCCGGTGGCATCGGCACCGCCGCGGCCACTGTCGCCGACCACGATCCGCAGCCGTTGCCCGTTGTGGCTGCCGCGTACGAACGCCCGGTCGGCACCGGAGTGCTTGACCGTGTTGGCCAGGCACTCGGCCACCGCGAAGTAGGCCGCCGACTCGACCGGGTCGGGCAGACGACCGGGCAGCTCGATGGCGACGGTGACCGGCAGCGGCAGTCCGGCAGTGAGGGCTTCGACGGCCCCCACGAGACCACGGTCGGCGAGCACGGGCGGCAGGATGCCGCGTACGACTCCACGCAGGTCCTCCAGCGCGGACACCGTGGTCTCGCGGGCCTCCCGCAGCAGCGCGGCGGCGGCATCGGGGTCGGTCGCCATCAGCTTCTCGGCCAGCCCGACGCTCATCCCGACGGCGGCGATCCGGGCTTGGGCGCCGTCGTGGAGGTCACGCTCGATCCGACGCAGCTCGGCCGCCGAATGGTCCAGCGTCTCGGCGCGGGTCGACTCGACCGTCTCGACCCTGGCGGTCAGTTCGGCGACCTGTCCCTGACCGAAGATGCCGCGCTCGGCCAGCGCCCGTGCTCGGACGAGGGCTGGGGTGGTCACCCACCAGGCCAGGAGCAGCGGACCGGTGAGCAGGATCAGTAGCCAGGCGACCCAGCCGATGCCGGTGAGGGCCAGGATCAGCCAGGTCAGCGGCACGGTCAGGAACGCCGCGGGGAGCAGGGAGAGCACGAAGCCACCGGTCGCGGAGAAACAGCAGAGGGAGAAGTCGCGCCACCGTGCCTTCTCCCTGACCCACCGGAACGGCCGACCGAGGACCGGCAGGGCACTCAGGTCCGCGTACGTCTCGAAGATGGTCTCCCCGAGAAGCCTCCCGCTCACCCGGCGGTGCACACCGGCGACGGCCTGGGTGGCCGGCACCACGCCCAGAGCGACCCCGACGCCGACCCCGAAGACCAGCCCGAGGGGGATCGAGAGCACGGTGAGGATGGCCAGCACCAGGGCTGGCGCCATCATCAGGGCATAGCCCAGCGACAGTCCGGTCAGCCGGAGCCGCTCGACGAGCGCCTGCCCGCTGAACGGCTCCGGTCGCACGGTCCGGATCGGTGCATCCCACTCGGCCATCAGGAGTGAGTGTGACATCAGCGGGTGCCGGACGTCGTGCGTAATGCTCGACTCGTCGCGCCGACCGCGGAGGCCAGCGTCAGTGCCACAGCTCCGCCGAGCAGCAGGGGCGGCAGCCAGAGCTGCTCGTCGGGAAGCAGACCCTCGCCCCGGACGAAGGCGAACGGGACGATCGTCGCCTGGGCGGCGATCAGACCGACGAAGTTGCCGACCGCGGCGACGATGCCGGCCTCGGCGAGGACGGAGCCGCGCACCTGACCGGGAGTGGCGCCCAGCAGCATCAGCCTGCGTAGCTCCAGGCGCCGGTCGGCGAGGACGGCGGCGAAGGCGTTGACGACCATGATCGCCGCGAACGCGCAGATCATCGCGGTGACCACGTTGTTGAGCAGGTTGATCGTCTCGAACTCCTCGGCGATCTCCGGGGACAGACCGACGGGCATCGTTCGCTCGTCGATCCCGACCAGCATCAGGATGCTGACCGCGGCCGCCGAGAGCACCATCACCGGCGCGAGCACCCCGGCGAGCAGGTGAGACCTCCGTGAGGTGTTGTACGCCGCCAGGTGACCGCTCGTCCCGACCAGGAGCGGTCGCAGCAGCCAGCTGCCGGCCCGCAGCAGCAGCGGTGCCAGTGCCGCGAGCCCCACCGCGAGCAGGAGACCAAGAGAACCGGTCATCGCCATCGCGTCGTAGGGGTTGGCAGCGTCCTTGCCCGTGGCCATCGTCATCGCGACCATGGTCGCCGTCTGGCCGACTGCGACCAGGGCCACCGCCCAACGCCACCAGGCGATCCGTCCGGAGCCCGCCCGGCCTTCGGCGGGGGCGACCGTCGCCGGTCCTCGGGAGGCGCGCGACCCGGCCATCCCGGCCGCCGCCAGGGAGACGAGCAGGAGCAGGACGACGGTCGCGGCGAGCGCGACCCAGCCGCCCGAGTGGGAGACCTGTTCGCCCACGACGCCACCGGACTGCAGCAGGTCGAGGAGCGCCCGGCTGGTCAGGCTCGCCACGAGGGCGCCGAGAGTCGCGGCCACGAGCGCGACCACGAGCGTCTCCGCCCGTACCAGCGTACGGACCTGACGAGGCTCGGCGCCGACCGTGCGAAGCAGACCGATCTCGACCTCACGCTGTCGCACGGTGACCCCGACGGTCGAGACGATCGAGAATAGCGCGATGACGGTGCCCCAGGCGCCGACCACTCCCCCGAGGACGAGCAGGGTCTCCTGCTCGGCGGCCGGCGTGCCGGGTTCGAGCGCGACCTGGATCAGCGGCGTGAACGAACCCATCACCGCCGTGCCGAGCAGGATCGCGACGAAGGTCGCGGTCATGGCGGTGGCGCGGTGTCGCAGCGAGCGCAGTGCCAAGCTGAACATCACACCATCTCCCGCTCGGCCCGGGCTGCGAGCTCGTCGGTGAGCTCGTCGAGATGTGCCATCTGGCCGGCGACGGCCTCGGCGTCGGGATTGTCCATCCGCCCCACGGCGCGGCCGTCGACGAGGAAGACCACGCTGTCCGAGTACGCAGCCGCAACCGGGTCGTGGGTCACCATCACGACCGTCGCGCCGAGATCGCGGACGAGGCTCCGGAGCAGGGTGAGCACCGAGGCGGCAGTGCGGGAATCGAGAGCCCCCGTGGGTTCGTCGGCGAGGACGATGTCGGGGCCGGTCACCAGCGCGCGGGCGATCGCGACCCGCTGCTGCTGGCCGCCGGAGAGCTGTGCCGGCAGATGGCCGGCGCGCTCACCCAGGTCGACGCGGTCGAGGAGATCACGGACCCGACGGCGGGCCGCCGAGTCGATCCGGTGCCCGGCCAGCCGTAGCGGGAGCGCGACGTTCTGCTCGGCGGTGAGGTAGGGCAGCAGGTGAAAGCTCTGGAAGACGAACCCGATCCGCTCGCGGCGCATCCTGGTCCGGCGTGCCTCGGACAGCTCCGTGACATCCTGCCCCGCGATGACGACCCGGCCGCCGGTCGGCTGCTCCAGCGCTCCGGCGCAGGTCAGAAAGGTGGACTTGCCGGAGCCGGAGGGCCCCATCACGGCGGTGAACGTGCCCGGCGCGCACGTCAGATCGAGGCCGTCGAGCGCGGCCATGGAGGCCGCTCCCGTGCCGTAGGTCCTGGTGAGGCCGGTGACCTCGAGGGCGTGGGTGGTCATGGGGTGGCTCCTGGGGTTTCGGGTGGCTGATGTCACCCTTCGACGCTAGGGAACGCGTCGCTTGGCCACGATGGGCTCAAGGAGCCGACCCGGGTAGGGAAAACCCCACCTCACCTGTCGGAGGAGCGCGGGAGGCGTACGGCGATCGTGGTGTCGCCGGGGACGCTGGTCAGCTTCACGGCGCCGCCGTGGGCGGTGACGATGGCGTGGACCAGGGCCAGCCCCAGGCCTGCGCCGCCGTCGCGCTGACGGGCCTCGTCGGCGCGGGTGAAGCGCTCGAAGGCGCGTGGGACGAGGTCCGGCGGGAAGCCCGGTCCGTCGTCGTGGACGTCGAAACCGTCACGACGTACGCGGACGGTGACCGTGGTGCCGGCGGGCGTGTGCCGGCGCTCGTTGGTGAGCAGGTTGCTGATCACCTGGTGGAGTCGCTGGTCGTCGCCGGTCACGATCACCTCGGCGGCGTCGGAGTCGGCGTCGACGTCGGCCGGCAGCTCGAGCCGCCAACTGTGCGACGGGGCGACGACCCGGGCGTCGTCGACGGCCTCGAGGAGCAGCCGGGTCAGGTCGACCGGCTCTCGGGCGAGCGGGCGGCCCTGGTCTAGGCGGGCGAGCAGGAGCAGATCCTCGACCAGCGTGGTCATCCGCAGCGACTCCTCCTCCACCTTGCCGAGCGCCATCGGGACCGCTTCGGGCCGCTGCTGGGCCAGCTCGGTGTAGCCGCGGATGGTGGTCAACGGCGTGCGCAGCTCGTGGGAGGCGTCGGCGACGAACTGGCGTACCTGCTGCTCGCTGCGGTGACGCTCGGCCAGGGAGGTCTCGACGTGGTCGAGCAGCGAGTTGAGCGCGGCCCCGACCTGGCCGACCTCGGTGTCCTCGTCGGTGAGCCGTTCGGGTACCCGTTCGGTCACCGAGACCTCGCCGGAGGACATGGGGAGGCCGGCGACGGCATGCGCGGTGGCGGCGACCTCTCGCAACGGGCTGAGCTGGCGGCGTACGACGATGTAGCCCACGCCCGCGGCGGCCAGCACGCCGAGCAGGGTCAGCAGTGCCTCCCAGAAGATCAGGCTCCCGATGGTCTTCTCGACCTCACCTGTGGAGTGACCTGTGACGACGATAACCGTCTGGCCGGTGCTCGTGTTGAGGACGGCCTGGGCGATCACCCGGTAGGTGCCGTGATCGGGCAGCTCGACGTAGTGGGCGCGGGCGTCGACGCTCACCTTCTGCAGCGTCTCGAGGTCGGCCACGGTGAGCGGCTCCACCTCGTCCGGGTCGAAGTCGCCGAGGGTGCCTCGAGCCTCGCCATTCTCGGGGAACTCCGCGAAGACCGAGTCCGGGGCCAGGTTCAACCGGACGGCCGGCCCCGGCCCGGCGACACCTCGTGCCATGTCGCGTACGTCCCTGTCGAGGCGGTCCAACAAGGTCTCGCGCAGCGCGATCGTGGCCACGGTGGCGATCAGCAGCGAGACGACCAGCACCAGGGAGACCGCGGTGATGACCAGCCGCGAGGTGAGCGGCGCGACCAGTCGGCCGAGCCGGTTGGACCGGCGGGTCACTCGCTGGCGCTCGTTCACTCAGCGGCCTTCAGCACGTAGCCCGCGCCGCGCATCGTGTGGATCATCGGCTTCCGGCCGGCGTCGATCTTCTTGCGCAGGTAGGAGATGTAGAGCTCGACGACGTTGGCCTGACCACCAAAGTCGTAGGACCAGACCCGATCGAGGATCTGAGCCTTCGAGAGCACCCGGCGCGGGTTGCGCATCAGGTAGCGGAGCAGCTCGAACTCGGTCGCGGTGAGCATGATCTCGTCCCCCGCACGGTGCACCTCACGCGAGTCCTCGTCCATCGACAGGTCGCCGACGCGGATCACCGAGTGCTCCTCGACCCGGGTCGCCCCGGCCCGGCGCATCAAGCCTCGCAGCCGCGCGACGAGCTCCTCGAGAGAGAACGGCTTGGTCACATAGTCGTCACCGCCCGCGGTCAGCCCGGCGACCCGGTCCTCGACCGCGTCCTTGGCGGTGAGGAACAGGACGGGTACGACCGGCTGGGTGCTGCGTACCCGACGCAGGACCTCCAGCCCGTCGAAGTCGGGCAGCATCCAGTCGAGCACGATCGCGTCGGGCGAGGTCTCCTTCGCCGCGCTGACGGCCTTGGAACCGGAGTGGGCCATGGTGACCTCCCAGCCCTCGAACCGCAGCGCCATCGCGATCAGCTCGGCGATGTTCACCTCGTCATCGACGACGAGCACCCGCAGCGGCGACCCGTCGGGACGGGTCAGGTCCTGTGCTCCAGCAGTCATGACTCCATCATGCGGCTGTTTGCTGTGTGTTGCTTGTGAAGCCGCTGAAGCGTGTCGATGTCTTCGCCGACGAGCCGCCGTCTGGACGGCTCCGCCCCGCTCAGACGCTGACGTCGACTCGGCGTGCGGTGTGCACCATCAGGTCCGCACGTACCTTGACCTGGTCCGGGAGAGCTCCTGCCAAGTCGGCGAAGAGGGCAGACCGGTCGGCGGCCGGGAGGATCCGGATCGCTGAGATGGTGTCGAGGTGGCGCAGGTAGTCATCGCGAGCGAAGGTGAACCGGCGCGGCACCTCGCGCTCGCGCACGTCGATCAGTCGATCGTCGGCGAGCATCTCGTCCCCGGGAAACAGCATCGGCGCATCCGCCGCGGACGGCGGCGGGATGTGGCGACCCGCCGGGGCGTACGCCGCGACCATCCCTTCCTCGACGGCAGCGAGCTTGTCGTCGGCCAGCACGAACGGGCCGCCGAAGAACGCCACGGCTCCCCCGAGGCGGACCAGGGCGGTGGCACGGTCCCACCGAGTCGCCGGCGCGGTCCAGTGCCAGGCGGCGGCAGCGAAGAGCAGGTCGAATGGCTCGTACGCCGCCGGATCGAGCTCCTCCACGGTGGCGCGCACAGTGGTCACCGGCAGGCCCGCACACTCGCGCCGGAGAACGGCGAGCATGTCGGCATCGGGATCGGTCGCGACCACGTCGATCCCGGCCGCGGCGAACACCCGGGTCGCCTTTCCGGTCCCGGCACCGATCTCGATTGCCCGTCGCACCGAGCCCTCGGCGACTTCGCTCACCAGCGCGACCAGGTCGTCTGGATAGCCGGGACGGTAGCGCTCGTAGTCCTCCGCGACCGCGCCGAAGCTCAATGCCCGTTCCATGTCGGTCTCACAATCTCTCGGATCGACCTCAGAGCCCCGGAGCGCCCCAGACCGCGAGCCAGCGGGAGAGGTCCTTCTCGACCGGGAGATCGCCCTCGATCGCGGTGCGGACGTTGATCTCGAGAAGGTTGTCACGCTGCTGCGGACCGGTCGGGACGAAGGGGTAGAAGGTGCCCTGCTTGTAGAGGTAGATCAGGCCCACGCTGCGCCCGTCGGCACCCTCGAAGCCGATCAGCGAGCAGAGCAGCCCCGGCCCGAAGCCGTTCATCTCCAACGTGGTGTTGACCGCGTGGAGGTCGGTGACCAGACCGGTGATGTCGGGGTTGGCCGGGTCCAGGGGCTCGTGGTCGACGCTGAGCCAGGTGAAGCCGAACTCGTCGACGCTCGTGGACACCTTCGGCGCTGCCTCGGAGGCCCCGAGCAGCTCGACGACGTCGTCCTGCGTGCCGGCGAACCCTGCCCCTGCGGCGGCGCGGTAGCAGACCGCCCCGTCCCCCGTCGGGACCAGCCCGAGCGAGGTCTGCATGGTGAGTGCGGCGGTCGGCACTGCGAACAGCGCGTCGAGGTTGGCCTGCTTCGGTCGCGTACGACCCGTGATGACATCCCAGAAACCCACAGAGCGACCTTACGTCGTCACTGCGCCGGACGGCCGAGCTCGGCCTCGATCCGGGCGAGCTGCTCCAGGCGCTGCTCCAGCGAGGGGTGCGTCGAGGTCAGCGTACGCAGCGACTGACCGCTGATCGCCGGTGCGATGAAGAACGCGTTCATCGCCTGCGAGGATCGCAGGTCCCGGCTCGGGATCGCGGAGATCTCGCCGGTGATCTTCTGCAGCGCGCTGGCCAGCGCGCCCGGCTTCATGGTCAGGTGCGCGCCGGCACGGTCGGCGGCCAGCTCGCGGTAGCGCGACAGCATCCGCAGCAGCACCCATGACACGGCGTAGACGGCCAGCGACACCAGCAGCACCACCAGCCACACCGGGAGAGCGTTGTTGCCGTCGCGGCGGCCGCCACCCGCGTACGCGCCGTACTGGGAGCCCCGGCTCAGCATCCCGGCCACGATGCCTGCCGAGGAGGCGACCGTCATCACGAGCACGTCGCGGTGGGCGACATGAGAGAGCTCGTGAGCGAGCACGCCCTCCAGCTCCTCGGCGCTCAGCCGCTGCATGATGCCGGTGGTCACCACGACCGCGGAGCGCTTGGGCGAGCGGCCGGTGGCGAAGGCGTTGGGCATGTCGGTGTGGGCGATCCCAACCCGAGGCTTCGGCATGTCGGCCAGGGTGCACAGCCGGTCGATCATCGCGTGCAGCTCGGGCGCCTCCTGGACCGACACCTCGCGCGCGCCCATGGCGCGCATCGCGAGGGTGTCGGAGGAGTACCACTGCCACCAGGCGATGCCGAGACCGATGATGCCGATGATCGGCGCCCACTGCGCCGGCATCACGAACATCAGCGCCACGATGAGCCCGACGAACAGCGCGCCGAGCAGGAACATCACCGTGGTCATCCGGACGGTCAGCCCGGCATCCCCCTGGAAGCGTGACATCAGCCGGGGATGAGGCCCTCGTCGCCCAGCATCTCGGAGACCTCGGCGAGCGTGGAGCCGGGTCCGGGGAGGATCAGGTCGGAGGAGTCGATCGCGTCGACCGGGTGGGCGGTGCCCATTGACCGTACGCCATCGAGCAACGCGGCCAGGGCCGCGTCGAAGACGTCCTCGTCGGTGCCCTTGCAGGCAGCTTCGACCGCGGCGTCGAGCTCGTTGAGCTTGTCGACAGAGGCCTCGTCGAGGTCGTACTGGCCCTCGCCCATGATGCGTACGATCACTGCTCGGCCTTCTTCTCGGTCGACTCCACGTCGATGACCGGCGCGTTGGCGTCGGCACTGGGCAGCGCCTGCGTCTGCTGCGGGGAGCTGAGGCCCTTGAGCGCGGCGAGCTCCGCCTCGACGTCGTTGGTCGAGCTGAGCGCGTCGAGCTGGCGGGTGATGTCGTCGGTGGGACCGGCGGTGAGGTCGTCGAGAGCACCGGAGGCGAGCAGCTCGTCGACGGCACCGGCGCGAGCCTGCATCTCCAGGGTCTTGTCCTCGGCACGCTGCATGGCCATGCCGACGTCGCCCATCTCCTCGCCGATGCCGGAGATCGCCTCGTTGATCCGGGTCTGCGCCTCGGCAGCGGTGTAGGTCGCCTTGATGGTCTCCTTCTTGGTGCGGAAGGACTCCACCTTGGCCTGCAGCCGCTGCTGCGCGAGGGTGAGCTTCTCCTCCTCGCCCTGAAGGGTCCCCAGCTGGGTGTTGAGGTCGTTCATCTGCTGGGTGAGGCCGCTCTTGCGCGTGAGGGCCTCGCGGGCAAGATCCTCACGGTTCATCTCGATGGCCTTCTGGGCCTGCGTGGTGAGCTTGTCGGACTGCTGCTTGAGCCCGTTGATCTGCAGCTCGACGCGCTTGCGGCTGGTCGCGACGTCCGCGACGCCACGACGCACCTGCTGCAGCATCTGAAGCTGCTTCTGGTAGCTGTAGTCGAGCACCTCCCGTGGGTCCTCGGCCTTGTCGAGCGCCTTGTTTGCCTTCGCCTTGAAGACCAGGCTCAGCCGCTTCATCACACTCATCGGTTCCCTTTACGCCTCTCATATGCGGCCGACCGCCGGCCGCCCCGCGTCGTCGCTTGCCGCTGGACTCTCGCCGTCCTGGGACAAGTGTTGCCTCTCACCTTAGGCCGGGTCCACAAAACTCGTAGTCCGGGTCCCTCGGGATATCCTGTACGTGTCCTAGCCAACACTGTTTTTGCTTCGGGCTCCGCTCAGCAAGACTCAGTTGCTTCGGGCTCCCGCTTCAGCAGATACGTAAGAGGTCCCTTCGTTGTTCGGTCGCAAGTCCCCCGCCCAGCAGGTCGTCGAGCCCGAGACCCCGGTCAAAGAGACCGGCAAGGGTCGCCCGACCCCATCGCGCAAGGAAGCCGAAGCGGCTCGCAAGGCGCGTCTCAAGCAACCGCGTTCGCGCAAGGAGATCAACGCCGCCAACCGCGCCCAGCGCGCCGAGCACGGCGACAAGATGCGCCAGGCGATGAAGACCGGCGACGAGCGCTACCTGCCGCTGCGCGACAAGGGCCCGGTCAAGCGCTTCATCCGTGATTGGATCGACGCCCGGTTCACCTTCGCCGAGATTGTGCTCCCGGTGCTGATCATCGCGTTGGTGGTGCCCTACATCAGCCTCCAGCTGGCGATGTACTCCCAGCTCTTCACGCTCGTCGTGATGGCCACCGTGATCATCAACCTGATCACGCTGCGTTTCCTGCTCCGCAAGGAGCTCAAGCGCCGCTTCCCCGACAACGACCTCAAGGGCACCACCTACTACGCGATCATGCGGGCCATCCAGATCCGCCCGCTGCGTATGCCCAAGCCGCAGGTCAAGATCGGCTCGCAGCTCTCCGACGACTACCGCTGAGTCCGGGCTAGGCCTCGTCGGGCCTCGGCGGGTCCTCGACCTCGCAGACGAGGCTGGCCCCGCCGACACGCTCGTGGAAGCTCCATGAGCCGGCCAGGTCGGTGAGCTTCTCGGCGACGTAGGGCTCGGGCGCGGACGCCGGCATCGAGGTGAGCGTCCAGATCGTGGAGAGCTCGATCCGGGTCGGCGTACGCCACGCCAGCTTCACCCAGATCTCGCCGGGGAGGTTCGAGAGGGCCACGTGGATGCCGAATGCGGCGAGGACCTCGAGCCGGTTGGCGGCGCGGTCGCCGACGACCCGTGAGTCGGTCCACGCCCGCACCTGGTTCATCGCCTGGTCCGGCGTCAGCAGATCGAACGTCTGCTCGCGTTCCGTCTCGTGGACGTGGTTGCTCATCAGTTGGCCTTTCGGGTGGGGGTGGATGCGGCCGGAGCCGTCTGGATGTCCCAGATGGTGTCGAGACCGGCTCGGCGGAGCTGACCGGCGAGCGCCGGATCGGCGTTCCGGAGACGGAGCGGCACGCCCCTCGACCCGCAGCGACGCTTGGCCCACAGCAGCGCCGCGACGGTCGTCGAGGAGAACCCGGTCAGACCCGCGAGGTCGACCACGACCGCCTCGGGACCGCCCACGAGCATCTCGGCCAACCGCCATCGCAGGTTGTGGATCGCCCGCAGGCAGGTCGCGTCCGAGAACGGCACGATGATGGTCTCGTCCACCGGGTAGAACTCCGCCTCGCTCATGCCGTCCACCCTGCCTACGGTGTGTGGAGGTCCTTTCGCAGTTTCATGTCAGTCTCGTGTCACTTCCGGCCGGCGGCCCGCGACGGCTCTGTTTCCCGACCGTTCGGGTGAGACGATGCGGGACGTGCAAGAGGCAGCCAAGCGAGTGCTCATCCTGGAGGACGACTACGGGCTGCGTACGTCCCTTCGGCTCTTCCTCGAGCAGGAGGGGTACGCGGTCGGCGAAGCCGACGACGCCGAGATCGCCCTCGATCTCGACGCCCAGGAGCCGTTCGACGTGATGCTCGTCGACCTGATGCTCGGTGGCATCGACGGGTTCACCTTCATCCGGAGCGTGCGCCCCCGAACGACCGCGCCGATCATCGTGATCAGCGCCCGAGACGGCGCCAAGGACGTGGTCACCGCGCTCGAGGCGGGGGCCGACGACTACGTGCGCAAGCCGTTCGACGTGGCGGAGGTCAGGGCCCGGATCCGGGCCGCGCTGCGGCGCCCCGACTTTCCCCTCGTCCCTGTCCAGGGCGGCTACACCCCTGCCAGCGGCATCGTGCTCGACTCGACCGACGGCCCGCTGGTCTTCGACCCGGAGGCCGCGACCCTCCGCCGGGGCGCTGAGGACCTGCACCTGACCAGCACGGAGTTCAAGCTCCTGCTCGCGCTGACGAACAGCCCCGGCAGGGTGATGACCCGCGAGAACCTGGTCAACCAGATGTGGCCCGAGGGCCATCACGGCGACGTCCGGGTCGTCGACGTGCACGTCAGCCGCCTGCGCAACAAGGTCGACACGGACCCGGAGGCAGGCGGCGTCATCTCCACCGTCCGCGGCCTGGGCTATCGGCTGGACCCGCGATGAACCGGAGACCGAGCCGGCGCGGTCTCCGCGCCAACGTCGTGGCGGCGTTCGCGGCCGGCGCGCTGATGATCAGCCTGATCCTCGCCTTCAGCACCTACTTCTCGGCACGTCACTACCTGATCGCGCAGCGCGAGCGGAACGCACTGCAGCAGGCCTACATCGACGCCGCTCTCGTCAAGGAGCGGCTGCGCACGAACGGGGTCAACGTCGCCGAGGTTCTCGCCGAGATCGCCCAACCGAGCCGCACCACGGTGTTCGTCCACAAGGACGGTCAGTGGTACTCCTCCGACCTCACCACCCAGGTCCACGACGCCACCAGCGACGTCGCCTCGAGCGTCCGGGCCGGAGACGTCGCGCTGACCTGGACCGACACCGGCGACCGGCCAAACATCGTCGTCGGGATCCCGCTCGAGGGGGTGGGTGCCGACTACTACGAGGTCACCTACGCCAAGGAGCTCAGCGAGACCCTCGACACGATGGGCTACGCCCTCGCCATCTCGGCGGCGGTCACCACCATCGCCGGCGGCGTGCTCGGCTGGTACGCCGCCCGGCGGGTCCTGCGGCCGCTGCGCCAGGTCGCCCTGGCCGCGGCGCGGATCTCCGCCGGCGAGCTCGACACCCGGGTCGAGGCAACCGACGACCCCGACCTGGCGACCCTGACCGGGTCGTTCAACACCATGGTCGACACCGTGGTCGAGCGGCTCGACCACGATGCCCGCTTCGCAGCCGACGTCAGTCACGAGCTTCGTACGCCGGTGGCCACCCTCACCACCAGCCTCGGTGTCCTGCAGGGCGACAAGCACCTCTCCCCCAGCTCCGCGACCGCAGTGGACCTGATGGCCGGCGAGCTGGAACGGTTCCGCGGGGCGCTCGAAGACCTCATCGCGCTGGGGCGTCTCGACGCGGGCGTGCGGGAGTCGGAGTGGGAGGTGCTGAGAGTCGCCGACCTAGTCACGGCGACTCTCGCGGACAACGGCATCGACGACGTGGTCATCGAGGTCCCCGACGACCTGGAGATCTACGGCGACCGGCTCCAGCTCCACCGAGCCTTGGCCAACCTGGTCCGCAACGCCCAGACCCATGGCGGCGGCCTCACCTCGGTGCGTGCCATCGCGCGCCGCGGTGACGCCGAGATCCACGTCGCGGACTCCGGGCCCGGGGTGCCCGTCGAGTCGCGCGAGCACATCTTCGACCGGTTCTCCCGGATGGGGGCGCGGGGCGCGACGACCGGGAGCGGGCTGGGCCTGAGCATCGTGGAGCGGACCGCTCAGCTGCACGACGGGTCGGTCTGGTGTCGCGATGCGGACCCGAGCGGCGCGGACTTCGTGCTCTCGCTCCCCCTCGCTCCCACGGCGCGGACCGCATCGGGCCGGGAGGTGACATGAGGACGGCGCGTACGTCATGGGCGGCGGTGCTCTCCGGCCTGCTGCTGGCCGGCGCGGCGGCGTGCGGAGTCCCGAGCAGCGACGATGTGCGGACCGTCGATCCCGCCGAGGTTCCCTACCATCTGCTCGACGACGCCTCCGCCGTCGCTCCGGGCGCAGCGCAGGGCGCCACCGGGCCGCGGCTCTACTGGGTCAACGGCGAGGACCGTCTCGTCAGTCGCCCCACCGCCAGCTTCTGCTCCAAGACCGTCGACGGGGTCGCGGAGCACATCCTCGACCAGCTCGGCGACGGTCCGTCGGAGGTCGACCTGGCCTCAGGTCTCGGCACTGCCCTGCCGCCGGAGGGATGGCTGGAGCTCCTGGAGATCACCGACCGCACCGCCCACCTCCGCATCGCCACCGACGACACGATCGCCACCAACCGGGTCGTGCTCGCCACCGCGCAGACCGTGCTGTCGCTGACCTCGATCCCCGGCGTGGACCGGGTGAAGATGGAGTACGACGCCGAGCCGCTGCAGGTGCCGAAGTCCTCGGGCGAGCTCGCGGACGGGCCGTTGCGCCACGACGACTACCGCAGCCTGCTGGCCGACCCGACCGAGCCGCCCAAGGATGAACGGCTACGCCGCCGGGACCTCTGCCCCAGCTGAGCCCGCCCAGCAGTCCTGAGCAGCTCTGAGGAGTCCTCAGCCGAGCCCGAGGACGTCCTCCAGGCCGACCGTGAGCCCAGGGCGCGAGCCGATGCCGCGGATCGCGGCGAGCACGCCGTGAGCGAAGGAGGCGTGCGAGAGCGAGTCGTGGCGGATGGTCAAGAGCTCGCCGACACCGCCGAGGACGACCTCCTGGTGGGCGACCGAGCCGGCCATCCGCAGGGAGTGGACCGGGATGCCCTCCACAGCGGCGCCACGGGCGCCCTGGAGGGCCGACGTGGTCGCGTCCGGCGCCGGGGCCACCCCGGCCTCCCGGCGCGCGGCAGCGACGAGCTCAGCGGTCCTGCGGGCGGTGCCCGAAGGCGCGTCAGCCTTCCGCTCGTGGTGGGTCTCGACGATCTCCACGGACGGGAAGTGGGCGGCCGCGAGCTCGGCGAAACGCATCATCAGCACAGCGCCGACCGAGAAGTTGGGGACCACCATCGCGCCGACCCCCGGAGCCTCGGCCAGCCAGGCCCCGAGCTGCTCGACGCGGTCGGGACCGAACCCCGAGGTGCCGATCACGGTGTGCACGCCGTGGGACAGGCAGAACTCCGCGTTGCCCATCACCGCCTCGAGAGTGGTGACGTCGACAGCCACCTCGGCGCCGGCGTCGGTGATCGTCGAAAGCACGTCGCCGCGCCCGATCCGCGCCACCAGCTCCAGGTCGTCGGCGGACTCGACCGCCTCGCAGACCGCCGAACCGAGCTTGCCACCTGCACCGAGAACAGCCACCTTGATCATGGCGAGCAACCTTATGCGAAGCGGCCCGGGACGAAGCGACCGACCGCATAGATCACGCTCCAGCAACGATCTACCACTATCCGGTGAACACTGTCCGGCGAGGGCTGTGAGCGGAACCGTATGGGGATCTGGCAGTCTTGGACCCATGGTGGTGCAGACGATCCCTGCTCGGATCCGTTGGGCCGTTGATTTCATGGACATTCAACCGAACGATCATGTCCTTGAGATCGGCTGTGGCCCGGGGGCTGGTGCCGAGCTGATCTGTAGCCGGCTGGAGACCGGAAAACTATTTGCGATCGATCGCTCGGAGTCGGGCGTCGATCGTACGAAGCGACGGTGCGCGCAGTATCTGGAGGCAGGACGCCTCACGGTCCGTCAGATCGATCTCGCGACGCTGCGGGTCCCGGTCAAGCGGCTGACGAAGGTCTTCGCGTTCAACGTCAACCTGTTCTGGGTGCGTGACGCATCCGCCGAGATCGCCCTGCTCCACGAGCGCGTGCTCCCCGGCGGCACCGTCAACCTCTTCTACGAGGCCACCCAGCGCGAGCAGGTCCCCGAGATCATCGAGAAGGCGAGCAAGGCCCTGGCCGACGGCGGTTTCCGGGTCTCCATCGTCGACTCCAAGGTCCCGGCCGCCGTCGGGATCATCGGTAAGCGCTGACCCCCAGCATCCACATGGTGGGATGCGTCCGGGAACTGGACGGGGAGTTCTTGGGGTTGTGGGGTGTTTCAGTGCCCGTCAACCCCAGGGATACCCGGTCGACCGGGTATCCCTGGAGCAACGTCAGGCCGGCCCCACGACCGCGAGGATCTCGGGTCGGCTGAGGATCTCGGCCGCGACCTCACGGCACTCCTCGAGGGTGACCCCGTCGATCCGGGCGAGGACCTCGTCGATCGAGTAGAGCTCGCGATGGACCAGCTCGGCACGGCCGATGCGGGACATCCGGGAGGCAGAGTCCTCGAGGCCGAGCACGAGGCCACCACGCAACTGCCCCTTGCCGAGCTCGAGCTCCTCGGCGGTGATGCCGTCGCGTGCGACGGCGGCCAGCTCGGAGCGTACGACCTCGAGCACCTCGCCGAGCTTGGCCGGCAGGCAGCCGACCTGGACTCCGAAGAGACCCGTCTCGGCGTGGCTGTAGGCGTAGGAATAGACCGAGTAGGCCAGGCCCCGGTGCTCGCGGACCTCCTGGAAGAGCCGCGAGGAGGTCGCGCCGCCGACGGCGGTGTTGACCACCTCGAACGCGAAGCGACGGTCATCGCCACGCTGCAGACCCTGGCGGGCCAGGATCACGTTGACCTGCTCCAGCGGGCGCTCGGCTCTGGTCTCGCCGGGCACGACGTCGATCGGCGACCCCTCGCGAGGAGGCACCGGAGCGGCGGAG
The DNA here is from genome assembly GCF_013408335.1 of Nocardioides panzhihuensis. Classification (NCBI taxonomy): domain Bacteria; kingdom Bacillati; phylum Actinomycetota; class Actinomycetes; order Propionibacteriales; family Nocardioidaceae; genus Nocardioides; species Nocardioides panzhihuensis. Next base: position 1,164,410 of record NZ_JACBZR010000001.1, on the reverse strand, counting down.
GCCCCTAGGAAGCCCGACCCGGAGAACGCCTTCTCCACCATCGCCACGACCTCGTCGTGCTCGATGTTGCCGGCTACCGCGACGACCATCCTGGGCGCCACGTAGTGGGCCTTGTAGAACTCGTCGATCTCGTCGCGGGTCAAGGCGGCGATCGACTCCTCCGTGCCGGCGATGCCCCGTCCCAGCGGCGTCTCTGCGCCCCATGCCTGCGCGGCGACGAGGTTGTGGATGACATCGTCGGGATCGTCGTCGTGCATCGCGATCTCGTCGAGGATGACGTCCCGCTCGGCCTCGACGTCCTCCTCCGTGACCAGCGAGGAGGTCAGCATGTCGCCCATGACGTCGACCGCCAGCGGCAGGTCGTCGTCGAGCACGCGCGCGTGGAAGCACGTGTACTCCTTGGCCGTGTAGGCGTTGAACTCCCCGCCCACACGGTCCAGCGAGGAGGAGATCTCCAAGGCCGTACGCGACGGGGTGCCCTTGAACAGCAGGTGCTCGAGGAAGTGGGAGCAGCCGTGCTGACGCGCGGTCTCGTCCCGGGAACCGACGCCGATGAAGACGCCGATCGTCGCTGAGCGAACCCCGGCCATCTGCTCGGTCACGATCCGCAGGCCGGACGGGTGGACCGTACGACGCACCAACGACGTCACCGCGCCGTTGACCTCGGTCTGCTCGAGCGTGACGGTGGTGCCAGGCTCCTGGTCATAGCCGGAGGACCGGCCGACACCTTCGTGTCGACCGGTCCCCCGGGTGTTGGGTGACACCAAGGTCACTCCTCGTCTGCAGCCTCGGTGGCGGTCTCCGCAGGAGCCTCCTCGGAGGAGGCCTCCTCCTCGAGCACCGGGGCGAGCGAGAGCTTGCCGCGGTCGTCGATCTCGGCGATCTCGACCTGGATCTTCTGGCCGACCTCGACGACGTCATCCACCGACTCGACCCGCTTGCCGCCATTGAGGGCGCGCAGCTTGGTGATGTGGAGCAGGCCGTCCTTGCCCGGGAGCAGGGCGACGAACGCACCGAAGTTGGTCGTCTTCACGACCGTGCCGAGGTAGCGCTCGCCGACCTCGGGCATGGTCGGGTTGGCGATCGCGTTGACCGCCGCACGGGCGGCCTCGGCCGCGCCGCCTTCGGTCGCGCCGATGAGCACGGTGCCGTCGTCCTCGATGGAGATCTGGGCGCCGGTGTCGTCCTGGATCTGGTTGATGACCTTGCCCTTGGGCCCGATCAGCTCGCCGATCTTGTCGACGGGCACCTTCACGGTGATGATCCGGGGTGCGGTCGGAGCCATCTCCTCGACACCGCCGATGGCCTCGTGCATGACGTCCAGGATGGTCGTACGCGCGTCCTTGGCCTGGTTGAGGGCCTGGGCGAGGACCTCGGCCGGGATGCCGTCGAGCTTGGTGTCGAGCTGCAGCGCGGTCACGAACTCCGAGGTGCCGGCGACCTTGAAGTCCATGTCGCCGAAGGCGTCCTCGGCACCGAGGATGTCGGTGAGCGCGACGTACTTCGTCTCGCCGTCGATCTCACCGGAGATCAGACCCATCGCGATACCGGCGACCGGGGCCTTCAGCGGCACACCGGCGTTGAGCAGCGACATGGTCGAGGCGCAGACCGAACCCATCGAGGTGGAGCCGTTCGACCCCATCGCCTCGGAGAGCTGGCGGATCGCGTAGGGGAACTCCTCGCGGCTCGGCAGCACCGGCAGGAGCGCGCGGCGGGCGAGCGCACCGTGGCCGACCTCGCGGCGCTTGGGCGAGCCGACCCGGCCGGTCTCACCGGTGGAGAACGGCGGGAAGATGTACTTGTGGATGTAGCGGCGGTGCTTCTCCGGGGAGAGCGTGTCGAGCTGCTGCTCCATCTTGAGCATGTCGAGGGTGGTGACACCCAGGATCTGGGTCTCGCCGCGCTCGAACAGCGCCGAGCCGTGGACCCGCGGGATCACACCGACCTCGGAGTGCAGCGGACGGAGGTCGGCCAGGCCGCGACCGTCGATGCGGACCTGGTCGCGCAGGACCTGCTCGCGGATGGCCTTCTTGGTCAGAGCGCGGAAGGCAGCGCCGATCTCACCCTCGCGGCCCTCGAACTGCGGGCCGAGCTTCTCGAGCAGCGCAGCCTTGATCCGGTCGGCCTCTTCGTCGCGCTCCTGCTTGCCGAGCGTGCGCTCGCGCTTGCCACCGACGGTGTAGAGGTCGGTGATGTCAGCGCCGACGGTGGCCTCGACGGCCTCGTAGACGTCGTCCTGGTAGTCCAGGAAGATCGGGAAGTCCTGGACCGGCTTGGCGGCCAGCTTGGCCAGCTCGGCCTGGGCCTCGACAAGCTGCTTGATGAACGGCTTGGCAGCGTCCAGACCGCCGGCCACGATCGGCTCGGTCGGCGCCTGGGCGCCGGAGGCGACCAGGTCCCAGGTCTGCTCGGTGGACTCGGCCTCGACCATCATGATGGCGACGTCGCCGGAGTCGGTGACGCGGCCGGCGACGACCATGTCGAAGACGGCGTTCTCGAGCTGGCTGTGGCTCGGGAAGGCGACCCACTGGCCTTCGATCAGGGCGACGCGAACGGCGCCGACCGGGCCGGAGAACGGCAGGCCGGAGAGCTGGGTGGACATCGACGCGGCGTTGATCGCGAGCACGTCGTAGGGCTGGTCGGGGTCGAGCGCCATGACGGTGATGACGACCTGGACCTCGTTGCGCAGACCCTTCTTGAAGGTCGGGCGCAGCGGGCGGTCGATCAGACGGCAGGTGAGGATCGCGTCCTCGCCCGGGCGACCCTCGGAACGGAAGAAGGAGCCGGGGATCTTGCCCGCGGCGTACATCCGCTCCTCGACGTCGACGGTCAGCGGGAAGAAGTCGAGGTGCTCCTTCGGGTGCTTCGAGGCGGTGGTCGCAGACAGCAGCATCGTCTCGTCATCGAGGTAGGCGGTCACGGAACCCGCGGCCTGCCGGGCGAGCAGCCCGGTCTCGAACTTGACGGTGCGGGTGCCGAACTTGCCGTTGTCGATGGTCGTCTCGACGGCAGTGATGACTGGTTCGGTCAAGGAATTCGTCCTTAGTCTTTATCGCGGAGCGTCCCCGCGCCGGGCGTGTGCGCTCGCTGCGCACAGGGCCGGTCTTCGATCGAGACCCTCAGGTCACGACGGACCTGGGAATCACTACCGAGGACCGAGCCGGACGGGCGGGCCGCTCCTGGTGATGTGTTTCGTTTTACGAGTGCCTGCGCGGCTGGCGCTAGCACTCATCCCTCAGCCTATCCGTCCCTTGCCCGAAATGCGGAACGGAGGCACGCGCGTGCCGCCCGCGCCCGGACCGGAGCCCACCCCGTCACGCCGGACTGCGCGTCCCGTCAGGGCCGCGATCCAGCTTCAGGAGGCACCGGCGCTGGTTGGTACGTCACCGCGTCGACAAGCGCGGGACGGGGTCACCGCTTCCGTGCGGTGACGCCGACCGCACAGCGACAAATGGCGAACGGGCCGCCTCCCAAGTGGGAGGCGACCCGTTGCGTACGCGTTGAGAACCAGATCAGCGACGAAGGCCGAGCTTCTCGATGATCGAGCGGTAGCGCTCGATGTCCTTCTTCTGAAGGTAGTTGAGAAGGCGGCGGCGCTGGCCGACGAGCAGCAGCAGACCACGACGGCTGTGGTGGTCGTGCTTGTGCTCCTTGAGGTGGTCGGTCAGGTGGGAGATACGGTGCGACAGCAGCGCGATCTGCACCTCCGGCGAGCCGGTGTCACCCTCGGTCGTGGCGTGCTCGGCGATGATCTTCTTCTTGGTCTCCGCGTCAGTTCCAACTGCCATGCGAAGGCTCCCTTCCGGCCCGTGGGCCTAACTCGTTGCGCGGCGCGCCCGGGCCTGTTCACCGGGGCACTCTTGATCCGCGGCCGATTTCACGGCTTGAGCTGCCGATCCCCATGGACCGACAACCCGAGAAGATTAACAGCGAGCCGGCATACCCCCCGAATCGTCGCCGGATCAGGCCACGAGCACGAGCCGTGCCACCCGCCGACGCAACCTCCACCAGAACTTCATCGCTCTCCCCCTCGACTCTCTCGTCATCGAGTAAGACGTTGTGGAGCCGGGTCCGGTTGCATCGGTCAGCTCACGGCGTCTCAGGAGCGCTCGGCGAGGCGGACGGCGAGACTGTCGGCGAGGCGCTCGGCGAGCTCGCCGCGATCCCGGGCAGCGAGACCTTCGGCACGGTCGCCAGGGGCGGCTCCTGGATCGTCGGCGCGTCCTCGCCCCCGTCCGCGAACGCGTTCGGGTCGAGCGTGGTGTCCGGCTGGACCCGGCTGGGCAGCGGGAAGACGTTGTAGAGCTGCGCGGCGCCGTTGGACCACGGGTAGAAGATCCGCGGCTGCACCGGCTCCCCCGTACGCTCGTCCAGGCACACCTCGGAGAGGATCCCGTCCTCGTCGGCCACAGCCGGCGGGAGCGGGTCGGCGACAGTCGAGGTGCAGTCAGGCTGAGCGGCCACGTCGATCGGCTTCCCGTCCTGGTCGAAGAGCTGCACCCCGGTCAGCGGCTTACCCGAGGTGTCGTACGGGTAGATGTTGGTGACCGTCTTGCCGCCCGCATAGATGCCGGCCTGCTCACCGACCGGGCCACCATCATTGGTCGCCCCGACCACCTCGTTGTAGCCGTCCTGCCAGCCTTGGTCGTACTCCATGCTGCTCCCGACGACGCCGTTCGCCCAGCTCATGAAGAGCGCGAACCCGGCGAAGGCGTTCAGGCCGAGGAGCACGACGCGTGCGCCGGTCCCCCGCTCGCCGCCCGGCCAGACCCGGCCGGCGCCGACGAACATGCTGATCGCCACCGCGACGATGAGCAGCAGGACCGACGGCGCGCTCGACATCGTCCAGCCGAACATCGCCGAGACCAGCCAGACCGCGGCCCAGGCACGCACGATCCACCACAGCGGCCGCAGCCAGGCGACCACAGGCCTCAGATCCGTACGCAGCAGCTCACCGGCCTTGGCGACCGTCCGGTCGAACCGGTCGTGACCGGCGTCCAGGAGCCCGTCGACCTGCGCAGCTAGACCGCGGTGCGGCTTCGGCCCTGCCGGTATCCCGGCCGCGGCGCGGAGCTCCTTGGCGTACTCGACCGGGTCGCCGAGCGCATCGGGCCCACGCTCCTCGACCAGCTCGGCGAAGTCGGCCTCGAGCCCGTCGGTGATGTCGCTGAGCACCTCGGGGTCGAGGTCTGCGAGTTCGCGGCGCACCCGAGCCAGGAAGAGCCGCACCTCCGGTGCGACGTTCGGCTCTGCATCTGTGGTCGTCATGCCGCCACCTCCGTAGCGCAAGCGCCAGAATACGGACGCGACGGCATGATGTTCTCGTTGTTCGCTCGCTGACGCTCGCTCATGCGCGCACCCCTTGGAGGATCTCGGTGACAGTGGTGGAGAAGTGGGACCAGTCCTCGCTCTGTTGCTTGAGCTGGCCTTGCCCGGCAGGCGTGATGCCGTAGTACTTGCGGTGGGGGCCGGACTCTGACGGCACGACGTAGGAGGTCAGGGCGCCTGCGGCGTACAGCCGCCGCAAGGTGCCGTAGACCGAAGCGTCCCCGACGTCCGTGAGCCCGCTGTCGCGGAGCTTGCGGACGATGTCATAGCCGTACGCGTCCTCGCCGTCGACGACGGCCAGGACGGTCAGGTCGAGCACCCCTTTGAGCAGCTGGGTGGTATCCATGCTTCGCACACTACTACGCAGTGCGCACTACTCGCTACAGCATTGCACCGCGCGCCGCCGAGGATGTCGGCAGGCGACGAGCAGCCGGCTCAGGACCGACCGGTCAGGACCGGCCGCGCACGTCCCGTACGAAGTCCTTCCAGGCGGCCGTGTCGCCGGCCGGCCCGGAGGCACGAGCGGGCCCGGTGAAGGTGCGGACCTGGACGGGCTGGGCGGGCCGCCCCGACGGCGAGGCGGACACCAGCCTGGTCTGGGCGGTCGGCACGGCGACACTCGAGCGCAGCTGCTGACCGTAGCCGCCGGGCGCGCCCCCGGAGCTGCCCTGGATGAGCGCCGACATCGGCGCGTACTCGTCCACCACCTCGGGCCTCTTTCCCGGCACCGCGAGCCAGATCAGCGCGATCAGGAACCCGGTCGCCCATCCATAGGTCAGCCCGTACGCAGCGCCCGACTCGAGCACGTCGCCCAGCGTCGCCACCAGCCAGCCGGAGCGGCCGTCGGAGAGGTAGGCGTAGAGGCTCTCGGCGACCTGGCCGACGGCCGTGGCGACGATCGCGGCGAACCAGCACCCGAGGAACACCGGCCAGAACGCCCTCGGCCAGATGCCGATGGTGCCGAGCCAGGTCAGCAGCCAGGTCAGCACGAAGACGGTCGCGGTGAGGATGACGGAGTGCACCAGGGCGTCACCGGAGAAGAGGTCACCGAAGGAGCCGTTGCCGAAGTAGGCGAGCCGGTCCCCCAGCAGCGCGGGCAGCCAGCCCGCCGAGTTGGTGCCGTTCTCGTCGGCCCAGGTGGACAGCGGCGCGGAGCCGGAGAAGAACTGGAGGGCCCAGAGCCCGCCGGTGACCAGGACAGCGTTGAGGACGGCCGGGATGCCGCCGCGGGCGCGCTCGGCCTCGACCTCGGTCTCGTAGACGGACGTGGGGGTGGAGTGGGGATCCATGGCGAGACATTCAACCGCACCGGGTCCCCGCTGGATAGGGCGCCGGGGTCGGAGGTCGACCTCTACTGCTCCGTCAAGATCTCGCGCGCCCGCACCACGTCGGCGCGCATCTGCTCCACGAGCGCGTCGATCCCCTCGAAGGCGACCATGCCGCGTAGCCGCTCCACGAAGGCGACCTCGACCTCGACGCCGTAGAGCTCGAGGTCGTCACGGTCGAGCACGTAGGACTCGACCCGGCGCCCGACCACGCCCTCGAAGGTGGGGTTGGTGCCGACCGAGATCGCCGCCGGGAATCGCTCGCCGGTGTCGCGCCGGGTGAGCCAGCCCGCGTAGATGCCGTCGGGCGGCACCGCGGTCAGCGAGTCGGTGGGCACGTTCGCCGTCGGGAAGCCGAGCTCCCGGCCGCGCTGGTCGCCCTTGACGACGATCCCGCGCACGGAGTAGGGGCGACCCAGGGCCTCGGCGGCACCGGTGACGTCGCCGGCCGCCAGACACGTACGGATGTAGGTCGAGGACCAGACCTGGGGGCCGCCGTCGAGCGGGATCCCCTCGGCGGAGAAGTGGTGGACCTTGCCGTAGGCGATCAGGTCGGCCACGTCGCCGGCAGCCTTGCACCCGTAGCGGAAGTTGGCGCCGACCACGCACGCCTCGGCGTGCAGCGCGTCGACGAGGACCCGCTGGGCGAAGTCCTCGGGTGACCAGTTGGCCATCTCCATGTCGAACGGCAGCGCGAGCACCGCGTCGGCGCCGGCCGCGAGCAGCAGCTCGGCGCGGACCTCCATCGTGGTGAGCACACCGGGGGCGTGCTCGGGCCGCAGCACCGCCATCGGGTGCGGGTCGAAGGTGACCGCCACCAGGGTGAGCTCCTTGGCGTCCGCCACCTCGCGCCCTCGGCGCAGCACATGCTGGTGCCCGAGGTGGACGCCGTCGAAATTGCCGACCACGACGCAGGTGCGGCCGAGGTCGGCGGGCACCTCGCTCAGACTTCTCCAGAACACGCCGCCAGAATATCCATCCTCGGTCCCCTTCCCGGGATCCGGGCCACCTGGCAACCAAACAGTAACCTGTTCTACCCATCCTCGTTGGTCGAGGCATGGAGAGCCTCGTACGCAGAGCCACCATGTCCCTCGCACCGCTGGCCCTTCTCGCGGGCGCGCTCAGCGCTCCGGCAGAGGCCGCCGAGCCGCCGCCTGCGTACGACGCGAAGGTGCGGATCACCGAGCACGGGATCCCGCACATCACGGCCCGCGACTGGGGCTCCCTGGGCTACGGCAGCGGCTGGGCGACCGCCGGTGAGGCCACCTGCACCCTGGCCGACATCCTGCTCAGCGCCCGCGGCGAACGCTCCCGCTGGCTCGGCGCGGACAAGATCTACGACGACGGCGTCTCCAAGCCGACCACCAACCTCGACTCCGACGTGCTCGTGGGTGATCTCCACAACCGGCAGGTGGTCGAGCGCCTGCTCGACTCCCCGGCCGGGCCCTCGGCGCGGGCGAAGCAGATGGTGCGCGGCTACGCGGCCGGGGTCAACGAGTGGCTGCGTACGCACGAGGTCACCGACCCGGCCTGTGCGGACGCGCCCTACCTCCGCCCCGACGTCACCGAGACCGACGTCTGGTACGGCGTCTATCTCGCCAACCTGATCGCCTCGGCCGGTCAGTTCGTCGGCGAGATGAACGCCGCCTCTCCCCCGTCTCTGACCGACCCTGGCCTGCCCGATCTGCCCGGCGCCCTGGGGCTGCCGTCGCTGCCCACCACCGCAGCCGAGGTGCCGGCTGCGGCCGCGAAGGTGGACAAGCAGAAGCTGCTGGCCTCGTTCGGCCGCGACCCCGAGCGCGCCTTCGGGTCGAACGCGACCGCGATCGGCGGCGATGCCAGCTCGACCGGTGCCGGGATACTGCTCGGCAACCCGCACTTCCCGTGGCAGGGCCGCTACCGGTTCACCCAGCAGCATCTGACGATCCCCGGTGAGTACGACGTCGCCGGCGCGTCGCTGATCGGCTCACCGGCGGTGAACATCGGCTGGAACGACGACGTCGCCTGGAGCCACACGGTGTCCACGGCCTACCGGTTCACACCGTACGAGTACACCACCCTCGGGCCGGGCACCCGCTACCCCACACCGGACGGCGTGAAGCGCGCCGAGCGGCGGGAGGTGGAGGTCGAGGTCAAGACCGCCTCGGGCACGACCACGGTCACCGAGGATCTCTACCGCACGCCCGAGGGCTACGTCATCGACTCGCCCTCGCAGCTGATGGCCTGGGGACCGCAGAGCTTCTGGGCGATCCGGGACGCCAACGCCGAGCACCTGCGCACCATCGACACCTTCCTCGGCATGGGCTCCGCCTCCTCGGTCGGGGACCTGCTGGAGCGCCAGGACGCCGGTGGCGGGATGCCGTGGGTCAACACGATCGCGGCCGACCGCCACGGTGACACCCTCTACGCCGACCACTCGGTCGTCCCGCACGTCACCGACAGGCTCGCCTCGCGCTGCATGACGGTCGTCGGCCGGCTGCTCAACACAGTCGCCGGCCTGCCCGGTCTCGACGGCAACCGCGCCGGGTCCTCCTGCGCCTGGGGAGCCGACGCCGGTGCCCAGCGCGCCGGAATCCTCGGCGACGAGCACCTTCCCGACGTCGTACGCCGCGACTGGGTGATGAACGCCAACGACTCCCACTGGCTGCCCAACCCGGAGGCCCCGCTGGAGGGCTACCCCGCGATCCTCGGCTGTGAGCGGTGCGAGCGGACGATGCGTACGCAGATGGTGGCCCGCTACGTCATCGACCAGCTCGCCGCGCACGGCGTCGAGACGCCCGCCTCGCTGGCGGACCACGAGTACGACAACCGGCAGCGGACGGCGGAGGTGATGAAGGCCGACGGCGCGCTCGACCGGGTCTGCCGGCTGACCGGCGAGAAGCAGGCCTGCGCCGTCCTGGCCGGATGGGACGGACGGTCGGACGCGACCTCGGTCGGCACCGCGATCTTCACCGAGTTCGTCGAGCGCGCCCCGACCGGCCTGCAGCTGTGGCGGGTGCCGTTCGACGCCGACGACCCGCTCGACACGCCGCGCGGGCTGCGCACCACGCCGAGCACGATCAAGGCGATGGAGGACGCGATCGCGGCCGTGGAGGCCACCGGTCTGCCGATCGACTCGCCGTGGGGCGCCTACCAGGTCGCCGCCGACCGCGGCGCTCCCCCGCTGCCCCTCGGCGGCGGCGAGGGCAACCTGGCCGGCAACGCCAACGCGCTCGCCTCCCGCAGCCCGGTGCAAAACACCGGCTACGCCCGGCCGATCACCTACGGCTCCTCCCACATCCAGGCCGTCTCGTTCGGCCCGGACGGCGTCGAACCGCGCACGATCCTGACCTACGGCCAGTACGAGGACCCCACCTCGCCGTGGTCCAGCGACCAGACCCGCCTCTTCTCCGAGGAGAAGTGGGTCGACTTCCCCTGGACCGACGAGGAGATCAAGGCAGACCTGGTCGAGACCGTGCGCCTGCGCTGACCCATCCCTGCCGAGGCGTCACCCCCGTCGCCCGAAGCGTCACTCCGGTCGGCCGAGTTGGCACAGGTGTGCCAACTCGGCCGACCGGAGTGACGTCTCGGCGTGGGGTGTCAGCCGACGAAGACGGCGCTCGCCTTGGCGAGCTCGGGCGCGATCGGCTCGTAGAGAGCGAGGAACTCGCCGTCGGGGGCGAAGACAGCGGTGAGCCCGTCGAGCGACAGCCCGAGCTTGCGCCCGTAGCGGACGTCCTGGGCCTGCTCCTCGGAGAGGTCGTACGCCGGGAACGCTGCACGAGCGGCCTCGGCCAACGGAAGCACGGCGAACTCGTCGCCGAGCTCGTCGAGCGTCCTCGCCACATCGAGGTCGTATGGTCCCACCGCGGTGCGGCGCAGCGCCGTCAGGTGTCCACCGACCCCGAGCGCCTCGCCGACATCGCGGGCGATCGCGCGGATGTAGGTGCCGCTCGAGCAGCGCACCGAGATGTCGACATCGACCACATCGCCGGCTACGCGGAGATCGCCGACAGTGAGCTCGTGCACCGTGACCCGCCGGGCCTTCAGCTCGACCTGCTCCCCGTCGCGTACGCGCTGGTAGGCGCGCTTGCCGTCGACCTTGATCGCCGAGACGGCGGTCGGAACCTGCAGGATGTCGCCGACCTGGGTGACGAAGGCGCTGCGTACGTCCCCGGCGACCAGGCCGCTGGCGACCGTCTCCGAGACGAGCTCGCCCTCGGCGTCATCGGTCGTGGTGCTCTGCCCGAGCCGCACCGTCGCGTCGTAGGACTTCTCGGTCAGCATCAGGTGGCCGAGGAGCCGGGTGGCGCGCTCGACCCCGAGGACGAGTACGCCGGTGGCCATCGGGTCCAGGGTGCCGGCGTGCCCGACCTTGCGGGTGCCGGCCATGCGCCGAACGCGCGCGACGACGTCGTGGGAGGTGACCCCGGCAGGCTTGTCGACGATGACAAGACTCGAGGGGGCACTCACTCCTCGTCGTCCTCGTCCCACTCGTCCCCATCCTCACGAGGCTTCTTGTAGGGGTCGGGCTCCCCGGCGTAGCTCTCCACCCGGGCGGCCGCGACCGCATCGTCCTGCGCCTTGGCGCGGGCGAGCACGTCGTCGAGGTGGCGGGCCGTCTCCGGCAGCGCATCGTGCATGAACTCCAGCGTCGGGGCGGTGCGCGTGCCGAGCTGCTTGGCGACCTCGGAGCGGATCAGCCCCTTGGCCGACTCCAGCGCCGCTGCCGTGTCGGCGAGCGCGGCCTCCGAGTCCGCACCCAATACCGTGTAGAAGATCGTCGCGTTCTGGCTGTCACCGGTCACCCGGACATCGGTGATGGTGACGAAGCCGATCCGCGGATCTTTGATCCGCCGCTCCAGCATCTGAGCGACAACGACCTTGATCCGGTCAGCGATGCGACGCACCCGTGGGCTACTCATGTTCACACTCTCTCAAATAATCGAAGCAAATCGAGACGTTGGCCGGGCCGCGACTGCGACCCGGCCAACGTCAGAGGCTCGTTCAGCCCCTCGGAATCTCCACCATCTCGAAGGCTTCGATGAAGTCGCCTTCCTTGATGTCCTGGAAGTTCTTCAGGACGAGACCGCACTCGAAGCCCTCGCGGACCTCGGAGGCGTCGTCCTTCTCGCGGCGCAGCGAGGCGAGGTCGAGGTTGTCGGCCACCACGGCGCCGTCGCGCAGGACGCGAACCTTGGCGTTGCGGCGGATGAGGCCCTCGGTGACCATACAGCCGGCGATGTTTCCGGCCTTCGACGAGCGGAAGATCGCGCGGATCTCCGCCTTGCCGAGGCTCTTCTCCTCGTACTCCGGCTTGAGCATGCCCTTGAGGGCCGCCTCGATCTCCTCGATCGCCTGGTAGATGACCGAGTAGTAGCGGATCTCGACACCTTCGCGGTCAGCCAGCTCCGTCGCCTTGCCCTGCGGGCGGACGTTGAAGCCGATGATGATCGCGTCGGAGGCAGCAGCCAGGTCGACGTTGGTCTCGGTGATCGCACCGACACCGCGGTCGATGACCCGGATCGAGACCTCGTCGCCACCCACATCGATCTTGGCCAGTGCGTCCTCGAGCGCCTCGACCGAACCGGACACGTCGCCCTTGAGGATGAGGTTGAGCTCTTGGCTCTCGCCCTTCTCCATGGAGGCCATGAAGTCCTCAAGCGTGCGGCGTACGCGGCGCTTGGCCTGCTGCGCGGCACGCTCGCGTGCCTCGCGCTTCTCGGCGATCTGGCGAGCCATCCGGTCGTCCTCGACGACCAGGAAGCTCTGACCGGCACCCGGCACCGCCGAGAGACCCAGGACCATCGCCGGACGCGACGGGGTCGCCTCGGTGATCTCGTGGCCGTACTCGTCGATCATCGCGCGGACACGGCCATGAGCCGGACCGGCGACGATGGACTCGCCCACACGCAGCGTGCCGCGCTGGACCAAGACGGTCGCGACCGGGCCACGGCCACGGTCGAGGTGAGCCTCGATGACGATGCCCTGCGCGTCCTGGCCGGCGTTGGCCTGCAGGTCGAGCGATGCGTCGGCGGTCAGCACGACCGCCTCGAGGAGGCCCTCGATGTTGATCCGCGACTTCGCCGAGATCTCGACGAACATGGTGTCGCCGCCGTACTCCTCGGGGATGACGCCGTACTCGGTCAGCTGGCCACGGATCTTGGTCGGGTCCGCCTCCGGCTTGTCGATCTTGTTGATCGCGACCACGATCGGGACACCGGCCGCCTTGGCGTGGTTGAGCGCCTCGATCGTCTGCGGCATCACGCCGTCATCGGCCGCAACCACGAGGACCGCGAGGTCCGAGGACTGCGAACCACGAGCACGCATGGCGGTGAACGCCTCGTGGCCTGGGGTGTCGATGAAGGTGATCTTGCGCTCTTGGCCGTCGACCTCGGTCGCGACCTGGTAGGCACCGATGTGCTGGGTGATGCCACCGGCCTCGCCCTCGATGACGTTGGCGTCACGGATGGCGTCGAGCAGCTTGGTCTTACCGTGGTCGACGTGACCCATGACGGTGACGACGGGCGGACGGACCGTCCAGTCGGACTCGTCGCCCTCGTCGCCGAGCTCGATGTCGAAGGACTCCAGCAGCTCGCGGTCCTCGTCCTCGGGGGAGACGACCGAGACGATGTAGTTGAGCTCCTCACCGAGCAGCTCGAGGGTCTCGTCGTTGACGGACTCGGTCGCGGTGACCATCTCGCCCAGACCGAACAGCATCTGCACCAGCTGGGCCGGGTCGACGCCGATCTTCTCGGCGAAGTCGGTCAGCGAGGAACCACGGGCGAGACGCACGGTCTCGCCGTTGCCCTTGCGGACGCGGATGCCACCGATCGTCGGGGCCTCCATGGCCTCGAACTCCTGGCGACGCGCCCGCTTCGACTTCCGACCACGGCGCGAGGGACCACCCGGGCGACCGAAGGCACCCTGGGTCGTTCCGCGACCACCGGGACGACCGGCACCCGGACGACCGCCGAAGCCACCGCCACCGGGACGACCCGGAGCACCGCCGCCACCGCCACCGGGACGCCCACCGGCACCGGGACGGCCACCGCCGCCGGGACGACCCGGAGCACCGGCACGGCCGCCGCCACCGCCGCCGGGACCGCCACCAGGACGGGCACCGAACGCGGCCGGGGACTTCGGCATCATCGCGGGGTTGGGACGCGGCATGCCGGGACGGCCACCACCCTGGCCACCCTCACGGGCAGCAGCAGGACGCGGCGGACGCTGGTCGCCGCCACCAGCCGGGGCACCGCCCTGGCCGCCTTGACCACCCTGACCGCCCTGGCCACCACCCTGGCCGCCGGGACGCGGACGCCCCATGCCCTGGTTGGAGGAGAACGGGTTGTTGCCCGGGCGCGGAGCGCCGGGCTTGCCGACCGGACGAGGTCCGGGACGACCGGCACCGCCAGAGCCGCCGCGAGCCGCGGGGGTCTGCGGACGAGCACCGGGCTTCGGCGCACCAGGCTTGGGCGCGCCCGGCTTGGGCGCGGCCGGGCGTCGCTCGCCGCGGTCGGTGCCTGCCGGCTCGCTCGGGCTGGTCTCGGGAGCGGCCGGAGCCGACTCCGCGGGGGCTACCGGCGGAGCCTCGGCCTTCTGGGCCGGGGCCTTCGGGCCGGGCCTGGGGGCGGCCGGCTTGGACGCCGCAGGCGCCTCAGCAGGCTTCTCGGGCGCCTTGTCCGCGGCCTTCTTCGGGGCAGCAGGCCTAGGGGCCGGCTTGGGACCGGGCTTGGGGGCGGGCTTCTCGTCCGCGGACGAGGATCCACCATTGCCACCGGTCTTCAGGCCGGGGCCGATCTCCTTGCGGAAACGCATCTCCGCAGGGAGCTCGACGGTCGAGCTCGCCGACTTGACGAACTCACCCATCTCCTTGAACTTCTCGAGAACGAACTTGCTCTCGACTCCGAACTCTTTGGCGAGTTCGTGGACTCGGGTCTTAGCCACGTTTCTCCTTCTGGCCACAGACCCAAATCCGGGTGAAACTGTGACCACTAATGGTTGTAGAACACGCTCATCGCGAAGTACTCATCGAGTGCTCATGAGCTTTTGCTCCAGTTCCTGGTCGGTTGACCGTCTGTGACGGTCGTGGATATCGGGCGCGTGTCGAGGTAGTCCTCCACCGGTGCGCTGGAAAGCCCGCCCGCGGCCCCCCTGCCTTTCGGGAACAGGGCCCGGATGAACGCCTTCCGGCGCACCGCGAGTTCGTAGCACTCACGCGTGGGATGCACATGCGCCCCTCGCCCGGGTGCGGTGGCTGTCGGATCGGGCACCACGGCCGGCTGGCCGTCGTGGTCCGAGCCGGCGGTCACCCGCAACAACTCGCGCTTGGCGGCTCGCTTCCGGCAACCAACGCACGTACGGACAGGTCCGTGCTGCGTAGTTTCTTCGAGGCGTGCCACCGATACTCAACACTACCGCTTCCGGGGTTCGGGAGACTAAACCGGGGCACAGGTCGTTCCTATTCCGTGACCCGACCTCACAGGACGGCGGCGATCTCCGGCCAGGCCAGCAGGCCGAGCTCGCGGTCGGCCTCCTCCGAACCGCCCCAGTCGAGCCTCTGGCTGAGCGCGAGCGCGGGCTCGCCGGGCAGCACGACCCGATGACCGGCGTCGGGATGGGTGACCACGATCGTCTCCAGGTCGTGAGCCGTACGCCGGCGCCGGACCGCCTCCGCGAAGAGGACCGACGGCCACAGCGCGTCACCGCCCCCGGCGACCAGGACGACCTCACCGGCGATGCGCTCGACCGGGATGGTCGCGGCGGGCACCCGGTCGGCGTACCTCTCCAGTGCCGAGAGGTAGGCCTCGCAGAACGACGGGAGCTCCCCGTCCGCCCCCTCGACGGCCTCCTCGACGGCCTCCTCGATCGCCTCGTCGTCGAAGGGCACGAACGGCACCTGCTCGCCGCGCAACGTCCATGAGGACCGCTGCGGCCGCTCGTCGCTGAGGCCGGCCCAGGAGACGTACGTCGGGGAGATCCCGACCACCGCGTCGATCTCGGGGTGCAGCGTGCCGAGCAGCAGTGCCGCCTGGGCGCCCCAGGACGTGCCCAGCACCACCAGCCGCTGGTAGCGGGAGTGGAGCTCGGCGAGGACGTCGTCGAACGTCTCCAGCGGCATCAGGCGGGCCTCGCCCGGCTGTCCGGGGCCACCGAAGTAACGGATCGACGCAGCTGCCACCCCGTGCGAGGCGAGCAGCCGGCACCGATCGGTCTCGATCCGCCCCGAGGACCCGGACAGGACGAGGACGCCGGTGGTGGCACCTTCCGGCTCCAGCAGGACGCCCTCGGAGCCGGTCAGGGCTGTCTCACGCACGTTCGGCATGCCGCACAGGCTAACGAGCCGCGAGGCTCAGGCGACCGGGGTCTCCTCGTCGGAGCGGATGTCGATGCGCCACCCGGTGAGGCGAGCGGCGAGACGGGCGTTCTGCCCCTCCTTGCCGATGGCCAGCGAGAGCTGGTAGTCGGGCACGACGACACGGGCGGACTTGGTCGCCTCGTCGATGATCTGGACCGAGGAGACCCGGGCCGGCGAGAGCGCGGAGGCGACGAGCACCTTCGGGTCCTCGGACCAGTCGACGATGTCGATCTTCTCGCCCTGCAGCTCGGACATGACCTGGCGGACCCGCTGACCCATCGGGCCGATGCAGGCGCCCTTGGCGTTGACGCCGGCGACGGTCGATATGACCGCGATCTTGGTGCGGTGGCCGGCCTCGCGGGCGATCGCGGAGATCTCCACGGTGCCGTCGGCGATCTCGGGGACCTCGAAGGAGAAGAGCTTCTTGACCAGGTTGGGGTGGGAGCGCGAGAGCGTGATCTGCGGGCCCCGCATGCCCTTGCGCACGCTCACCACGAGCGCCTTGATCCGGGTGCCGTGGCTGTAGTCCTCACCAGGCACACGCTCCGAGATCGGGATGACACCCTCGAGCCGGCCCAGGTCGACGAGCACGTCGTCGGGGTTGCGGCCCTGCTGGATGACGCCGGAGAGGATGTCGCCCTCCTTGCCGGAGAACTCACCGAACTTCACGTCGTCCTCGGCGTCGCGCAGCCGCTGCAGCACGATCTGCTTGGCGGTGGTGGCGGCGATCCGGCCGAAGCCCTCGGGCGTGTCGTCGTACTCCCCGACGACGTTGCCCTCGTCGTCGACCTCGGCAGCCAGCACGCGTACGTGCCCGGTCTTGCGGTCCAGGTCGACCCGCGCCTTCGTCTGGGAGTCGCCGTTCTTGTGGTAGGCCGTCAGCAGGCCCTGTTCGATCGCCTCGACGAGCACATCGAGCGAGATCTCCCGCTCCCGCTCCAGCATCCGCAGGATGCTCATATCGATGTCCATGGCCTACTCCCCCTCGTCGATCCGCTTGAACTCGATCTGCACAAGCGCCTTCTTCACTTCCGCGTACGCCACCTCGCGGCGCTTGCCGCTCACCTCGAGGCTGGCGCGCTCCTCGTCGGACTCCTTGACGCGGCCGGTGAACGTGGAGCCGTCGACGGTGGTGACCTTGACCAGGCGACTCTTGTTGCGGCGCCAGTGGCGCGGCAGGGTCAGCGGCCGGTCGACACCGGGAGACGTCACCTCGAGGGTGTAGGGCTGCTCACCCATGACGTCGGACTCGTCGAGGACCCGGTTGACCTCACGGGTCGCCTCGGTGACGCCGTCATGGTTGATCCCGCCGTCCTTGTCGACGGCGATCCGCAGGATCCGGCGCTTGCCGGCCGGCGTGATCTCCACGGCCTCGACGTCGAGGCCCAGGGCCAGAAGCGGGTCGACAAGGGCCTCCTCGATGGCACTCGCGATCGCGTCCTTCTGCTCAGCACTCAACGCGATCTCCCCCTGCATCCTGTTGTCTGATCCTGTTGATTGGTCCAACTGTGTGGGCCGCCCGGGCACGCGGCGCCGCCGATGACACCTTACCTGTACGCCTCGGGTGTCTCGAACAGCACGCGGCTGTGTTTGAAAGCCGCTGACGCGACTCCCGCCGGGTGTGGTTAGGGTTCCTCACGTGATCCGGATGCTCTCGCGCCGCACCGCTGTGGCCGTCGCCGTGGTTGCGCCAATGACCGCCTCGGCGTGTTCGGCCTCGGAGATGCTCGATCCTGTCAAAGCACCACCGCCGAGCACTCCCCCGGCCCCCGCCAACCCTGACCAGAATGTGATCGACGCCACGGTCGCGGAGATCCTCGGCGCCGACGAGGGTGCGCCGGCGGCCTTCGTCCAGCTCCATCGTGTCCACATCGAGGCGCTGGCTCCGTCCGAGGGTGTCACGGCCGCGCCGGCGGAGGGCCGCTGGCAGGAACGCCAGCTCGCCCTGGTCACGGCGCTCACCACCGCCGCCGGGCGCGCGGCTGACCCGCAGCTGATCACGCTGCTCGCCTCGATCGCCGCCGGCCAGCAGCAGCTGCTGCACGGGCGGGGCCTGGCATGACGGCGGCGGACTCGATCTCGACAGAGGCCATCCAGGCTGCGCTCGCGGTCGAGCACGCCTCGATCTACATCCTCGGTGCCCTGGGCGGGCGCACCTCCGCCTCGTCCGCACCGGCGCTGGCACGCGCGCTCGAGGTCGCGTACGCCGACCACGTGAACGCCCGCGAGGCCCTGGCCGTCCGTGTGGTGGCCGCGGGGCTCGAGCCGGTCGCGTCCTCCGCCGTCTACGACCTGCCCCGCCGGACCGGGTCGCCGGAGGGCATCGGCGCCGCGGCTCTGCGCCTGGAGCGGGACACCACCGCGACCTATCTCTCTTTGGTCCCGAAGGCGACCGGCACCGACCGCACGCTGCTCGTCCAGCTGCTCTGCCGGGCGGCCGCGCGGCAGCTCGACCTCGGCGCCAAGCCGACGGCGTTCCCGGGGACCTAGCGCAGGCGCCACCAAAAGCCGAGATGGCCCGCGAACCGTCCGGCGCGGGAGACTCCCGAGATGTCTCCCGAGTCCGGGCGGCTCGCGGGCCAGGTTTTGGCCTGGACACGAGGCCTGAGAAGCCGCCTGGGGGCGAACCTCTCTTGCAGAAGTATGCAATCCCCGCTCAGAATGGCCCAGACCCGCAAAAGCGCATTGCAAGAACTTGCAACTTTCCTGGCGTCATTCCCAGGAGCGAACGGTCTGGTGTATGCCGCTCAGCCGCCGGGCGACGGGGCACAGGGAGCTCTTCAGCACCGTACCGATCTTCGAAGAGCCTGTCCGCCCCGGCAGACACATCGAGACGGATCCGAGACCTTCACGGCTCACATGTGTCCGGTCTCCACATAGGAGCGGTGCCAGGAGAGCGCCTCACCGAGCAGATGCGGCGTATGCATGGCATCGGGACGCTCGCGCTGGGCGCGCTCGAAGTAGTCGGCGAGCCGGTCGCGGTAGTCGGGGTGTGCGCATCGGTCGATGATCTTCCGCGCCCGTGCCCGCGGCGAGAGTCCGCGCAGGTCGGCCAGCCCCTGCTCGGTGATCACGACCTGCACGTCGTGCTCGGTGTGGTCGACGTGGCTGACGAAGGGCACGATCGAGGAGATCGCGCCGTTCTTGGCGGTCGAGGCAGAGACGAAGAAGTTGAGATACGCGTTGCGGGCGAAGTCACCCGAGCCGCCGATGCCGTTGACGATCGAGGAGCCGGCGACGTGGGTGGAGTTCACGTTGCCGTAGATGTCGGCCTCGACCATGCCGTTGATCGCGATCAGACCCAGCCGTCGCACGACCTCGGGATGGTTCGAGATCTCCTGCGGTCGCAGCAGGATCCGGCCCTTGTAGTGGTGGATGTCGTCGTTGAACCGCCGGGCGCCCTCCTCGGAGAGCCCGAAGGACGTCGACGAGACGCCGATCAGCTTGCCCGAGTCGAGGAGGTCGAGGAGGCCGTCCTGGATCGTCTCGGTGTAGGCCGTCAGGTGCTCGAACTCGCTCTCCTGGAGACCGGCCAGGACCGCGTTGGCGACGTTGCCGACGCCGGCCTGGAGCGGCAGCAGGCTCCGGTGCAGCCGGTCGTTGCGTACCTCGTGCCGGAGGAAGTCCACGAGGAGGTCCGCCATCGCGCGGCTGTCGTCGTCCACCGGGCGTAGCGGGGTGTTGCGGTCGGGGTGGTCGGTCTCGACGACGGCGACCACCTTCGCCGGGTCGACCCGGAGGTAGGGGTCGCCGATCCGCTGCATCGGCGTGGTCAGCTGGATCGGCGCCCGCTGAGGCGGCAGGCGGGTGCCGTAGTAGATGTCGTGGAAGCCCTCGAACCCTCGCGGCTGCCAGCTGTTGACCTCGAGGATCACCCTGTCGGCGTTCTCCAGCCAGGTCTTGTTGTTCCCCACGCTCGAGGTGGGGACGAGCAGCCCGTTGGGGAGCACCGCCGCCACCTCGACGACGGCGACGTCGAGGCCGCCGTAGAAGCCGAACCAGCTGTGCTGGGCGACGTGGGACAGATGCACGTCGACGTACTCGACCTCTCCCGAGTTGATCTGCCGGCGTAGCAGCGGGTCGCCGTTGTAGGGCAGCCGCTTGGAGAGCCCGTGCGCCTCGGCGAGGACGCCGTCGAGGTCGGGCGCCGTCGAGGCGCCGGTCCACGCCTGGACCCGGAACTCCTCGCCGCGCTCATGAGCCGCCCGCATACGTCGCGCCAGCGCTGCCGGCACCGCCTTCGGGTGCCCGGCCCCGGTGAACCCCGAGAACCCCACGGTCTCCCCCGGGCCGATCTGCTCGGCCGCCTCCGCGGCACTCATCACCCGCCTGGCGAGCGTACGGTCAAGGATCCTGAGCCCCGTCATGGGGTCGATCTTGCCTCATTCGCGGCGGTCGGAATCCCCGGTTAACCGGGCTCTACGAATTTCGGGGCCTGCGCTTCTCAGGCATTGCAACACCCGAGAAGCGCAGGAAACACCGGAGAAGCTCCGGTTATGTCAGCCGCGGACGACCTCGATCAGGTGAGCGACCACGTCGTCCAGAGCGACCTCGGTCTTCTCGCCGCTCTTGCGGTCCTTGACCTCGATCTTGCCCTCGACCAGCCCCTTGCCGACAGTGACGATGGTCGGGACCCCGATGAGCTCGGCGTCCTTGAACTTCACACCGGGCGAGACCTTGGGGCGGTCGTCGTAGAGCACGTCGACGCCGGCGGCCTCGAGCTCGCCGGCAAGCTTCTCGGCGGCCTCGAAGATCGCGGCGTCCTTGCCGGTGGCGACGAGGTGGATGTCGTACGGAGCGACGTTGCGGGGCCACGCCAGACCGATGTCGTCGAGGGTGCCCTCGGCGACGGCGGCCACGGCACGGGTGACACCGACGCCGTAGGAGCCCATGGTGACCGTGACGAGCTTGCCGTTCTCGTCGAGGACCTGCAGGCCGAGCGCGTCGGCGTACTTGCGGCCGAGCTGGAAGACATGGCCCATCTCGATGCCGCGGGCCAGCGTCAGCGGGCCGGAGCCGTCAGGGGCCGGGTCGCCCTCACGCACCTCGGCGGCCTCGATGGTGCCGTCGGGGGTGAAGTCGCGGCCGGCGACCAGGTCGATGACGTGCTTGCCCTCGACGTTGGCGCCGGTGACCCAGCGGGTGCCGGTGACCACGCGCGGGTCGACCAGGTAGCGGATCCCGGAGGCGGACTCCTCACCCAGAGCCTGGGGGCCGATGTAGCCCTTGACCAGCTCGGGGTGCTTCTTGAGCTCCACGTCGTCCATGGGCTCGACCTCGATCGGCTCCAGCTGCCCCTCGAGACGCTTGATGTCGACGTCGCGGTCACCGGGCACGCCAACGGCGAGCGGCTCGACCGTCCCGTCGGGGTGGCGCAGCGTCAGCAGCACGTTCTTCAGTGTGTCGCCGGCCTCCCAGGGACGGTCCTCGCGCGGGTACGCCTCGTTGAGGTGGTCCACCAGCGTCTGGATCGTCGGGGTGTCGGGGGTGTCCTCGGCGTGGGCGGCGGGCACGCCCTCGTAGGAGATCGGCTCGGGGGCCAGGGTCGTGACCGCCTCGACGTTGGCGGCGTAGCCGCCGGGCGAGCGGACGAAGGTGTCCTCGCCGGCCTCGGAGACGGCCAGGAACTCCTCGGAGGCCGAGCCGCCCATCGCACCGGAGGTCGCCTTGACGACGACGTACTCGAACCCGAGGCGGTCGAAGACCTTGACGTACGCCGCACGGTGGGCCTGGTAGGCAGCCTCGAGACCCTCGTCGGTGTAGTCGAAGGAGTAGGAGTCCTTCATGATGAACTCGCGCCCGCGCAGCAGCCCCGCACGGGGACGCGCCTCGTCGCGGTACTTCGTCTGGATCTGGTAGATCGCCAGCGGCAGGTCCTTGTAGGAGCCGTAGAGATCCTTGACCAGGAGCGTGAACATCTCCTCGTGCGTGGGGCCGAGCAGGTAGTCGGCCCCCTTGCGGTCCTCGAGCCGGAAGATGCCGTCGCCGTACTCCGTCCAGCGACCGGTCGCCTCGTAGGGCTCGCGCGGCAGCAGCGCGGGGAAGTGCACCTCCTGGGACCCGATCGCGGCCATCTCCTCGCGGATGATCCCCTCGACCTTGCCGAGCACGCGCAGCCCCAGCGGCAGCCAGGAGTAGATCCCCGGAGCGGCGCGGCGGATGTAGCCGGCACGGACAAGCAGCTTGTGGCTCGCGACCTCGGCATCCGCGGGACTCTCACGAAGAGTCCGCACGAACAGGGTCGACATACGGGCGATCATGCGGGCAAGCGTACGGCGCACCGGACCGCTCCCGCGAACCGGTCAGAAGCGTGTTGCAACCGGCCGCCGCCTGCACGCGTCATCCCTCCATGAGACGTATCCGAATCCCGGCACTGGCCACGGCCATCCTCGTTGCTCTCATGCTCCCGGTCTCACTGACGACACCGGCTTCTGCGGCGGCTCCGACCGTCGACGTGCGTCCCCTACCCCTGCCCATCGGCGAGAGCCCGACGGTTCCCTACCTCCACCGCCCGTCGTCAGAGTCGGTCTCGGTGGTCGACCCGGCGACCGGCATGAAGACACCGGTCGCCCTCGTCGGTGACGACCTCGACGAGTTCACCCTTCTGGGCCGCTCAGGCAGCGGGTTCGTGCTCCGGGTCCGCAACCGCAACATCGACCAGATCATCCGGGTGCAGCTCGATGTCGCGCAGAGATCGCTCACCGACATGTACTACGCGGACAAGGCCCGGTTGTCGGCCGACGGCCGCTACCTGCTCAAGACGGCCACCCTGAGCAGCGGTGGGATCCAGGCCCAGGTGCGTAGCGCCACCACTGGCGCGGTCGTCGCCCGCCACACTTTCAGGTCAGCGACGAGGCCCGACCCGATCGATGTGAGCGGCACCCGGGTGCTCCTGGGTGCCTACAGCACCCCGCGCACACTGGTGTGGGACTGGAAGGCCGGCACGGTCAAGACGATCGCCTCCCGGGCAGCGTACGCAGGCGGCTTCGCCACCAACCGACTGGCGACGTACACGAAGGACCCGTCACAGGTCGACGCCTGTTCGGTGGTCTCGACCGTCACCGCGCCCGCCACGACGCTCTGGCGTGGGTGCCTGGAGGCGGTCGCGTCGTTCTCGCCCGACGGCGCCCGTTTCGCGACCAACGCGATCGAGCACGAGAACCATGCCGACGTGGTCCGCCGCCGCAGTCTCCGCGGCACCCTGCTGACCACCTACCGCAACCCGAACGGGCTGTGGGCGTACGCCTGGGAGACCAACACCCGGATCCTGATGCGGTCCCACCCGAGCAGCGGCACGCCATGGCTCGTACGCTGCGAGGCCGCTGACTGCGAGCGAGCCTGGCGGGCGTACTGAACCAGCTGATCAGAACATCGCCAGATCAGAACATGATGGTGGAGAAGCGGGCCGTCTCGAGGAAGCCGGCCCGCTCGTAGGCGCGACGCGCGGGGGCGTTCCACTCGTTGACGTAGAGGGAGATGCGGGGGGCGATCTCGCGTCGGACGATGTCGCAGACCGCGGCCATCCCGCGGGCGGCGAGGCCCTCGCCGCGTCGGTGCTCGGGCACCCAGACCCCCTGGATCTGCGCGGCGCCCGGCGTCGCGCAGGCGACCTCGGCCTTGAAGACGACCTCGCCGTCCTCGATCCGCGCGAAGGACCATCCGCGCGAGATCAGCTGGAGCACCCGGGCGCGGTAGAGGTCACGGCCACCGCCGGTCTCGGGCGAGATCCCGACCTCCTCGGTGTACATCGCCACGCACGCCGGATAGAGGACCTCCATGTCGGCGCGGACCGTGCGGCGTACGAACGGGTCCGGCTCGACCAGGCTCTGCAGCTGCTGCTCGAGATGAGGCTGCTCCCAGCGCTCGTCGCGCGGTGTCCCCCAGGAGTCGCTGATCGAGCTCCACAGCGAGCGCACCGCGGGCTGTCGACCGACGATCGTCGAGACGGTGCGTACGCGGTTGCGGGCCCGCTCACCGAAGGCGTACGCATCCTCCTGGGTGGCCTGGATGGGGACCAGGTTGGCGCCGACATGGCAGGCCGCGACCAGGTCGCCACCGTCCCAGCGCCCCCAGATCTCGCCGCCGAGCCAGCGCGGCTCGAGGTTGGTGGTGCGCGCCCGGTATTCCGCGAACACGTTGACCACCGGATCCTGACCGGTCAGCTCCAGGAACGCACTCAGATCCCCCGCATGCAGCGGGCGGATCCCCTGGCGCGTCGTCAGCATGTCAACGAGCCTAGGGCCAATCTGGTTGTACGTCGCCCCGCGGCTCGCAGACCGGATCAAGCAAAGACGCGCTCGATCGTGTGCATCCGCTCGCGGACGGTCTTGAGCAGTACGTCCTGGCCGGCCGCGCCGGTGTCGCCCCACACCGCCCGGCCCACCATCACGCCTCCGGCACCGAGCGCTCGGACGTGCGGCAGACGCCCGTTGAAGTCGTCCCAGGTCATCCCGTCCGACCGCGCGACCCAGGGCGCTCCCCCGATGTCAGCCCGCTCGATGGCCGCGAGGCCCTCGTCGTTGACCTTGAGCTTGAGCACGATGCCGCTCTCCCCCGAGCGCTCGGCGAGAGCGGCCAGAGCCTCGAGACAGCCCGGTCTCGCACAGTAGGGCTCGAGGAAGACCCGGTCATAGCCCGGCAGGCGTTCGAGCACGGCCCGCGCGATCGGCGCGCAGCCCGCCTGGTGGTCCTGGAAGCCGACCTTCACGGCGTCGGTCGACCTCTCGGGGACGACGAGCTCGTCGACGGTGTCGATGTCCGGGAGCCCGGCGCAGGCGAGCTCCGGGCGTACCTCACCGTGCCCCTGCGCAGGACGCACGACGATGCCCCAGCCGGGGGTGTCGGCCACCAGATCGAGGAGCTCGGACCTGATGTCGGAGGAGTCCGGGGTGCGGAACAGCACATCGTTCGCGTGATCGATGGCAAGCCAGAGATTGGTCACTGTTGTCGCCAGTCTGAGGAGGGAACAAGAGACGTGTGGAGGCGCTAGGCGAAGCCTAAGCAGTGCGACCGAGGATCAGCCGCAACTCGCGTGAGCTGCAGGCTTCGGGTCGCGTCGACCCTCAGTATTCGCCGCCGTCGGCGACCAAACACTGACCGTTGATGGCACTGGCGCCGTCGGAGGTGAGGAAGACACAGACCTTGGCGACGGCGTCGGCGGTGACGAACCGGTGCCCGGGGATGCGCGCCGCCCGGTAGGAGATGTACTGGTCGACCGTGACCCCCTCCTTGCGAGCATGCTTGACGAACACCTGCCGGGAGGACTCGCTCCACATCGGTCCCGGGGCGACGACGTTGGCGCGGACGACGCCCTCCTCCTCCTGCGCGATCGCCTGGGCGAGACCGGTCAACGCGTGCTTGGACACGCCGTAGGCGGCCCGTCGTGACGGCGTACGGATTCCGAAGACCGAGCTGACCAGGACGACCGCGCCGGACCGGGCCGCCCGCAGCTTCGGGAGGGCGAGCGAGGCCGTGCGCCACACCGAGGTCAGATTGAGGTCGAGGGTGAGCTGCCACTCGGACCGGTCGATCTCGGCGACCGTGTCGGGGCTGGGGTTGATGCCGGAGCAGTTGATGAGACCCGACAGCGTGTCGAAGCCGGCGAGCGTCTCGGCCAGGGCGTCCACCCCGTCGTCGGTGGTCAGGTCGGCCTCGACCCGCGCCACCGCTCCGGTCTCGTCGGCGAGGTAGGCGAGCTCGGTGGTGCGGCTGTAGCCGTGCACGATCACCGGGGTGCCATCGGCGCTCAGCCGGCGCGCGACGGCACTTCCGAGGTCGCCGGTGGCTCCGAGGACGAGCACTGGTGGCCGAGGCTGTGCACCCGGCGACTCAGGCAGTGTGCTCATGGCGCTCCTTGATCCGTTGGATCGCCGTCCTCACCACTACCTCGTGGGTGGACGGCAGACCAGTGAGACCTTCAAGATGGCTCAGGCAAGTGATATCACCCATTTGCCCGAGCCGATATGCGGTTATCGGAATCGCCGGCGTGAGCACCGGGTGATGCAGCCTACGGACCAGCGCCTCGGTGATGTCGGTGTCCACACGGAGCGCGTCGCGCTCTCGGCCGACGGTCCGTGGATCCTCCTCACGGTCCAGGATCTGGAGGTAGCCGTCGACCGGCACCCGGCCGCGCAGGACCAGCTGATACATCGCCGCCTTCCGCAGGAACAGCGACTGGAAGGCCTCCAGCACGAACTCCAGCTCGTCCCAGTAGCGCTCCGGCGCCTGGTCGAGGTGCTCTCCGTAGTCCTCGCGCTCCTCGGTCAGGTAGAGGCAGATCAGCCGGTCCATCCAGGACAGGCTCTCGCGCACGCTGAGCCGGGCAACCGCGTCGAGGTCTCCGGGCTGGAACCCGGCCTTGAGGAAGCTCATCACCATCCCGCCGAGGTGCATGTGGACGAAGCGGGCACCGTCGAGCGCCATCGCGCGTCCGTCGCGCAGCCGGTCGCGGATGCTCTCGGCGACGAAGTAGCGGTAGAAGGTCTCGTGAGCGAACTCGGCCGACTCCACCGAGTCCCTGGTCCGCCCGCTCACCCCGAAGACCTCGGGATGGTCGAGCAGGTCGGCGATCCATTCGTACGTCAGGAAGTCACGCTGTCTGGTGATGTCGAGGTCACGCTGCAGGTTGGCGAAGAGCCATTCCGAGACGCGCGGGACCGGGATCAGGTCCTGCTCCTGCGAACCCGGTTCGTCCATCCCGGTGAACAGGTCCCAGGCGA
This sequence comes from Nocardioides panzhihuensis, assembly GCF_013408335.1. NCBI lineage: Bacteria > Bacillati > Actinomycetota > Actinomycetes > Propionibacteriales > Nocardioidaceae > Nocardioides > Nocardioides panzhihuensis. The sequence continues at coordinate 1,137,702 of NZ_JACBZR010000001.1, read as the reverse complement.
TGTCGCGGTAGGTCTGGAACCGCACCCTGCTGGGGATGCGTGAGCTCTTCCGGTCCCAGGGCTGACCGCAGATGTGCTTGAGGTGGACGGTGTAGCCGTCCCACAGCGTCCGGGGAGCAGGAGCGCCCTCCTCGATGGAGGCGTAGAGCTGCTTGAGGACCAACGGCGTCGCGGGGAAGAATCCGCCGCCACGCTCCATCTCGGCGGCCAGGCTGTTCAGCTTCTCATCGCCTCCGCGCTCCTCGCCGAGAGCTCGCACCTCGACCGGCGAGATCGGCTCGACGCGTACGACCACGGCTTCCTCGACGCCGAGATCCTCCAGGCGCGCGGGGCTGCGCAGCTGCTCGGCGAGCTCGTCGCGCTCGGTCTGCAGGTTGCGCTTGCTGATCACGACGAATCGGCCGCCCCGGCCGAACGCGGAGCGCAGCTCGCTCAGGTCGGGACGGGTGACGCCGTGCTCCTCGGCGCTGGAGGAGATCAGGTCGAAGTCGTCGATGACGATCGGCGAACGGTCCTCGTCGACCAGGTCCGCGTAGTCGACCGCCCCGTCGCGCAGGCTGATGTAGCGCACCTGCTCCTTGGACGCGGTCCACTCCCTGGCCTCGATCGTCTTTCCCGAACCCGAGGGGCCGGTGAGGAAGAAGAGGTTGGACTCGGGATTCTCGAGCCATCGGCCGAGCGCCTCGATGAGCGCGATAGTGGGCTGGTCCGTCGCCAGCCCGCTCAGCACCGCCACCCGTGCCCTCGGGAAGGTCAGCCGGGAGCTGGTGGCGGGCGGCGGCGCCTCGGTCGTCTCGGCTGCGAGGGTGAGCATCGGTTGAGCCGAGGCGGAGCCCGGGGCGATGGACCCGGGCAGTCCCGCGTGCTGATCACGCCAGGCGTACGCCTTCCACCACTTCGACTGCCAGATGCCGGTGTTCTTGCGGATCCACTCGCCCTGATGGGCCGGGTCTAGAGTGCGGGGCACCGCACCTCCCACGACGCGGATGAGCTCGTCGAGCGGCATCAGCTTCGAGCCGGACGTACGCCGGTAGAAGGTGCTTCTGGCCATGGCCACACCGGCGCCGCCATCGGCTTTGCCGGTGACCTGCCTGACCCAATCGCGCAGTTCGACGTTGAACTGCTCTGGAGAGAGCGCTTCGTCGGTCATTTCCCCTCGCCGAGTTGTCGCGACCGCGGGCTGTGAGTATCTCGCAGGTGTCCCAATTCTGTCCCAGAAACGTCTCAACTTCCCCGGGACTGTCTTTACTTCGTCCCCACTCCCACCCGCCTACTGGCGAGTTCGATGTGGCCTCCGCCACCTTGGAGACGTCCCCGACCGGGACAGCGCCGGCCCACCAGACGGGCCCCACCGCTGAAGGAGATGATGACCATGAGGAACCACAAGTTCAGCATCGCTACCTTCGCCGTCACGCTTCTTGTCGTGTTCGGCTTCAACCAGCTGCTCAGCGCCGAGCCGCCCAAGTGCGAGGCAGCCTCCGGCACCTCGTCCATGTCCGTCGTCGCGGAAGGGGTGCTGTCATGAACGGCTTCCTCCCGCGCCCCGGCGAAACCGTCCGGGCCCACGGCGGCACCCGCTCCGGAAAGCGCGGTGTCGTCGTCGCCACCACCGCGGGCCGCGCCAAGGTCCGCTTCGACGGCCGCAGCGGCACCCGCTGGGTTCGCAGCGGCAACCTGAGCTCGACCGGCGGCTCGCTGCCTTGGGTCCTTCCGGTCAAGGCCGCGCTCATCCTGTTCCTGGTCGTGCCGGGCGTCCGGTTCGTCATCGTCCACCTGTGGACCCACGGCGGACTGGACGGTTTCGCCACGGCTCTCGGAACCCAGATGGGCCAGGCGGCCCTCGCCTGGGGCCACCTGATCACCACGGACCCGGTCGGAGCACTGCTCCACCTCGGGTTCCTCGGCGTGGTCTCCAGGCTGATGCACTGGTGAGACCACAAAGACCTTCGAGGCGTACGCAGGGGGACGTCTCGGAGCACAAGAAGAAGCCCGGTCCGACTGACGGACCGGGCTTCCTGCGTTCGGCGTCAGCCGCTGACCGAGACCGACGCGCCGGCGCCCTCGACGGGCTCCATGCCCTCGGCGATCTTCATCGCCTCCTCGATCAGCGTCTCGACGATGGCGGCCTCGGGGACGGTCTTGATGACCTCGCCCTTGACGAAGATCTGGCCCTTGCCGTTGCCGGAGGCGACACCGAGGTCGGCCTCGCGGGCCTCGCCGGGACCGTTGACGACGCAGCCCATGACCGCGACCCGCAGCGGGACCTCGAGGCCGTCGAGGCCGGCGGTGACCTGCTCGGCGAGCGTGTAGACGTCCACCTGGGCGCGGCCGCAGGAGGGGCAGGAGACGATCTCGAGGCGGCGCGGCTTGAGGTTGAGCGACTCCAGGATCTGGATGCCGACCTTGACCTCCTCGACCGGCGGCGCCGAGAGCGAGACGCGGATGGTGTCTCCGATGCCCTGGCTGAGCAGGTGGCCGAAGGCGACCGCCGACTTGATCGTGCCCTGGAAGGCCGGGCCGGCCTCGGTGACACCGAGGTGGAGCGGCCAGTCACCGGACTCGGCGAGCAGCTCGTAGGCGCGCACCATCACGACCGGGTCGTTGTGCTTGACCGAGATCTTGAAGTCGTTGAAGCCGTGCTCCTCGAAGAGGCTCGCCTCCCACATCGCCGACTCCACCAGCGCCTCGGGCGTGGCCTTGCCGTACTTCTCCAGCAGTCGCTTGTCGAGCGAGCCCGCGTTGACGCCGATCCGGATGCTGGTGCCGTGGTCCTTGGCGGCCGCGGCGATCTCCTTGACCTGATCGTCGAACTTGCGGATGTTGCCCGGGTTGACCCGGACCGCCGCGCAACCGGCCTCGATGGCCGCGAAGACGTACTTCGGCTGGAAGTGGATGTCGGCGATCACCGGGATCTGCGACTTCCGCGCGATCGCCGGCAGCGCGTCGGCGTCGTCCTGGCTCGGGCACGCGACCCGGACGATGTCGCAGCCCGACGCGGTGAGCTCGGCGATCTGCTGCAGCGTGGAGTTGACGTCGGAGGTGAGCGTGGTCGTCATCGACTGCACGGAGATGGGGCTCTCGCTGCCCACGCCCACCGACCCGACCTTGATCTGGCGGGTCTTGCGGCGAGGGGCGAGCACCGGGGCGGGTGCCTCCGGCATACCAAGGGGGATCGACGTCATGGGGTCAAGATTACTTTCCGGTCAGGCTTGCAGATGAAGTGGGACGACGAGGTCGGCGACGATCAGGACAACGCCCATCACCAGGAGCGCCGAGGCCACGACGTACGCCACCGGCAGTAGCTTCGCCGGGTCGGCGTGCCCCGGGTCGGGCCGTCGGAAGAGCTTGGCGAACGCGCGGCGTACGCCCTCCCACAGCGCCGTCGCGATGTGGCCGCCGTCGAGCGGCAGGAGCGGGACGAAGTTGAAGATGCCGATGAACAGGTTGAAGCCACCGACCAGGAACGCGAAGCTGGCGACCTTCTCACCGACGTCGAGGCCCTCGTGGGCGGCGATCTCGCCGGCGATGCGGCCGCCACCGACGATGCTGACCGGACTGTCGGCCGAGCGCTCCTCGACACCGACGATCGCGAGCGCGACGTGCCAGACCTTGACCGGGAGCCGCACCAGCGCGTGGACGGCGTTCTCGGCCATCACGCCCATCTCCTTCAGCGCGTAGACCGGCCCCTCCTTGGTGGTGACCACGTGGGACTCGGGTGACATGCCGAAGAAGCCGACCTTCGCGGTCTCGGGGTCGGCGCTGGTGTCGTCGAGGTCCTTGACCCGCTCCTGCACGACGGTCTGGGTGCGCAGCGTCATCCGCTCACCGTCGCGCTCGATGACGATCGTGGCCTCGCCGTCCATGTTGTCGCGGATCAACTTCTGGGCGACCGGCCACGAGGTCAGCTCGGTGCCGTTGAACGAGATCAGCTCGTCGCCCGGCTTCAAGCCGGCGTCGGCGGCCGGGGTCGGCCTGTCGCTCGGACGGCACTCACGGCCCTGGTCCTCCCAGGTCAGCAGGCACTCCTGCAGGCTCGAGACGACCGGATGTCCCTCGTCGACGACGTTCTCACGGACGCCGTAGATGCCGAAGACGCCCCAGAACACGAAGAACGCGATCGCGATGTTCACCGACGGCCCGCCGGCCATCACGATGACCTTCTTCCACCACGCCATCTTGTAGAAGAGCCGCGGCTCGTCCTCGGGACGGATCAGCTCCCACTCGGCCGAGCGGGCATCGCTGATCAGCTGGGTGAACATGCCGGTGTTGGACTTGCGGATCTTCAGGGCGCCGTCGTCGGTGCGCTCCCCCAGCTGGTCGGCGCCGGGCGGCAGCATGCCGACGATCTTGACGTAGCCACCGAGCGGGATGGCCTTGAGGCCGTACTCGGTCTCGCCGACCTGCTTGGACCACACCGTCGGCCCGAAGCCGATGAAGTACTGCGTCACCTTCCCGCCGAACGCCTTCGCCGGGATCATGTGGCCGAGCTCGTGGAGCCCGATCGAGACCAGGATCGCGACGACGAAGCCGATCACGGCGAGCGTGTAGAGCAAGACACTCATTTGGTGGTCTCCAGGATGCGGGTGGCTTCTTCGCGTGCCCAGGCGTCGGCGGCGAGCACATCCTCGATCGAGAGGGTGCTTTCAGAGCGTACGCCGTGATGGGCTGCCATGACCTCCGCAATCGTGTCCACGATGCCGGGGAACGGGATCCGGCCCTCGTGGAAGGCGTCCACGCAGACCTCGTTGGCGGCGTTGTAGACGGCGGGATGGGTGCCACCGCGGGTCCCGGCCTCACGGGCCAGCCGCACCGCGGGGAAGGCCTCGTCGTCGAGCGGCTCGAAGCGCCAGTCGGCGGCTTTGGTCCAGTCGATCGGGGTCTCGGCGTCCGGCACCCGCTCGGGCCAGGCCATCCCCATCGAGATCGGCACCAGCATCGTCGGCAGCCCGAGCTGGGCCACCACGGCGCCGTCGGTGAACTCGACCATCGAGTGGATGTACTGCTGCGGGTGGACGACGACCTCGATCCGGTCGAAGGGTACGTCGAAGAGCAGGTGTGCCTCGATCACCTCGAGGCCCTTGTTGACCAAGGTCGCGGAGTTGGTCGTGATCACCCGGCCCATCGCGAAGTTGGGGTGCTTGAGCGCCTGCGCCGGGGTGACCTGGGCGAGCTCGTCGCGGGAGCGGCCGCGGAACGGGCCGCCGGACGCGGTCAGCACCAGCTTGCGCACCTCCTCGACGCGGCCGGCGCGCAGGCTCTGCGCGATCGCGGAGTGCTCGGAGTCGACCGGAACGATCTGTCCCTCGCCCGTGACCCGCTTGACCAGCGGCCCACCGATGATCAGCGATTCCTTGTTGGCCAGCGCGAGGGTGTTGCCGGCCTCCAGCGCTGCCAGCGTCGGGCGGAGACCCACGGCGCCGGTGATCCCGTTGAGCACCACGTCGGCGGGCTGGGCGGCCGCCTCGATCGAGGCCTCCTCACCCAGCCCGGAGAGCTTGGGCTTGAACTCGGCGACCTGGGTCTCGAACAGCTCCTTGTTGGACCCGCCTGCGGTCAGCCCTACGACCCGGAACCGGTCCGGGTTGGCCCGCACCAGGTCGAGTGCCTGCATGCCGATGGACCCGGTGGAACCGAGGATCACCACGTCGCGTGGTCGCTGCTCATTCACCCGCTCATCCTCCCAGCAGAGGCTGAGAAGGCGCCAAACGGATGCCGATGAGGAGCGGGGAGAACACCGGAAATAGCAACAGCCCCGGACTCCCCCACGGGTCCAGGGCTGCGCATGAAACGTTTTGCAACGTCTGGCCACAATTAAGCCACAACATGCACGCGAAAGCAAATTCCAGGACGCGCGTCCCAGTTAAATCTGCGTCAGATCAGCGGTGCCAGGAGGACGCCCAGGCGCGGGGCGATGTGCCGGACCCAGGACTCGGTCAGGTGAGAGGAGTCGTAGTAGGTGACCTTCTCCCCCACGACCAGCGGGCAGCGGTCCTCGGCACACACGAAGCGCTGGGGGTCGACGTACGCCGCCGCGGTGCCCACCAGCGCCGCCCTCGTGATCTCGTTGCTGCTGGTCTCGCGGGAGTCGGGGTCGCTGAGGCAGGACCGCTGGTCGGCGTCCGGGGCGCTGATGCAGTCGGCGGGCTCGTGGTCGACGGCGGGCACGTCACCGAGGACCACCACCTTGCGGGAGATCTCTCGATAGGCCTCCGCCGTGCTGCGTACGGCCTGGGACCACTGCTCGTCACGGTCCATCCCGGCGTAGCTCTTGGGCATGAAGAGCTGGCCGCGGGCGGTCGAGACGATCGCGTCGGGCTCGAGACGCTCGAGGCGCTCTGCCGACCAGTCCCGGAACTCGTCGCACTCGGCCTGGGTCATCTTCTTGCCCCGGTGCTGGACGGGGTAGGGAGCGCAGCCGACCTTCACCAGCGGCACGACCCGGAAGTCGTTCTCCTTGCCGAGGTCGTCGAAGGCGGTCAGCCACATGCCGGCGTGGGAGTCGCCGACGACGGCGACGGTCTTCTTCGCGTCGGTGTCACCCAGGGTGCAGTGGTCGGCCCGGGTGTCTCCGTAGTTGGCGTAGCAGTCGCCGTACGTCTTCTGCCACCTGTCCTCGGTGATCTCGGCGCCGAGCACGGCCGGCGGGATCGGGCCACCACGGTCGGCGATGTCGAGAGCCGCGCGTAGCTCGCGCTGCACCTGCGGCGCACCGCCGGTCTCGGCAGCGGTGTCGGGGACCTCGTTGGCCGCGAACCACGCCTGCGCCTGGACGGCGCGCTCCTTCTCGGCGTACGCGGCATAGCCGGTCGTCAGCCACCCGCTGCCGACCGCCAGGACGAGCGCTGCCGGCCAGAGGGCCAGCGAGCGCAGCCCGTGGGAGAGCACGGGCACCTGCTTGCGCAGGAACGGGAGCTCGACGAAACGGTGGCTCAGGGCGGAGAGGAGCAGCGCGGCGGCGACCGCGACCGTCATCTCGAGAGCTTCGTTGCCGAGGTGGAGAACCTCGGGGGCGAGCACCATCAGCGGCCAGTGCCACAGGTAGAGGGAGTAGGAGATGTCGCCGACGTACCTCAGCGGCTTGACCGCGAGCAGCTTCGCGGTCGGGGCGTTCGCGCCCGAGGCGAGCAGTGCGACCGCGCCGAGGGTGGGCACCAGCGCCTGCCAGCCGGGGAACGGGGTCGCCTCGCTGAACGCGACGGTGGAGACCACGATCGCCGTGGCTCCGCCGAGGCCGGCGGCGATGCTCGCTGCGCCCTTGAGCCGGCCGCCCCAGCAGGCCAGCAGCGCGCCGGCGGCGAGCTCGTAGGCGCGCGCCGGGGTGGAGAAGTAGGCGGCCGTCGGGTTCTCGGCGGTGGCGTAGATCGACCACGCCAGGCTCGCGACCGCGATCGCCGCGGCGACGATGGTGAAGCCCTTGCGCCCGAGCCTGGGGATGAGCAGGAGCGCCAGCACCGGCCAGACCAGGTAGAACTGCTCCTCCACCGACAGCGACCAGTAGTGCTGGAAGGGCGATGGCTCGCTGGGCTGGAAGTACTGCACCCCCTCGGCCGCAAAGTGCACGTTGGCCAGGAAGAACGCCGCCCAGGTGCCGTCAGCGGCGGCGTCGGTCAGCCGGGTGGCGGGCAGCTGCCAGGCGGCGTACGCCAGGACCACCAGGATCACGAGCGTCGCGGCGGGGAGGATGCGCCGGGCACGGCGCGCGTAGAACTGCGGGATGCTGACCGTTCCCGACGTGTCCGCCTCGCGCAGCAGGAGCGTGGTGATCAGGAAGCCGGAGAGGACGAAGAAGACGTCGACGCCGACGAAGCCACCCTCGGTGTGCGGGACGCCCGCGTGGGCAGCGACGACCAGACCTACGGCAATGGCCCGGAGACCTTGGACATCTGTCCGCCATTGCTTGGCTGACATGTGGGGTGCACCTCGTGTGGGGGATCGACTGCGTCCATTGCTGGCACCGCTTCACGGAGGTACGCGAAACGGCACCCGATGCTTTCACGGACGCCATCGGCCCGCACATCGAGGGTCGCACCCTTGAGTGTTTGTCTAGCGGATTACTCGCCGATGAAGGACATGACGTGCTTGATCCGGGTGTAGTCCTCGAACCCGTAGACGGAGAGGTCCTTGCCGTAGCCGGAGTGCTTGAAGCCGCCGTGAGGCATCTCGGAGATGTAGGGGATGTGGGTGTTGATCCACACCACGCCGAAGTCGAGGCGCTTGCTGACCCGCAGCGCGGTGCCGTGGTCCTTGGTCCATACGCTCGACGCGAGGCCGTAGTCGACGTCGTTGGCGCATCTGAGCGCCTCGGCCTCGTCGGCGAAGCTCTGCACCGTGATCACCGGGCCGAAGATCTCCTGCTGGATCTGCTCGTCGTCCTGGCGGAGCCCGGCCAGGACCGTGGGCTGGTAGAAGTAGCCGTTCTCGCCGCCTTCGACCCTCGCCGGCGCGCCGCCGGCCGCGATCGTGGCGTGGTCGGGGAGACGGTCGACCATGCCCGCGACCCGGGCGAGCTGGCCGGGGTTGTTGAGAGCGCCGACGTCTCGGTTGTCCCCTGGGAGCCCGACGGTGGTGTTGCGGGCCGCCTCGGCGAGCGCGGCGACGAACTCGTCGTGGATGCCCGCCTGCACCAGCACGCGGGTCGCGGCGGTGCAGTCCTGGCCGGCGTTGAAGTAGCCCGCCGCGGCGATGCCGGCGACCGCCTTGTCGATGTCGGCGTCGTCGAAGACGATCACCGGCGCCTTGCCGCCGAGCTCGAGGTGGACGCGCTTGAGGTCCCCTGCCGCGCTCGCGGCGACCTCCATCCCGGCGCGCACCGAACCGGTGACGGCGACCATCTGCGGCGTCTTGTGGCGGATCAGCGCGCGGCCGGTGTCGCGGTCGCCGGTGACGAGGTTGAGCACGCCGGGCGGCAGGAACTCCTGGGCCAGCTCGGCCAGCAGCGACGAGGCGGCCGGAGTGGTGTCGGAGGGCTTGAGCACGATGGTGTTGCCGGCGGCCAGGGCCGGGGCGATCTTCCACGACATCATCGCGAGCGGGTAGTTCCAGGGCGTGACCTGCCCGATCACGCCGATGGGCTCGCGGCGGATCCAAGAGGTGTGGTCGGCGAGGTACTCCCCCGCGCTCTTACCCTCCAGCGTCCGGGCGGCGCCCGCGAAGAACCGGAAGTGGTCGATCGTCGGCGGCAGCTCCTCGTCCAGGGTCAGCTGGTAGGGCTTGCCGGTGTCCTTGACCTCCACAGCGGCCAGCTCCTCGACTCGGGCCTCCATCGCGTCGGCGATCCGGAGCAGAGCCAGGCTGCGCTCCTGGGGTGTGGTCTCGCCCCAGGCCTCGAAGGCCGATGCGGCCGCGGCGTACGCCCTGTCGACGTCCTCCTCCCCCGACATCGGCGCCTGCGCGTAGACCTCGCCGGTGGCGGGGTCTACGACGTCGTACGTCGCGGCGTCGGCTGCCTCGCACAGCTCGCCGGCGATCACGTTCCTGAAGATCTGGTCGGCCATGGGCAAGAGACTAACTCCTTTCCGTAACACTGATGTGACAACCGAATCCGAAGTGATATTGCGCCTAGACTACGGATTCGCTTGCGAAAGCGAGATGCATTGGGCGACCATTGGGGCATGACCGGCAACTACGAGCAGCTTCAGCGCGACGCCAAGGACCATCTCTGGATGCACTTCACACGGCATTCGAGCTACGCCGAGGCCGATGTGCCGATCATCGCCAGGGGCGAGGGCGCCTACATCTACGACATCGAGGGCAACCGCTACCTCGACGGTCTCGCGGGGCTGTTCGTCACCCAGGTCGGCCATGGTCGCGCCGAGCTCGCCGACGCGGGCGCGGAGCAGGCCAAGCAGCTGGCCTTCCATCCGCTGTGGTCCTACGCGCACGAGCCGGCGATCGAGCTGGCCGCACGACTGGCCGCGCTCGCGCCTGGCGACCTGAACCGGGTCTTCTTCACCAACTCCGGCTCCGAGGCCGTCGAGACGGCGTGGAAGCTCGCCAAGAACTACTTCAAGCTGCGGGGCAAGCCGGGCAAGCACAAGGTGATCGGGCGCAACATCGCCTACCACGGCACCACCCACGGGGCGCTGTCGATCACCGGGCTGGCCGACATCAAGGCACCCTTCGAGCCGCTGGTCCCCTCGACCTTCCGGGTGCCGAACACCAACATCTACCGCGCTTCCGAGATCACCGGCGGGCTGATGGACGGGAGCGACCCGGAGGCGTTCGGCCGCTGGTGCGCCGACCAGATCGAGTTCGTGATCCAGGCCGAGGGGCCGGACACGGTCGCCGCCGTCTTCCTGGAGCCGGTGCAGAACTCGGGCGGCTGCTTCCCGCCGCCCCCGGGCTACTTCCAGCGGGTGCGGGAGATCTGCGATGCGTACGACGTGCTGCTCGTCTCCGACGAGGTCATCTGTGCCTACGGGCGGCTGGGCACGATGTTCGGCTGCGAGCGGTTCGACTACGTGCCGGACATCATCACCTCGGCCAAGGGGCTGACCTCGGGGTACGCGCCGCTGGGGGCCGCGATCATCTCCGATCGGCTGATGGAGCCGTTCCTCTCCGGGGACCAGACCTTCTACCACGGCTACACCTTCGGCGGTCACCCCGTCTCCACCGCCGTGGCGCTGGCCAACCTCGATGTCTTCGATGCCGAGGACCTGCTCGGCAACGTACGCCGCAACGAGGCCGCGTTCCTGGCCACGCTGTCGAAGCTGAAGGACCTGCCGGTCGTCGGCGACGTGCGCGGCACCGGCTACTTCTACGGCATCGAGCTGGTCAAGGACCGCGAGACCCGCGAGACGTTCAGTGCGGAGGAGTGCGAGCGGATCCTCTACGGGTACGTCTCCAAGGCGCTGTGGTCCGAGGGCCTCTACTGCCGCGCCGACGACCGCGGAGAGCCCGTCATCCAGCTCTCCCCGCCGCTCACCGTGGGCCAGGCCGAGTTCGACGAGATGGAGCAGATCCTGCGCCGGGTGCTGGAGAAGGCCTCGACGATGCTCTGAGCCCGCTCATGCGGGACGGGTCAGCCGACGACACGGACCTCGCTGCCGAGCACGGCACCGTCCTGGAGGGTCAGGTGGTCCCCGGACCAGAATCGTCCCGGGTCGTAGTAGTTGGTGGGGCGCTCATCGTCGAGCAGGCCCATCTCCTGGTAGGTGGCCGCGACGACCTCGGCACAGAAGACCTGCTCGAGGCCGGCCTTCGAACGGACCCGGCCGCGGGCCCAGCGCCCGGCCAGGGCGGCGGTCGAGGGGAACGGGGTGCCGTCGAGACGCGCGATCGTCCTCAGCAGGGCATCCTCGCGCTTGCGGTCGATGTCGGCGGTGAGCTGACGCAGCCAGACCTGCTGCTCATAGCGGCCCGCCCACTGCTCGACCGCGGCGCGTAGGTCGTGGAGCTGCACGCCGCGGTGGTGAGTGCCGGTGTAGAGGTCCAGCAGCCCTTTGCCGAGCTCGGCGTGCCACATCAGCGGCGGCAGGTCGTCGAGCACGACCGCCATCCCGACATGGTTGACCGGCGCGTTGCTGAGCATCCGGATCGCACGGTCGGCGACCGAGCGGCCGCGGAAGAGCCACAGATCGCCGGTCCGGGTCTGGTCTACGGCGTCTTCGAGGGAGATAGTGGTGTCGTCAGACATCTCGAGCAGGGGGTCCTCATGGGTTTCGGTAGTGCACGCGTGTGGAAGATCGTCGGCCTCGCAGGCCTGGCAGGTGTCACCGCGACCGGTGCCATCATTGCGCGCAACCACCGCCAGCGTACGCAGCGCACGCCGGAGGAGATCCACGCCAAGCTTCGCGAGCGGGTCGCGGAGGCTTACGAGCATCCTGCGGCTTAGGTTCTCGCCGCCATCCCCGCTGGTCGAGCTTGTCGAGACTCTCCCCGCTGGTCGAGCCGCCGGAGCCGCTAGGCGGAGGCGTGTCGAGACCAACACAGCTCCCTGCCGGAACGTCCCACCCGAAGGCTGGTGTGGGCCGCCGACCCGGCTTCGAGGGTCTTCTTGACCTGCCCCGGAGTCAAGGACGCCCTCCGGGCGCCGGCTGCGCCGGCCGCTTCGCGGTCCTTGACACCGGACCAGGTCAAGAAAGATTTGGCTGGCTATCGGGGCGGCGGCCCGGGTGTGGCGCAGCGGAATCTTGCTCCGGAACGGTGGAGTCCGTGGGGTGGCAGAGGTGGCCCTGCGGGCCACTTATCATCCACAGGTTTGAGGCCGTTCGCTCATCGCGAAAACAGGGGTCTGACCTGCGAAGATAAGTAGATTCGGCTGGTCGAAAGGAGTAGAATAAGACCCATCACAACACGCCTCTGAACACACCGGAGAGGAGGGGCGGCGATGAGTCTCGAGCACGAGATCAACCACTGGGGAATCAACCCCGAAGACCCGATCGATGCAGAGCTCGCTGCCCTCGAATCCTCCCTCGACAACCTTCTTGCTAGAGATCCTGCCTATTGGCGCACGGCGGAGAAGAAGGAACGGCTCAAGCGCCTGGAGATCATCCAGGCCAAGCAAGCGGCCCTCAAACTCCGGATCCTCGCTGTCGCGGGCGACATCGCTGAGGAGACCGGCGCGAAAGATGCCTCGGGGTGGATGTGGACCGAACTGCTGGTCGACAAGAAGATCGGACGCGCCGAGGTGAAACTGGCCGCAGGGGTCGCGAGGTACGAGCTCGTCGCCGCCGGCCTCGCCGAGGGTGTGGTGTCTCAGGAGAAGGCCCGGGTGATCGTCAAGGCGCTCGAGGCGATCGAGGCCGACCCTGAAGCCAGTCGTGAGAATCTGATTCTGGCGGAGAAGCTGCTGGTCGAGTACGCCACCGAGATGACCGCTACCAAGCTTGAGATCATCGGGAAGCGGATCCTGGTCGAGGTCGACCCCGAACGGTTCGAGGCAGCCGAAGCCAAAGCACTCCAGCGGGAGGAAGAACGCGCCCAGCGGCGCACCTTCTTCACGTCCCGTGCCAATGGCGACGGGACCGTGGACATCCACGCCCGGGTCTCGTACGCGGTCGGGCTGAGGCTGCGCACGATCCTGGACTCCCTGGCGCAGCCGAGGAAGCTCTCTGCCGAAGACCGAGGCCGCAAGGCCCCCTATGACCGACTGCTGGGCCAGGCCTTCGCCCGGGTCATTGAGACCTACGACGTGGATCAGCTGCCCCGTCATGGTGGTCATGCCACGACGGTGTTCATCACCATGAACGTCGAAGACCTCCGCAAAGACCTCGGCACCGCAGCGTTGGGATTCGACGGGGAGCACATCACCGCGGCGGAAGCTCGCCGGATGGCCTGCAACGCCGACCTCATCCCCGTAGTCCTCGGCACAGGTTCTGAGATCCTCGACTTCGGCCGCACCACCCGACTCGCGCACCCCGTCCAACACCGAGCACTCCGGTTGCGGGACAAGTGTTGCCAAGCCGAGGACTGCGACGCCCCAGCCGCCTGGACCGAAGCCCACCATTTGAAACCGTGGTCCCAAGGCGGGCGAACCGATCTGGCCAACATGGTGTTGTTGTGTTCCAGCGATCATCGCCGGATTCACGACCCGAACTACGGCTATGAGCGCCTCCCGGATGGACGGATCCGCTTCAGCCGTCGCGTCTGATCGCTCCCGGCCCGACGATCTCGACCTTGTGAAATATTCACGAGGTGTCATCGTCTAGTACAGCGCCCCACGGACCCGCCCGTGAGGACCGGCCACCCCGGTCCCCGATCCCGTGCCAACCCCAAACCGCTGCGCCACACCCCGCCGCCGACCCGATAGCCAGCCAAATTTCTCGCCGGATCCCGGTGTCAAGGACCGCGATAGCGGCCGGCGAAGCCGGCGGCCGAAGGCCGTCCTTGACTCCGGGATCCGGCGTGAACACCATCCACAACGGGTCGGCGGCCCCAACCCAACGAAGACGACCAGCACCGAGCCGCTCTAAGCCCTAAGAGTCGAACCCAAGCCCCAGCCGATCCATCGTCCGCAGGAAGAGATCACGCCGACCCCCATTCGCATCAGCCTTGCCGAGCGACCGGACCATCATCTGGATCCCGGCGTAACGCACCGGCTCGGGCGGGAACGGCAACGGCTTGGAGCGCACCATCTCCAGCGACGTACGTTCCGTCTGCTCGCCGCTGAGGAGGTCGAGCATCACCTGGGCGCCGAAGCGGGTGGCACCGACGCCGAGACCGGTGTAGCCGAGGGCGTAGGCGACGCGGCCGGCGTACGCCTTCCCGAAGAAGGCCGAGAAGCGGGTACAGGTGTCGATCACGCCGGCCCAACGGTGGGTGAAGCGCAGGCCCTCCAGCTGCGGGAAGGTCTCGAAGAAATGGCCGGCAAGGCGGTCGTGGGTCGCGCCGGTCTCCAGCTCGGGTGAGATCTTCGAGCCGAAGTGGTAGATCGCGTCGTACCCGCCCCACAGGATCCGGTTGTCCCTGGTCAGGCGGTAGTAGTGGAAGTGGTTGGCGGAGTCGCTGACGCCCTGCCGGTTCGCCCAGCCGATAGCGGCCAGCTGCGCGGCGGAGAGCGGCTCGGTCATGAGTACGTAGTCGTAGACCGGCACGGTCATCATCCGCAGTCGCCGCAGCAACGGCGGGAAGGCGTTGGTCGCGAGCGCGACACGACCGGCGCGCACCGATCCCATGATCGTCGACGCCTTCATCCCCGCCCCGTCGCTGACGAGACCGGTGACCGCGGAACCCTCGTGGATCACCACCCCCGCCTCCAGACAGGCCTGCCGCAACCCCCAGGCAAGCCGCGCCGGCTCGACGGTCGCGGTGTCCCCGAGCACCTCGAGGCCACCGAGGTAGGTCGGCGAGCGGAGCTCACCTCGCACCGCGGACTCGTCCAGCAGCCGGTGCTTGACGCCGTGCTCGGACAGCGCCGTCGACCACTCGGCGAGGTCGTCGACCTCGTGCGGACGGGTGGCGACGTTCAGCGCACCGGTCATCTGCCAGTCGCAGTCGATGCCGTGCTGCTCGATGGTCGCGGCCATCTCGGCCAGGTTGTTCTGACCGAGCCGGTCCAGCGTCGCGAGCTCGTCGGGCCAGCGCTCCAGGCCGTTCCAGAAGCCGTGCGTCAGGGACGCCTCGGCGAAGCCGCCGTTACGGCCTGAGGCCTGGTCGCCGCACTGCCCGGCCTCGAGGACCATGACCGACCACGACGGAAACCGCATCCGGGCCAGCAACGCCGTCCACAGTCCCGAGTAGCCGCCGCCGACGACCACGAGATCGGCTTCGGCCACCCCGACCAGCGGCGGTAGCGGCGCGGGCCTCTCGGGATCGTCCAGCCAGTAGACGGCTGGCTTGGCATCGGTCAGCGACACGTGGCTCACGCGTCAACTATTGCAAGTCTGCGCGCCTCAAACCACCCCGATGTACGGAATCATGGAAATAGTTCGTCACACACGACGGATTTCGTTGCAACTCGACAGGCGCAAAAGGTTGACTGACACCATGACTCGCAAGCACAACGGGGGCGCTCACCTCGATGAGGTCAACAAGCTGATCATCGAGCAGCTCCAGCAGGACGGCCGTCGCAGCTATGCCGCGATCGGCAAGGAGGTCGGCCTGAGCGAGGCCGCGGTGCGACAGCGCGTACAGCGCCTCGTCGACAGTGGCGTCATGCAGGTCGTCGCGGTCACCGACCCGCTCGAGCTCGGCTTCGCCCGGCAGGCGATGATCGGCGTACGCACGTCCGGCCCGATCGAGGGGATCGCCGACGAGCTCGGCAAGCTCGACGAGGTCGACTACATCGTCATCACCGCCGGCTCCTACGACCTGCTCGTGGAGGTCGTCGCCGAGAGCGACGAGGCCCTCCTCAACCTCATCTCCAGCAAGATCCGCGCCATCGAGGGCGTGGTGAGCACCGAGACGTTCATGTACCTCCACCTCCACAAGCAGACCTACGCCTGGGGCGTCCGGTGAGCAGTGACGGCTACGCCGGCATCAGCCTGTGGCACGAGACCGCGGGCGAGACCTGGGAGCCCCGTCCGGCGCTGATGGGCGACCTCGAGGTGGACGTCGCGATCGTCGGCGCCGGCTACACCGGACTGTGGACGGCCTACTACCTGACCGAGGCCAGGCCTGACCTGCGGATCGCGATCCTCGAGGCCGAGGTCGCCGGGTTCGGGGCATCGGGCCGCAACGGCGGCTGGTGCTCGGCGCTCTTCCCCGCCTCGCTGGACAAGGTCGCGGCGGCCTCGAGTCGGGAGGCAGCGCTCGCCCAGGACCGGGCCATGCGCGCCACCGTCGACGAGGTGATCCGGGTCGCCGAGGCAGAGGGCATCGAGGCCGACATCGCCAAGGGCGGCACGATCACCGTGGCCCGTACGCAGGCCCAGCTCGAGCGCGCTGAGGCCGAGGTGGAGCACGCCAGGTCCTGGGGTCTCGGCGACGCCGAGCTCGCCCTCCTGGACCGGGCCGGCGCCGAACAGCGCCTCGCCGCGACCGGCACCCTGGGCGCGACCTACACCCCCGACTGCGCCTCGATCCATCCAGCCAAGCTCGTGCGCGGCCTGGCCCGTGTGGTCGAGAGCCGCGGCGTGACGATCTACGAACAGACCCGCGCCACCGCGATCGAGCCGCACCGGGTGTTGGTCGAGCACAGTCTGGACCAGCACAGTCCAGCCGAGCGCGACGTGGTCACCGCAGACGTCGTCGTACGCGCGACCGAGGGCTACACCCCGACGCTGGCCGGCCTGGAGCGCGAGGTCATCCCGGTCCGATCCCTCATCATCGCCACCGAGCCGCTCTCCGACCTGGTCTGGTCGAGCATCGGTCTGGAGGAGCGCGAGACCTTCTCCGACGGCCGGCACCTGCTGATCTACGGGCAGCGCACCGCGGACGACCGGCTGGTCTTCGGCGGGCGCGGCGCTCCGTACACCTTCGGGTCGAGGATCACCGACGCAGACGCCTCCGACCTGCGCACCCACCGCCGCCTGCTGACGACCCTGATCGAGCTGTTCCCGGCCGTACGCGGCCACCAGGTCACCCACCGCTGGGGTGGTGTCCTCGCCATCCCGCGAGACTGGCACGCCTCGGTCGGCTACGACCCGGCCAGCGGGCTCGCGCACGCCGGCGGCTATGTCGGGGACGGCGTCGCCACCACCAACCTCGCCGGACGTACGCTGCGAGACCTGATCCTCGGCACCCCCTCCGACCTCACCGCCCTCCCCTGGGTCGGGCACGTCTCACCACGCTGGGAGCCCGAGCCGCTGCGCTGGCTCGGCGTCAACGCCGGGCTGCGCGCGATGACCCTGGCGGACGCGGAGGAGTCCGCCACCGGCAAGGGCTCTCTGGTCGCCCGCGCCGTCGCTCCGCTCGTCGGCGGCCACTGACCTGCGGACACTCTCCGTCACCACAGGTCACGAATAAACCCGTTGCATACGCCGGTCGCGGTCCGCCACCATGGACCACGACCGGCGTTCCTCGTCCACGAGGCGCCCTTGATCGAGAGGAGCAGACCATGACTGTCGTTGTCCTGTGCCTGCCCACAGACCACATCTCTCGTATCAGGAGCACCCGTAGTGACTCAGGAGAACCTCTCCGCTGATCCCGCCGTATCCGATCCTCTGGCGGGAATCGACCCCGACTTCGTCTTCGACTTCCAGGCTTACGGCGACGACCTGGAAGACGGACAACGCTGGTCCACCTGGCTCTCGGTCGAGCCGCTCTCCCGTGGACCGGAGCCGCGCCCGGACTGGGTGGTGACCTCTCAGGGTGCCATCGACACCGATCTCGGCATCCTCAAGACCGGCAAGGAGGCCGACGCCTTCCTGATCGTGCGGGCCGACCCGTTGGCCCCCGAGCAGGAGGCGCTGATGGTCGCCAAGCGCTACCGCGATGCCGACCATCGCACCTTCCACCGGGCCGCGACCTATACCGAGGGCCGCTCGGTCAAGCGATCCCGAGACGAGCGCGCCCTGAAGAAGGGCTCGACCTTCGGCCGTGAGGTCGCCAAGGCCGAGTGGGCCAACGCCGAGTGGAACGCGCTCGTACGCTGCTGGCAGCTCGGTCTTCCGGTCCCCTATCCCGTGCAGATCGACGGGACCGAGATCCTGATGGAGTGGATCGCGGTCGACGACGGCAACGGGGAGCTCGAGACGGCACCCCGGCTCGCCCAGACCCGGCCGGAGCGGCACGTCCTGGAGATGTGGTGGGACGGGCTGGTCGACTCACTGGCCACGATGGTGCAGGCGGGGATGGTCCACGGCGACCTCTCCCCCTACAACATCCTTGCCCAGCAAGACCGGCTCGTCATCATCGACCTCCCCCAGATCATCGACCTGGTCGGCAACCCTCTGGGTTTCGACTTCCTGCTCCGCGACGTCGCCAACGTGGCGAAGTGGTTCCAGGCCAGGGGCCTCGAGATCGACGAGCAGGAGGTCTACGCCGACCTGATGGCCCACGCCTTCTAGCGGGCCAGCCCCCGCATCAGGGTCTCGACGACGTCGCGCACCATCCCCTGCGACTGCTCGGGCGTCACGAAGCCGGAGCCGACGAAGGTGGCCAGACCCTGGAGCGCCGCCAGGACGGTGACCCCGATGACCTCGGGGTCGCCGTCGGCGACCTCACCACGGACCTGGCCGTCGGTGAGCAGGGCGGTGGGATGGGCGAAGGCGGCGGCGACGGCCCCGGCGATCTCGGCGCCGGCGGTCTCGCTGTGCTTGCGCGCGAACATCACCGAGAGCAGCGCGGGGTTGTCGGTGGCGAACCCGAGGTAGGCCGAGGCGAAGGCGACCAGGTCGTCGGTCAACGAGCCGCGGGTGGCTAGCGCGGCGTCCGTCACTTCGCCCAGCCGCCGGAATCCGACGACCGCGAGCGCGTCGAAGAGCGCGTTCTTGTCGCGGAAGTGGGCGCTCGGCGCGGCGTGGCTCACGCCCAGATCGCGGGCGATGCCGCGTAGCGAGAGCGCATCGGTGCCCGACTCGCGCAGCACCTCCTCCGCTCGGCGGAGCACCGCGGCGCGCAGATCGCCGTGGTGGTAGCGGGGCATCGTCTCGGTCATCAGGGCACACCCTATCGAGATTTGACTGATATTGTCATTGTCAAGATTCTTGTCAGCGTCTAGATTGAACCCATGAACGAACAGAAGTGGACTTCCCAACGACTGCCGTCCTTCGAGGGCCGCACCGTGATCGTCACCGGCGCGACCAGCGGCCTGGGCCGCATCGTCGCCACCGAGCTCAGCGCGAAGGGAGCTCACGTCGTCCTGGCCGTACGCAACGTCGCCGTCGGCGAGGAGGTGGCTGCCACGATCGGCGGCAAGACCGAGGTGCGGTCGCTCGACCTCGCCGACCTCGGCTCGGTGCGACAGTTCGCCGACGCGTGGACCGGAGAGATCGACGTACTCATCAACAACGCCGGGATCATGATGGTGCCGAAGCGTCTCACGACCGACGGCTACGAGAGCCAGCTCGCCACCAACCACCTGGGGCACTTCGCGCTCACCAACCTGCTGCTCCCCCACATCACCGACCGCGTCGTCACCGTCGCCTCCTCGGCCCACCGCTGGGGCGGCTTCGACCTCGACGACCTCAATTGGGAGCGACGCGACTACCAGCCGCAGAAGGCCTACGGGCAGTCGAAGATCTCCAACCTGCTCTTCACCCTCGAGCTGCTGCGACGCCTGGAGGGCACCGGGATCCGGGCGTACGCCGCCCACCCGGGCTACGCCGCCACGAACCTGCAGAGCCACACCGGCAACCGCCTCAAGCACACCCTCATGGCACTCGGCAACCGGGTCGTCGCGCAGTCCGCCGAGGCAGGCGCCCTCCCGACTCTGTACGCGGCCAGCCAGGATCTTCCGGCGGGAAGCTATGTCGGACCGGACGGGTTCGGCGAGTACCGCGGCAGCCCGACGCTCGTCGGGCGCACCGCGATCGCCTCCGATCCCGACCTCGCCCGCAAGCTGTGGACGGAGTCCGAGGCGATGACCGGAGTCTCCTGGCCGATGTGAGTCGGTAGGTTTCTCGGTATGAAGCATCACCGGGGACGGCATGTCGACATCGAGTCGGTGGAGGAGCTCGACAGGCACCTGGCGGCGGGAGCGGGGAGCCTGCGGGGCTGGCGGCTGCGGTCGCTGGACCTGAGCTCGCGTTCCACCGTCCTGCGGGAGGCCGAGCTCGCCGGGGCGACATTCCTGGGTTGCAGGTTCGCGCCCGGCGACGGGGTCTACGCCGAGGCCGAGGGCGCGCTGGTGATGCCGGTGATCTCGGAGGCGCCGGTGGACGCCTACCGCTCCAGGCTCTACACCGCCGACGAGCTCTACGACGACCCCGTCTATGCGCGGAGCCTGGACGCGAGGGCGTACGCGTGGCTGCAGCAACCGCTCGATGCCGACGACGAGCTCGCGATCGCCCTCCACGACCACGCGATCGACGCCGCGCTCGAGGCGTGGGTGCGCGCACGACACGACGAGGGATCCCGGATCGTCGGGGTGATGGGCGGGCACGCGCTGCAGCGGGGCGAGGAGGCCTACACGACCGCCGCCCACCTGGGCCAGCAGCTGGCGAGCCACTATGTGGTCGCCACCGGCGGCGGCCCGGGCGCGATGGAGGCCGCCAACCTCGGGGCCTTCCTCGCCGGAGCACCGAAGACGACGCTGGAGAACGCGCTCGAGTCGCTGGCCTCGGTGCCGTCCTTCCGGCCCTCGATCCGGGCGTGGGCACAGGTCGCCCTCCGCGTACGCGAGGAGGGCGAGGGCAGACCCGGGAGATCGCTGGGGATCCCGACGTGGCACTACGGGCACGAGCCGCCCAACGTGTTCGCCGGATCGATCGCGAAGTACTTCCGCAACGCCACGCGCGAGGCGGTGCTGCTGGAGGTCTGCGACGGCGGGATCGTCTTCCTGCCGGGCGCCGGCGGCACCGTGCAGGAGGTCTTCCAGGACGCCTGCGAGAACTACTACGCCGATGCCAGCGCGATCGCGCCGATGGTGCTGGTCGGACGGCGCTACTGGACCGAGACGCTGCCGGTCTGGCCGCTGCTGCAGGCACTCGCGCGCGGGCGCGTGATGGAGCCGTACGTCCACCTCGTCGACACCGCCGAGGAGGTGGTCGACGTCATCGCTGCTGGCGTGCCCGGATGACGTCGCGGTAGTGGTCCACCAGGGCCGCGTTCACCGAGCCCCAGGACTTGTGCGCGACGCTCTTGCGGGCCTCGCGTCCCATCCGCAGCCGCAGCTGCGGGTCGTTGTGGAGCAGCGCGACGTGGGAGCCGAGATCGTCGCGGCTGCCCGGCTCGTAGAAGAACCCGGTGACGCCGTCGGCGACCAGGTCCAACGGCCCGCCGGAACGCGGCGCGACCACCGGGACCCCGGAGGCGAGCGCCTCCTGGACCGCCTGGCAGAACGTCTCGTGGGAGCCGGTGTGCACGAAGATGTCGAGCGAGGCGTACGCAGTCCCGAGCTCCTCCCCCTGCAGCACGCCCATGAAGGTGGCGTTCGGGAGCAGCTGGCGCAGCTCTCGCTCCTGCGGACCCCCGCCGACGAGCACGACCTTGTACACCGGGTTGCGGGAGAGCGCGGCGAGCAGGTGCAGCTCCTTCTCCTGCGCCAGCCGACCGACGTAGCCGACGATCGTCTCCCCGTTCGGCGCGAGCTCGGCGCGCAGGTCGTGGTCGACGCGGCTCGGGTGGAACAGCTCGACGTCGACACCCCGGGGCCACAGTCCCGTACGCTGCACGCCGAGGCCCTCGAGCTGGGTGAGGGCCGACGAGCTCGGCGCCAGGGTGCGGTCGGCGGCCGAGTGGGCCTGGCGGGTGAGCATCGCGGCCGCCTGCGGACCCCCGACCGCCTTGTACTTGTCCCAGAAGCCCACCAGGTCCGTCTGGTAGATCGCCACGCTCGGGATGCCGAGCTCCTTGGCGACCAGCACTGCCTGCCGTCCGAGCAGGGCTGGTGAGGCGACGTGGACGACGTCGGGGTTGAACCGGCGCATCACCGCGCGCAGCTTGCGTCGCGTCTCGAGTCCGACGCGGAAGTCCTTGTAGACCCAGAAGGTCGCGCCTCTGGTCCGGGTCACCGGGAACCCGGCGTACTCGGCGGGCCCGGTGGGCGCCACGACCTCGACGGTATGGCCGTCGACCGCGAGATGCTCCAGCACACGGCGTACGGAGTTCGTCACGCCGTTGACCTGGGGCAGGAACGACTCCGTGACGATGAGGACGCGGAGCGGCTCTGCGTTGGCGGCGACCAGCGGGACCCGATCGAGGCTGATGCTCATGTTTCTGATCGTGAGCGCCCTCCGGCAACGTGATCCCCGACTTGGTTGACGGGTCGGTGAACCTCCCGTGGCCAGAACTCTGTGCCGGGTGACAGATAGTCCGCCCGGCGTCATCAGCGGAAACGTCGCGTGACTCTCAGAAATCTGTCACCGCTCCGCGGCTTACGACAGAAGCCGGTGAGCCGACGTCCCTAGGCTCGCGGCGTTGGGCTGGCCCGGGCTGATCGGGGCAGCGTGTCGAAGCCGGCGGCCGCGCAGGGGGTTGCCGCCGGCCCGCTCATTTTGCCACGATCGCGGCATGACCACCGATGAGGAGCACATCCGGCCCGATGGCGTCGACGACCTCACCGTCGAGGCGCTCGGCTCCATCAGCGAGGCACTCGAAGCGATCGAGATCGCCCGCGGTCATCTGTACGCACTGCATCGCATCACCGGCACGGCCGACCTCACCCTCGGCAAAGGTGTCCAGCAGCTGCGCGAGGCCGGCCACACCGAGCTGGCGGACACGTTCGAGCGAGAGCTCGTGGGACGCAACGTGCTCTACGGCAGGTGGACGTTTCAGATCGTCGAGGAGTACGACGACGGCTACTACGCCACTTTCAAGCGATTGGAGAAGGAGGCTCGCGACGCTCTCGTCCAGGGCAAGCGACACCTCTACGAGTCGGAGATGAAGGAGGCCCGCCGCACCCAGGGCCGCCGCGGCCACGAGCAGCGGCCCGTGCCAGGGGCTTGAGTCGTCTCATACCGCCCATGGCCGCGGGCCGGGGCGGCCGGGGCTACCGAGCTCGCGACTGCCGCGCCGTCTCATAGGCGGGCGCTCGTAGGCGGCGGTGCCATTCGTAGATCTCGAGTCCGGGTGGCGTTGAGCGGGTCGGGTCGAAGGAGAGCAGCAAGTCGCGGTCCGACTCGATGGTCAGCTCGAGCGTCGCGAACCACGTCCAGTCCGTCCCTGGCCGTGCCCACGCCATTCGCCACGTGGCTTCGCCGACGAACTGCGCTCCGAGCCAGACCGGCCCGGTGGGCGCGCGGTACGGGAGCAGCGTGCTGAAGAACCCGTCGGACAGACGGGTACGGGGAACCAGCAAGAACCTGGTCCATCGACCGTGACCGGTGGTGGCGAGCAGGAGGTCGGCGTGTTCACCGGGGGCGGTGGGAACGCGCACGGCAAGCCCGTTGACGTCGGGCACCTTCTCAGGCAGGCCCACCGCGCGGGAGAGTCGTACCACCACCTCGTCCGACCCACCTTCATCGAGGAACGCTGCGCCCGTGGTGGCTCCCGGGTGCCGCCGCAGCAAGGCCGTGTGCACTTTGCCGTGCGGGTGCAGAGGCTTGTCAGCGGGTCGCAAGTGGGCGAGCACGCCGACACCGGCCTGCAGCACACGTCCGCCAGCGCGCGCCATCGTTCCCGTGACGGCGGGAGCCAGTCCGCGCCTGCTCGGACGGTCGTCAGCAGGCCCTACGACATCGACTGGGTTCACTCGGTTGGCCTTCCTGAGGAGGCGCCGTGCTGTGCCTTGGTGACCCGCCGGCGGGTCGTTGTCGACCGTCCAAGACGGCGATCACCCCATCGAAGACGATCGTGCAGGATGGCGGCCCGGGCTGCGTTGCTGCCGGCCGCGCCGTGCACGCCTCCGCCTGGGTGGGCTGAGGCGGACCCGAGGAACAGCCCGGTGATGCCGGTCTCTGCCCGCCCCATGCCTGGCACGGGTCGAAAGACCAGCTCTTGGTGGAGCTGAGAAGTGCCGCCGCCGATCGCCCCACCGATGAGGTTGGCGTCGAGAGCCTCGAACTCACGGGGCCCGAGAACGCGTCGTGAGGCGACGGCGCTGCCGAAGCCGGGCGCCAGGCGCTCGATGCGCGCCTGCATGCGATCGGCGAAACGCTCACACTCCTCCTTGTCCCACCGCCCGCGCAGCCCGTCAGGTCCCGCATCGCGCAGCACCGTCTGCGGCACGTGCGTGTAGGCCCACACCGACTCCGTCCCCGGCGGCGAGCGGGTCGGGTCGGTGGTGGTCATCTGACCTGCCAGGAGGAACGGAGCATCGGGGATGACGCCGGCAGACACCTGAGACATGGACTGGGTCATCTGCTCGACCGAGTCGGCGACGTGGAAGGTGCCGGGCGCATACGCGGGCTCGGTGAGCCATGGAATGGGCTTGTGCAGGGCCCAGTCGACCTTGACCGTGCCTGGGTCCAGCTGGAAGTTCGCCATGCCGGCTGCGACGCGTCGCGGCACGTCTGCGGGATCGAGGAGCCGGCCGTACAGATGGGGCGCCGCGACGGCGGCGATCACGGCCCGGCCCACCTTGATCCGGTGGCCGCCACGGGTGCGAACCTCGGTGATGCGACCGTCCTCGACACCGAGGCGGGTGACCTCGGCACCGCAGCGGACGTCACCACCACGCTCACGGAAGCGGCGCTCCAGTGCGGCGGCGAGCATGCCAGCACCCCCTGCTGGGACGGGGAAGCCGACGGTCTGGCCCAGCATCGCGAGCAGAAGTCCCATCGTGCCGGAGCCCGGCGCGTCCAACGGGATGTCGGCATGTCCGGCGTTGCCGGCCAGGAGCAGACGCGCAGCCTCGCCCCGAAAGCGGTTGCGTCCGAGGTCTCCGGCTGGCGTGAGCAGGGTACGCACGGCCGCCAGGCCCCCGGCACGACGCAGGGCGTTGAGCAGACGGGCCCCCGGCCGCAGGGGCGGGAACGGGGTCAGCAGGGCCTGCACGAGGGGATCGCCGATCTGGTCCCAGAGACCGCACAGCTCCAGCCATGCCTGGCCGTCGCCGGCATGCTGGGCATCGAGCAGCTCTGCGGTGACGTGCCGGTCGCGGTGCAGCAGCGCCCAGCTGCCGTCCTGCATGGGGTGGCCCAGGACTGCGGGAGCATGCGTCCACCGCAGCCCGTACTCGTCCAGACCGAGCCCACGGATGGTGGCGGAGGCGGCCGCAAGCGGATAGAACGCGCTGAAGGTGTCGTGGATGAACCCCGGGTGGACGTCCTCGGAGCTGCGGACCGCTCCACCTGTGGTGGGTTGGGTCTCGAGCACCAGCACCGACCAGCCCTTGTCGACCAGCAGGTTGGCCGCGACCAGGCCGTTGGGTCCGGAACCAACGACGACCGCGTCGTAGAAGGCGTCGTAGGAGGCGTCACTCATGGGCGGTGTTCGACGATGTAGGCCAAGCGCCGGAGGGCCTCCACGTTTCGCCAGCTGAGAAGGGGATCCTGCACCAGCCGTGGAACCAGAGCTCCCGGGCCATCGACGGCCTGTTCTCGAATCACGATCTCGGTGCCGTCTTCTGCTTCCTCCAGAGTGATCTCGACATGCGCGGCACCCACGGGCCAGCCGCGCGCACGGAGCAACAGCCTGCTCCCGGGTGAGCACTCGAGCACCTCGGTGCTGTCGTCGAGCAGCAGCGGCCAGATGCCGACGGAGTGATGCAGCTGCGCGCCGACGTTCGGCCAGTCCTTGTCGGCATCGCGCAAGCGAGACGCGCCGACCACCCAGAGCGGGTAAAGCCAGCCGTCCGAGAGGACGTCCCACACGTGCTGGGGTGATGCGTGGACCAATCTGCGGTTTGTACTCATGGAGATGTCCTCGGCGACTTGGGGTCACTGGACGTAGCGGTACCCCGCCCCCGGCGCGTTATGCGGACGGCCAGGTTGCGCGCGAGCCCCAGGACGGTGTTCTCGCGGCGGCCGCGCATGGCGTTCTCGCCTTTCATGCTGGTCAGGACGTTCCCCGGATGTGGGTCCACGGGGCGGGCGAGGTCAGCGACCAGGAAGCCGATGATCGGCGCGACCACCCGGTCATGGACGAGGGGCGCCGCGAATACGAGCCGTGTCACGTCGTTGGCCATGCTCAGCTGTGGCCGGCCGCGGCCGCGGTCGACCCGGCGCAGGATCTGTCGGGCTGCTCGTTGAGGGCTGGAGACCGGAGGCGGGGGCCGACCCTCATGACCGATGACACTCGCGG
Source organism: Nocardioides panzhihuensis (assembly GCF_013408335.1). Lineage (NCBI taxonomy): Bacteria > Bacillati > Actinomycetota > Actinomycetes > Propionibacteriales > Nocardioidaceae > Nocardioides > Nocardioides panzhihuensis. The sequence continues at coordinate 1,111,536 of NZ_JACBZR010000001.1, read as the reverse complement.
CATGGTGATAGATGGGGGTGTCCACGCCGCCCGGCGCGACGTACAAGATCGCGACGTCAGGTCGGTCGCGGTTCTCCAGGCGCAGCTGATGAGCCAACGCGCGAACACCCCACTTGCTGATGACGTAGGGACTCATCGAAGGCACCGTGATGTGGCCGAGGGCTGAGCCAACCAGGACCAGCGTTCCGCTGCCCTGACCGCGCAACACAGGCACCACGTGACGTGCCACATTGGCCGAGCCGAGGAGGTTGGTACGCAGCACACCATCGAAGATCTCGGGCGGCAGGGACTCCGTGCGACCGAACGCAACCACTCCGGCGCAGTGGATGACCGTGTCGATCCGCCCATGTCGATCGAGCACTGCCCCGATACAGTCCCCCACCGCATCGTCGTCTCCCACATCGAGCGGGAGCACCATGGTCGATGCGGCACCCAGCCGCTCACACCCACGAGCGGTGGCGTCCAGCGACTCACGACCCCGGGCGACCAGGACGACGTGGTCTCCGCGCGTGGCGGCGAGGCGCGCTACAGCCAGACCAATCCCGCTCGACGCTCCGGTGACGAGGATGATCGACATGCTCATCCGGCCGATGCGATCCTCGTCGGGTTGTCCTGATCTGGTGCGGATGGCTGGCTGGACATGGTCACCTCTAGTGGGCGCAGGATGAATGTCGACGCTCGGACCGGTACCCGTGAACGACGACGTCATGCGACGGCCCGACCGGCGGCTCAACCGGGATCATCCTCGCGGGCTCAGCGCTGCTCGGCCGCGGCCGAAGCCGCTCGGTGGCGGTGGGCTCAGCGCCGATCAGACACTTTCCGCATCCTCATCCAGCCGTGCCCGGTCGAGGCCCGCGAGAATCGCGTCGACGGTCTCCTCGACCGTCAGCTCCGAGGAGTCGAGCCACAGCCCGATGCGCGGAGTGTCCTCACGCATCCCCCGGTCAAGGGCCTCCACGGTCCACTCGCCGTACCCCGTCTTCGCACGGCCGCTCTCACGGACGGCGACGGCGTCCGGGCGCGGCGCGAGCACGACGACGTACAGCGGCCGCGTGCGAACGCTCTCCGTGTAAGTCCTCAGCTCATCGCCGAGCACGATGTCCTGGACGACGGCGGTCAGGCCCGCCGCCGCGTACTCGTCGGCGACCATCGCTGACAGCCGGTAGCGCAGCCGGAGCTGGTTCACGGCCTCCTCGTCCGCGTCCGGCGTCATTTCACGCTGACCTGACACGATCATCCGCCGGAAGGCATCGCCCCGGACATGCGCGGCGGCCGGCAGCCGCTCGGCGAGGGCCTGTGCGACGGTGGACTTGCCGGCCGCCATCACACCGGTGATGAGGACGACGGCGGACTCGAGCTCATCGGTCATGGGCCGAGATTATCGGGGCCCCCGGAACCGGGCAGGACGACCGGCTGTAGGTCCGGCTAGGAGACCGACTGAGCAGCGAGCTGGCCGCAGGCGCCGTCGATCTCGCGGCCGCGGGTGTCGCGAACGGTGGTGGAGATGCCCTTGGCCTCGAGGCGGCGTACGAACTCGCGCTCGTCGGCCGGGTCGCTCGCGGTCCACTTCGAGCCCGGGGTCGGGTTGAGCGGGATCAGGTTGACGTGGACCCAGCCCCAGTCGCCGTAGGAGTTGAGGACGTCGGCGAGGAGGTCGGCGCGCCAGGCCTGGTCGTTGATGCCGCGCATCATCGCGTACTCGATGCTCACCCGGCGCTTCGTGACGCGGGCGTAGTTCCAGGCGGCGTCGACGGTCTCGGCGACCGAGAAGCGGGTGTTGATCGGGACCAGCTCGTTGCGCAGCTCGTCGTCGGGAGCGTGCAGCGAGAGGGCGAGGGTGACCGGGATGCCCTCCTCGGTGAGCTGCTTGATCCGCGGCACGAGGCCGACGGTGGAGACGGTCACGTGGCGCGCCGAGAGGCCCAGGCCCTCGGGAGCCGGCGAGGTGAGACGACGGACCGCACCCATCAGGGCCTTGTAGTTGGCCATCGGCTCGCCCATGCCCATGAAGACCACGTTGGAGAGACGACCAGGACCACCGGGGACCTCGCCGCTGGCCATCTGCCGGGCCGCGACAACGACCTGGTGGACGATCTCGGCCGTCGACATGTTGCGCTCGAGGCCGCCCTGGCCGGTGGCGCAGAACGGGCAGGCCATGCCGCAGCCGGCCTGCGAGGAGATGCAGACCGTGGCGCGGTCGGTGTAGCGCATCAGGACCGACTCGACCAGCGCACCGTCGAAGAGCTTCCACAGCGTCTTGCGGGTGGTGCCCTTGTCGGCCTCCTGCTGACTGATCGGCGTCATCAGGTCGGGCAGGAAGGTGTCGACCAGCTCCTGACGCTGGTTCGCGGGCAGGTCGGTCATCTTCTCCGGATCGTCGACCAGGCGCTCGAAGTAGTGCACCGAGAGCTGCTTGGCCCGGAACGCCGGAAGTCCGGCCTCCTTCGCCGCGTCCTGGCGGCCGGCCAGGTCGAGGTCGGCGAGGTGGCGCGGCGGCTTGCCGCGTCCCTTCGGCGGCGCCATCACCAGCGGCAGACGGCGCCCCTCCATCGCGGCGGCCTCAGCCTCGGGGCTGTGCGGGGCCGGTACGGTCACAGGGTCGGGCTCGGTCACCGCTCCAGTGTCCCACCGGGGTGCGGCGTACGGCGAACCCTCGATCCGCTCAGCCCGAGTCAGCCCGTCTTCAGCAGGATCCAGAACACCAGGGCGCCGACGCCGACGACCACCAGCACGGTCAGGATGATCCCCAGCCAGACGAACTGGGCCAGCCGGCGGGTCTTGCGCGGGATGAGCAGGGCAAGCGGCACGAGCAGGGTCAGCGCCACCCACGGGAACAGCTCCTCGGCCCGCTCCTGCCCGGCCACCCACGTCAGCAGAGCACCCCAGGTGCCGGGCACCAGGATCGCGTAGGCCAGGCCGATATAGAACCCGACCAGGGCGGCCACGGTCGGATGCGAGTCGTGGAGCCATGCCCACAGCCCGTTCGACCCTGGGGACTCCCCCTCCGGGTCGTGATCTGCCTCGACGTCTGGATCGGAGTCCACGTCGAGGTCCGTGGGCCGCTCGGTCACGCTTCAACCGTAACGCTCGACCCCGTGCTCGTTGGGCAAAGAATCGCGGAAGTGCCGTATCTCAGACCTGGATCACGTCAGGCATGCCGAGCGCCCGCCATCGCACCAGGTCAGCAGGCTGGCCGGTGACCTCGCTCGCAAGGACGTCCAGGCAGTCCCGTGGCCGACGAGCACGACGTCCTCGCCCGCGTGCGCCGACAGGATCCCGGACACGGCCTTCGTCACCCGCTCTCGACATGTCACGAGCGGTTCCCAGCCCTCGTACGCAGGGACGGACGGCTCCGCGAACGCTCTCTCGACGGTGGCCTGGAAGTCCTCGACCCAGGCGGCACCTCGGACCTGCTCGCGCAGTGCGTCCACCACGCCGACGTCGCCATCGGTGAGCAGCTGAGCGGTCTGCTGTGCCTTCGGCTCGGGCGAGGAATACCACGTCGCGCCGGCCGGGAGCCGGTCTCGCAACGCCCAGATGTCGTCGAAGCCGGCCGGGTCGAGCTCCCAGTGCTCCGCGGCGACGCCCGGGACCGGGGTCGGTCGCCCGTGGCGTACGAGGAAGAGCCTCAGAAGACGGCGTAGTGGAGGATCAGCCAGACGGGGGCGACGGTGGCCAGCAGCGAGTCGAGGCGGTCCATCAGGCCGCCGTGGCCCGGGACGATCTGGCTCATGTCCTTGACGCCGAGATCGCGCTTGATGACCGACTCGACCAGGTCGCCGAGGACGGCCATCACACAGACGACCACACCCAGCGCGACGCCGATCCACCAGGCTCCGTCGAGCAGCCACACGACCAGGCCGACGCCGGCGGCCACGGTGAAGACCATGGATCCGACGAAGCCCTCCCACGACTTCTTCGGCGAGATCACCGGGGCCATCGGGTGCTTGCCGAAGAGGACGCCGGCGACGTAGCCGCCGATGTCGGACATGATCGTGAGCAGAACCCAGACGATGATGCCGCGTACGCCGTCGTCCGAGAGCCCGCCCGAGGTCCAGCCGCCGCCCTCGCCGAGCATGAGCCCGACGAACGAACCCAGGAACGGCAGGTAGAAGAGGGTGAGGACGGCTGCGGCGGACGTGCGTACGTAACCGTCGACGCCGCGCCGCAGGACCCACAGCATGATCACCAGAGCCGAGACCGCGGTGGCGGTCACCAGCGCGTCGGCGCCGAGGAAGTAGGCGACCAGGACCATCACCGTGCCGCCGATCATCAGCGGCTGCTCGGGGACGTCCATGTCCTTGGCCATCAGGCCCCGGTGGAGCTCCCAGACCGCGGCCACGACACAGCCGACGACGATCAGCATGAACGCAGTCTTCACGAACAACAGGCTCAGCGCGATGGCGACCAGGAGGACGACGGCGGAGCCGACCGCGGCGGGCAGGTTGCGGCCGGCGCGGCCGTAGTCCTTCTTCGGCGGCTCGGGGGCCGGGGAAGAGGGCTGCGGCGTCTGGGTCATGGGAAGCTCAGTCATTCGTCCGTGGGTGGTAGGCCAGCAGTAGGCCAGCAGTCTGGGGCCTCAGATCTCGGCGAGATCGTTCGCTGAGGAGTAGATCTCGACCCGCTTCGCGGCTTCGCAAGCTCAGCCGCTGCGCTCGCTCGATCTTTTCGCGTTGTGACCCTGCTCGCTTCGCTCGCAGGGTCACAGGCTCAAACCTCCAGCAGCTCGGCTTCCTTGGACTTGAGCATCTCGTCGATCTCGTCGGTGTGCTTCTTGGTGAGGCCGTCGAGGCGCTTCTCGGCGCCGGTGACGTCGTCCTTGCTGGCCTCGCCGTCCTTCTCGAGCTTCTCGAGGCCCTGCTTGGCCTTCTGGCGCACCTGGCGCACCGAGACGCGGCCCTGCTCAGCCTTCTCCTTGGCGAGCTTGATGTACTCCTTGCGGCGCTCTTCGGTGAGCTCGGGGAAGACCGCCCGCAGGATCTTGCCGTCGTTGGACGGGTTGACGCCGAGGTCGGAGTCGCGGATGGCCTTCTCGACGTTGGCCATGGCGCCGATGTCGAACGGGGCGATGTTGATGATCCGCGCCTCGGGGCTGGTGAACGAGGCCAGCTGCTGGATCGGCGTCGGGGTGCCGTAGTAGTCGACCAGGATCTTGCTGAACATCTGCGGGGTGGCCCGACCGGCACGGATGGTGGAGAAGTCCTCACGCGTGGAGTCCACCGACTTCACCATCTTGCTGTCGGCCTCGTTGAGGATGTCGTTGATCACCGGTTGCTCCTGTGGCTCGTAAGTGATTTGGGTGTGGGGTGGCGTGTGGGCTCGTGCCGCTCAGCCAGCGGTGACGAGCGTACCGATCTTCTCACCCTGGACGATCCGGAAGATCGCCCCCTCGTCCTCCGCGCCGTAGACCACGATCGGCATCTTGTTCTCCATACAGAGGGCGAACGCGGTGGCGTCGGCGATCTTGAGCTGCTTCTGCAGCGCCTCGTTGAAGGTGAGCTCGTCGTACTTCGTCGCCGTCGGGTCCTTCTTCGGGTCGGCGGTGTAGACACCGTCGACGCCGTTCTTGGCCATCAGGACGACCTCGGCGTGAACCTCCATCGCACGCTGGGCGGCGACGGTGTCGGTGGAGAAGTAGGGCATGCCTGAGCCCGCGCCGAAGATCACGACGCGGCCCTTCTCGAGGTGACGCATGGCCTTGCGCGGGATGTAGGGCTCGGCGACCTGACCCATCGTGATCGCGGTCTGCACCCGGGTGTCGACTCCCTCCTTCTCGAGGAAGTCCTGCAGCGCGAGGCAGTTCATGACGGTGCCGAGCATGCCCATGTAGTCAGCGCGGGACCGGTCCATCCCGGCCTGCTGCAGCTCGGCGCCGCGGAAGAAGTTGCCGCCACCGACCACGATCGCGACCTGCACGCCGGAGGCGGCGACAGCAGAGATCTCCTTGGCGATCGAGGCCACTACGATGGGGTCGACGCCGACCTCGCCGCCGCCGAAGTTCTCTCCGGACAGCTTGATCAGAATGCGCTGGTAGCGGGTCATACCGTGGCCTTTCCTCGGGCGACGTCGTGCGGGGCTGTGCCGGTGTTCTCGGTGTACGAAAGAGCCGGTCCGATGATGACCAGATGGATCATCGGACCGGCTCCTTTCGTCGTACGTTGCTGCTCAACCTAACGGATCGCGCGGTGTCCGCGCGGGCCAGGCTCTGGTCAGGCGCCGACGTCGAAGCGGGCGAACTGCTTGACCTGCGTGTTGGCGGCGTCCAGGACCTGCTTGACGGACTTCTTCGACTCGAAGACCGACTCCTGGTCGAGCAGGACGATCTCCTTGAAGAACGCCTTGATCCGGCCCTCGACGATCTTGGCGACGGCAGCCTCGGGCTTGCCCTCCTCGAGCGTCTTCTTGGTGAGGACGTCCTTCTCGGCCTCGACCACGTCGGCCGGGACCTCGTCGGAGGTGAGGAACTGCGCCTTGAGCGCGGCAGCCTGCTGGGCGGCCTGCCTGGCGGCCGCCTCGTCACCCTCGTAGGAGACCAGGACGCCGAGGCTCGGCGGCAGGTCGGAGGCCTTCTTGTGCAGGTAGACCGTGGTCTCACCCTCGAAGTAGGCCACCTGGCCGAGCTCGATCTTCTCGCCGATGGTGCGGGCGAGCGCCTCGACGGTCTCGCCGACGGTCTTGTCGCCGAGCGAGACGGCCTTGAGGGCCTCCCGGTCGTTGACCTTGTTGGCGTCGGCAGCCTCGGCGATCTGCTGGGCAGCCGCGACGAAGCCCTCGTTCTTCGCGACGAAGTCGGTCTCCGAGAGGAGGCTGACCAGCGCGTTGCCGGACGCGGCGACGAGGCCCGCCGAGGTGGTGCGCTCCGCGGCGCGGGCGGCGGCCTTCGCCGTGCCCTTGACGCGAAGGATCTCGACAGCCTTGTCGAAGTCGCCGTCAGCCTCGTCGAGCGCCTTCTTGCAGTCCATCATGCCGGCCTGGGTCAGCTCGCGGAGCTTCTTGACGTCGGCAGCGGTGTAAGCCATGTGTGTCTTCCTCTGACTGTTAAGTGGCTCTTAAGTGGACGATGAGGCTCAGGCCTCGGCCGGCGCCTCGGTGGACTCGGCAGCCGGGGTCTCCTCGGCCTTGGTCTCCTCAGCGGGCGCCTCGGTGGACTCAGCAGCCGGGGTCTCCTCGGCCTTGGTCTCCTCGGCGGGCGCCTCGGTGGACTCAGCAGCCGGGGTCTCCTCGGCCTTGGTCTCCTCAGCGGCCGGGGTCGCCAGCAGCTCGCGCTCCCACTCGGCCAGCGGCTCCTCGGCGGTGGCGCCCTCGGTGCCCTCGGACTTGCCACCGGAGCGGGCGATGAGGCCCTCGGCGACGGCGTCGGCGACCACGCGGGTCAGCAGACCGACGGCGCGGATGGCGTCGTCGTTGCCCGGGATCGGGAAGTCGACCAGGTCGGGGTCGCAGTTGGAGTCCAGGATGGCGACGATCGGGATCCGCAGCTTGCGGGCCTCCTCGACTGCGAGGTGCTCCTTGTTCGTGTCGACGATCCACACGGCGGACGGCGTACGGCCCATCTCGCGGATGCCGCCGAGGGTCTTGTCGAGCTTGTCGCGCTCCCGCTTCATCTGCAGGAGCTCCTTCTTCGTGCGACCCGAGCCGGCCACGTCGTCGAAGTCGACCTCGTCGAGCTCCTTGAGGCGGTTGATCCGCTGGTGCACGGTCTGGAAGTTGGTGAGCATGCCACCCAGCCAGCGCTGGTTGACGTAAGGCATCCCGACGCGCGTCGCCTGCTCGGCGATGGCCTCCTGGGCCTGCTTCTTGGTGCCGACGAACATGATCGTCCCGCCCTTGGCCACGGTCTCCTTGACGAAGGCGAAGCTGCGGTCGATGTAGGCCAGCGACTGCTGCAGGTCGATGATGTAGATGCCGTTGCGGTCGGTGAGGATGAACCGCTTCATCTTCGGGTTCCAGCGACGGGTCTGGTGTCCGAAGTGGACGCCGCTCTCGAGGAGCTGGCGCATGGTCACGACTGCCATGATGTTTTTTCTCCTAGGTGGTGGCCCGCGTTTGCACCGCTGAGGCTCGACCTTGCGTTTCTCGAGGTCGGGCGGGTGTCGGCGCGAGCCGATCGGTTTTCAGTTTCGCGCCCATCGGTGGTGATGGGCCCTGACGCCTGCACGCGGTCCGACCTGAGCGTGCTGCTCGGGACTGAGGGCCGCGCCCGCGGGCGATCGGCCTCTCGGAGCGAGAAACCGTCGCGGTCTGCTGGCGTGCGAAGTCAGCCCACAGGGGGCTGCCGATCCAAGACTAGCCGCCGACCGGCATCTCGGGCCAATCCGCCGGGAATGACTCCGGTGCGGGCCGATCAGTGTCCACAGGGGTATCTCGAAACAGGGTTATCCACAGGGCGTACGAAGCCCGTTGTGCCGGTCGTCGATCCGGGGTTGTCTGCTCGGCATGACCTCGTATCGCCTCTCCGACCGGGCTCGCACCCTCGTCGCGGCCCTGTTTCTCGTCGTCCTCATCGCCCCGACAGGCCCAGCTCTCGGAACGCCGCGTGCCGAGGTGGCGCCGTCCGGCGCCTCGTTGGGTGGGGCAGCGGGTCACGACGAGGGTCCGAGTCCGGTCGGTGTGTCTGACGAGGTCCCCCAGGGCGAATGGCCGCTGGCACCACAGCCGGAGGTGGTGCGGCGCTTCGACCCTCCAGACGCCCAGTGGGGTGCCGGCCACCGCGGCGTGGACCTGGCCGGATCGCCGGGTGCGGTGGTTCGCGCCGCGATGGCTGGGACGGTCGCATTCGCCGGCGTCATCGCCGGCAAGCCGGTGGTGAGCGTCGACCACGATTCCACACGGACCACCTATGAGCCGGTCGTGGCCACGGTGAACGTCGGGGAGCCGGTCGCCGCCGGTGCGCCACTGGGCCGTCTCGGCGTCGCCGGCTCCCACTGCTTCCCGGCCGCCTGTCTGCACTGGGGCTGGATCCGCAACGCGGACGAGGTCTATCTCGACCCGCTGCTGCTCGTCGACGCACCGCGACCGGTCCGGCTCCTCCCCCTCTGGCGGGGCGACCCGGTCCGATAGGCACGTTCACCGAAGCGGGTGCGTCCCCAGGGCCTGTAGACCGAGAGCACGACCGCGATCGTCAGCGCGGTCAGCGAGACCGCCGGCGGAAATCGCAGACTGCTCACGTCTCCGGTCAGCTCACCGGTCGCTGCCAGGACCTCGCCGATGGTCCGGACCTCGGCCATCCCCGGCAACAGTACGAAGACGATCAGCGCGACCAGCACCACATTGACGACCAGCTTCACCGCAACCCACCAGAACCGCACCAGGCCCCACTTGGTCCCCCAGCCGAGCACCAGCCCGGTCACCAGCACGATCACCCCCGCGGCGAGCATCGGCCCCGCCAGATACGTACCGATCACCTGTAGCGCCAGGGCACGATCGGCGGCTTCCGCCGATCCCGTCGCGACGGCGGCCAGGATCCCGACCACCACGTCGATGCCGAGCCATGCGCCTACTCCGAGGAGGTGGAGCACGAGCACCGCCTTGCGTACGCCGGGCCGCAGCCGCGCCGGCTTGCCGATCGTCGAGTTCTTGGACATGCCCTCACCCTCGCCGACACGGGGTGCCCTCGCGTCCGCGCGACAGCGTGAGCGGCGTACGTGATCTGGCGTACGCCCCGGCGAATCGGTCCGCGACATCCGCTGTCCCGGCAGGTCAGGCGCGGGGATGGGCCTGGCGGTAGGCCTTGCGGAGCCGGTCGCTGCTGACGTGGGTGTAGATCTGGGTGGTGGCCAGGCTGGCGTGGCCGAGGAGCTCTTGGACCGAGCGGAGGTCGGCGCCACCCTCGAGGAGGTGGGTAGCGGTGCTGTGGCGGAGTCCGTGGGGGCCGAGGTCGGGGGCCCCTGGGACGTCGGCGAGGCGTCGGTGGACGAGGGTGCGTACCGCGCGCTGGTCGAGGCGACCGCCGCGAGCCCCGAGGAACAGCGCTGGGCCGGAGGACTCGGTCAGCAACTGTGGGCGACCACGGACGACCCAACGATCGAGCGCTCGCACCGCGGGACCACCGAAAGGCACCATCCGCTCCTTGCGCCCCTTGCCGAGCACCCGCACGACCCGCCGCTCATAGTCGACGTCGTCCAGGTCGAGGCCGACCAGCTCGCCGACTCGGGCACCGGTCGCGTAGAGCATCTCCAGCACAGCGACGTCGCGCATCCCGACGGCGGTGCCGTCCTCGGCGGCCGTTGTGGCAGCGGCGATGAGCGACTCGACCTCGTCGGGACGGAGCACGGGCGGGAGCGTCCGATGGGCTTTCGGTGAGCCGAGTGCGGCGCCGGCGTCGACCTGCGCCCGGCCCGTGCGTACCAGCCACGCGCAGAAGACGCGGGCCGCGGTGGCCCGCCGGGCAAGGGTCGTCCGCGAGTGGCCGGTGGTCTGCTGCTTGGCCAGCCAGCTGCGCAAGGTGCGCAGGTCGATCGCCTCCGGACCGGTGCAGCCCATCCGGCCGGCGTGGTCGAGCAGGCTGCGGACATCGCCCAGATAGGCCCTGACCGTGTGGGCGGAGAGGCCGCGCTCGGCGCCGAGGTGTCGCTCATAGTCCCCCAGCAGGGCGGCGTAGACCTCGGGGAGATCCGCATCCGCGGACCCACCCTCCTGGTCTTCCTCTGGATCTGCGCTCACCCGAGCCAGAGTAGATGTTGGGCGGAGCCTCAGGTGCGAGCCGCGCCCGGCGCCAGCTGCCACCCGTCGGGGAACCGCTCGGCGAGGCCGAGCGCCTCGAGCCGGGTCAGCGCGGTGCCCGCGGTCTTGGGGTGAAGGCACGCCGACCTCGCGATGTCGAGCTGAGACGAAGGTCTGGTCACCGGGACCGCGTCGAGGACCTGTTTCTCGATGGAGGTGAGCGAGTCGCGGCGACGTACGGGCCCACGGGGCTCCGCGGGGAGAGCCTCGCCGGCGTCGCCGACGAGCTCGCGTACGTCGAGGCCGTCGGTCACCAGGACACCTGTGCCACTGCGTAGGAGTTCGTGGGTCCCGACGGAGGTCATCGCTCCCACCTGACCCGGAACGGCCATCACGGGCGTGTTGATGCTGTAGGCCCAGTGGGAGGTGTTGAGGGACCCGCTGCGCGCCGCCGCCTCGACGACCACGGTGCCGCGGGCAAGGGCGGCGATTATCCGGTTGCGGGATAGGAATCGATAGCGGGTGACCGGGAACCCGGGCGCGATCTCCGAGATCACCGCTCCGCTCTCGGCGATCGCGTCGATCAGGCGCTCGTTGCGCAGCGGATAGGGAACGTCGACACCGCCGGCGAGCACGGCGACGGTGCTCCCGGGCGGACCGGTGAGGGCACCGCGATGCGCGGCCGCGTCGATGCCGACCGCTGCCCCGGAGACCGTCACGAAGTCGTTGACCGCGAGGTCCGCGGCGATCCGCGCCGCGGCGTCGGCGCCGTAGGCCGTCGCCTCTCGGGACCCGACGATGGCGACCGAACGGTCCAGGTCGCTGAGCAGGAGCGGCCCCCGCACCCACAGGCCGAGCGGGGTGCCGGTGCGGTACTGGAGAGGCTCCTGCCCGGCGAGCCGCTCGACCTGGATGGGCCACTCCTCGTCCCCGGGGATGACATAGCGGAACCCGGCGTTGGTCGCCCGCTCCAGGTCGCGGTCGGGGTGGATCTGGGCCAGGCGAGCTCTCGCTTCGAGTCCGTCCTCGCCGAGATCGGGATCCTCCTCGGCGAAGCGTCGGTACACCTCGGTCGCGGTGGCTCCCACCATGCAGCTGTCGAGCAATGGGGTGCCGGGCTCGATCAGCTGGGTCAGCGCGATCCGGGCCAGACGCTCGCGCTCGAGGTCGGTGAAGGATGGGGCGGCGGACGCCGTGGTCATGCCGACCTCCCCTCGTAGGACGCGACCGTGAGCGACCCGCCGTTGCGCAGCGCGAGCGCCGTCTCGGCCTCGGCCACGCCCGGCCAGTCGACCCCGGCCAGGTCCGCCACCGTCCAGGCGAGCCGGTGCACTCGCACCGCGCCGCGGCGGGTCAGGGCACCCGAGAAGATGCGTGAGTCGATCAGCGCCTCGGCCGATGGCGGCAACGGCCAGTTGTCGCGCAGCGCGATCCCGCTGGCCTGACCGTTGAGCCGCCACCCGAAGTCGGCGTAGCGCTCGCGTTGTCGACGCCGGGCCTGCGTGACCCGTTCGCGGATGTCGGCGCTGGCCTCCGAGCCCCACGGGTCGTGGTTCTGCTCGGACATCGGTCGCAGCGTGCGGCTGATGTCGATGCGGTCGGTGATCGGTCCGGAGACCTTGCGCGCATAGGCCTGTCGCTCGTTGGACCGGCAGATGCAGCCGTCCTTGGTGACCGAGGCGTCGAAGTTCCCGCACGGGCACGGGTTGGCGGCGAGCACCACCAGGGCGCGCGCCGGGAGCGTCACTGACTCCTCCCCGCGGGAAACCGTGATGTCGCCGCTCTCCAGCGGCTCGCGCAGGCACTCGATGACGTCGCTCTTGAACAACGGGAACTCATCGAGGAAGAGGACGCCGGCGTGAGAGAGCGAGACCTGACCCGGACGGACTCGGCCGCTGCCGCCACCGACGATGCCCGGCTTGGAGGCGTCGTGATGGGGAGCCGCGAACGGGGGCCGAGTGAGGAGCCCTTGGTCCACGTCGATCACTCCGGCCAGCGACTGCACCGCCATCACCTCGAGCGACTCCTCACGAGACAGGTCGGGAAGGATCGTCGGGATCCGCTCGGCGATCGAGGTCTTGCCGCAGCCCTTCGGTCCTTTGAGCAGCAGGTGATGTCCGCCCGCGGCCGCGACCTCGACCGCGTAGCGGGTCTCGGGCATGCCTCGAAGGTCGGACATGTCCATGTCGTCGAGCCTGCGGTCTCCTCGCCAGCCGAGCAGGCTGCCGCCGGTGCCGGTCGCGACCGGCGGCGCGTCGGGCACCGGCTCGCCGCGCAGCTCCGCGACCACCTGGCCCAGCGACCGGAACCCCAGGATCTCCATCCCGGGAACCATCCGCGCCTCGGCCACCTGCGGCTCCGGCACCACGACCCGGGCGATCCCGGCATGGGACGCGGCGAGGACCATCGGGAGCACTCCGGAGGTCGGCCGCAGCCCTCCGTCCAGAGCCAGCTCGCCGATGAAGACCGTGCGTTCGAGACCGACGGGCTCGATCTCGCCGCTCGCCGCGAGGATCGCCAGCGCCATCCCCAGGTCGTAGTGCGAGCCGCCCTTCGGAAGGTCAGCAGGCGAGAGCAGCACCGTGATCCGCTTGGTCGCGGCCCACTCCAGCTCGGAGTTGATGATCGCCATCCGCACCCGGTCCCGGCCCTCGGCCAGCACGCTGTCGGCGCGACCGACCAGCGTCACCCCCACCAGACCCGGCGAGACATCGGCCTGCACGTCGACCAGATGGCCGACCGCGCCGCGAAGCGCGACGCCGTGAGCTCGCGCGTACCCCATCACAGGCCCCTGACGTGCTCGACCAGCGCCGAGCCCCGGGGCGCATGCATCACCGCGACCAGATCGATCCGGATCCCGGGCGCTTGCGCGTCGTGCTGCTGCAGCCAGGCCATCCCCAGCCGCTTCAACCGGTCGAGCTTGGTCTTGTCGACCGCCTCGTGCGGCGTCCCGCACCCGTCGTGGCTGCGGGTCTTCACCTCGCAGACGACGAGCGTGTCGTCCTCACGAAGGACCAGGTCGATCTCTCCGTCGGCGCACCGCCAGTTGCGGTCGAGAACGGTCATGCCGGCCTCGACCAGATACCTCTCGGCGACCGATTCGCCGTAGTTTCCCAGCGCGATCCGCGCCGGTGCCGTTGAACTCATCATGGACCTCCTGCCATTCGGCTTCGAGGTCCACACTCATCGCGAGCACCGACAGTCCGAGTCGGTTCCAGGACGCTTGGGGATAACCCAGGATCGAGATCACCCTGTGGACGGCAACTGGCCCGAGATCAGTCCAGCGGCTCGTCGATGTCGGTCGGGTTGAGCGTCTCCACGTTCACATCCTTGAAGGTGAGCACCTTGACCGCCTTTGCGAACCGGGCCGGCCGATACATGTCCCACACCCAGACGTCGTTCATCGACACCTCGAAGTAGACGTCCCCCGAGTCCGTACGCGCCCGCACGTCGACCTGGTTGCACAGATAGAAGCGGCGGTCGGTCTCGACGACGTACTTGAAGATGCCGACCACGTCGCGATACTCGCGGTAGAGGGTCAGCTCCATCTCGGTCTCGTACTTCTCGAGATCCTCCGCGCTCATGCCGCCGCCTCCGTGGAGGACAGCGAAGAATACGGACGCAGCGGCCTGAGGTCATCGGTCGCTCGCTGGCGCTCGCTCATGTCACGACTCTAGAGCCAGTTCCCGTGTAGAACCGGGAAGACTCCACGAGCGCCGGTGATACGCCGAGGGTCCGAGGCGCTCGAGCGCGGCGATGTGGGCGGGCGCGGAGTAGCCCTTGTTGTCGGCCCACGCGTAGTCCGGGTGCTCCTCATGGAGCGCGACCATCAGCGCGTCGCGCGAGGTCTTCGCCAGGATCGAGGCGGCGGCGACCGCGGCACACTTCATGTCTGCCTTGATCATCGTCGTGACCGGCGGCACCTCGACCTCCTCCACCATCGCGGAGACCTCACCGAAGAGCCCCTCCTGCACCGGTGGGGTCAGATAGTTGTGGTTGCCGTCGAGGAGCAGCGCATCGGGACGTACGTCCAGGGCACCCAGCGCTCGCTGCCCCGCCAGCCGCATCGCCGCCATGATCCCGACCTCGTCGATCTCGGAGGCCAGGGCATGTCCGACGGCGGAGTCGACGGCCCAGCGGCGCACCTTCGGCGCGAGCGTCTCCCGGGCGTCGGGCGTGAGCAGCTTGGAGTCGCGTACGCCCTGGGGCGCTGTCCGTGTCGCCGCCGAGATCACCACGATCCCGATCGAGACCGGTCCGCAGAGAGCGCCACGCCCCACCTCGTCGACGGCGCCGAGATGGGTGATGCCATCGCGAAGCATGGAGCGCTCGACTCGCAAGGTAGGTGCAATGCTCACTGTGCCGGCACGTCCTCGAAGCTCTCGGGCCGGTGGATCCACTTCGCGCGGTCCAGCGGCCAGCCCAGCGCGACGACCTTGCCGACCACGTTGTCCTCCGGCACCCAGGGGACCATCGCGCAGTCGGTCTCGTTGGCGGTGCACATGTGAACCGTCGAGTCGGCGGAGTTGGCCCGGTTGTCACCCATCACGAACAACGACCCGGCGGGCACCGGACCGACCTCCCAGTGGCGGGTGCCGGGCATCGGCCCGAAGCACTCGCCCTCCTTGTTGGGACGGCCGCACTTGGTCTGGGAGGGCCGGGCGTACGCCTCGTCGATCGGGACGCCGTTGACGATCAGCCGGCCCTGCTTGTCACAGCACTCGATGACGTCACCGGGGACTCCGATCACGCGCTTCACCAGATGGCCGCCCTCGGGATAGAGGCCGATGACCGCAAGCCCCTTGCCGAGCATGTTCTCGGGGCCGCCCGACTCCTCGGCCCCGAGCCACGAGCCGGGATCGGAGAAGACCACGACGTCACCGCGCTGGGGTGTGCCAGAGAGCCAGTAGGAGGGCTTCTCCACCAGCACCCGGTCGTCGGTCGCCACCGACGGACCACCCTGCAGGCCCGGCTCCATGGACTCGGAAGGGATGTAGAAGGCCTGGACGAACAGGGCCTTCACGACGATCGCGACCAGCACTGCCAGCACGACCAGGACGATGCCCTCCTGCCAGGCCGACAGCCGAGGCTTGGTCTCCTCCTCGCGGGGCGGACCGGTTCTCAGGCGATGCTGCTCGGAGGCTCGGCGCGGAGCCTGGGGCGAAGACGAGAACGACCGCGATCCCCCTGTCTCGGGCCCGTCCCAGCGGGCCTGGGGCCCGACGCCGACGGAGGGATCGCGGTCGTTCGAAGTCACGCGGTGAGTCTAGAGACTCCCTCCACAACGAGCCTCATCGACTCGCAATGCTCAGGAACCTCAGACCTCCCGACTCACGCCTCGCGGCGCTCCTTGATCTTCGCCTTCTTGCCGCGCAGGTTGCGCAGGTAGTAGAGCTTCGCGCGACGGACGTCACCACGGGTGACGACCTCGATCTGCTCGAAGATCGGCGAGTGCAGCGGGAAGGTGCGCTCGACGCCCACACCGAAGGAGACCTTGCGGACGGTGAAGGTGCGGCCGATGCCGGACCCGTGGACGCGGATCACGACGCCCTGGAAGATCTGGACGCGGGACCGGCTGCCCTCGACGACCTTGACGTGGACCTTGACGGTGTCACCGGCGCGGAACGCCGGCAGGTCGTCGCGCTTGGAGGCGTTGCCGACCTCAGCGAGTACGTTGCTCATCTTTTCTCCTCACGCTCGCCACAGGTCGATCGCGGTCATCAGTGCCCTGGTCAGGGCGATCTTTGGAGGTGGCCCAGCCGCACTGGCCGGCGGCGCACGGCTCCCCCTGTGGCAGGAGCCCGGCGCGACACCTCCGGGTGTCTTCTTCGGAGCGTGCTTTCGGCCGACTGGACCGGCCCACAAGTCTGCCACAGCGCCGTGGACCGCCGAGAATCGAGACGACCGAGCGAGGTCGAGCGGCGAGCTTGCTCGTCCGCTCGCGCCGAGCGAGGGAGTAACCGCGCGAAGCGCGGAGACGATCGAGCGAGGGTGCGACCGCGTGGAGCACGGAGACGTACGCAGCGCCGGTGACATGGAAGGATGCATCCGTGACCGACACCGACTGGGCACCGCACACCTACGTGACGCGACCCTATCGGCAACGGATCCCGCGAGGTCCCCGCGCTGACCGGATGCTTCGTGAGGTGACGGTGGCGCTGCCGCCCCACATCGCCGATCTCGACCTCGCTCTGGAGCGGCCGGTGGCGGCGATGACGACCGCCAGCGCGGGCGCGCTGCGTCACCTCGACCTGGTCCACGGGCGGACGATGGCCGGCCTCAACCACCTGCAGCTGCGCACCGAGGCGATCGACTCCTCCAAGATCGAGCACGTCGAGGCCAGTCTGGCCGACTACGGACGGGCGCTGCTGGGGATCGGGGCCAACGCCTCGGCGGTCTCGATGGCCTCCGCCACCCAGGCGATGGAGCGGCTGATCCGGGAGGCCGACACCACCCGCAAGATCACCTCCGACGCGATCTTGCGCGCTCACGGCGACCTGTTCGGCCGTCACCCCGACGAGGCGGCCACGGCGGGCAGGTTCCGCACCGTTCAGAACTGGGTCGGAGGCTCCGACTACGCCCCCCGCGACACCCTCCACGTGCCGCCCCCGCCGGAGACGGTCGTCGACTACATCGAGGACCTGGTCGCCTTCGCGAACCGCGACGATCTCGCTCCCATCGCCCAGGCGGCGATCGCGCACGCGCAGTTCGAGTCGATCCACCCCTTCATCGACGGCAACGGCCGTATCGGTCGAGCCCTCATCCACGCCGTCCTCCGCCGGCGTCGCGCCTCCCGCCACCTGGCCGTGCCGATCGCGTCGGCGCTCGTCGCCCACCGCGACCGCTACTTCGCCGCTCTCGGCGACTACCGGGCCGGCACCGCGGCCACGATCATCGCGATGCTCGCCGCC
This sequence comes from Nocardioides panzhihuensis, assembly GCF_013408335.1. Taxonomy (NCBI): domain Bacteria; kingdom Bacillati; phylum Actinomycetota; class Actinomycetes; order Propionibacteriales; family Nocardioidaceae; genus Nocardioides; species Nocardioides panzhihuensis. The sequence continues at coordinate 1,093,963 of NZ_JACBZR010000001.1, read as the reverse complement.
TCGACGACCATCGCCACGACCGAGTCGTGGAAGACGGCCGAAGCGCTGGACGGTATCCGACGCGGCTGGGGCGGGGCGGCCGGCGACCCACGGCCGGGGTCTGCCACGTACCGTCTTCTCGACCTGCTCACCGAGGAGCCCATCCTCAACGCCCCTCTCGTCGCCGAGCGCCTCCGCCTCGAGGACGCCACCGAGACGATCGAGGCTCTGGAGCGGGCCGGTGTCCTCGTCGGCGCGAAGCGCAGCCGCCGCTCCCCCGTGTGGCTCGCCCCGGCGGTCCTGGGTGAGGTCGAGGACCTCAGCGCCCGCATCCAGCATCAGGCCCGGCAGCTGCCGTACGGGCCGCGGTGAGATCTGCTCCTTCGTCAAGGTATGCAGCCGAAGGAACACCCCCGTACGCCGCGAGGCCCGCCCCGGCGAACCAGGACGGGCCTCGGAGTCGAGGTGATCGATCAGCCGAGCTCGGAGTAGCCCGGCTCGTGGAGAACGGTGTCGATACCGGCGACCTCGTCCTCCTCCTTGGCGCGGAAGCCGATGGTCTTCTCGATCGCCATACCGATGACGAAGGCCACCACGAACGAGAAGGCGATCACGGTGAGCGAGGAGAGGACCTGGGCGCCGAGCAGCTTGAAGCTGCCGCCGAAGACCAGGCTGCCACCGGTGAGCGCCTCGATGCCGAAGATGCCGACCCACACGCAGCCGATGAACCCGGCCACGAGGTGGATGCCGACGACGTCGAGGGTGTCGTCGAAGCCGAGCTTGAACTTGAGCTCCACGGCCAGGGCGCAGATGGCACCGGCGACGAGGCCGAGGACCAATGCCCAGACCGGGCTGACGAACGCACAGGCCGGCGTGATGGCGACCAGACCGGTGACGATGCCGGACGCGGCGCCGACGGCGGTCGGCTTGCCGTCCTTGAACTGCTCGACGACGATCCAGCCGATCAGACCGGCGGCCGGGGCGACGATGGTGTTGAGGAAGATCAGCGAGGTCTGGCCCTCGTCGGCACCGAAGACGCCGGTGTTGAAGCCGAACCAGCCGAACCAGAGGATCGCGGCGCCGATCAGCACGAGCGGTACGTTGTGGGCGACCGTCTCCTCCTTGGAGAAGCCGACCTTGCGTCGACCGAGCACGAGGGCGAGCGCGAGCGCCGCGGCACCGGCGGACTGGTGGATCACGGTGCCGCCGGCCCAGTCGAGGGAGCCCCCGAGGCCGTAGACGTTGTTGGCGAGCCAGCCGTAGAAGTTGCCCTCGGCGTCGACGCCCCAGATCCAGCGGAAGGTCGGGAACACGACGAAGGTCGAGAAGAAGACCGCGAAGATCATCCACGGCCAGAAGCGCGCACGGTCGGCGACCGCACCCGAGACCAGCGCGACGGTGATGATGCAGAAGGCGACCAGGAAGGCGTGTCCGCCGAAGAGGTTGCCGGCGTCACCGCTGCCCGCGGTCGCGACCAGGTCGGTCATCCCGAAGTCCTCGAAGGGGTTACCGAAGAGCTTGGTGCCACCGCTGGTGCCGTTGCCGGCGATACCGGTGCCGCCGTAGAGGACGTAGAGGATCGTGACGACGGCCATCGAGCCGAAGCTCAGCATCATCATCGAGACGACGGACTTGGCCTTCACCAGACCGCCATAGAAGAAGGCGAGGCCGGGGGTCATGAAGATGACCAGGGCCGCGCACAGGAGTTGCCATGCTAGTTCGACAGACATTCAGTGCCTCATAGAAGTCTCGGGACCGGGCTGTGACGTCACGCGAGCCACGTCGCTCGTCGTACGCATTGCCCGGAATCGTCGCGATGCTTCGTTTCAGAGACCGATGCCTGGTGTTACAGGAAAGTAACAGTGTTGTCGGTTGCCGAACCGCTACCGGCGAGATCCATGGGTCTTCGTCAAGATGACGGCGCCCGGCGGGGCCTCGAGGTCCCGGCGCAGCCGGAAGCCCGCCTTCTTGTAGATCCGGTGGTTGCGCTCGCTCTTGGCACCGGTGAAGAGCTGGTGGGTCCTGGTGCCGGCCGGAGCGACCGCCTGGATGTGGTCCAGCAACTGACGACCGAGACCGCGCCCCTGCATGTCCGGGGCGGCCATCAGCCGTCCGATCTCCCAGACATCACCGATGAGCCGGGCACGGACCGAGCCGACCAGCCGCCCGGCGGAGCGGACCACGTAGACGTCGTGGGTCTCCAGCGCGCGCACGGTGTCCTCCAGCGACTCGTGCAGCGGCGGGATCGGGACCCCGGGGTTGTCGTGCATCTCCTGCACCCAGCAGGCGAGCTGCAGCGTGTGCAGCTCCGGCACGTCGGCGCGTACGGCGGGCACGATCTCCCACTTCTCCCCCTCACCGAGCCCGGTCGCCTGGGAGGCGTGGAGCAGGTCGGGGCGGCGTACGGAGGTCCGGACGACCGCCTGCTCGTGGCGCCACTGCGCGATGCGCTTGTGGTCACCGCTCAGCAGGACCTTCGGGACCTCGAGATCACGCCAGGAAGCGGGCTTGGTGTAGACCGGGTATTCCAGCAGGCCGTCCTCGTGGGACTCCTCGAGGAGCGACTTGGCATTGCCCATGAAGCCGGGAAGAAGACGTACGACGGCCTCCGTGATCGCCATGGCGGCGACCTCTCCCCCGTTGAGCACGTAGTCGCCCAGGGAGATCTCGCGGACCTCGGCGCGGGTGGCCGCGTGGTCGAGCACGCGCTGGTCGATGCCCTCGTAGCGGCCGAGCAGAAAGACCAGCCGGTCGCGGGTCGACAGCTCGCGGGCCAGAGCCTGGGTGAACGGCTCGCCGCTGGGGGTCGTCACGATGACGGTCGCGCCGTCGATCGCCAGCTCGTCGAAGGCCTCACCGAACGGCTGCGGCTTCATCACCATCCCGGCGCCACCGCCGTAGGGGGTGTCGTCGACGGTGCGATGCCTGTCGTGCGCCCACTCGCGCAGGTCGTGGACCTGCAGGTCCAGCAGCCCGGACTCGATCGCCTTGCCTGGCAGGCTCAGCCGGAGCGGCGCGAGATAGTCGGGGAAGATGGTGAGGTAGTCGAGCCTCACTTGGCCCCGTCCTCGTTCTCCTCGTCCTCGGCGAACGGCGTGACCAGGCCCGGCCGGTCGGCGATGACGACCTTCTTCTCGGCGAGGTCGACGACGGGCACCAGCGCCTTCACGAACGGAACCAGCGCGTCGCGGCGGTCAGGGGTGCGGATCGTCAGCAGGTCCTGGGCGCCGCCGTGGACCAGCGCCTTCACCGTGCCCAGCTCGCGGCCCTCCTCGTCGAAGGCGGTCAGACCGATGAGCTGGTGGTCGTAGTACTCGTCGGGGTCCTCGGGAGTCTCCTCGGCCGGGACGTCGGCGAAGAGCAGGGTCCCCCGGGCCGCCTCGGCCTCGTTGCGGTCGGTGATCTCCTCGAAGGCGACCTGGAGCACCTGGCCGTGCCAGCGGGCACCCTCGACGGTCAGCTGCTCGGCTGCGTACGCTGATCCCTTCTGCGGCCGTGCCCGCAGCACCGTGCCCTCGGCGAACCGCCGGTCAGGCTCGTCGGTGCGCACCTCGACGGTCACGAACCCACGGATCCCATGCGGCTTGCCGATCCGTCCGACCAGCACCTCGATCAACTCCACGAGGTGAGCCTAGAGGGTGGCGTACGCCGGGCTGAACTCCTCGGTGCGGGCGGCCGCGCTCGGGGGTAACACGCTGTTCGTAGGACTGTCCGGTCGTTCTCATAGGGCGAGTAGTCCTACGAACGACGTGTTACCCGCAACCGGTCGCCGAAATGAGCAACGGGCGCCACCCCCGAGGGAGTGGCGCCCGTCGTGAGCTGGAACAGCCGGTGCTCAGCGACCGCCGTCGACGTCGACGAAGTCGATCCGCGCGCCGCCCTTGCCGGCAAGAGCCGAGACGACGGTGCGGAACGCGCTGGCGGTGCGTCCGCCGCGGCCGATCACCTTGCCGAGGTCGTCGGGGTGGACCCGGACCTCGAGGACGGAACCGCGACGAAGCTGCTTGTCACGCACGCTCACCTCGTCCGGGTTGTCGACGACTCCTCGGACGAGGTGCTCGAGAGCTTCAGAGAGCATGCTGCTCAGGCCTCGGCCTCAGCGGCGGCCGGGGTCTCCTCGGCCTTGGGCTCCTCAGCCTTGGGCTCCTCGACCTTCGGCTCTTCGGCCTTGGGCTCCTCGACCTTGTCGGCCTTCTCGTCCTTCTTGGCCTTCTTGGTGACAGCCTCGGAACCAGCCGACGCGTGCGCCTCGGCGAGAGCCTTGTTGAAGAGCTCGAGCTTGTCGGGCTTCGCCGGGGCGAACCGGAGGGTGCCCTCGGCGCCCGGGAGGCCCTTGAACTTCTGCCAGTCGCCGGTCACCTTGAGGATCGCCTCGAGAGCCGGGGTCGGCTGGGCGCCGACGCCGAGCCAGTACTGGGCGCGCTCGGAGTCGACCTGGATGAAGCTCGGCTCCTCCTTGGGACGGTAGAGACCGATCTCCTCGATGACAGCGCCGTCGCGCTTCTTGCGCGAGTCGACGATGACGATGCGGTACTGCGGAACCCGGATCTTGCCCAGGCGCTTCAAGCGGATCTTGACAGCCACTGTTGGTGGTATTCCTTTGGAATCGAATATGGGTGAAGAGGCCCGTGTCGGTGTGGGGACACCCGTCAGGCACCTTCGGCGGGCACTGCTGCGCTGGGTGAGAGGGTCCCTGCGCACAGGACACATATCTCAGTTTGCCAGAGGTCCCCGGAACCGACGAAATCTCAGCCGGGTCAGGCGTAGATCTTCCCCCGGAGTACGACGGCAGCCGGCCGCGCGAGGACGGCCAGGTCATCGAGGGGGTTGGTGTCGTAGACGACGAAGTCGGCAGGGTCTCCCTCGGCGAGGCCGGGGTTGTGACCGAGCCACTCCCGGGCGCGCCAGGAGGCGGCGCCGAGGACGACGTCGGCCGGAAGCCCGAGCCGGTGCATGGCGAGGATCTCTGTCGGGAGGACGCCGTGCAGCTGGGCCCCTGCTCCGTCGGAACCGGCGTAGAGGGCGACGCCTGCCTCGTAGGCGCTCATGATCGTCTCGCGACGGCGGGCGTAGAGGTCCTCCATGGTGGCGGCGTACGTCGGGAACTTGGGTGCCGCGGCGGCGGCCAGGTCGGGGAAGATCTCCAGCTGGGCGACAGTGGGGACCAGCGCGGTCCCCTGCTCGGCCATCGTCTCGACGAGGTCGGGGGTCAGCCCCGTGCCGTGCTCGATGCAGTCGATCCCGGCCTCGATCAAGCCCGGCAGCACCTCGCTGCCGAAGCAGTGCGCCGTCACGCGGGCGTCGTTGTCGTGGGCGACCTTGATCGCCTCGGCGAACGACTCGGCGGGGAAGGACGGCTTCAGGTCTCCCTCGGCACGGTCGATCCAGTCACCGACGAGCTTGACCCAGCCGTCCCCGGAGCGGGCCTGCCGCTCGACGGCCTCGACGAGGCCGTCGGGCTCGACCTCGTCGGCGTAGTTGCGCATGTAGCGCTTCGTACGTCCGATGTGGCGGCCGGCGCGGATCAGCCGGGGCAGGTCCTCGCGGGCCTGGACCCAGCGGGTGTCGGCGGCGGAGCCGGCGTCGCGCAGGAGCAGCGCGCCGGCGTCACGGTCGGCGATCGCCTGGGCCTCGGCCGTCTCCTGGTCGACGGCGCCATCAGGCCCGAGGCCGACATGGCAGTGGGCGTCGACGAGACCGGGCACGATCCAGCCGGAGGCGCCCGTCTCGGCCCCCGACGGCCGCTCGTAGGTGATGCGGCCGTCGAGGACGTAGAGGTCACGCACCTCTCCATCGGGAAGGACCGGGCCGGAGAAGCGCAGAGCAGTCATGTGACGCAGGCTACCTACTTCGAGCCAGACCCGGCAGGCACCTTCACCCCGGCCGCCTCGAGGATCGGGAAGTGCTGGGCCAGCGGGATGACCTGGCCGGTGACGACGTTGCTCTCGTCCCACCCGATGGAGGTCGGTACGCCGACGAGCTCACCGTCGTCGTTGACCGCGGCGCCACCGGAGTTGCCGCTGGAGATCCGGGCGGTGACGTCGAAGACGGCCCGCTCCTCCCCTTCGAAGGAGAGGATGGTCGCCACGTTGCCCTCCGCGACGGTCGGCGGCTGGAAGAGCACGCCCTTCTTGTCCGCGAAGCTCTCCTTCGGCAGCATCGGGAAGCCGATCGTGGCGATGTAGTCGCCGCGGTCGACCGCGTCCGAGTCGCCGAGCGAGATCGTCGGCAGGTCCAGCGAGGACGGGTTCACCGGGTCGCCGTTGCCGTCGGCGATGATCTGCACGACCGCGCTGTCGACCTCGCCGTCGGACTCGATGACCTTGGCGATGTAGTCGGGCTCGCCGACCTTGTAGCCCTCGGCCGGGTCGGTCATGTGGATGTTGACGACCTCGGGCGAGACCTCGCCCTTGGCGGCGTACTCCGGGATCTGCGCCGGGTCGGCGACGTGCGCGTTGGTGAGGATCTTGCCGTCCTCGGTGACGATCGACCCCGATCCCATCGCGATGGTGTCCTCGGTCGGCGCGTAGGTGATCCAGACAGCTGCCCGCTGCGCGCTGTTGAGCTCGTCCTTGGTCAGTCCGGTGTCCTGGGCGGCCGGGTCGCCGCCGGGGACCACGAACATCGCCACCACCAGTCCGATGACCACCACCGCGGCCGCGGCCCCGATCCCGCTCCACATCAGGAGCTTGTTGCGGCGCTTCGCGGCCGCGCGAGCGACCTCGATCTCGGCCGCGTAGATCGGGATGACCTTGAGGATCTCGCCGGCGACCGGGTGCCCGAGGCGGATCTCGGTCTCCTCGTCGATCTCCTCCCGGACCAGCGGCTTCCCCTTGAGGAACGAGCCGGTCTGAGAGCCGTTCTCGAAGGTCCAGCCGCCCGGTTTGGCCACCAGCCGGGCGTGCTGGCGCGAGACGCCCTGGTCCTCGAGCACGACCGAGTTGTCCGCGGCTCGACCGATGGTCACCGTGTTCGGATGGCGGAAGCGATGCTCCTTGCCCTCGGCCACCAGCAGCAGGTCAGGCCCGCTCGGCGGCGTCGGCGCCTGGCCGGGGGCGGCCGGGCGCGCCATCCCCGGGGCGATCGTCATCTCGGAGATGTCCTGGGTGGCCGCGTGGCTCGCGGGCGGCAGGTTGGCCGGCGGCGGCACCGGCGCCACCTCCGGGCGCGGAGCAGCCGTCGCGCCTGGCATCGCCGGCGGCGGGGGCGGAGCGGGTGCCTGGGCGCGCGGGGCACCGGCCGCCACCGGGGCGTCGTCGAGGGAGACGGTGATCGTCGATCCCGGTCCCGCCGGGCCGAGCTGGATCTGCGTCGCCCCGGTCAACGGCACCTCGGTGACGCGGCTTCCGGCGACGTACGTCCCGCCCGCGGAGCCCACGTCGACCAGCTTCCATCCAGAAGGGTCCGGACGGAGCTCGGCATGAGCACGCGAGACCGAGGTGGACGCGAGCACCACGTCAGCGTCGATCGAGCGCCCGATCCGGACGATCTTGTCGGGTGGGAAGCTGAGCGCACGTCCCGATACGTCTACGCGAAGCGTCTGCATGGACGAATCATGCACTGAAATGGCTCGATCCCCGCGTCGCGAATCGAAGATTCGGCCAACTCGGACCCGACAATTCGATCCCGCCGCAGCTTCTCGACCCATGACTGCACGCAAACGGCGGTTCACGGCCCCGATCGCCAATGTCAACCGGGGCCGCCCGGTTCGTGGGGCCGGGTCAGATCTGGTCGAGCAGCCAGGTGGGACCGAGCGCGGTCGCCCCGCCGCAGCGTGCCTGCAGCATCCGGTCCGCGCTCACCAGCGTCACCCGGTCGCCCTTCTCCAGCGCCTCACGGACGACGCCGACGATCGCGGCGTCGCCGTCCTTGGGCGCGTGGACGGTGAGCACGTGGGCGTCCCTGCCCGGACGTACGCCGCCCTTGGCCTGTCCCTCCAGGACCAGGACGATCCGGTCCTGCGGGAGATCGGCGACCAGCAGCGCCTCGTGCAGACGGCGCGCGGCGCCGGCACGATCCTTCCACCAGCCGTCGGGACGGGCACCGACGACGTTCGCGCCGTCGACGACCAGGACCGTCGCCACCAGGGCCTCGGTTACTTGAGGAACTTCGAGAAGTCCGCCGGCAGGTTGAGGTCGGCGGCCGCCTTCTCGTAGTCGATGTCCTCTCCGCCCGGCATCCCGAACGGGTTGGCGGCGGCCGGCTTCTTCTCAGCGTCAGCCTTGGCCTGCTGGGCGGCCTTGGCCGGGTTGCCGGACTTGCGCGCGCCCTTGCCCTTCTTCTTCTGGCTGACCTGCTTGGCGCCGGCCCGCTTGCCGAAGCCGGCGCCGGGTGCGCCGGGCATCCCGGGCATGCCGCCGCCGGAGGCGAGCTGCTTCATCATCTTCGACGCCTCGGTGAAGCGCTGGATGAGCTGGTTGACATCGGAGACCTGACGTCCCGAGCCCTTCGCGATGCGGGCGCGGCGGGAGCCGTCGAGGAGCTTCGGGTTGGCGCGCTCGGCCGGGGTCATCGACTGGATGATCGCCTGGATCCGGTCGATCTCGCGCTCGTCGAAGTTGTCGAGCTGTTCGCGGAACTGGCCCATCCCCGGCAGCATGCCCATCAGCTTCGACATCGAGCCGAGCTTGCGCAGCTGCTGCATCTGCTTGAGGAAGTCCTCGAGCGTGAACTCGCCGGTCGCGATCTTGGCCGCGTCCTTCTCGGCCTGCCCCTGGTCGAAGGTCTTCTCGGCCTGCTCGATCAGGGTGAGCATGTCGCCCATGTCGAGGATGCGGCCGGCCATCCGGTCGGGGTGGAACAGGTCGAAGTCGGTCATCTTCTCGCCGTTGGAGGCGAACATGACCGGCTTGCCGGTGATCTGGACGATCGAGAGCGCCGCGCCACCGCGGGCGTCACCGTCGAGCTTGGTGAGGACGACCCCGTCGTAGCCGACACCGTCGAGGAAGGCCTGCGCGGTGTTGACCGCGTCCTGACCGATCATCGCGTCGACGACGAAGAGGACCTCGTCGGGGTTGACCGCCGCCTTGATGTCGGCGGCCTGCTTCATCAGCTCCTCGTCGATGCCGAGACGGCCGGCGGTGTCGACGATGACCACGTCGTGGAGCTTGCGCTTGGCCTCTTCTACGGCGTCACGGGCCACGTCGACCGGGTTGCCGACGCCATTGCCCGGCTGGGGTGCGTAGACCGGGACGCCGACGCGCTCACCGTTGACCTGGAGCTGGTTGACCGCGTTGGGCCGCTGCAGGTCGGCGGCCACGAGCAGGGGCGCCTTGCCCTGCTCCTTCAGCCACAGCGCGAGCTTCGCGGCCAGGGTGGTCTTACCGGCACCCTGCAGACCGGCGAGCATGATGACGGTCGGGCCGGTCTTCGCGTAGCGGAGCCGGCGGGTCTCGCCACCCAGGATCGTGACCAGCTCGTCGTTGACGATCTTGACGATCTGCTGGGCGGGGTTCAGCGCCTGGCTGACCTCTTCGCCGCGCGCCCGCTCCTTGACCCGGCCGACGAACTCGCGCACCACCGGCAGCGCGACGTCGGCCTCGAGCAGCGCGATGCGGATCTCGCGAGCGGTGGCATCGATGTCGGCGTCGGTGAGACGGCCCTTGCCCCGGATGTTCTTGAACGTCGTGGCGAGCCGGTCGGAGAGCGTGGCGAACAAAGCGGTCCTTCAGCAGTTGCGAGATGTGCCTCATAGCCTAACGAACAGACCCATCTCATACGTCATCCAGCGTCCGCCTGGGTGGACTGGACGGGCACTTCATGGACTTGAAGGGTGTTTCAGTGCCCGTCAAGTCCATGGATACCCGGTCGACCGGGTATCCCACAGATACCCCACCCGGCACCCGCCCCCTCAGCGCGCCAGCGCAGCACGCACAACATGCGCCGCCTCGGCGGCCCGCTGCTCGGCGAGGGCGCCGGCAGAGGCCTCCTGGAGATAGAACACGTCGACGGCCTGCGGGCCGAGGGTGGAGATGTGGGCGGAGCGGACGGCGATCTCCATGCGTGCCAGCGAAGCGGCGACGGTGTAGACGACCCCGGGGCGGTCGATGGTGCGCACCTCGAGGACGGTGGCCTTGCTGGATGCCTCAGGACGCACCTCGATCGAGGGTTCGCTCCCCCGCGCGGCCGCGCTCGGCGCCAGCCGGGAGGCCGGGTCGAGGCGGCCCTCGGTGATGGCCGAGAAGCGGGTACGCAGCACCGCGGCGTCGACATAGGAGTCGTCGAGGTCCCACACGCTGACCCCGAACCCTCCCTGCGACCAGGCACGGCAGGCCCGCACCGGAAGCCGCGCGACGGCGAAGGTGGCCGCCAGATCGGCGAGCAGGCCGAGCCGGTCGGGCGCGATCGCCCACACCCGGGCGCCGCCGGCGAGCGGCTCGGCACGGAAGGAGGCCGAGCCCGAACGTACGCTCTCGGGGATCTCCACCGCGGGCTGCGGCCGCTCCCCCGCCGCGATGCCGGTGTCGAGGACGCGCGCGGCCCGCCGGGCGAGGTCGAGGACGAGCCGGGCCCGCCAGCTGGTCCAGGCCTGGGCGCTCGTCGCACGCGCGTCGGCCTCGGTGAGCGAGGTGAGCAGCGCGAGCGCCTCCGCGTCGCCCATTGTGTCGACCACGAGATCGACCGTCGCCGGGTCGTCGGGGTCACGCGTGGTCGCGGTCGTCGAGAGCAGCAGGTGCTGGCGCACCAGCAGCGAGATCAGGGCGACCTCGTCGTCGGGGAAGCCCATCCGGGTGGCGATCCGGCGGGCGATCGGCTCTCCCGCGACGCAGTGCTCGGTCAGCGACCCCTTGCCGATGTCGTGGAGCAGCGCCGCGACCAGCAGCACGTCCGGACGGGCGACCCGCGGCAGCAGCGCGACCGACTCGATGCAGGCCTCGACGGTGTGTCGGTCGACGGTGAAGCGATGGATGATCGAGGCGTGCGGGAGCAGCCGGATCCGTTCCCACTCGGGCAGGATCCGCGAGACCGCGCCGGTCTCCTCCAGGGTCTCCCAGACCGCGAGCAGCCCGCGCCCGGCGCCCAGCAGCCGTACGAAGAGCCGACGCGCCTCCTCCGGCCACGGATCGGGCAGCGCCGGGGTCTCCCGAGCCAGTCGTGCCGCGGTCGGCGGCGCGAGCGCGACACCGTGCTCGGCGGCCAGCGCCGAGGCCCGAAGCAGCATCAGCGGGTCCCGCGACGGACGAGCCCCCGGCGCGAGCACCACCTCGCCGGAGGCCAGCGCCAGGCCTTGGCCCAGCGGCGCGAGCCGCGGGCGGCGCGGCGCACCGGGGCGCGAACGCTCCAGGACGCCGTCCACTCGCCGCCAGGCCAGCCGGGAGAGATGGGTGAGACGGCGGCCGATCGTGCGTACGTGGGCGTGCGCGGCGCGCCCGTCGGGCAGCTCGAGCCGCTCGGCGAGCTGGTCCCACATCTCCGGCACGACCCGGTCGGTGGACCGGCCGGCGATCTCCTGCACGTGGTCCCGCACGTCGAGCATCGCCCGGCGCGAGGTCTCCAGGTCGACCGCGGGCACGTCGATCAGCCAGGTGGCCACGATCGCCTTGATCACCACCGCGTCCCGCAGCCCGCCGTACATCTCCTTCAGGTCCGGGACCGAGGCGTGCGCGAGCTCACCGGCGCGCTGGTGGCGCTCCACGTTCATCGTCCGCAGCTCGGGCAGCAGCGCACGGGCATGCTTTCGCCAGTGCGCCAGCATGGTCGTACGCAGCCGCAGCACGAGCCCACGGTCGCCGGCCAGGTGCCGGATGTCGAGCAACCCCAGGGCTACCCGCAGGTCCCCGGTCGAGGCCGAGAGGATCTCGGAGAAGGAGCGCACCGAGTGGTCGAGCCTGGGCGCGGCGTCCCAGAGCGGATACCAGACCTGCTCGGCCACGGATCCCGGGGAGATGGCATCGTCGTGCACCAAGACGACGTCCCAGTCGGAGAACGGAGCGAGCTCGCCCCGGCCGTATCCGCCGACCGCGACCAGGGCGACCCCGACCTCGGGGCCGCCGGCCGACACGTACGCCTTCGCGCACTGCTCATCGGCAGCGGCCGTACGCGCCGCCCGGCTCTCCGCGGTCACACGCTGCCGGACTCAGATGGCGGCGTCGTCGCGGTCGCCGGTGCGTACTCGCACGATGGTCTCCAGCGGGGAGACCCAGACCTTGCCGTCACCGATGCGCTCGGTCTTCGCCGAGGTCTCGATGGCGCTGACCACCGACTCGACCTCCTCGTCGGGCACGGCGATCTCGATGCGGATCTTCGGCACCAGGGCGACGTCGTACTCAGCACCGCGGTAGACCTCGGTGTGACCCTTCTGCCGGCCGTAGCCGGAGACCTCGGAGACGGTCATGCCGGTGACACCGACAGCCTCGAGGGCGACGCGGACGTCCTCCCACTTGTGGGGTTTGATCACTGCGGTGACGAGCTTCATTTCTCTCCTCCGGTGGGATTCGGTGGACCGACACTCGGACGAAGCCTAGTGGTCGTGAGCCGGCAGACCCGCGCCGACCGGGGATCAGAGGGCCTCGACGTCCCGCGCACCGGTCCGTACGCGGACCACGGAGTCGATCGGGCTGAGCCAGACCTTCCCGTCGCCGATCCGTCCGGTCTGGGCGGACTTCACGACGATCTCGACGACCTCCTCGGCGTCCTGGTCGTCGACCACGATCTCGATGCGGATCTTCGGCACCAGGGCGACGTCGTACTCAGCACCGCGGTAGACCTCGGTGTGACCCTTCTGCCGGCCGTAGCCGGAGACCTCGGAGACGGTCATCCCGGTCACGCCGAAGGCTTCCAGGGCCTCGCGGACGTCCTCCCACTTGTGGGGTTTGATCACTGCGGTCACGAGCTTCACGAGAGGGCGCCTCCAGAGGTCGTTGATCCTGCCATCTTCGCTGCCACCCTCACCCGGAGAAGTTTCGACACCCCGACAAGTCTGTCTCCAGCGTGTAACGGAGCGTTTCCCTGTACGTCGCCGAAGCATAGAAACAGCCGACAAATCACCCGTGCCGGACCCGCGTGGCGCAGCCAAAGGTCGCTACCCTCGTCGCATGTCGCACTACGCCGTCGAGATCGACCTCGATCACCGCAACACCAGCCACGTGCAGGTCCTCGACCTGGCTGAGTCGGCCCCGGCGGCGGGCAGCGGGAAGAACGTCCTCGATGTCGGCTGCTGGACCGGCGAGGTCGGCCGGATCCTCACCGAGCGCGGCTGCACCGTCACCGGCATCGAGCTCGACCGCGAGGCCGCGAGCCTGGCCGAGAAGGTCCTGGAGAAGGTGATCGTCGCCGATCTCGACGCGACGCCGCTGACCGAGATCGTCGAGCCCGGCTCGTTCGACGTGGTGATCTTCGCCGACGTCCTGGAGCACCTCACCGACCCTCGGGCTGCGCTCGAGCAGGCCCGTGACCTGCTCACCCCAGGCGGCAGGGTGGTCATCTCGATCCCCAACGTGACCCATGGCTCGGTCCGCCTCGCCCTGCTCCAGGGCCGCTGGCAGACCACCGACACCGGCCTCCTGGATCACACCCACATCAAGTTCTACTCCCGTGAGGGCCTTCTCGCGCTCTTCGCCGAGGCCGGGTACGCCGTCGAGGAGCTGCGCGGCACCACCGCCGACCCGCTCAACGTCGAGGTCGCAGTCGACCCGGGGCCGCTGCCCGAGGTGGCCGTGGAGTGGGTGCGCCAGCAGCCCGACGCGCTGGTCTACCAGTTCCAGCTCTCCGCCCGGCCGCTCGCCGACGGCGAGCTCCCCCCGGCCGCGCCCGAGCTCGTCCAGGCCGCCCCGGCCGACGAGGTCAGGGTCCGCGACGTCCACACCACGAGGTTCGAGGAGGCCACCCGCTCCCGGCTGGCCACCCGCGACCACATCCTCGGCATCCAGGCCTCCGCCAACTCTGCCCAGGCTCGGGTCGGCACCCTCTCCAAGCAGCTGCGCGAGGCCCGCGAGGTCAACCGGCGCCGCCGCGAGCGCATCGAGCGGCTGCGCGGCAAGGTCGCCGGCCTCGAGGCCGACCTGACCTACGCCACCCGCCACCCGGTGCGGAACTTCTGCCGCCGGGTCATCCGCCGGCTCCGCCGCGCGGCCCAGGGCTGATCCTGGCCGGCTCGGCGTCGAGGTCTGAGACCGTGGCGCCGGGTCAGCGCACGCCGTTGGAGTAACCCTCGCGGACCTGCAGGTAGTTGCCCCAGCGGTTGTTGATGAAGTCCTTCTCCCAGTCGTGGACCGCGTTGTCGCGGCTGACCGACTCGAAGTGGAAGAGGACCACGTCGTGGAGCCAGACCAGCCGCAGGCCGAGCGAGCGGCGGACCTTCAAGGAGAGGTCGACGTCGTTGTAGTTGATCGGGAGGCGCTCGCTGAACCCGCCGGCGTCGAAGAAGACCTCGCGCCGCATCGCGACGCAGGCGCCGGTGAGCGCGGAGGTCTCCCGGTTGATGTGCAGCTCACCGTGGTTGCCCCGCTCCTCGGGACGCGCGCGGTAGTAGGCGTGCGTGATGGTGCCGCTGCCGTACACCAGCCCGGCGTGCTGGATGCGGTAGTCCTCGAAGAGCAGCTTCGGCCCGGTCATCCCGACGTCGGGCTCGCGCAGCGGGGCGATCAGCTGCTCGATCACGCCGTCGGAGTAGGCCTCCATGTCGTCGTTGAGGAAGATCAGCACGTCACCGCGCGCGTGCGCAGCGCCGACGTTGCACTTGGCGCTGAAGCTGAACTTCTCGGTGAACTCGACCAGCTTGATGTCGGCGCCCTCGATCGCCCGCAGCGCGTCCAGGACCGGCGCCGGGGTCGGGGTGTCGTAGACGATCACGAACTCGACGTCGCGGTGCTTGGTGGAGGCGACCACCGAACGTACGGTCTCGACGACCATCGCGCGCATCGAACCCCACACGATCGCGCTGGTCCCGATGGTCGGGATGATCACGCTGACCGGAGTGTCCAGGTCGGGCTCTCGCTCAACGCGGTAGAGCCCGGGCGAGACGCCGCGTGAGGCCGTCGCCCGGATCCCCAGCCGGTCCAGCTGACCCTGCACCGCGCGTACGCCGGCGTCCCAGGCGTACGGCTTGGCCTGGTTGTCGGCGGCGGCCGAGCCGGGCACCTGACGCCAGTGGTAGAGCGCGCCGGGGACGTGGACGATACGTCGCGCCCGCTCGCTGACGCGCAGCACGAGGTCATGGTCCTGGGAGCCGTCGAACCCCTCCCGGAAGCCGCCGACCTCCTCCACGACGGAGCGGCGGAAGACCGAGAAGTGGGTGCAGTAGTTGTGGTGGCGCAGCCGCTCGGGGGACCAGTCGGGCTTGTAGTAGGCGTCGCGGAGCTCGCCCGCGTCGCTCATCAGGTCCTGGTCGCTGTAGGCGTAGTCGAGGTCCTCGAACCTGTCGTAGGCACGGACCATCTTCTCCAGCGCGTTCGGCTCGAGCACGTCGTCGTGGTCGAGCAGGGCGACCAGCTCACCGGTCGCCTCGGCCAGCGACGAGTTCGATGCGGCCACGATCCCGCCGTTCTCGGCACGCTCGACGATCCGCACCCGCGGCTCGGTCGCGGCCAGCTGGCGCAGCCGCGGCAGCACCCAGGAGTCCGGCGAACGATCGTCGCTGAGGATCCACTCCCAGTCCTCGTACGTCTGGCCGAGGACCGACGCGATCGTGTCCTCGAAGGCATCGGCGGGCGGGTTGTAGACGGCGGTGATCAGCGATACCCGGGGCGATGGCATGGGCTTCAGCCTATGACCCCGGCGCGCGGTTCGCGGAACCCGACACGGGCCCCCCAGACGTTGGGGACCTGGCCGGCATCCGGGCTTCACGGAGGGTTCACCGGGGCCGGCTGGCGGTGTTGGCGAGCGTGTGATCTCGGGTGGTGAAGCCGAGAGTCGCCCGTGGGCCACTCTCGGCTTCACCCCTGTCCGGTACGTCAGTAGCGCAGGCGGCGCAGGTAGGAGTAGCCCACCTCGGCGGTCTGCTCCGGAGTGACCTCCGGGGTGTCGTTCTCGACGATGTACTCCTCCACCCTGTGGGCGGCGAAGATCTTCGAGAAGTCGATGAATCCGGTGCCGAGGTCGCAGTGGTCGCCGGTGCCGGGGTGGCGGTCCTTGACGTGGTACTGCCGCACCGACTGCGGAGAGCACTTGATGGTGTCGATGGCGAAGTCGATGGCGTCGTCGTTGGACATCCCGAGGTTCACCCCGCCCGTCACGGCCCAGTAGAGGTCGATCTCGTAGTGGACGTAGGCCGGGTCGAGCTCGTTGGTGAAGACGTCCCACGGGGTGACGCCGCCGCCCAGGTCGGTCGTGAACTCGTGGGCGTGGTTGTGGTAGCCGTAGGCGATCCCGCGAGCCTTCGCGGCCTGCGCCTCGACGTTCATCTGCGCCGCCCACCTCTGCCAGTCGGCCAGCGAGTTCGACGCCAGGTAGGGCACGTTCATGAAGCGCTGGCCCATGGTCTCGGCGTTGTCGAGCTTGGCCTCGAGCGCCGCCGGCGAGTCGCTGATGCCGTCATGGCTCGAGGAGGACCGGATGCCGAGCGAGTCGAGGGTGCCCCGCAGCTCGCCGGCCGTCCGGCCGTAGAGACCGGCGAGCTCGACCCGTGGGTAGCCGAGGTCGGCCAGGGTCGCCAGGGTCCGGTCGACACCGGCGCCCTGCATCACGCTGCGCAGCGTGTAGAGCTGGATGCTGATCCGGCCCGGGGGTACGCGGCGTACGCCGGAGACCGCCGCAGCGGCCGGTGACAGCAGGCCCGGCGCCGCAGCCAGCGCGGCTCCACCAGCGACGGCGCCCAGGGCGCCCTTGAGCATCGAGCGGCGGCTCAGGCCTCGCTCGGCGAGTGATCGGCGCAGCGCGCCCTCACCGTCGAATCCGTAACACATGGGGGTTCCTCTCGGTTGCAGTGACCGGCCAGAGCGGCCGGGGACCATGGAGCGGGTTCAGTCGTTGGTGCTGAACGCCGCGTCGAAAGCGGCATCAGGGGCGTCGAAGGCGAGCCGGCGGACGAACTCGAGCGCCTCCGGGGCACCGGCGAGACGGTCCATGCCGGCGTCCTCCCACTCGATCGAGATGGGGCCGTCGTAGCCGATGGAGTTGAGCATCCGGAAGCACTGCTCCCACGGGACGTCGCCGTGACCGGTCGAGACGAAGTCCCAGCCGCGCCGGGGGTCCGCCCAGGCGAGGTGGGAGCCGAGCCGGGCGTTGCGGCCGTTGCCGGTCTGCATCTTCGTGTCCTTGCAGTCCACGTGGTAGATCCGGTCGCGGAAGTCCCACAGGAAGCCCACCGGGTCGACCTGCTGCCACACCATGTGGCTGGGGTCCCAGTTGAGACCGAACGCCTCCCGGTGGCCGATCGCCTCCAGCGTCGCGACGGTCGACCAGTAGTCGTAGGCGATCTCGGAGGGGTGGACCTCGTGGGCGAACCGCACGCCGCACTCGTCGAAGACGTCGAGGATCGGATTCCACCGGTCGGCGAAGTCCTGATACCCGGCCTCGATCGTCGCCTGGGAGACGGGCGGGAACATCGCGACGTACTTCCAGATGGCGGAGCCGGTGAAGCCGACCACGGTCTTGACGCCGAGGTTCTTCGCCGCGCGGGCGGTCATCTTCATCTCCTCGGCGGCCCGCTGGCGTACGCCCTCGGGGTCACCGTCGCCCCAGATCTTGGCGGGCAGGATGTCCTGGTGACGCTGGTCGATCGGGTCGTCGCAGACCGCCTGCCCCTTGAGGTGGTTGGAGATCGTGAAGACCTCGAGGTTGTGCTTCTTCAGCAGGTCCAGCTTCGCCTGGACGTAGGTCTCGTCCTCAGCGGCCTGCCAGACGTCGAGGTGGTCGCCCCAGCAGGCGATCTCCAGGCCGTCGTAGCCCCATTCGGAGGCGAGGCGGCACACCTCCTCGAACGGCAGATCGGCCCACTGGCCGGTGAAGAGCGTGATCGGTCGGGTCATGGTTGTCCTTCCTCAGGGGGAGCAGTTCAGGTGAGCAGTTCAGATGAGCAGGGACGCGAGCAGGTCGCGGACCTCGGTGGCCTCGAACCGGTCGCGCTTGGCGGAGGCTTCCGAGCAGATGAGCACGGGACCGTGCTCCGGGGTGTCCGGCAGCCGACCGTGGCTGCCGGAGACCGGGGCGGGATCGAGCGGCACCACGCTCATGGCGTAGCGCAGCCCGGCCTTCTTGCGGGCCAGTGTGGTGGCGGCGCGCAGCTTGACCCACCGGTCCTCGGGGTCGAGGAACAGCTCGGCGGGGTCGTAGCCCGGCTTCTTGTGGATCTCGACCCCGCGGGCGAAGTCGGGCGCGTTCGCGTCGTCGAGCCAGTAGTAGTAGGTGAACCATGCCTCCGGCTCGGCCACCAGGACGAGCTCGCCGGCGCGCTCGTGGTCGAGTCCGTACGCAGCCTGGCCGCTGCGATCGAGGACCTCGGCGACGCCGTCGAGGCCGGTCAGCAGGGTCCGCACCCGCTCGATGTCGGCGGGATCCTTGATGTAGACGTGGGCGATCTGATGGTCGGCGACGGCGAAGGCCCGCGACGTCCACGGGTCGAGCAGCTCCCCGGTGGCGTTGTGGTGGACGTGCAGAAGACCTTCGCGGCGTAGCAGCCGGTTGACGTCGACCGGGCGGGAGGCGGGCGTGATGCCGTACTCGCTCAGCAGCACGACGCGGACGCCGGCAGCCTCGGCGTCATCGAGCAGCGGCGCCAGCGTCGCGTCGACGTCGCGGGCGGCCTGGACGGCCTGCGGGCTGTCGGGCCCGAACCTCTGCAGGTCGTAGTCGAGATGGGGGACGTAGACCAGGGTGAGGTCGTGGTCGGGCATGACCTTGCGGGCCGCGGCGACGATCCAGGCCGAGCTCTTGATGGAGGCGGTGGGTCCCCAGTAGGTGAAGAGCGGGAACGGGCCGAGCTGGTCGGTGAGGGTCTCGTGCAGCTCCGGCGGCCAGGTCCAGCAGTCCGGCGACTTCTTGCCGTCGGCGTGGTAGGCCGGGCGCGGGGTGACGGTGGTGTCGACGTCGGTTCCCATGGCGTACCACCAGCAGATGTTGGCGACCTTCGCCCCCGGACGCCGGCGGCGGACGATGTCCCACAGCTTCTCGCCCCGCACCAGTGCGTTGTGCTGGCGCCACAGGAGCACCTCGCCGAGGTCGCGGAAGTACCAGCCGTTGCCGACGATGCCGTGATCGCGCGGCAGCATGCCGGTCAGGAAGGTCGACTGGACCGAGCAGGTGACCGCGGGCAGCACCGTGCCGAGCTCGGCGGTGAACCCCGACTCCCCCACCTGCCGCACTCGCGGCATGTGCTGGAGCAGCTCGGGGGTCATCCCGACGACGTCGATGACCAGCAGCTTCTCGTTCGGGTTGTCGCTCATGCGGATGCCTCCTGCAGCTGTTCGAGACCGGCCTCGAGGAGCCGGTCGCGGGTCCAGGCCAGCTCGGCCGCGATGCCCGCGACCAGGCCGGCGTCACCACCGGGGCGCATCTGCTCGGGCAGCACTCCCCAGGTGTAGGTCTCGACCTCGAGGTGGTCGGTGTGTGCCACCGGACCGCCCAGGAGCGCGTCGAGCGTGCCCGCCAGGTGGTCACGGGTGCTGCGCAGCGGCGGTGCCGGGTCGGCATGAAGAGGTACGTGGAAGTGCACCCGCCACGGATGCTCGGCCGGCAGCGGACGGTGGCCGCCGAGAGCCTCGGGCAGGTCGTCGCGGCTGTCCACCCGGCCCCCGCGTGGTTCACGCGTCTGGTGCAGGAACCGGTCCTCGGCGTAGGAGGCCAGGGCCTCCCGGGTCGCCGGGTCGCTCGGGTCGTCGGCGTGCAGCGCCGCGGAGACCTGGACCTTGACGACGGGAAGTCCGGCGACGTGGAGCCGGTCGAGAGCCTCCGTGGCGTCCTCGAACTGGGTGGCGAGATGGCAGGTGTCGACGCAGATCCCGAGATGCTCCGGCGCGAGCCCGGCGAGGCGGGTCACCGCATCGCGGGTGGTCTCCACGACGCAGCCGGGCTCCGGCTCGAAGCCGACCCGCACCGCCCGGCCGTGCTCGGCCTCGATGCCGGCCAGCCCGTCGGCGAGCTCGCCGATCAGCTCCCGGGCCGCCCGGTCGCGGTCGGTGAACCACGGGGTGCGCCAGCCCAGCGGAAGGGTCGAGATGCTCCCGCGGACGGCGTCGTCGGGCAGCAGCGCAGCCAGCACCCGGGCACAGTCGAGGGTGTAGTCGAGACGTCGCCGGGTCGACCAGTCCGGGCTGTAGACGTCGCGCTTCACCACGGGGGCGTGGAACCCGCCGTACGGGAAGGCGTTGAGGGTGACGACCTCGAGGCCGTGCCGGTCCAGGCCGGCCCGGAGCCGCTCGAGGGTGGCCGGGTCACCGGCGAGCTCGTGCGCGGTCGCGGCCGGCAGCCAGAGTCCGAGGCCGAGGCGTGGGACGCCGAGCCGGGCCCGCACCTCACCGGCGTAGCGGCGGAGCTGGTCGAGGATGCCGTCGACGTCCTCGGCGGGATGCACGTTGCTGCAGTAGCCGAGATGGACGACCGTGCCGTCGCGATGCCGGAACCTCATCCGCGCTCACCTCGCAGCAGCGAGTTGCCGGCGAAGGTGGCGCCCTGGTCGGCCGCAGGTACGTCGAGCAGCAGCCGTCCGCTCTGGCCGAAGAACTCCACCGGGTTGCGCCACAGCACCCGGTCGACGTCGTCCTCGGTGAAGCCGGCCGCAAGCATCGCCTCGCCGGTCGCCCTGGTGCGCAGCGGGTCGCTCTTGCCCCAGTCGGCGGCGGAGTTGACCAGCACCCGGTCCAGACCGCGGCGCTGGAGGATCGCGACCATCCTGTCAGGGTCCATCTTGGTGTCGGGATAGATGGAGAAGCCCATCCAGGCGCCCGCCTCGTCGACGACGTCGACGGTCACCTCGTTGAGATGGTCGACGACGACCATCCCGGGCTCCATCCCCGCCGCCTCGACCAGATCGAGGGTGCGGCGGGTCCCAGCCAGCTTGTCGCGGTGGGGCGTGTGCACCATCGCGGGCAGCGCGAACTCACGGGCCAGCTCCAGCTGGCGGCTGAACGCCTTCTCCTCGTTCTCGGTCATCGAGTCGAAGCCCACCTCGCCGACCGCGACCACCCCGTCCTTCGCGAGGTAGCGCGGCAGCAGGTCGAGCACCGGCGTACAACGCGGGTCGTTGGCCTCCTTCGGGTTCAGCGCGATCGTGCAGTGGTGGGCGATGCCGAACTGCGAGGCCCGGAACCGCTCCCAGCCGACCAGCGAGTCGAAGTAGTCGACGAACGAGTCGACGCTGGTCCGGGGCTGGCCGAGCCAGAACGCCGGCTCCACGAGGGCGCGGACGCCGGCGGCGTACATCGCCTCGTAGTCGTCGGTCGTGCGCGAGCTCATGTGGATGTGTGGGTCGAAGATGCGCATCAGGACTCCCGAGTGGTCTGAGTGGGGGCGGGAAGGAGGGACAGCGCGTCGGCGGGGACCTCGCGGCCGGCCGCGGTGCGCTCGGCGGCGTAGTCGGCGACCATCCGGCGCAGCTCGTCGTCGGCTGGATCGTCGGCTGGCTCGAGGCCGGCGACCAGACGAAGAGGTACGCCGACGAAGAGGCACTTGAGGACACCCTGGCGCCACGCGGCGGCATCCAGACGAGCCGCGTACGTCCCCATGGCGGCGGCCACCAGGCGCGGGTCGTTGGTGCGCATCGCGTCGTGGAGCAGGTCGACTGCCCGGTCGCCGATCGCGTCCTCGAGGTGCCCGAGGCCGAGCAGGACCGCGCGTCGCTCGTCGGCGTCGCCGAAGCGGTAGAGATCGTGCAGCTCGGTGCTCAACGTGTCGGCGTCGTCCGCGAGGCCGCGACCGAGCGCCACCAGCAGCCGCACGCGTACGTCGTCCTCGACCCTTTCGGCATCCGGGGCCGGCGAGGTGCCCGGCGTACGGCCGATCTCCCGGGCCGCAGCCGGGAAACGGGTCCGGACCCGGGTCGGGTCGGCCTCGATCTCGGCACACCACTCGGCGAGAAGGCGCTCGTCGACGACTGTGTTGGTCTCGACACGCTCGCTGGCGCGAGGGTCTGAACGAAGTGGCCCTCGACCGACGGGAGAACCGCCGCCCCCGCTGGTCGAGCCGCCGGAGCCGCTAGGCGGAGGCGTGTCGAGACCAACACGGTCACCTTCCGAAGACGTGTTCACGCGCGCACCTCCTCGGACCGAGGGAGGGCCGCCACGGTCTCGCGCAGGAACGCGAGGGAACGCTCGGCGACGACCGGAGCGGCATGCGACTGGCGGGGCAGCTCGAGCGCCGCGAGCCCGGTGTAGCCGATCTCGACGAGCGTGCCGAGCGCGGCGGTGAAGTCGACCTCGCCGGTGCCGAGCTCCAGATGCTCGTGGACGCCCTCGACCATGTCGTCGACCTGCACGTTGGCCAGCAGCGGACCGGCCAGGCGGATGGTCTCGGCCATTCCCCGCGGCTCGTTGCACACCACATGTCCGAGGTCGAGGGTGACCCGGAGCAGCTCCGGGTCGTCGAGCCGCCGGCGCAGCTCGAGAACGGCATCGAGGGTGTCGATGAAGTGGCCCGGCTCGGGCTCGACGGCACACACCACGCCGCGGCGATCGGCGAGGTCGAGCACGCGCCACACGCCGTCGCACAACCGGCCCCAGGCCCGGTCCTCGTCGACTCCGTCCGGGAGGCTGCCCGACCAGAAGGAGACCGCCTCGGCACCGAGGTCGGCCGCGACCTCGACAGCCCGGTGGAGATAGTCGACCCGGCGGCTCGCCTCCGGAGCCGGATGGAGCAGGGTCGGATAGTGCTTGCGGCGCGGGTCGAGGATGTAGCGGGCGCCGGTCTCGACCACGACGGAGAGGCCGAGCTCCTCCAGTCGGCGCCGCACCTGTGCGACCCGGCCCGTCAGGTCCGGTCGGTAGGGGTCGAGGTGGAGGTGGTCGAGGGTCAGGGCGACCCCGTCGTAGCCCAGGTCCGCGAGGACGGCCAGGGCGTCCTCGAGCCGGTGGCTGTGCATGCCGTTGGTGCCGTAGCCGAACCTCAACGCGCTCATGTCGGGGACACCACCTTCGAGGCGGCCTTGGCGATCGGGCCGGCGGCGAGCAGCCCGAGCGCCGCCAGCGGCGAGCGGCGGGCGACGAGCGCTGCCTGGAGCGGGATCATCCCGCGGATCCCCGCCCCGGTGGCACGCCGGACCGTACCGGCATCCGGCGAGGAGACCGCGGCGAGCTGTGCGGTGCCGACGCTGGTCGCGTACGTCGCGGCGAGAGCGACAGGTAGCGCCGCGCGCCCGTGGCCGGCCGCCGCGGCAGCAGTCGCGACCGTGACCCCGCCGGCGATCCCGGCGGTGAGTGGCCGGGTGCCGTGGACCTCGCCCCGGCTGAGCAGGGTGACCCCGGCGGTGTGCGCGGCCAGCAGGGCTGCCGGCACCAGCCCTGCTCGCGTACGTCCGCTCGCGCTCGCCCCGAGCAGGACGTCGAGACCTCGGGCGGCGGCCATCGCGACCGGGCCGGCCGCGGTGTCCTTGAGGACGGTGTCGTAGGCCCAGACGGTCCCGGCGAGGGCGGCAGCCGTCGCCGCGGCCGGACGGCCTCCGACGAGCGCGGCCAGGCCGACACCCGCCGCGGTCAGTCCGGCAGCCACCCCGAGCGCCTGGCGGGGGCTGACCCGGCCGGACGGGATCGGCCGTTCGGGCCGCTCGACGGCGTCGAGGTCACGGTCGGCCCAGTCGTTGAGCGCCATCCCGGCCCAGTAGAGGGCCACCGAGGCGGCCGGCATCGCGAACGACCGGGCCCGCAACGGACCCGCCGCGGCCGCCCCGGCCAGGGTGTCCCCCGGCACGGTGAGGGCAGCCGGCAGCCGGACCAGCTCGGCGAAGGCTCTAGACGTCATGCGCCCACCCGGGCGCACCACGCGACCAGCTCTTCCCACTGCGTACCGAGGCGGTGCTCGGTGGAGCCGGCCGGGTCCTTGAAGAAGAACCCGAACGGAAGCGGTCCGCTCTCCCCCGCCTGCTGCGCGCGCAGGGTGAGCCGGGCCAGGTCGAGCACCAGCGGTGCGGCGAGCGCCGAGTCGCATCCGTTCCAGGTGAACTGCAGCGACATCCGCACCCCGAGGAATCCCTCGAAGGAGACGTGGTCGATGGCGGTCTTCCAGTCCCCGTGGTCGGGGACATAGTCGATGTGCATCGGCCCCTCCACGGGGTGGCCGAGCATCGCCTCCAGCCCCTGAGCCTTGGTGACGAGCTTGCTCCGCGCGTTGTCCGGGTCGGCGAGCGTGGCGCCGTCACCGCCACCGAGCATGTTGTACGAGGCCCAGGCGTTGACCTGCAGCGCCCGCGTCGCGAACATCGGTGCCAGCGCGGACTTCAGCAGCGTCTCCCCGGTCTTGCCGTCCGAGCCTGCCCATGGCAGCCCGGCCCGCTCGGCGAGGGCGACGAGCACCGGCAGACGCGGCCCGGGACTGGGCGTGAACGAGACCACCGGGCAGCCGGCGCGGTAGGCGGCCAGGACGTAGACCGAGCTGGCCGGCAGCGGCGACTCCCCCGCGGCCAGCGCCGCGTCGAGAGCGTCGGGGTCGGCGAGCGGTCCGCCGGCCACGACCTCGGCCGGTGGCTCGGTGCTCGCCACATCGACCACGACCACCCGCTCGAGCCCGTGCTCCTCGCGGAAGGCGACCAGGTCGGCGCTCAGCCGCTCGACCGCGACACCCTGAGGCTCCTCGCCCGCCCGGTCGTAGCCCGTACGCAGCCGCCCCTCGACCTCCGCCAGCTCGCCCGCGATCGGCGGCAGGATCCCCGCGGGGAGGACCCCGCCCGCGGCGAGCCGTTCGGCCCGCTTCACGAGCGTCTCGACATCGAGGTCGTGCCCGCCGATCACCAGGTCGTCGAGCGCAGGCAGCCCGGCCGCCGCGATCTCCGGCTGCTCGGCCACCAGTCCGACCCGTCCGGCGAGCCCGGCCCGCACGGCCAGCGCGCCGACCGTCGTGGTGACTCCCACCGAGCCGCAGGCACCGACCAGCCAGAGCCCGACGCGGCCGGCTCCCTCGCCGTCGCTCATCGGTCCCCCTCGCAGCGGAACCGTGCGACCCCGGCGACCATCTGGATGCCACCGAGCACGTGGGAGAGGAACTCCGGCTCGGTGAACGACTCCGAGGTGTGGCCCATCCCGGTGTAGAAGGCTCTGCCGCCGTCGTACTCGTGGCACCAGGCGATCGCGTGCGGGTCGCCCATGGCGTGCCGGCCCGGGTCGTAGCTGCGCTCGTCGAGGTCGGCGAGGACACGGATCGAGTCGGCCGGACGGTCGCGGAAGCTGTACCACTCGTCCCAGCGCGTCCACCGCTTCGGCAGCTCGGCCGTGGCCGCGGTGTTGTGCGCGTGCACCTTCACCGTCGCGGTCTGCTGGGCGGGATGGCCGGCGAAGTAGGCGCCGACGAGGCCGCCGTACCAGGGCCAGCCGTACTCGGTGTCGGAGGCGGCGTGGACTCCCACGTAGCCGCCACCGTCTTGGATGTAACGCTCGAACGCACCCTGTTGCCCCGCGTCCAGCACGTCACCGGTGGTGGAGAGCCACAGCACCGCCTCGTACGCCGCCAGGTCGGTGTCGTTGAACACGGCCGCGTCCTCGGTGGCGGTCACGGTGAAGCCGTTCTCGGCCCCGAGTCTCTCGATCGCCGCGATGCCGTTCGGGATGGAGCCGTGCCGGAACCCGGCCGTCTTGGAGAACACCAGGACGTCGTACGTCCCGACCTCCTCGCTCGCTTCGTAGCGGTCGGCGCTTGCTGCCGGCGTCGGTGACAGGCCCGGGGCGAAGGCGGCTACCGCCACCAGCCCCACACCCGAGATCAGCGCCCGGAACCTTCTAGATCCGTGCTTCATGGTGCGTGTCCCTTCTGTGCTCAACGGTCTTGAACAGGCTGGAGGTCGACGTGGCCCCGGGTTGGATCAGACGGGGATCTCCTGCCACGTCCTCGTGTCGGAGCTGGTCTCCACCGCGGCGAGCACGCGCTGCACCTGGAGACCGTCGGCGAAGTTCGGCGCCGGGTCGGTGTCGTCACCGAGCGCCCGGACCAGGTCGACGACCTGGTGGGTGAAGCCGTGCTCGTAGCCGAGGCCGTGGCCCGGCGGCCACCAGCCCGACACCCATTGGTGCTCGGGCTCGGTGACCACGATCCGGCGGAAGCCGGCCTCGGTGTCCGGCAGGGTCGCGTCGTGGAAGTGCAGGACGTTCATGTCCTCGAAGTCGAACGCCAGGCTGCCCTTCGAGCCGTTGATCTCGATCCGGATCGCGTTCTTGCGGCCGGTGGCGAAACGGGTGGCCTCGAAGGACCCGACCGCTCCCCCGGCGAACCGGGCCAGGAAGAGCGCGGTGTCGTCGACGGTGACCGGACCACGGCCGGCCCCGGCGGTGGCCGAGAGCCCGGAGGAGTCCTCGGCGACCGGGCGCTCCTTGACGAACGTCTCCAGCATCCCGGAGACCTCTTGGATCCGGTCGCCGGTGATGTGCTGGGTCAGGTCGATGACGTGGGCGCCGATGTCGCCGAGGGCGCCCGAGCCGGCCTTGGACTTGTCGAGGCGCCAGCTCAGCGGGGCCTCGGGGTCGGCCAGCCAGTCCTGGAGATACTGCGCACGAACGTGGTGAAGCTCCCCGAGCCGGCCGTCGGCGACCAGCTTCTTGGCCAGAGCGATGGCGGGCACCCGACGGTAGGTGAACCCCACCATCGTCCGGACTCCGCGCTCGGCGGCCACCGCGGCGGCCGCGGCCATCCGCTCGGCCTCGGCCACGCTGTTGGCCAGGGGCTTCTCGCACAGCACGTGCTTGCCGGCCTCGAGCGCGGCGATCGCGATCTCCGCGTGGGTGTCGCCGGGGGTGCACACGTCGACCAGGTCGACGTCGTCGCGGGCGATCACGTCACGCCAGTCGGTGGCGCTCTCCTCCCAGCCGAACCGGGTCGCGGCCTCGGCGACGCGGGTCGCGTCACGGCCGCAGACGACCTGCATGCGCGGGGTCAGGGGAAGGTCGAAGAAGCGGTGGGCGCTGCGCCAGGCGTGGGAGTGGACGGCGCCCATGAAGGCATAGCCGATCATCCCCACACCGAGCGTGGCTTTCTGCTCGGTCATCGGAACTCGATCCTGTGTTCGGTGGTGTCGCTCCGCGCCCGAGCGCGGAGCGATCTTGCGGTCTGGCTGGGTCGGGCTCGATCAGGACTCGAAGGCCGTGGGCAGGAACTCGGCCACGTTCTCCTTGGTCACGACCGGCGCGTCCAGCTGGATCGTGCGCGGCACGGTCACCTCGACGAGGTCGGACATCGCCTTGTCCTGTGCCAGGAGCCGGGCGAGCTTGATGCCGTCGGCAGCCTGGGTGGAGGGGTAGATGACCGTTGCCTTGAGGACGCCCTTGTCGCCCTCGATCTCGCGCATCGCGTTGGCCGAGCCGGCGCCGCCGACCATGGTGAACTCGTCGCGGCCGGCGTTGTTGATCGCGGCGAGGACGCCGACGCCCTGGTCGTCGTCGTGGTTCCACAGGAAGTCGAGCTTCGGCGCGGCCTGGAGCAGGTTGGAGGCCGCCTTCTCGCCGCCCTCGACGGTGAAGTCGGCGGCGACCCGGTTGTCGACGTCGAGGTCGCACTTGGCCAGCGCGTCCTTGAAGCCCTTGCTGCGGTCCTGGGTCAGCGGCAGCGAGTCGATGCCGGCGATCTCGGCGACGACGGCGTCCGTCTTTCCGGCGGCCTGCTCACAGACGTACTCGCCGGCCGAGACGCCCATGCCGTAGTTGTCGCCGAGCACGGTGACCCGGGCGGCGTTGGGGTCGTTGAACTCACGGTCGACGTTGATGACCGGGATGCCGGCCTCCATCGCCTTGAGGGCCACCGGCGTCATCGCAGCGCCGTCGAAGGGCAGCAGCACGATGGCGTCGACCTTGTCGTTGATGAAGGTCTCGACCTGGCTGATCTGCAGGCCGACGTCGTTGGTGCCCTCCGCCAGGCGCAGGTCGACATCCTCGTATGCCTCGGCAGCGGTCTTGGCCTGCTCGCTGATCGCACCCATCCAGCCGTGGTCGGCAGCGGGGGCGGAGAAGCCGATGACGATCGTGTCGCCCTTCTCGTCGTTGGAGCCGGCCTTGGCGTTGGAGGTGCCTCCGACGTTCTCGGACTTCTCGGGGGTGTTGCTGATGCAGGCCGAGAGTGCGAGCACCGCGAGACCGGCGACGAGGCCGGTGCCGACGCGTCGGGCGAGGGGGCGTCTTGCTGGGGACTTCAGGTTCATGGAACTGCTCCTAGATCGTGCGGAGGTGGAGGGCGGGTGAGTCCGAGAGATCCGAGAACGTACGGCGGCTACGAACCGGGCTGTCGTGCGAACCGCTTCTGCAGCAGCACGGCAGCGATGATGATCAGGCCCTTGGTGAAGGCCTGAGCGGAGATCGAGAGGTTGTTGAGCACGAACACGTTGGTGAGGGTCATGAAGATCAGCACCCCGAAGACGGTGCCGATGATGTTGCCGCGCCCGCCGGAGAGCAGGGTGCCGCCGATGACGACCGCCGCGATCGCATCCAGCTCGTAGAGCTGCCCGTGGGTGGCGCTCCCGGTCGTGGTGCGGCTGATCAACATGACCGCCGCGATGCCGCAGCAGACGCCGACGAGTACGTAGAGGAGCATGGTGTGGCGGCGTACGTTGATGCCGGCCAGACGCGAGGCCTCCGGGTTGCCGCCGATGGCCAGCGTGCGCCGGCCGAACGTCGTGCGGTTGAGCAGGACCCAGCCGATCACGGCCACGATGGCGAAGATCCAGATCAGCACCGAGATCCCGAGGATGTCGCGGGAGAGCGCGTCGGTGAAGCCCGGCACGCTGACGATCTGGGTCTTGCGCGCCGAGATGATCTCAGCCAGACCACGGGCGCTGGCCATCATCGCCAGCGTCGCGATGAAGGGCACCACACCGCCGTACGCGATCAGCAACCCGTTGATCAGGCCGGCGCCAGCGCCGACCAGGAGGGCGGTGGTCACGATGATGATCCAGTGGATGTCGTTGGCCATCGCCTGGGTGGCCACCGTCGTGCACCAGATCGAGGAGAGCGCGACCAGCGCGCCCACCGACAGGTCGATGCCACCACCGGTGATCACGAACGTCATCCCGATGCTGACCACGCCGATCACCGCGGCGAGGCGCAGGATCGTCATCACGTTGTCGACCGAGGCGAACCGCTCACCGCCCGTGATGACTCCGACCAGCGCCAGCAGCGCCAGCGCCAGCAGCAGGCCCAGGTTGTGGCCCGCTCCGCTGCGCAGCAGCTGGCCGAGACCACCGGGCTCGGCCCGGCGGGCCGCCTCCTTCTCGACCCGGGCTGTGTCAGCCAGGGTGGCGGCATCCGTGTGGTCGCTCATGCGACCTCTCCTTCCATCACGAGGTCCAGGACCTTCGACTCATCGATCTCGGTGGCGGGTCCCTCGTGGACGACGGAGCCCTCGCTGATGACGAGGACCCGGTCGGCGAGACCGAGCACCTCCTCCACCTCGCTGGACACCACGACCACGGCGACACCTTCGTCGGCCAGGCGGCGGACGAGGCTGTAGATCTCGCTGCGCGCCCCGACGTCGACGCCCCGGGTTGGCTCGTCGAGGAGCAGCACCTTGCAGTCGCGCAACAGCCACCTGGCGAGCACGACCTTCTGCTGGTTGCCGCCGGACAGGTTGCGGACCGGCCGGTCCACCCCGGCGGGACGTACGTCGAGCGAGCGGGTGAGCTCCTCGGCGGCGCGACGCTCGGCGGCGCTGTCCAGGAAGCT
The DNA here is from genome assembly GCF_013408335.1 of Nocardioides panzhihuensis. Classification (NCBI taxonomy): domain Bacteria; kingdom Bacillati; phylum Actinomycetota; class Actinomycetes; order Propionibacteriales; family Nocardioidaceae; genus Nocardioides; species Nocardioides panzhihuensis. Next base: position 1,064,273 of record NZ_JACBZR010000001.1, on the reverse strand, counting down.
GGCCTTGGAGAACCGGCTCAGGGACGAGACCGTCACGTTGCGGTAGACCGCCTGGTCGAGCAGGAGCCCCTGGCTCTTGCGCTCCTCGGGAGCCAGGCCGATCCCGGCGGCGACGGCGGCGCGGACCGACCCACGGCGCAGCCGGCGGCCGTTGATGGTGACGGTGCCCGTGGTCGGGCGGCGGGCGCCGTAGATGGTCTCCAGGATCTCCGAGCGGCCGGAGCCGACCAGACCCGCCAGACCGACGATCTCACCGGCGTGGACGCGCAGGTCGACGTCGCGGAAGCGGTCGCCGGACAGCCCGGTGGCCTCGAGCACCGGCGTGGTGTCCCGACCGGGGCTCGTCGTGGGGCGCTCCGGGAAGACGTACTCGATCTCCCGGCCGGTCATCAGCGTGATCAGCTCGGAGGTGGGGGTCTCCGCGACCGAGAGCCCGGTGGCCACCGTGCGGCCGTCCTTGAGGACCGTGATCCGGTCGCCGATCTGGCGGATCTCCTCCAGGCGGTGGGAGATGTAGATGATCGCGACGCCCTCCGCGGTGAGGCCGCGGACCACCCGGAAGAGATTGTCGACCTCCTCCTGGTCGAGGACCGCGGACGGCTCGTCGAGGATGAGCAGCCGGGTGTCGTGGGACAGCGCGCGCGCCATGCTGACGATCTGCTGCCCTGCCGGGGAGAGGTCACCGACGAGGCGGTTCGGGTCGACCTCGCTGTGGCCGAGCCGGGCCAGCAGCGCGCGCACGCGCTGGGTCGCCTCGGCACGACGGCTGAACCCGGCGGTGGCGAGCTCGTGGCCGAGGAAGACGTTCTCGGTGACGGTGAGCCCCGGCACCAGGTCGAGCTCCTGGTAGATGGTCGAGATGCCGCGCTTCATGGCGGCGACCGGCGTGGTCAGCCGGACCGGCTCGCCCTCCCAGCGGATCTCGCCCTCGTCGGGCTGGTACGACGCGGAAAGCACCTTGATCAGGGTCGACTTGCCGGCACCGTTCTGCCCGAGCAGGCAGTGCACCTCACCCGCGCGAACATCGAGGTCGACGCCGCCGAGAGCGAGCACTCCGGGGAACCGCTTCACGATCCCGGTCATCTGGAGCAGTACGTCACCCCCGCCTGCCCGGGCGGCGGGGCCGTCCGGCGACGGCTCAGGGGTCAAGGTCATCGGGTTCCTCCGTGCAGTTCGGCGAGAGCGGTGGGATCGGAGAGCAGCGGTTCGAGGGAGACCAGGGCGCCGCCGCGCACTGCGGCGGTCGGGCCGAAGGCTGAGATCGCGACCTTGGTGCCACCGGCATGCGGCGCGAGCACGTCGGCGGCGAGCCGGGTCTCGAGCGCCGGGAGCAGCCACTCGCCGAGCACGGCGAAGTAGCCGCTGAGCACGACGGTGCCAGGGTTGAGCGTGTTGACCAGGAAGGCGGCGCCGGCGCCGAGCCAGGCACCGACCTCGTCCAGCGCGGCCAGGGTGCGGCCGTCGGCGAGACGGGCCCGGTCGGCCAGCGTGGCGAGCCGCTCCTCCAGGGTCAGCGCGGGGTCGCGGACCGGGTCGTCGGGGTCGGTCGCCGCGTCGAGCAGCGCCCGTAGGCCGACCACGGTCTCCCAGCAGCCGGTGCGGCCGCAGCCGCAGAGGCGACCGCGGGGGTCGACCTGGAGATGTCCGATCTCCCCGGCCCAGCCGTGCCGGCCGCGGATCACCCGGCCGGCGCTGACGACCGCGCCGCCCAGTCCGACCTCGCCGTAGAGCACGACCATGTCGGCACGGTCGGCGTCGCCGGGCTCGAGCTCGGCGGTGGCGGCGAGGGTGGCTTCGTTGGCCACGCGCACCGGCGGCACAGGCCCCACCGAGCCAGCCGTGACGGCCAGCCTGCGGCGTACCTCCGCGGCTACGTCGATGTCGCGCCAGCCGAGGTTGGGGGCGAGCGTGACCAGGCCCGTGGAGGCGTCGACGAGACCGGCCACTCCGACGGTGATGCCGGTGACGGTGGCGCCGGCGGTCCGTGCCTCGGCGAGGGCATCGTCGACCAGGTCGGCGACCTCGTCCAGGACACTCTCGGGCGGAAGGCTCCGGCCGTCGATGCCGCGGCGGGCCTCGGCGATCACCGACCCGGACAGGTCGACGGCGATGACGGCGAGGTGGTCGACGTTGATCTCCGCACCCACCCCGCACACTGCGCCACCGACGAGCCGGACCTGGACACCGGGACGGCCGGCACCGCGGCGGCCGGCGTCCTCGCAGGAGACCAGACCGAGCGCGGCGAGCTCGTCGACCAGCCCGGTCGCGACCGAGCGGGTCAGCCCGGTCTCCTCGGCCAGGCGGCCGCGCGAACGCGGCCCGCCGTCGCGCAGGGACCGGAGCAGCAGGCCGAGGCGCGCGGACCGGACGGCGGCCGGGTCGGCGGTCGCGGAGACCCGCACGGTGATGTCTGCGTCGCGCATGGTGGCCTCCTGTCCGCGGTCGTGATGGGTCGCTCGTCGAAACGCTCCTCTGTGATGGCAGTCACAGAATTCGGAGCCCGGAAGACAAACTAGTGACCACCGACACGTTCTACAACCCCTACATGGCGGTTTCTGCAAAGTTTGTGTCGAACTTTGAAAAGTTGTTGGACAAAGTAACCGAAAAGGGGGCACCCGGCCATGTTCGGCCGGATGCCCCCTTCCCAGATCTATCGCGAGGGGTCACTCGCTCGGAGCGATCACCACCTCGTCACTTCCGGTGAGCGCCGGGATGTCGCCCTCGCCCGGGTCGGTGTACTCAGCCACGAAGACGGCGTTCAGTTCGTCCTGCTCGGGGTCGTGGCCGCCAGGGACGGTCGTCGTGATCGAGCCGCTGCACCCGTTCGCCGTGGACTGCGGGTGACCGTGGTCGTCGTGCCCCAGGACGTACGTCACCGAGACCCGGCTGCAGTCGACCGCCTGGTCGTCGGAGACCTCGACCTGGAACTGCACGGTGTCACCGAAGTGGAACGCCTCGCCGGGCGCGGGGCTGGTGGTCAGGGTGACCACCGGAACCTCGTTGCCGACGATCACATCGACGTCCGCCGAGGCGTGCTTGCCACGCCCGATGCCACCCTTGTCCGTGACGGTCAGGGTAGCCCGGTAGACGCCAGGCTCCTGATACGTGTGCGTCGCGGTCTCGCCGGTCGCGTCGAAGGTGCCATCACCATCGAAGTCCCACTGATAGGTCAGCTTGTCTCCGTCCGCGTCGGCGGTGCCGGCGCTGTCGAACGCAACGGTCAACGGCCCGTCGCCTGCCGTCTTGTCGGCAGTGATCACCGGCTTCGGAGTGTGGTTGCCGCTTCGCGCGATGTAGTCGATCCGGGAGACCTGAGCCTCCTCGTTCTCGCTGAAGTACCCGTCGCCGTACTCGAGCATGTAGAGCGAGCCGTCCTTGCCGAACTCCAGGTCCATCACGTTGTCCGTGGCGAACGAAGAGAGCACGGACTCGATGCCGGTCAGCTCACCGTTGGCATCCACACGCATGCCCTTGATGTAGTCGCGGGTCCACTCGGCGAGCAGGGGGACGCCGTCGTAGTACTGCGGCCACGCGCCCGACTGGGGCCCGGACGCCACCGACTTCTTGAAGTCGTACGCAGGGCCCGCCATCGGTCCGATACCGCCCTGGGTGCCGAGCTCGGGGAACTCCTCGGACTGGCCATAGGAGTACCAGACGGTCGGCTGTGTCACCGGTGGGAGCTGCGCGAGGCCGGTGTTGTGCCGCGAGTCATTGACAGGCGCGTCGCAGTCGAACGCGGGGCCCGAGGTGCCGGTCGCGAAGTCGTAGTCGCGGTAGGGCATCTCGGCGGTCGCGCACAGCGGCCAGCCGTAGTTGGCCGGCTCGGTGACGACCGTCCACTTGCCGTGGCCTGCCGGCCCGCGATCCGGGTTCGCCGAGCCGGCGTCGGGCGAGTAGTCGGCGACGTAGACCCGGTCGGTCTGCGGGTCGATCTCGATCCGGAACGGGTTCCGCAGGCCCATCGCGTAGATCTCCGGACGGGTCTTGTCGGTGCCCGGCGCGAACAGGTTCCCGGCAGGGACGGTGTAGCCGCCGCCGGCCTTCGGCTTGATCCGCAGGAGCTTGCCCCGCAGGTCGTTGGTGTTGGCGGCCGTACGCCGCGCGTCGAAGGCCGGGCTGCGGCCCTCGCGGTCGTCGAGCGGGGAGTACCCGTCGGACTGGAACGGGTCGGTGTCGTCGCCGGTGGCGAGGACGATGTTGCCCGCGGAGTCGAAGACGAGGTCGCCGCCGACATGGCAGCAGCGTCCTCGGTCCACCGGGACGTCGATGACCTGCTGCTCGGTGGAGAGGTCGATCTTCCCGCGGGAGAACTGATAGCGCGAGAGTCGGATCGCGCCCTTGAACGGCTCGAAGTCGGCAGGGGTGCCGAACTCCGGGGCGTCACCCTCGTTGACGTCCGGGGTGGCCGGATCGTCGACAGGGGTGTCCATCGGGGGCGAGTAGTAGACGTAGACCCACTTGTTGGTGCGGCCGTTGTATCCGGGGTCCAGAGCGATGCTCTGCAGCCCCTCCTCGTCGTGCTGATAGACGTCGAACTCGGCTGCGACGCTGTTGACGCCGGTCTCGGCGTCGTTGAGCCAGACCTTCCCGGCCCGGGTGGTGTGGAGGACGTCCCCGTCGGGCAGGACCGCGAGGTCCATCGGCTCACCGGGACGGTCGTTGAGGGTCACCTTCTCGAAGTCGGTGTCCGGCGGTGGGGCACCCGTGGGGGCCGCGTCCGCGGAGGTCGTGAGGGGGAGAACCAGGAGGCCGGAGACCACGGTGGTGGCGACGCTCCAGAGGGTGAATCTGCGCACGGTCCATCTCCTTCTCTCGCTGTCGTGGAAGGGAGCGAGATCGCTGGCGAACGTAGCGATGTGATGCCAGTCACGTCAAGGAAGTTGCGTACTTTCGCAAGATATTTTCGAAAGATGAGACGGTGAGTTGCCCTTCGAAGCGGCCCGAGGTGGAGTTACGCCTCGCCGCTGCTGGGCGCGTAGACAGACGCGCTGATCAGGTGAGCGGCACCGATGACGCCGCCCTCGTCGCCCAGCTCGCTGAGCACGATGGGGAGGTTTCCGGTCGCCAGCGGCAGCGAGCGCCGGTAGGTGACGCTGCGGATCTCGGCGAGCAGTCCGTGGCCAAGCTTGCTGACCCGGCCGCCGATGACGATGAGCCCGGGGTTGAAGAACGACACCAGGCTGGCGAGCACCTGGCCGATGCGGTGACCGCTCTCGCGGATGAGCTGGACAGCCTGCGCGTCTCCGCGGGCCACCGCGACGGCGATGTCCTCCGCGCTCAGCTCGCCCTTCTCCGCGAGCAGTTCGGCCAGCACCGGCGAGCGTCCGGAGCGGGCCGCGGCGAGCGCCTCGCGAGCCAGTGCCGCTCCCCCGGAGAACGCCTCCAGGCAGCCGGTGTTGCCGCAGGCGCAGGTGGGCCCGAAGTCCTCGACCCGGATGTGGCCGATGTCGCCGGCACAGCCGTCGACACCGCGGTAGAGCTCACCGTCGACGACGATCCCGCAGCCGATGCCGGTGCCGATCTTGACGTAGAGGAAGTCACGTGCGGTCCGGGCGACACCAGCGTGCTGCTCCCCCGCCGCGAGCACGTTCACGTCGTTGTCGAGCACGACCGGACAGCCCAGCTCCCGCGCGACCGCGTCCCGCACCGGGTAACCGTCCCAGCCCGGCATGATGGGCGGGGACACCGAGACGCCTCGGTGGAAGTCGACCGGACCGGGTACGCCGACGCCCGCGCCCATCGGCTCGGCGACGCCGTGGTCGTCCAGAAGCGCACGGACCTCGTCGAGCGCGGTCGCGAGCACCTTCTCCGGACCGCTGCGGATGTCGCACGCCCTGGTGCGAATCTCGATCACCGACAGCCGGCCGTCGGTGAGGCCGACCGACATGCTGGTGGCGCCGATGGAGATGCCGACGAACCGGATGTCCGGCGCGAGGTCGACCAGCGTCGAGCGCCGCCCACCCCGGGAGGCCGCCGGGCCGACTTCGTGGGCCATGCCCAGCTCGGTGAGCCGGCCGACCTCAGCCGCGATCGTGGTGCGGGAGACGTTCAGCCGGTCGGCGAGCTGCACCCGTGAGAGGGGGCCCTCGTCGCGGAGCTGAGCGAGCAGCCGTGCCTGCATGGAGGTCTCGGCCCGGCCGGCGAGTGAATGGCGCATACCGGCGATCCTGCCATGTGGCACGGGAAGTTAGCCGAGGAGCGCGTCGACGAAGGCCTCGGGGGTGAACGGGGTCAGGTCATCGGGGCCCTCGCCGAGGCCGACGAGCTTGACCGGAACACCGAGCTCGCGCTGGACGGCGACGACGATGCCGCCCTTGGCGGAGCCGTCGAGCTTGGTCAGGACGATGCCGGTGACGGCGACGGCCTCGCTGAAGACGCGCGCCTGGATCAAGCCGTTCTGGCCGGTGGTCGCGTCGAGGACGAGCAGCACCTCGGTGACCGGGGTCTGCTTCTCGATGACTCGCTTGACCTTGCCGAGCTCGTCCATCAGGCCGGCCTTGTTCTGCAGTCGTCCGGCGGTGTCGACGATGACCGTGTCGACACCCTTGTCGAGGCCCTCCTTGACCGCGTCGAAGGCGACACTGGCCGGGTCGGTGCCCTCCGGGCCGCGGACGACCTCGACGCCGACGCGCTCGCCCCAGGTGGTGAGCTGCTCGGCGGCGGCGGCACGGAAGGTGTCGGCTGCGCCGAGGACGACCTTGTGGTCCTCGGAGACCAGGATGCGGGCGAGCTTGCCGGTCGTGGTGGTCTTGCCGGTGCCGTTGACCCCGACCATCAGCACCACGCCGGGAGCGCCGTCGGCGCCGCTGACCTGGAGCCGGCGGTCCATGTCGGGGTCGACCAGCTTGATCAGCTCCTCGCGCAGCGCCGCCTTCGGGCTCGCTTTGCCGCCCTCGACGCGCAGCCGGGTGCGCAGCCCCTCGACCAGCTCCTGGGTGGGCGCGACGCCGACGTCGGCGGTGAGAAGCAGATCCTCGATCGCCTCCCAGGTGTCCTCGTCGAGCCGGTCGGTCGAGAGCAGGTTGAGCAGGCCTCGGCCCAGCGCGTTGGAGCCGGCCAGACGCTGGCGCAGCCGCACCAGGCGAGAGGCGGTGCTCTCCGGCTTCTCGATGACCGGGGTGGCCGGCTCGGACGGCACCGTCTCCGGCTCGGCGGTCTCCTCGACCGTCGGCGCCTCCGGACGGGTGATGACATCGGTCTCCGCCTGCGGCGGAAGCGTACGGTCCTTGCGGCGCCGGGTGGTGGTGACCAGACCGGCGATGCCGCCGCCGATGATCACGACAGCGGCGACCGCGATGATGACGATGAGGGTGACCGTTTCCATGGGCCTCATCCAATCAAACTACCGGCCCAAACCGAGAGTCCTGCCGACGCGACGCTACGCGTTCTTCTCGGTGGCTCCCGGGTCGCGCTCACCGAGCAGCTCGCTGAGATGGTCCTCGCGGCGCTCCTGCAGCCGCGAGGCCGGGCTGAGCGTGGGGGCCGTGTCGACGGCCCGCTCCATCGCCTCGCCGAGCTTGGAGACGTACGGCATCTTCTGTCCGCGGTGGGGGAAGACCGTGTAGACGATCACCAGGCCTGCCAGCGCGACGATGAGAAACATCGCCACGAAGATGACAAAGATGGTCAGCACTGGCTCGGCCAGCCCCCTTCTGGAAACGCACGGACGGCATCAACCCTTGCACAACCCGCGTCCCGAGCCCACAACGCCACGCGGCCACGCGGCACGTGGGGCCGGGCGACGGCGTCCGTCGTACGGCGCGGGATCTCGACAACGTCCACCGGGCCGGTAGTGTTTCGCGGCATGAGGATCATCGGGACAATGATGGTCCGGGACGAGGTCGATATCGTCGCCGCGATGATCGAGCACCACCTGGACCAGGGTGTCGACACGTTGATCGTCACAGACAACGCGTCGGTCGACGGCACCACGGAAGTGCTCGAGCGCTACGTCGCGACGGGGCGGGTCGAGCTCCATCACGACCCCGTCCACGAGAAGCAGCAGGGCAAGGTCGTCACCGCGATGGCCCGCCGGGCGCGCACCCACTTCTGCGCCGACTGGGTCCTCAATCTCGACGCCGACGAGTTCCTCGTGCCCAAGGACAAGGGCCTGACCGTACGCCAGGCGCTCGAGGCCACTCCCCTGTCCCTGAACGCGTTCACCGTGGAGGTGGAGAACCTCGTCGGCCCGCCCGCCTGGAATGGCGGCGGCATCAACCGGCTCCAGTGGCGCGACCGGCGCTCCGACGAGCGCCTCGAGGCCGCCGGGCTGCACGCCCACCCCACGCCCAACGCGATCCACCGCGGCGAGTCCGACATCAAGGTCGTCCAGGGCAACCACTTCGTCTCGCTGAAGAGCAACGGCCACCCGGCCGACGAGGTCGCCATGGAGGTGCTCCACCTCCCCTGGCGATCCTGGTCCCAGCTCGAGCGCAAGGTGATCAACGCCGGCAGGGGCTACGAGGCCAACCCGGGGCTCAAGCCGAGCCCGCGCCACCACGGGATGCGTGACTACCAGCGCTACCTCGCCGGGACGCTGCAGGACGCCTATCTCGCCCGCACGCCCACCCGCACAGAGCTCGCCGCCGGGGCCTTCTCGGGCGACTACTCCTTCGACGACTGGCTGACCAACCACCTGCAGATCGTGCTCACCCGCGCGCTGATCCCCGACCTGCTCCGCGACGTGCTCGATCCCGAGAACGACAAGGCCGTGCCCGACGACGAGCACGCCCGCGGTGCCGAGCGCGGCCGGGCCGCCCTTGCCGCCGAGCCCTACATCCCACCCCGCAAAAGCTGAAACTCTCTTCAGGAGGACCTGTCTTGCCCACCTTCAGGGGCGCCGTACGCCGCGGCCTCGCTTCAGCGGGTCTGCAGACCGTCCGTGCCGCCGACGCCGAGGCCGCGCGCCTGCACCACCGGATCGACGAGCTCAAGCAGCGCAACCAGAAGCTGCGTACGAAGGTGGACCGGTTGCAGGGCGACCGCAACCGCACCACCGCGGTGCCGGCGATCCCGGGCCAGGACCGGCTCGGTCTGCGGCGCGAGCAGGTGCTCGCCGGGGTCAAGCCCGACGCCCTGATCCTCGAGATCGGCCCCGCCCACAACGCGATCCTGCCCAAGCGCGACGGCTACGACGTACGCATCGTCGACTATCTCGACCGCGAGGGTCTGGTGAAGCGCTACGCCGGCTTCTCCCAGTACGACCCCGACGACATCGAGGAGGTCGACTACGTCTTTCAGCCGGGAACTCCCTGGTCAGAGGTGATTCCGGATCGCTTCGACCTGATCGTCGCCTCCCACGTCATCGAGCACACCACCTCGATGATCGACTTCCTCAACGAGTGCGAGAAGCTGCTCGAGCCCGACGGCGTCCTTGCCCTGGTCATCCCCGACCACCGCTACTGCTTCGACCGGTTCCGGGAGCGGGCCTCGCTCTCGCGGGTCATCGACGCCTCGCTCTACCCGTCGTCGGTGCACACCATGGGCGCGGTCATCGAGGAGCGGCTCAACGCGGCCAAGCACGGCGGCATCACCGCCTGGGGCCCACGCCACAAGGGCGACTACACCTTCGCCAACGGGCTCGAGACCGTCAAGGCCAGCGGCGAGGAGGCGCGGCGCGGGGAGCGCTACATCGACACCCACAACTGGGTCTGCACCCCCAACCACCTCCGCCTGCTCCTCCAGGACCTCGCCGACCTCGACTTCATCTCGTTGCGGGAGACCTCCTTCCACGACACCGTCAAGCACGAGTTCTTCATCAACCTCTCCCCCTCCGGGGAAGGCACCGGCCTCGCCCGTGAGGACCTCCTCGTCCTCGCCGACGACGAGCGCCGCGTCCTCGACCAGGCAGTCTTCGAGAAGTAGCCGAGACGTCACCCCCGTCGCCCGAGGCGTCACTACGGTCGGCCGAAGCGTCACTACCGTCGGCCGACTTGGCACTGCCGTGACGTCTCGACCGACGTACGTGACGTCTCGGCCGACGTGCGTGACGTCTCGGAGGTCAGCGGCGGCGGACCTCGCGGAGGACGAAGGCGGCGGCTAGGCCGACGACGACTCCGAGGAAGGTCTCGGTCAGGCGTGACCACAGCAGCGCGTCGACAGGCTGGGGGTGGCCGAGCTGGACCATCAGCAGCGAGAGCGGGGTGATGGCGACGAGCGCGAGGCCGTAGTGACGCCCGACGAGGAGCTCGGTGATCGCCTGGAGCGCGGCGACGACGACCGCGATGACGAGGGCGGGAAGCGAGATCGACAGCAGCACCGCTGCCACCACCAGACCGACCAGGGTGCCGACCACGCGCTGCAGCCCGCGGGTCGTCTGAGCCAGCAGCCCGGTGACCCCGAACGGCACCGCCGCGGCCACCATCGCCCAGTACGTGTGGCTCAGTCCGAGCCCGGTCGAGACCGTGCCGGCGAGCACGACCGCGACGACGACCGCCGTCGCATGGTCGAGCCTGACCTCACCACGGCCGGCCTCGACCGGCCGGCCGTCGCCGAGGAGCCTCTCCTCGAGGACCCCGAGGAGCACCGCGAGCACGGCCGCAGCCGCCGCCACCCCGACCGCCACCGAGACCCCGGTCAGGGTCACCGGAAGCGCCGCACACGTCGCCACGGCGAACACCGGGAACATCGGGCCGGGTGGCCGCAGCACGAACCTGTCCGACAGCATCGACCCGGCCGCCGCCCACACCGCGGCAACCGGGATGACCAGCCAGGCACGGTGCGGTGAGGTCGCGACAAGCGCACCGCACAGGACCGCGACAGACATCATCGTTCCCGCCGCGGCCTGGGTCCGCCATCGTCCTCGCAGCGGTTGTCGGCCACCATAGATGGAGGCGAAGGTGCCGAAACAGGCGTACGCCGCCAGCTCCATGTGACCGGTCGCGGCCAGCGCGAGCAGCCCGACGAGCAGTGTCAGGCTGGCGCGCAAGGCCGGCGAGAGGCTTCCGGGCGCCGGCGAGACACGGACAGATTCCTGCACCAGCCGCTCGAGCCGGCTCCCCTCGCTGCCCAACCCGTCTCCTCCGTGCCGCACTGCCGTCATCGCCACCCAGCACCTTACGGCCACCCGGACTCACCAGATAGTTCAGGCCAGCCGGCGGCGGAGCTCAGGAACCCCATCCCCCTCCAGGCCGACCAGCACCACATCCCGCCCAGCCATCGCCATGACCAGGTCGAGCAGACGTCCTTCGGCCTCGGGACCGTCGCCGACCACGAAGTCCGCGTCGACGGCCCGGAGACGAAGTCCCTGGACCAACGTCTTGCTGTTGACCGCGAAGTCCTTCGTGGCGAAGAACCTCGCGACCACCAGCAGCCCGTCAGGGTCGGGGTCGTGCCGGATGCCGAGAGGCCGCCGGATGTCCTCGCCGTGCACGATCATCTCCCCCAGCCCGCCGACGCTCTCCTTGCGCGGCAGCCCGATGGGGCCGATCTCCGCGAACCGCTCCAGCGTCTCCTCGACCGAGGATCCGCGGAACTCCTCCAGCCGCCTGCGGTTGTGTACGTCGGGATCGAACCGCGCTCCGATCATGCTGCGCAGCCAGCCCGGGAATGAGAGTCGGGAGGCCGCGCCGAGGTGCGCCACGACCTCCTCCACGTCCCACTCCCCGCACAGGGTGGCCGACCGCCACTGCTCGGGCGAGAGTGACCTCAGGTCGTCAACCAGCGCGTCTCGCTCTCGCGTCTGGATCACCGACAGCTTCGTCATGCGCACACTCTGACAGGTCGTACGCCGCGAGAAGTGACGCCTCGATCGTCGAACGTGACGTCTCGGCCGACGCGGGTGACGCGTCGACCGACATATTCATCTAATCCCGCTCCGACGTCGCCCCTCACACGGTCCAGTCCCGGCCGAGGTCGAGCCAGACTCGCTCGTCGGCCAACGGGATGACGAACTCGTCGGAGAGTTTCCCGCTGACGTCGGTCGCGGTGGCCGTCCAGGTGACTCGTACCTCCGTGGTGACGCACCGGTCGGCGACGAGGTCGAGAGTCAGAAGTTGCTCGGTCTCGCCGGGACGCAGGTCGACCGGCACACAGGTGATGTTCACCGAGCCGCCGTTCTCGATTCGAGGATGCGGCCGAGGAGCCGACGCGACTATGGACGGACTCGACACTGCGTGCATGTAACGGAAGTCAGGGCGCTCGACGTTCGGGAACTTCGACGTCGTCCACGGGCCCCACTTCCGGGGCCGCTTGCCCACGTACTTGCCCCATCCCTTGAACTCATCGACCCAGTCGTAGCCGAACACGTCACCCTCGATGTGCAGTTTGACGAGCACCTTGCTGTAGTTGCGGTCGGTGTTGTTCGTGATCGAGAAGGTGACCGGTGTGCCCGCGTTGGCACGGATCACCTCGAACCCCTCCGGCAGGCCCTCGCGACACCGGTCGAGGTAGGCCGCGACCGCCGCTCGGAACTCGTCCTCGGTCCGGTCCTCTTCATGCCTCGTCCTGAGCATGTCGTTGACGCGACTCGCCTGAGGTTCGATGGCGGCCCCGACCCGTGTGATCGACGTGAGCGCGTCCGGGTAAAACCCGAGCAGCGCATTGCTGAGGTCCTTCCCCTGCGTCCAGGGCGGCTCGGGTTTCAGTGGCCCGAGAAGCGCGTCCTCCTCAGCATCGATCCACTGGTCGAGCCAGTCGACTGGGTAGTCAACCGCCGTCACCTCTTCCGACGCGGTGACGGCGATGTCGTGGAGCGTCTCCGCGGCCGGGGAAAGGCGATCCGAGAGGCGCCGGATGTCCGCTGCCTTGGCAGGCGCGGACTTCCCGGGAACCCGCACGTACACGTTCCCGTCGGTCACGGAGCCCGAGGACTTACCGATGCAAGCCATCGGGTCACCCGCCTTGGGCGGCGCGACGGTGATGACGATGAGCGGCTTGCCCTTGTACGACACCGGCGTCGGGTCCCAGTCCGGCGACGGGGACGCAATGAGCGCGCTGACCTTGTCGTGCAGGACCGCCGGGTCGACATCGGCCGTCCCGGCCAGGTTGCCCGGCGCCAGGCCGATCACGAGGTAGGCGTGTCCTCCACACCAGCGCTGGGCACGGGACGGGTCGCGGTTCGCGAACGCCACGATGGCCTTCGCGATCGTCGCGGCCCCGTCCTTGGTGCTGGGGTCCAGGTCGGCCTTGAACTCGATCCACTCCGATTCATCATTCGGGTCGGCGGCCTCGACCGCCTCCAGCAGCCGCTGCATGCCCAACACGCCCATCGGCGCAACGGCGACCTCGTAGTCGATCACTGGCAGTACCCCTCGCATCCAGACACCAGGCCCCTCGCACCGGTGACGGGTTAACCGTATCGGGAAGGACCGACAGAAACAGACCGGATTTCGCGGGGCAGAAGCCCCAGGACCGGACATCGGGATGGTTCTATGCACGGACAGGGGATCTCCTCGGCCTCCCACTCCCACAGAGGATGGCGGCCCGCCATTGAGCGGGTGAGAGCGACCTCAGGTCATCGACCAGCGCGTCCCGCTCGCGCAGTTGGATCACCGAAAAGCTTCGTCACCCGGACACTCTGATAGGTCACGTACGCCGTGAGGAGTGACACCTCGACCGACGTACGTGACTTCTCGGCCGACGCGAGTGACGCCTCGGTCGACGGCGGTGACGGTCCAGCTAGAGACGGTCGCGTCTGGTCCTCTCCTCGAGCGCGATGTCGAGAAGGGTGCGGGCGCGAGCGTCGAAGCCGTGGTCACGGTGGATTCGGGCGGCCTCGGCGCGGATGTGCTCGTCGGTGCCGAAGACGACCGAGGGGTCGGGCATCGATGACCACTTCACCAGGTCCTCGGGCGTCTCGTAGACCTGGACGGTGTCGCCGAAGACGTCGCGGAGGCCGACGACGTCGTCGGAGATGACCCGGGCGCCGGAGGCGACGGCGTCGAAGAGCCGGTTGGAGATGAAGCCGTAGTCGCGCATGTCGGCCCAGTGGTCGTTGAGCACGACCCCGGCGGCCCGATACTCCGCGCCGAGCCGGACGTTGGGCATGTGCTGGGCCTTGACGTAGTGGCGTGGGATGTAGGGCTCCCAGCCGTGGCCGTAGACCGACAGCGGCAGCCCAGCAGCGACAGCGTCGTGGATGATGGGGCGCTCCACGTCGCGCGAGGTGCCGACGAAGAGCACCGCGTGTCCGCTGTCGGGCAGCGTCCGGTCCGGGTTGAACAGCTCGGGGTCGGTGGCCTGCAGCAAAGGGTCGATGCGGATCCCCCACTGTGCCGACATCCGCTCGGCCCACGCCGGCCCGGCGGCCAGCAGCCGGTCGAAGCCGGCCGCCTCGGCGCGGGTGACCGCGTCGGGGTGGGAGATCACCCAGCCGATGTTGATCCGGCCGTCGGGGGCCGGAAAGTAGCGCGAGAGGCCGCGCAGGGTGAGCACGACGTCGTCGTCGAGAGCGCTCGGCCGCTCCCACTCGTAGTGGTGGTCGACCACCGCCGACTGGCCGAGCTTGCGCAGCGACCGCGCCAGCGCACGCGCGAAGTGGGTGTCACCCCACCGCTCCCCCTCCGGCGCTCCGGGCGCGGAGATCTTGATCGACCAGCGCAGCTGCGGGATGCCCTCGACGATCGACGCACGCGGCATCGGGGCGAGGATCGGGCGGGTGGCGGCGTACGTCTTCGCCGGGCCGGTCGGCTCCCCGGCCGTCGCCCGGCCGACGACCTGATAGCCGCAGGAGGCCCAGGCGGCCACGTCGTCGCGCGGCTCGACCCGTCCGGCCCAGCGGTCGAGGTAGATCAGCCGGTTGCGCGGGGCGCGCGCGAAGCGGCCCTTCGACTTCGACTCGTGGTGGACGACCTCCGCAGTGGTGACCACCCGGAACGACCCCGGCCGCAGCGCGGCGAGCCGGTGGCACAGGTCGACGTCCTCCATGCCGTTGGTGAAGATCGGGTCGAACCCCTGCAGCGCGACGACGTCGCGATAGCGCATCGCCAGCGCGGCGCCGGTCAACGCCGAGAACCGGTGACCCGCCAGGCCGGCGGCGTCCTCGGACGGATATTCGGCGAGCATGTTGTAGGGAAGCCCGCCGTAGGGCGGGAAGACGACCCCGGCCGACTGCACCGACCCGCTCGGGTAGAGCAGCAGCGGCTGCGCGGCGAGCACCTCGGGGTCCGCGAGTGCGTCGACCAGCGGCTCCAGCCAGCCGGCCAGCGCCGTGGTGTCGTTGTTGAGGAAAACCACGGTCTCCCCGGTGACGTACGGGACGGCGAAGTTGTTGCCGAGCGCGAAGTTGTGGTTGACGGTGCTGTGCACCACCTTCACCTCGGGAAACCGCAGCGGCAGCGAGTCGAGCACTGCCGAGACGCGGGCCGAGGAGCCGTTGTCCCAGACCACGATCTCGAGCCGCTTCGCTCCCGCGCCGTGCTCCAACACGGCCTCGACCGCACCGACGGTCAGCAGCGAGTCGTCGTAGGTCGGGATGACGACCGAGACCACGTCCGGGTCAGGCGCCCGCTCCGCGAGCGCGGCCCAGTCGACGAAGGCCCGGTTCCGGACGACGTCCTCCCACGACTCCAGGTCGAAGGGGTCCAGCGGGAGCCGGTCCTGGCGCCGCCGGCGCGGGTTGATGCCCTGGCGACGTTCGACGCCGACCTCGGGGACGACCTCGACGTCGGCCTTCGTGGTCAGTCGCAGCGCGAGGTCGTAGGCCCAGCCGACGCCGATGCCGGCACGGGGTCCGCCGACCTCGTTCAGCAGCGACGCGGAGATCAGCAGCCTCGAGAGCAGGACCCGCATCAGCGGGCCGGGGACGTCGGGTCCGGGCGAGAGCGGAGGCACGTCGACGGCGAACCGCTGCTCCGGCTGCCACGGACGCTCCAGCACATCGGCGACCAGCGGCCTCCCGGCCGACTCCGCCACCGAGGCCAGCCGCGCGAGACGACCAGGATTCCAGACGTCTCCCCCGGCGACGTACGCGACGAAGTCGCCGCTCACCTGGGCGAACGCCGCGGCAACGCCGGGCTCACCGCGGTCCGGGTCGCCCGGCACGACCCGCGCGCCAGGGACGAGATCGGCGACCGAATCGGCGGCCGAGGGAGTCAGGCCACGGTCGATGACGATGATCTCGGTGCTCACGCCGCTCTGGGCGGCGACGCTCTCCAGGGTCGCGCGAGCGAGCTCGTCGGAGGCACCGAGGTCGACGATGACGCTGACCGTGCCGACCGGCACACGACCGGCCGGGGTCGCCGTGCCGCGGTCGATGGCCGGCCGCCAGGTCTGCGGGCCGCCGCCCTGCCGGGCCTGCCACTCCGCGCGCCGGTCGCGGATCCAGTCACGCAGGTCGGGGAACCGGCCGTCGACCTGCTCCAGCCAGTCGTTGGCGCGCCGTCCGTTGCGAGCGCCCCGGTCGACGTAGTGGCCGATCGCGCCGCCGTAGAAGCTCTCGGTCTTGCGCCGCTCGGTGTAGCCGTCGGTGTCGAAGAGCGGGTGGGTCGGCTGCAGCCACAGCTCGGCGCGCAGCCAGTAGAGGAACGGGTCCTGGTCGCCCATCTGCTTGCGCAGCCGCGGGGTCAGCCGCGCGACGAAGAACTCGGGGTCGAAGAGCGGGCTGGGCTGCGCCAGCGGCTTGGCCGGATCCTGCTCGAGATAGTGACGGGCCGCCCGTTTGCGGTCGAGGCGCTCACCGACCTGCTGGGCGTACCACTCGTGGTCGAACAGCGGGCAGTCGACGAGCAGTCGCACGTCGTCGGCCCGGCTGTAGAGGGGCGAGTCGTTGTAGACCTTGCGAGCCAGGTCTCGCCCCCTGCGCAGGCCGCCACGGGCGATGCGCTTCAACTCTTCGTCCACAGAGGTCCCCCAAGACGCTCTCGATCGTGCTTCGGCAGTGGGTCAGGATGTCACAGAGCCTGGCAACGATGTAACGGTGCCACGCAAGATTCAGCCCCTCGTCACCATCAGTTCTCCCGCCACAGCGGCAGAACTGCCTCCCGGATCTCGTCGGGTATCGGCGTCACCGGCCGCGACGGGTCCGTGTTGTCGACATAGACGTGCACGAACCGGCCCTCGGCCGCGGCCTCCTCGCCCGGCCCCTGGAAGAGCCCGATCCGGTAGATGACCGACGAGCTGCCGACCTTGTCGACGACAAGTCCGGCCTCGACCGGCTCGGGGAACCCGATCTCGCGCAGGTAGCGGCACGAGGTCTCCGCGACGATCCCGATCTTCGGCAGCTTCCGCACGTTCACGCCGGTCGCCTCGAACAGGTAGGCGTTGACGGCGGTGTCGAAATACTCGTAGTAGGTCGCGTTGTTGAGATGCCCGTAGGCGTCGTCGTCACGCCAG
Source organism: Nocardioides panzhihuensis (assembly GCF_013408335.1). Classification (NCBI taxonomy): domain Bacteria; kingdom Bacillati; phylum Actinomycetota; class Actinomycetes; order Propionibacteriales; family Nocardioidaceae; genus Nocardioides; species Nocardioides panzhihuensis. The sequence goes on along the minus strand of NZ_JACBZR010000001.1, from coordinate 1,047,002 downwards.
CGGGTGGTGATCGTGCGCCAGTGCACGTAGTCGGCGCGGGTCGGGGCCTTGCGGTCAGGAGTGCTCATCGCGGCTGATCATAGACAGCGAGCCGAGCCCACGAGGGCGCGCCCTCGGGCCAATTACCGGCGGACCCGTCGCACGATCCTCCCGGCCACGCGCCGTGCCTTGCGCACTCCCCGTTCGCCGATGCTCGGGTCGATGTCGATCCCGTGGCGCGCACGGCCCTCGAGCTCGACGATCCGCGCCCTGTCGGCCGAACGTTCACCGATGACGTCCGCATCGATGACGACCGGCCCGTCGAACTCACCCAAGGCGTCGCGCCCCTGAAACCGTACGCGCCAGCGCCCGCCCGCGAGCGTGGAGGTCGACAGCGCCACCTCGACCTCGCCCGAGGCGAGCTCCGCGGCGTCGTAGTCGAAGGTTCGGCGCCGGCTGTCGTGAGCGAAGACCACCCGGAGACCCTCGGCACCCACCGTCGTGTGGGTGAGCCTCAGATGGACGTGCCCGTCCACGAGCGAGAGCGATGTGGCCGTCACCGGGTCGGTCGCGCCCGCGACCACCTGGCGAAGCAGCTCGGGTCCGTCCTCGAGCGCCACCAGGATCCGGCTCAGGCGCCAACCCGGATCGTCGGCAGCTTCGGCGACCGCAGTGAAGAGGTCGCGATGCTTGAGCACCAGGTCTGCGAGGTCGTCGCCGACCAGCGTCTCGTCGCTCAGCGCGATCGTCGTGACGACATCGACGAGCGGCCGTCGGAGCGTACGCAGCGGCGCCACGCCACTGTCCGCGACCAGGCGCAACGACTCGAGAAGATCGGCAACGGTCCGTTCCTCCCAGCGAACGTCGTCACCGATCAGCCGGGCCACTGTCGCCCACTTGCCCGACTCGACCAGCCGCCATCCCCACCGCTTCACGTCGTCCAGGTCGTCGATGACACCCTCGTCGAAGAGGCCGACCAGCTCACAGATCATCAGCCGCGCGGGCTCCAACGCGGCTGCGTCGATCACCGACATCCCGCGCAACGCCCGGACGATCGCCGTCCAGCCGTCGGCGGCGAAGACCAGCGAGGCATACTCCGCGCGCACCTTCGGGTCACCGAGCTCGACGATCCGGCGGGCACAGCGCAGCTCCTGCTCGAGATAGCTGATGAGCCCTTCGGGCGAGTGTGACTTCGCCGTCATCGACCCAGGTCCCGGCCGGTCTCGGTAGACGTAGACCGTCTCGGTGACGATGTCGAAGCGGGCGGTGGTCAGTGCGTGCACCATCGGCTCGATGTCGTTGGATCGGGTCGCGTCGGGGAACGAGATCTGCGCTGCGTCCCAGAAGCTGCGCCGGAAGACTCGGTTCCAGCAGGCCCGGTTGCGCAAGGCGGAGGGCGCGTCGGCCAACTTCAGCAGGGTGCGCTCTTCGTCGAAGGCAGGCCATACCCGCACCGGCCACCAGACCCGGTCGCTGAAGAGCTTGAAGAACCGGCCGACCACCATGTCCGAGCCGGTCTCCCGCGTCTTGCGCAGCATCGCGGCGTACGCCCCGCGGGGCACGAGGTCGTCGCCGTCGGCGAAGGCGAGGAACTCGCCGCGCGCCAGCGACACACCGTGATTGCGCGCCTGTCCTCCACCGGTGCCCGGCGAGCAGACCACCGTCAGGCGAGCGTCTCGGGCTGCGTACGTCTGGGCGATCTCGAAGGTCTCGTCCGTGGAGGCGTCGTCGACGAGGATGACCTCCAGGTCCAGCGGCGCCTGCTCGGTCGACTGGTCCTCGAGGATCGAGGAGAGAAGCTCACCCACCCAGGGGCCCAGATCGCGGGTCGGCACGACGACGGACAGCTCGGGCACCGCCATCAGGCCGCCAGCTCCACAACGCCGGCCAGGCCCTCGAGCAGCCGCAGGTAGTCGCGCGACATGTCATAGGGCGTGTAGGCCCGGGTGTACTCGTGGGCCGCGCGGCGCCGCTCCTCCTGCCCCTCGAGCGCCTCCAGGATCGCCGCCGCCAGCGCTGCCGGTTCGTCGGGCTCGGGCGCGTAGGTCACCACCCACGGCTGCTCCGCGAACTGTCGTGCGATCGGGGTGCCCTCGGGGATGAGGGCCGTGCGGCCGAACGTCCCGGCGGCAAGCAGCGAGCCGGAGTTGAGGATCCGGCGGTAAGGCAACGCGACCACGTCGCTGGACCGCAGCCAGTCGGAGTAGTCGGCAGTCTCGACGAACTCCAGCCGCTTCACGACGTTGGGAGAGGACAACATCGCCTCGACTGTCTGGTGATCCTCGGCCGGCACGACCTTGCCGGCCACGACGAAGGTCAGGTCAGGGACCGTGCGCGCTGCGATCTTGACGGCCCGGCAGAGCACGTCGAGCCCCTTGTAGGCCCGGATCTGGCCGATGAAACCCACTGTCGGTACCCCCTGAGGCACGCCGATGCGCTCGCGCGAGGCGACGTCGTCACCGCCGTCCGGGTAGACGCCGAGGTAGGACGAGTGTGGCAGTTCGACGACCTTCTCGGGCGGGAGCGCGTAGTAGGCCGCGGTCTCCTCGATGGTCGCCGGGTTGAGCCGGATGATCCGGGTCGCGTGCCTCGCCAGCATCTTGGCGACCGCGAGCTCGACATCCATGTAGTCGGCCTCGTGGGCGATCGAGTTGTGCACCGTCCAGATCACGTCGACGCCACGGCTGCGTACGCCGGTGAGCACGTCCTCGAACCGGGCGGCCTTGGCCCAGGCTTCGTCAGCATTCTGGCAACCGCTGGTCACCGGCGAGGTCCAGTGCACGTGGAGCACATCTCCAGAGGCGAGGTGCCCGGCCCTCAGCTCCAGGCGGTGCAGTGTGCGGATGCCGTCCACCACGTCCCACCCGGCGGCTCGCGGCGCCACGGTGAGCATCGTCAGGTAAGGGTTGCTCGCATAGTGAGGGAACGACAGGAGGGTCGAAGGCATGTGGGGGTCCTCGAATTTTCATTGACCGTGACGATCCCCCGAGCGTCGAGACCAGGTCTCGCCGAATGTCCCGGCTGGCCGGTAACCGGAGAATTCTAGGCCGGTAAAGGAACCGCCTTTGACCACTCCGACGAAATCCTCGCGGTCGTGTACTTATTGTTCACCAGCTGTTCCCTGGAGACCCACCTCGGGGATGCCCGTCCGGGCGGCCGAGCCCGGCATGACCCGTATGTGGTGTTGGGCGTCCGGGGTCGTCCAGGCCCGGTCAGGCAGGCTGCACGTCGCGCAGCCGCTGCGAGATGACGGTGGTGACCCCGTCGCCGCGCATCGTGACGCCGTAGAGGGCGTCGCCGACCTCCATGGTGCGCTTCTGGTGGGTGATGACGAGCAGCTGCGAGGACTCGCGCAGCTCCTCGTAGATCTCCAGGAGCCGGCCGAGGTTGGTGTCGTCGAGCGCGGCCTCGACCTCGTCGAGGATGTAGAACGGCGAGGGACGCGCCTTGAAGAGCGAGACCAGGAAGGCGACTGCCACCAGGGACCGCTCGCCACCGGAGAGCAGCGAGAGCCGCTTGACCTTCTTGCCCGGGGGCCGGGCCTCGACCTCGATGCCGGTGGTGAGCATGTTGTCCGGGTCGGTGAGGACGAGTCGGCCCTCGCCACCCGGGAAGAGCCGCGAGAAGACGTGGTCGAAGGCGACGCGCACGTCCTCCCAGGCCTCGGTGAAGACCTGCTCGACGCGGTTGTCGACCTCCTTGACGATGTCGAGGAGGTCCTTGCGGGTCTGCTTGAGGTCCTCGAGCTGCTCGGTGAGGAACTTGTGACGCTCCTCCATCGCGGCGAACTCCTCCAGCGCCAGCGGGTTCACCTTGCCCAGGGCGCGCAGGTTCTTCTCGGCGACCTTGAGCCGCTTGGCCTGCTCGGCACGGACGTATGGGATCGGCTCGCGCTCGTTGCCGTCCTCGTCGGGGTGCTGCGGGACCATCTGGTCGGGGCCGTAGTCCTTGACGATCGCCTCGGGGTCGAGGCCGAGCTCGTCGAGGATCCGCTCCTCGAGCTGCTCGATGCGCATCCGCTGCTGGGCGCGGGCCATCTCGTCGCGGTGGACCGAGTTGACCAGCTCCTCGAGCTCCTTGCCGAGGTTGCGCAGCAGCGAGCGGCACTCCCGCAGCGCCTGCTCGCGCCCGGTCCGGGACTCCTCGATCTCGGTGCGGGCCCTGGCGGCCTGCTGCACCGAGACCTCCAGGCAGTCCAGTGCGTACGCCACCGCGGTCCCGACCGCTCGCGCGGCCTCGCCCTCGCGGCGCAGCTGCTCACGGCGGGCGGCCGCCTTGGCACGCTGCTCGCGCTCCTGCCGAGCGGCGCGGAGCAGCCCTTCGGCGCGGCCGGCCAGCGCACGGGCGCGCTCCTCGGACGTACGCAGCGCCAACCGCGCGTCCATCTCACGCTGACGCGCGTCGCGGGCAGCCTGGGCCAGTCCGTCGCGAGCGCTCACGTCGGGCTCGTCCTCGGGCTCCTCCTCGGCCATCGCGAGCCGCTCTTCGAGCTCGGCGAGGCCGGCGACGGCGTTCTCGCGCGCCTCCTGCGCCTGCTCGACGGCCGCCAGCAGCCGCTCGGCCTCACCGCGCGCGGCGCGGGCCTGGGCACCGAACTGGCCGAGCTCCTCGGCCACGGCGGCCAGGGTCGCGTCGGACTCGTGCAGCTTGGCCAGCGCGACGTCGACCCGCTTCTGGGCGGCCAGCCGCTCTGCCTCCAGGCGGGAGGTCTCGAAGGTGGCCCGCTCGGAGACCGCATTGGCCTCGGCGAGCTGGGCGGTGGCCTCGTCGACGGCCGCCTGCACCTCGAGCAGGCTGGGCACGCTGGAGGAGCCGCCGGCGGCGAAGTGGGCGCCGATCAGGTCGCCCTCGCGGGTCACCGCGGTCATCTCGGGATTCTCGACGACGAGCGCTCGGGCTGAGGCGAGGTCCTCGACGACCGCCACCTTGTCGAGCAGTCGCGCCACCGCGGGCCGCAGCACCGGCTGGCACTCCACCACGTCCAGGGCGTACGCCGCCCCCGCGGGCAGCGACGGCCAGCCGCCGGTCTCCTCGGGCGATCCGCCCAGGAGCAGCCCGGCCCGACCGAGATCCTCGGTCTTGAGATGCTCGATCGCGCCGACTGCCCGCTCGGCCGACTCGACGACCACCGCGTCCGACGCGGTCCCGAGCGCTGCCGCGACGGCGGCCTCGTAGCCCGAGCGCACCGCGAGCAGCGCGGCGACCGAACCCAGGACGCCGGGCAGGTCCGAGCCGAGCAGCGCACCTGCACCGTCCTTGCGGTTCAGTCCCATCTCCAAGGCGTCCTTGCGAGCGGCCAGGGTGGAGCGGTCGCGGTCGGCCTGCTGAGCCTCTGCCTGCAGCTTGCCGAGCCGCCCCTCGATGTCCTCGAGCGCGGCGGCAGCGGCCTCGTGCTCGGCGTCGAGGCCCTCCTCCCCCGCGTCCAGCCCGGCGACCTTGGTCTCCAAGGAGGTGAAGTCGCGCTGAGCTCGCTCGGCGCGAGCCAGCGCCTCCTCGCGGGCAGCGGTCAGCCGCCCGACCTCGCCGTCGGCGGCAGCGGCCCGCGACTTGAGCGCGTTGACCTGCCCGGTCAGCCGGGCCAGCCCCTCGCGGCGGTCGGCGGCGGCGCGCTCGAGCCCCTTGACCCGGCGCTCCTCCTCGGCCGCGGCGTCCTCGGCCGCCTTGCGGGCCTCGACCGCCTCCTCGAGGGAGTAGCGAAGCTCCTCGACCTCGGCGTCGGCGGTCTCCTCCTGCTCGCGGGCCACCTCGGCCTGGGCCTCGAGCTCCTCAGGGTCGCGCCCCTGGCGCACCTCCAGGTCCTCGGAGCCGGCCGCGTTGCGGACCCGCTCGGAGGCCAAGGACTGGGTGCCGCGCAGCCGCTCTCGCAGCGAGTTCAGCGCGAACCAGGTCTCCTGCGCGGCGGCCAGCGCCGGCAGATCCTCGCGCAGCGCGGCCTCGAGCACCGCCTCCTGCTCACGTCCCTCCGCGATGGTCTCCTCGACCTCGGCCCGACGGGCCAGCAGCGCGCCCTCGTCGGCGAGCTCCTTGTCGAGCTCGGTCCTAGCGCTGACCAGGTCGTCGGCATAGATGCGGGCCTTGGCGTCGCGTACGTCCATCTGCACCGTCTGCGCCTGCCGGGCGACCTCCGCCTGGCGGCCGAGCGGCTTGAGCTGGCGGCGGATCTCGACGAGCAGGTCCTGGAGCCGGTCCAGGTTGACCTGCGTGGAGTCGAGCTTGCGCAGCGCCTTCTCCTTGCGCTTGCGGTGCTTGAGGACGCCGGCGGCCTCCTCGATGAAGCCGCGGCGGTCCTCCGGGGTCGCGCGCAGGATCGTGTCGAGCTGGCCCTGGCCGACGATGACGTGCATCTCGCGGCCGATGCCGGAGTCCGACAGCAGGTCCTGGACGTCGAGCAGCCGGCACGGACTGCCGTTGATCGCATACTCCGAGCCGCCGTTGCGGAACATCGTGCGGGAGATGGTGACCTCGGCGTACTCGATCGGCAGCGCACCGTCGGTGTTGTCGATCGTCAGCGAGACCTCGGCGCGGCCGAGCGGGGCGCGCCCGGCGGTGCCGGCGAAGATGACGTCCTCCATCTTGCCGCCGCGCAGGCTCTTGGCGCCCTGCTCACCCATCACCCAGGCGAGCGCGTCGACGACGTTGGACTTGCCCGAGCCGTTGGGCCCGACGATGCAGGTGATGCCGGGTTCGAGCTCGAGGGTCGTCGCGGACGCGAAGGACTTGAACCCCTTCAAGGTCAGACGCTTGAGGTACATCGGTTTCTCCCCCGGCTCAGGACCACGTGGTCGTCTTCGTCTCGCGCGCTTCGCACGGTCATCGCAAGCGGGCAAATCTAGTTGGCGCTGCACGGGGGAAGGCCAGCGGGTCGAGGATAACCCGCCTCACCCGCTGATCTGCGGACCTCGCAGCAACCTACGCCAGGAACCGTTCCAGATCGTCGGCGAAGATCGCCTCCAAGTCCCTGCCATGCGCCGACTCCAGGCCGGCCAGAACGTACTCCTTGGTGTACAGAGACGAGCCGAAGAGGATCCGCGCGCGGCGGAAGAGGCCGCGCTGTCGGTCCTTGTTGCTGACGAAGCCGAGAAACCGCCGGAACCCCATGATTCTGAAGAACCGCGGAAGCAACACGTCGACGGCGACCGTCGTACGCACCTGGTCGCTGACATCCGCGGCGGCGAGCTCGAGAAGCGCCCCCTCGAGGAACCGGAGCATGTCCGCGACCCGGTGGTGGGCGAAGTAGCCCCGGGTGTGGTCGCGTCGCGACAGGTGTCCATCCTCCACAGGACCGACGCTCGAGTGGCCGCTGAAGTGGTAATAGTCGTGGCCGCCAGCTACCGCCATGTCGGCGGCATGGGCGAGATAGCTGAAGGTGAACAGGCAATCTTCGAAGACGGTCATCGACTCGTCGAACCGGAGCCCCAGGTCGCGGAGCCTTTCGAAGCGGTAGATCCGCTTGCAGGAGAGCGACCCCGCCGCGTCAGGGAAGTCGACGGGCTTGAACTCCTCCGTCACCGTCAGCTCTCGGACGCGTTCGCTGTCCGAGACCGTATTGACCGCCAGATAGTCGAGCTCGGGGCGCCGATCGAGGATGTCGAGAAGACGTTCGGCCGAGCCGGCACCGAGGTAGTCGTCGGAGTCGACGAAGAACACATGGCTCGTCTCCACATGATCCAACGCGGTGTTGCGAGGCATGCTGGCACCGCCGGTGTTGCGAGGCAGCCGGACGATCTTGAGCAGATCCGAGGAGTAGCGCGACCCCAACGCATCGAGCATCCGCAGAGCCGCCTCGGAGTCCGAACGATCATCGGCGACGACGACCCGAACCCGGGTCCTCAGATCGCGCCGGTCTACGACGTCGTGCAGTGCGGAGCCGACACATCGATCGAGCAGTTCGGCCCGGTTGTAGGTCGGGATGACGATGGTGAGTCCCGGCGTACGGGTCATGATAGGTCCTTTCAAGTCGGACCCGCGCTAGTCCGGACCCCGTCGGGCCAAGATGCCAGCCAGGCGGGTGCCCACGGTCGCCGAGCCTCCCCGACAAGCTGCTGCAAGAGCCGGAGGTCGACAGTGTTCTGGTGCACGACCTGGCAGCGATAGCGCGCGCCGATCTGCTTGGATCTCAGGTAGAAGTCGGGCTTGACGAAGTTGTCCGGGAACAGCTCGACGACTTTCACCCCTGCGCGGGCGAAGGCGAGGTTGGTCAGCCCAGCACCGTGCGGCGCGACGACGAGGTCCGCAGAACCGAACGCGCTCGCCTGCTCGGCGAGCGTCAGGTCCTCCGCGTACACGATCCTGAAGCCGAGATCCGACATCATCTCCTCGACCGCTGCCTCATTGGTGAAGGATCGGGGCGAGCGGGTCCGGGAGACATAGATTCGACGGGAGGCGGGATCGACGTCCACCGCAGTCATCGACCCGAAGAGGTCGAAGACTCGCCGCGACCACAGGTATGGTGGAGGGTCCGGCCAGTATGCGCAGGCAACCTGGGTCGTCTCCAGCTCCCTTGCTGAGACCAGCCGGGCAGGATCCAGACCCAGCCGTTCGAAGGCGAACGGAAGCACTCCGAAACGGTCCTCCACGTAGACGATCGGAGTGTCGTGCGGCACCCGGTGGATTCCGCTCAGCCCGGCCGCGGTCTCAGCCATCAAGTGGTAGTAGTTCACGTAGTTGTGGGCGAAGGGAAGCACGTACGCCCGTGGGATCTCGGTGCGCACCGGGGCCGCCACGTTGGTGCTGTTGGCCTTGGCATAGCGCGAAGCACGAGCGGCACGCGTGCGCAGATCTGCGGTGAAGGCGGTCGCGACGTCCTCGTCGCTGACACAGAACCTCACGTCGCGAGCGACGAACACCCGGTCGATGTCGCTCTCGTTGAAATCACGGTCGAACCCGGCTGCTCGAAGCGCCGCCCGCTGGCTCTCCGGGAGCCCGGCGAAGTCAGCCTCGAAGGTCGAAGGATGAGTCTCGATCGTGCCGCCCTGTTGATAGCAGATCAGGTCGGCATCGGCCGACAACGGAAGACGCTCGGGCATCGGCCGCCGCTCGAACTCGCGCGCCTCGATCAACTGCACCCGTTCGTACGCACCGCTCTCGACGAGCTTCTCGAACTGCCCCATTCGCGCGTTGACGCCGTCGATGACACGCTTGGCGTCCTCCAAGCGCAGGTCGTCCATGGCAAGCAGACCTCGGTTCTCAACGAGGTCGACCAACTCTTGGGCGATGTCACCGAGGCCGTAGAAACAGAGGTGACGTACCGCCGCGTTAAACCCAGGCCGATCGAGGCCGCCCGCGGTGTCCATGAGCCGTGACTCCAAGAGGCCACCGGCTCCTCGTAGGAGTGCATCGACCGCGACCGCGATGCCGTCATCGACCCGTGTTCCGTCACCCTCGCGCAGAGCGATGATCATTGCCGCTGCCGCATCCACGTCACGCTGATGGATCAGCTGTTGAATCCGTTCCTCCGACATCTGGTTCTCCTACTCGGAGCTCAAGCTCGTGTGACGCGATTTGTGATCCGGCTGACCTTGCTGCGTACGCGGCGCTTGATGCCCAGCGCTTCGGCACGTGCCTCAGCGGCTTCCGCACGCTCTCGGTTGGCACGCGCTCGCTGCTTGAGGTTCTCGACCCGCTGCCGTTCCTGGCCGAGCTGCTCCCGCAGCTCGCGAACTGCCAGGTCGCTGTCACCGCGGGTTACCTTCTTGACCGGCTCAGCCGTCCGGAGATCGACCAGGCCGAGCTCCTTGCTGGAACGCCACTCAACGCCCCAGACTGCGTCGATCGCCTCGATCGGGGCGACCTTGTCGGAGGCATAGCGGAGGGCACGGCTGTACGCCTGGGTCGGCCTGACCGTCAGCACCGTGGCCTCGTCGGCGCCTTCCGGTGCGAAGTAGTTCACCACCCCGAGGTCGTTGCCGTAGACGTCACGCATGATCTCGTGAAGCGCGCTCGGGGCCAGCCCGACAGTGACCGGCACGTCAAGACGGTAGGGCGACGGGAAGACGTCGTCAGGGTCGTTCTCGACCATGGTGACCCGTCCCTCACAGCGATACCACTCCTGCAGCAGGTGCAGCTCCAGATCGGGGTCGGCAAGGACCCGGCGCCGACCGGTCACCAGCCGCGACCAGGGACCGACGAGAAGCACCTGCAGATCGGTCTCGGTCTGGTTGAGCAACATGTCGACGCAACGGCGGGCGAACTCTGCGGTTTCCTCGTCGACGTTCACCACGGCGGTGACGAACGGGACCTGCCACTGCCGGTTGGCGGCTCCCCGCCGGTAACGCGGGATCGGCATCCGCTGGGCGAAGTGGATGTCGTTGAAGTGGGCGACCTCGCGTCCCTTGTCCTGGACCGTCGCCCGTCCCAGGTGATAGGTCTCAGCACTCATGACGGGGATGAACACCGCGCCGCGCTGCCAGATCTGGTAAGCAATTTCGGTGTCGTCGCCGAGCTTGAGCTCGGGCCGCTGGCCGAAGGTTTGCTCGTAGACCGACCTGGTGACGGTCGCGCAGGCCCCCATGTGGGTGGAGTAGTTGCGTCCACCGCTGGCGTTGAGATCATCGGTCTTCTCGAAGATGTCGAGCGACCAGTGACGGTGCAGCGTGGAGAGGTCGTGATGCTTGCGGATGTCACCGCTGCGCACCTCGTTGAAGACCTGCTCGGGGGTGAAGTCCCACTCTTCGACGAAGCCCTTGTGCCCGATGGTCGCTGCCTCCGGGATGAAATGAGCCCACTTCGCGTGCTCACGCACATTGTCCGAGAAGAGGATCATGTCCGAGTCGACCCAGTAGATGATGTCGCCGTCGGACGCCTCGATGCCGATTCTGAGCGCGTTTGACCGCCCCCAGCCCTCGCCGAGCTCTTCGTTGACTCGGATTAGGCGGGTGTTCTTCGGGGCGTACTTCCCGATCGTGACCGCCGGCTCGCTGCCGTCGTCGATCACGACGACCTCGAGGAGATCCTCGGGGTAGTCCTGAGCCGCGAGAGAGGCGAGGGTCAGATCGAGGGTCTTGGAGTTGAAAGCCGCGGTGACGACCGTGACCTTCAGGGTCGGCTGCCAACCCTCGGGCACAGTGCCGTCGAAGGCGTCGCGCCATTGGTTCTTGTAGACGACGTCACGAAGCGCCGGGTTGGTGGTCAGGGGCTTGGGCATGATCTTGAGTCCTTCTTGTGATTCAGGCAGAGCGGGGCTGTCAGCCCTCGACGATCTCGGGCATGAAGCGTGGCCACTGCTCGTAGGAGCCCGCCACCAGGCTCGAGTCGTCACGGCGCCAGGTGTGCCCATCGGCGTGGCGGATGTACACGTATCCGAGGCCGTTGGTTCGGTAGCCGATGCCACCGGCGTTGCCGACCCGGATGAGCACCGATCGGTCGGTCGAGTTGGGGGTGGGGCGCCATCCCCCGATCTCGTTCAGCATCGCGGTGGAGAGCATCATCGCTCCCCCAGCGATCTGGTAGTGGTGCATCTCGGTCGCGAAGGTGCGGTGCACGGTGTGCTCGAGTGCCTCCAGATAGAGATACTCGGTGGTCTTGCCGACCATGTCGGCCCCGGAGTAGAGGTGGGCGAGGACCAGGTCGCCGATCACCTGCGGACCGTAGATGTCGTCGTCGTCAATCTTCACGACCAGGTCGCCGGAGGCGATCCGGGCTGCGTCTGCGAGGACCGCGCCGAATGCCTTCTCCTTCTCGTGGCGAGTGACCACTGCGCCGGTGGCCGCTAGAACCTGCTCGAGCCGCGGCGGCAGCGGGCCCTCCGCACCGTGGAGAGCGACGATGATCTCCACGTCCGGATATCGCTGCGCCGCAAGCGCCTCGATCACGGCTGCAACCCGGCCAGGGCGCATCGTGGAGAGCACCACGCTCACCTTCGGCAGCAGTCGGTGCCCTCGTGACTGGGTGTACTCGGCGAGTTCGAAGAAGCCACCGAACTGCTCCATCGCCAAGCGGCGCTGCGGCACCGACCGCAATTCACGGACCAGGCCCGAGCTCGGGCGGTAGGTCTGCCGCACCAGTCCGGCCAAGTCCTTGCCGAGCACGTCCTCGGCGATCCGCATCTCCGTCGGCAACGAGTGCAGGATCACCCCGGTCGCGGCTAGCTCGGCCAGGCGGCGGTAGATGGTCCTCTCCGTGTCGATATCGTCGACCGACACCCCAGACAGATCGATCGCCTCGATCTTGCGCAGACCGCGTACGTCGGCACCGCGAACTGGCGCAGTCAGCGGCAGCACCACGTCGACCACCCGCTCAGCCGAGTGGGCCGTGGGTTCGAGCCGCAGCGTCCCCTCGACCAGGCTGGCTCGATACGAGCCGTCGGGGTCGACCCAGCCCTGGAACCGTCCGACCGGGTTGTGCACATTGAGGTCGACCAGCGGCGCCTGCCCACGATCGGAAACGGTGAGGTGACCGGTCGCAGGGTCGACGGCAAGCGGGTGTCGGAAGACTGTGAGGGCAGGGTCGTCCTTGAACCCGACCAGCTCAGCGAGCCGAACCTGATCGCTGACCAGGCCGTAGTCGGCGAGGCTCAGCCCGACCCCGTCGAGATGGTCGACCGGCACTTCTGGAACCCCGGGCGCGGTCGGGGTGGGCAGAAGTCCGAGACCAACCAGCGAAAGCGCATCGGAACCGAGACCGACATACCCGTAGCCGTGATGGCCGCGAGTGACGGCGAAGAGCGGATAGATAGCCCGGGCGACCGCAGCGAGCGGGGCTGGCTGCCGGAGCCCGATCTCGACCTCCGCTGCGCCCGCTCCGCTGCGCGGGTAGCGCAACTCCTGTCGAATGACCCCCGGCATCCAACCGAGCCGGCCGTTCCAGCGCTTGTGCGGTGTCTCCCAACGCTCGATGCGCAGCGTGAAGGTCTCCACCGTGGTCGCCGGGTCGGCAAGGGTAAGGATCCGGATCAGGTCCACGTCGGCTACGGCGACGGTGACCTCGCCCGCCGGCTGGGGAAGTTCCTCGACGAACCCCATCAGGTCCTGAGCGCTCTCGAATACGCGGTTCAGCGGACGCTCCATCAGTTCGATCCTTCCATTGCCTGCTCGACTGCCACACCAAGTTGGGGAGCAAGGCTTCTGACGAAGGTCCCCGACAGGTGGTGTAGGTCGTAGTGGACGATCACACCACCGACCACGGCCCGGCAGATTCCATCCGGGCAGACGTACGGGGTGGGGTCGAACACCTTGACCCGCTCGTCGTTGATCTGCCTGGCCGCGTCAGCCTGCTCGACCGGGACATCACGTTGGGAGATCGGTGCGTCGCACGCGGCCAGATCGCTTGCGTTAGCCTCCACGCACTGGGGGTCGGTCGGGTCATCGTCGAACCCTGCTCGAGGCACATCCTGCAGGACCAGGACACGCTTCCCGCCGTCCATCCACTGCCGCAGAACCTTTTCGTACGCTCTGGTCAGCACTTCACCCTTGTCTGCCTCGGAGACGCCGACCAGCGGCTGCAGAGACCTGTTGCCGGTGATGACCAGGTCGAAGTCGCCCTTGCTCACCTCGCCGATCGCCCATCTGTTCCAGCTCGCGCAGTTGCCCGTCCGCTTGTCCTCGAAGTCGATCTTTCTGGCCACCGTGTAGCAGTTCTCGATCAGATAGGTGGTCACCCTCCATCCGCGCCGCTCGGCGACCTCGTCGAGCGCGGGAAGCCACATGTCTGCGTGCGAGTTGCCGATCAGCGCGACCCTCGCCTGCTTGCCTGAGGCCGCCCCGAAGGTGCAGGACGCACGGTCGGTGTAGCCACCGCCGACAACGCATCCTCTCTCGGCAGCGGGACTCATGTCCGTAGCGGCAAAGGCCGGTGGCGTCACCAGCGATTCACCATGCACCGAGTCGCAACCGCGGTCGATCAGCGCTTGGGCCCCAAAGCACGGTCGGCCGGCAGCAACCGTCGGAGCTTCCGAGGCGAGCCTGGTGCGCCACTCGAGCCCCGCTCCTACGGCCGAGACGACGAGCGCTCCAGACAGGGCGAACACGAAGCTCCGCCGAAGCGGCATTCCGAGCGGTCTGGAGCCTCGCAGAGGGTCCTCGACCGTGATCTTGGTCCCCCAAGCCAGTAGGAACACGACCGCGAGCGCTCCCGCCTTGACCGGCCACGAAGGTGGGTGTCCGAGGGCGAACGGGAGCAGGACGATCACCGGCCAGTGCCACAGGTAGACCGAGTAGGAGACGCCGCCGAGCCACTGAACCGGTCGTAGCCCCATCAGCGGCAGCGGCGACCCTGCACCAGGGACGGGTGCCGCCAGGATCACGAGGGCGGTCGCGAGTACGGGCAGCGCAGCCGCGGAGCCAGGGAAGACGGTGGTCTCGTCGTAGGTCCAGGCGGAGAACACGATACCCGCCAGACCGGCCCAGGCGAGCAGCGTGCGCAACGTACGACCGCCCTCGGCGGCAGGGAGCCAGATCGCGACGAACGCCGCAAGGCCGCCCGCACCGAGCTCCCAGAATCGGGTCCACGAGTGGAAGTACGCGGCCGCGTCGGTCGAGGGCGCCAAGGCTGACGAGGCGAAGGAGATCAGCGTGACGATGACGATGCAACAAGCCGCCCCTGACAGCAGACTGCCGCCACGCCTGCGGACGAATATGCCGCTGAGCATGATCAGCACCGGCCAGCAGAGGTAGAACTGCTCCTCGATCGACAGCGACCAGTAGTGCTGGACGGCCGTCGGGACGCTGTCGGCCGCCATGTAATCGACGGCCTGGGCCGCCAGCGCCCAGTTCTGGGCGTAAAACGCAGAAGCGATCGCCTGCACGGTCGTGTCGTGCCACAAGGTCGACGGCGCGACCAGCCAGGTCGCAACCAAGCTCGCGACGAGCACGAGAAGTGCCGCAGGCAGCAGCCGACGGATCCGCCGCCCCCAGAAGGAGGCGAGATCACCCAACCGCGCCGGCGGATTCTGGATGAGGTGCGTCGTGATCAAGAATCCGGAGATCACGAAGAACACATCGACGCCGACATATCCTCCGGTCAGCCTGTGGGGCCAGAAGTGATAGATGACAACGAGCGAGACCGCGAGCGCGCGGAGCGCCTGGATGTCGGCGCGTTGACCTCCGGACGGCACAGCGCGCTCGGTCGCCGGCGCCGGCTGCTCCCGGCTGGCTTGAAGAGTAGGCATTGAGGAGTGGAATTTCTGGGTCACGACGGATGGCCGCGCTGCAAGACAGCGCGGAGCTCCCGTGGGGGATCATGAGGCAGAATGCCGCCGAGACCAGCACACCGGGCGATCTATCCAAGACGGATGCGACGGCCGCAGCGAACCTTACAGCAAGGTGGGCCGTCCTCGACCATGGGACGCTTCCCAACCAAAAGGTCGAAACCGACCCTGTTATCCAGAGTCGGTTCCCCCTGAACGAGAAATGGCTCTCGCCCGTGGTGTTGCAGTGTGCCCGCAGGTCAGGCGGGCTGCATCTCCTGCATCGAGGTGTCGAGGTCAGCGGTGTGAGCCGCGACCAACGCATCGTTCTCCGTCTTCAGAGAGAGAACGAGATCCTCGAGCTCACGCACACGCGCACGCAACCGAGCATTCTCGGCGGTGAGGTGGGCGGGAGTCCGCAGGTCGCTGCTCATATAACCGATCAGCGCCTTCGCCATGAATACGTTTCCTTCGTTGGAATCACTAGAAGTTCCCGCGATACCGGGCCGTCTACAAGGGTGACACCGTAATCGACAAGCGTCAACGTCGCGCACGCAAAGCCAGGACCTCCGACCGTAAGAATCGCCGGATCTCACCCCAGACTTGAGTGCGACACACTCAACTTCGGCGACGGCGCTCACGCAGCTGCATGAGCTCCTTCTTCTCCTTGCTGGTCAGCGAGTCGGCACCCTCGGCGTGGATCTTGTCGAGGAGCTCGTCCATCCGCTGCTCGTCCTTCGAGACCGTCGAGGACTCCCAGGGGCCGGTGACGACGGTCGGGCCGGACTTCCGCTTCCTCGCCTTGGCCGGCTTGGGCGCCTTCGGCTGCCCGGCAACCTGCGGGATCCAGGCGAACTTGTCGAGCAGCCCGAACTGGCGCGCGACGAACGCGTTGACGACCAGACCGACGACGAAGACGAGCAACATCACCCAGCTGCGGTAGCCGAGATACTGGATCAGCTGGATGCCCACCAGGATCACACCGAAGAGCCATGCCGGGATGTTGAAGATGAACATCCGGTCGGGCCACTGCGCGATCCACAGCAGCACCACCATCATCTCGAGCATCCCCAGGCCGGCGAGGACGTAGTTGGGGTCCAGCACCGAACCGAAGAACACGGCCAGAACCGAGAGCACCGCGGTGAACGTCACCAGCAGCCAGGCGAACTTGACCCGGCCGAGCTCGTTGCGCTCGAGCTCGGACCCGAAGTACCAGAAGAAGAAGATCGCCAGGACGTCGAAGATGCTGAACTGCGGATAGGCGAACGGCCAGGTGATCAGCGTCCACAGCTTGAGGTCGGCGAGGTTGGGCTGGATCAGGGCCAGCCCGACGACGCCCGCGCCACCGAGGAAGGCGAAGAGCACCAGCCCGACGATGCTCCCGAAGACCACGAGCCACGTCGTGGTCACCCCCAGGGAGCCGATGTGGAACCAAGGCTCTTGGGGGTAACGACCGCCTGGGGACAACCGGAAACGTTCTCGCACGGGGCAGAGCCTATCCGCGCATTGGTTGTCGCGTCAGGAGGGCACTCCCACCGATGCCTCGATGTCGCCCAGATTCGCGGGCAGCGCCGGATCATCGCGCCACGGATGCTGGCCGATCGCCTTCCGGGCGCCGTGTCTGTCGATCATCGTGACCAGGACGGCGAGGTCCTCGGCCCGATCCTGGGCGACAAGCCACGCCATGAGCCGCTGGGCGCGTGGAACCGCGGTGTCCTCGAACGGCACCCCGGCGTCGTACCAGAACTCCAGCACGGCAGCGCGCAACAGGTTCCAGTAGCGGCGCGGATCCTCGGTGTCGGGATGAACCGCCGCACGAAAGTGCTCCCACATGTCGATCGGCAAGACCTCGACGAGCAGGGTCTCCATGAGGTCAGCCGATCCGGCCGCACGAACCAGCTCGATGGTCTGACGCTTGGTGCCGATGCGCTCGACCAGGTTCGCGATCTGCGCCCGCTTCTGCGTCGCCGAGGACCGGTCCGCGCGGACCTGCCAGTCGTAGACGATCTCCGTCATGACGTCGAAGGAGTCGGCGGCGAGGAACGCCTGCGTCAGTGCGACCTGATCCTGGTAGCGAGTTCGCTCCGGGAAGGCGATCGCATTCTCCGTCCAGAACGACCGCCGGAAGACCTTGTTCCACACGAAGATGTCGGCGAGCATCAAGGGCGCGTCCTCGATCCGGCACCTGAGCCGTTCCTCCGCGTGGTTGCGGCGCATCAGCGGCGTCATGAACCTGCGTTCAACCCCGTCTTCGACGGCGACCCGCTCTGCCGCACCGACCGCGAAGTCCGAGCCCGTACGCCGCAGCGACCGCACCATCGCCGACCACGCATCGTGCGGAAGGGTGTCGTCGGGGTCGACGAACGTCAGCAGCTCACCGGTTGCCGCGTCGATCCCGGTGTGACGCGCTCGCGACACCCCTGAGTTCGGCTGGGTGATGACGGTGACGCAGGACTCCTCCGCGGCCAGTCGCCGCAGGATCTGCGCCGACCCGTCGGTCGAGCCGTCGTCGACGACGATCACCTCGAGCTTCGAGATCTCGCTCCGCGACTGGGCGAGGATGCTGCGCAGGCTCTTCTCGACGTACTCCGCCACGTTGTAGACCGGTACGACCACGCTGAGCGTCGGCCTGAACCCTGCCAGGTCTCTGACCCGACGGACTCCGGCTTCGCCCAGCTTCCTCCAGCCCGTCACGCCCGAGCAACTCTCACAGTCGGACGTCCTTCCGAGAGCTTGTGGGGAGCCACCTGTTGTCCTTGTCGAGCTGTTGCCCAACCGATGACGGCCAGCGTCGTTGACGCCTGCGCCGGTATGGGTGGGCCGCGGTTTGTCTTCCCGAGATCCGGATGACCACGTCGCCACCCGGCTAAAACCGCCAGCCCGAACAAGGCGGTGCGTCGTCTCTGAACCCAAGACGAACGGACCAGAGATTAACCCACGGGGATTCGGTTTCCTTAACCAACGCCGAGGATCGCCGGAACTGTCATCGGCCCGCAATATTCGGGCGGTCCCATGGGCCCCTGAGCAATAGCACAGATGGACTATTTCCCGTGGCTTCCGCGGACTCGAGGTGCCGGCTGGCAGGTGGGGCAGAAGTAGGAGGAACGGTTCATGAAGGCCACGCGCCGCATCGGCGCTCCGCACCGGTCGCACGGCTCGCCCTCGCGTCCGTACGCCGCCAGCGACCGGTCGAAGTAGCCCGACTCGCCGTTCACGTTGACGTAGAGCGCGTCGAAGGAGGTGCCGCCCTGGGCGAGCGCCTCGATCATCACGTCGCGTACGTGGCCGAGCAGCTCACGCACCTTCGGGCCGGTCAGCCGCTCCCCCGGCCGTTCGCCGTGCAGCTTCGCGCGCCACAGGGCCTCGTCGGCGTAGATGTTGCCGACGCCGCTGATGACCGTCTGGTTGAGCAGGATCCGCTTGATGCCGCTGGCCGAGCGGCGTACGCGGGTCGCGACCGCCTCCTCGTCGTAGACGGGCTCGAGCGGGTCGGGGGCGATGTGGGCGATCTCGGGCGGGAGCTCTGCTCCTCCAGGACTGATCGAGAGGCCGCCGAACATGCGCTGGTCGACGAAGCGGAGCTCGCGGCCCTCGGCGGCACCGTCGAGACGCAGACGCACCCGCAGGTGCCTCTCGTCGGGCGAGAGGGGCGGCTGGACGAGCATCTGACCGCTCATGCCCAGGTGGGCCATGAGGGCGTCACCGGAGTCGAGCGGCAGCCACAGGTACTTGCCGCGGCGCCGGGCACCCGTGACCACCCGGCCGGTCATCTCCTCTGCGAAGGCCGACGGGCCGGCGAGGTGGCGTCGCACGGGCCTGGGGTGCAGCACCTCGACCGCGACGATCCGCGCTCCGACAATGTGACGCTCGAGGCCGGCGCGTACGACCTCTACCTCCGGTAGCTCTGGCATCAGGGCCTCCCGCTGGGGATGTGCTCGCCCAGACGGCGGAACAGCTCCTCAGCCATCGTACGTTCGTAGGTCAGGGTCAGGTGATGGGCATCGCGGTACACGATCACGTTCCCGATGACTGCGGGACAGGTCCGGTCGTCGCAGTAGAGATCGAGCGTGGTCACGACGGGAGCCTCGATCCGACGTGCCGTCGACACGAGCGTGTCGGGTGCGTTCGTGGCCTCCGCTCGAGAGACGTCGCAGGCCCCGGCCCGCAGCTTCTCCTCGGACGACTCCGTGATGCAGCGCGCGGCGTCCTCGCCGTTCCGCGGGTTGTCCTCGATGACGACGACATCGGTCCCCCGTTCGCGCAGCGCACGCCAGTTCGTCGCCGCCTCGTCGATCCTGTCCGGGGCGACCATGCCGGGATTGCGGCCTCCGGCGAAGACCACCGCATCGAACGGCTCGCCACCGAACAGCTGATCCTCGGTCTCCTGGATGCGTGTCCCACACCGTTCGCTGATGCCCTGGCCGCCCGCACGCTCCGCAGACCAGACGCACCCGTTGCCCGTCATCACGCTCACCTGCCAGTCACGCTCGCGCGCTGCCGCGCGGAACAGCGGCGTGAGCATGGCCGCGTGCGAGGTCCCGACCAGCGCGACCCGTACGCTGCCCGTCCCGAAGGTGCAGGTCCGCAGATGCTTCGCGTCCGCGGCCGAGTAGCAGTCGTAGGCCCGCCCGGTGTCGTTCAGGAGTCCGACCCGGGCCGGCATCATCGGCGCCGAGGCGAGCTCGTCGGCACACGGACCGGCACTGTCCTTGGCGGCGTACCCGAAGCAGTCTCCGAGCTCGTCCGCGGCCTGGGCGGCGCTCTGCCGGCTGTTCGCGGCGACCTCGTTCGAGTCCCTGACGCCGACGTAGGAGAGCGCCACCACAGCGATCCAGGAGCCGATCAGGGCCGCAGCGATCACCGGCTTCGCCGGGCCCGGCCGCCAACCGCGGGCGACGGGGCGCTCGACGGCGTAGTGGAAGGCGATGGCGAGCAGCACAGCGGCGAGGACCATCGTGACTCCGGCCAGCACGCCGGGCACGGCGTCCGTGCCGTGGACATACCGGTAGCCGATGAGGATCGGGAAGTGCCACAGGTAGATGCCGAACGCCATCGCGCCCAACCAGCTCACGGCCGGCGTGGCGAGCAGGCGGGTCCCGGACCAGGCCCGCTCGTCCTCGCGCGTCGACACCAGAAGCAGCGTCGCGCACGCGACCGGCCACAGCGCCGCCACACCGGGGAAGGCGCCTTCGACAGGAAGCACGAGGCCACAGGCGAACAGCCCGAGGAGCGCTGCCCAGGAGGCGAGGGCCGCTGCCCGGCCACGAAGGGCGAGTCGCGCTCCGGCCAGCGCGAGCAGCCCGCCGACAGAGAACTCCCACACCCGGGTGAGATAGGAGAAGTACGCGTACGGCTGGTTGCCCGCCGTCTGGATCAGACTCCACGCGAACGAGATCGCGCCGACAAGAGCGATGAGACCGGCAAGGACGGCCACGAAGCGGCGGACGTCGACACGGCGGGCGCCGCGCGCGGCGAGGAGCCACGCAGCCACGGCCACGACCAACCAGGTCAGGTAGAACTGGCCCTGCACGGACATCGCCCAGAAATGCTGAACAGGCGTATGCGGATCATGCTGGTTGAGGTAGTCGACCGCGTTCTCCGCGAGGAACCAGTTCTCGTAGTAGAGGGCTGAGGCGAGCACCTCGGAGAAGTTGCGTGGCCGAAGCGCCTCTGGAGCGATCACGACCGTCATCGCCAGGGCGGCCAGCAGCACCACGGCGGCCATCGGCCAGACGCGCCGGGCCAGACGGCCGAGGTACGACAGCGGTCTGATCCGACCCTCGCGGCGTACGTGGCCGACCAGCGTGAGGGTGATCAGGAACCCGGTGACGACGAAGAAGACGTCGACACCGCCGGAGACCTTGCCGAGCCAGATGTGGTAGATCGCGACCAGGAGTGCCGCGACCGTACGCAGGCCTTCGATCTCCTTGCGCTTTCCCTGGGCGCCGGTCGCACCGCGCGCAGCGATCTGCTGCTGCGGCGACGAGGCCTGCAGGACGGGTGGAGACACGAGCCGGAATCGTAGTTGCCGGATGAGGACCCACCAAGCGAGGGGCGCCGGGCGGTCAGCCCGTGACCGCGGCGGCGGCCTGGATCTCGCCGTAGGCCGTCTCCGCGGCGGCCTGCTCGGCCTCCTTCTTGGAGCGGCCGACGCCGTTGCCGTAGAGCTGCTCGCCGACCCGGACCTTCGCGGTGAAGGTCTTCATGTGGTCGGGGCCCTCGTCGGTGATGACGTATTCCGGCACACCGAGGGCACGCTCGGCGGAGAGCTCCTGCAGGGAGGTCTTCCAGTCGAGACCGGCACCGAGGTCGGAGGCCGCCTCGATGAGCGGGTCGAAGAGCCGGTGGACGAGGACCGTGGAGACCTCGATACCACCGGAGAGGTGGACCGCTCCGATCACCGCCTCGACGGTGTCGGAGACGATCGAAGCCTTCTCGCGCCCACCGGTGGCCTCCTCGCCCCGGCCCAGCTTGATGTGCTGGCCCAGGCCGATGGCCTGACCGACCTCGGCCAAGGCGCGGGCGTTCACAACCGCCGCCCGCAGCTTGGCCAGCTTGCCCTCGGGCAGGTCTGGATGGATGCGATAGAGGGTCTCGGTGACCACGACGCCGAGCACCGAGTCGCCAAGGAACTCCAGGCGCTCGTTGGTGGGCAGGCCACCGTTCTCGTACGCGTAGGAACGATGAGTGAGCGAACGCTCAAGCAGCTCGGGGTCCAGGATCGGATCCCCGAGCGCTTTGCGAAGCTCTGCGTAGTTGGTCAGGAGACTAACCGCGTGTCAGATCAGAGGACCTGGCGACGTTCGGCGCGAGCGCCGTACTGGCCGCACTCGCCGCACGCACGGTGCGGGATGTGCTTGGCGCCGCAGGCGGGGTTCGCGCACGTCACCAGGGTCGGCGCAACGGCCTTCCAGGCCGAGCGGCGGTGGCGGGTGTTGCTGCGCGACATCTTCCGCTTCGGGACAGCCACTGTTTTCTCCTCTTATTCGGCCGGTCGGATCTCGACCGGCTACTGAAGCCTAATTATCTGGCGAACTCTAGTTGCTGGGGTCTTCCTTGAGCGAAGCCAGCCCCGCCCAGCGCGGGTCTACCTTGTCGCCGTGGTCGTGCTCGGGCTCGTCCGCGAGCCGCGCCCCACAGTCGGGGCACAGTCCCGGACAGTCGTCCTGGCACATCGGCTGGAACGGCAGTGCGAGCACCACCGCATCCCTGAGCACCGGCTCGAGGTCGATCAGATCGCCCTCGGTCCGGCTGGTCTCGTCGTCCTCATCAGGCGCCTGGCCGTCACGAGAGTCGTTGTAGACGTACAGCTCCTGGATGTCGACCTCGGCTTCGTCCTCGATCTTCTCCAGGCACCGCACGCACTCGCCATCGAGGCCGACCAAAGCCGTCCCCGTGACCAGCACACCCTCCATGACCGCCTCGAGACGCAGGTCGAGCTCGACCGGCGATCCCTCGGGGACAGCGAGGACTTCGATACCAAGATCTGCCGGCGCCGGCACCGTCACCTCGACATGACGCTCAGACCCCGGGCGGCGGCCGAGCTCGCGAGTATCGAGCACGAGCGGCGCTCTCGGGTCCAGGCTGGTCATGTTTCACTTCCGGATGAGGGCACGACAGATCCATCAGATCTTAACGGGACCGGGCGACGGCGACCAAAAGGACGGTCGCCACGCCGACCGCGGCCGCGACCCCCGCGATCCCCGTCGCGACCCAAGCCGCCGACTGGAAGACCGGGGCGGTGGCGAGATCGCCGCCGGCGGGGTTCGGCGGGGCGACGTGGGCGGCGAAGACCGCGTACGCCGCTGCGGCCCAGACCGCGACCGCCGGTCCCGCAAGGCGCGGTCTGGCCGTGAGCCCGATCGCGGTGAGCAGACTGGTCACGATGGTGAGCGGGACGAGGTAGCGCCAGTACGCTCCCCCGCCGCCGGCCGCATAGCGGAGCTGGATCCCGACGATGACGGCCGTGAGGGCGAGCAGCAGCAGCGCTGTCGCCACGCGGACCAGGTCGCGGCGCGACCGGGACAGCACCCGGAACCCGACGATCAGGCCGAGCACCAGCGGGACGACCGTGAGCACGGCACCGATGGTCACGTGCTGCTGGAGCGCCGGCGGGATCAGGAGCTGACGCCAGATGTCCGGGTCGGTGGCGACGTCGAGCACCGGGCGGACCTCCCGCGCGTGCAGCGGGCCACCGGGCTTGCCGACGAGGTCGGTCTGCATCCCGGACCAGTTGCCGGTGTCCCGGAAGTTGCGGAGGAAGAACCACGCGTTGACGGCGACGGCTAGCACCACCGCCACGCCCAGGCGCAGGACGCCCGCCCAGTCGCGGCGGGGGCCGGTGAAGATCCAGACCAGGCCGAGGGTCGTCGCGCACAGACCGATGAAGACGACCC
Organism: Nocardioides panzhihuensis; assembly: GCF_013408335.1. NCBI lineage: Bacteria > Bacillati > Actinomycetota > Actinomycetes > Propionibacteriales > Nocardioidaceae > Nocardioides > Nocardioides panzhihuensis. Next base: position 1,023,506 of record NZ_JACBZR010000001.1, on the reverse strand, counting down.
CGGGGAGTCGGGTGCCGAGTGCGGCTGCGGCGTACAGGCCGAAGAGCACCAGCCCGCGGGTCCGCGGCCCGTGGCGGAGCAGCCAGACGGTCTGACCGACAAGAAGGGTGGCCCACAGCACGAACAGGTTGTCGTTGAAGACGATGCCGCCGAGCCTGGTCAGTGCCGGGCTCAACGCGGTGACCAGGCCGGCCGCGATCGACACCTCGGGACGGCCCGGGACAATCTGCCGCGTCGTCCACATCACCGCGGCCACGACGAGGCACGTGATCACGGCGGAGATGCCGCGTGCGGCCATCCCGGCGGCGAGCAGGTGGCCGGCGTCGGTGAGCGGTCCGACCACGGGCGCCAGCAGCAGGTAGAAGAGCGGTGGATGCTGGCCGGTCCAGTCGAAGGGCAGCGTGTAGCCCCAGACCTGCGGCATCCGCATCGGGTCGCCGACGCTGATCAGGGTGCCGTGCCAGAGCTGGTAGGCGTGGTCGGCATGGGCCACCTCGTCCTTGGAGCCGTAGAGCGGCGAGGAGAGCGCGTAACCGGCGCACACGCCGGCACAGGTGACGAGGTTGGCGATCAGGCCGGCGGTCCAGAGCTGTGGTGCGGTGGGCCGTGCGGTGGGCACAGAGATCTCCCGAGTGGTTCGTTGGCTGGTCACGGAGCTGACGATGGGGCGGGGGTCGCGACCTCGCCGCCGCGGCGGGTCAGGAAGGCGGCGACCAGGGCGACGAGCACATCGGCCAGGACGGCGATGCCGCGAGCGAGCAGGGCGACCAGCAGCGCGAGCCCCGGCGCGAGGACACCGGAGAGGGCGACGACCAGGACGGCCTCGCGCAGCCCGGCGCCGGCAGGGAGCCCGATCGCGGCCATGCCCAGGCTGAACCCGAGCGCGTAGCCGCCGACGCTGGCCAGCAACGAGGGCAGCGGGTCACCGCCCAGGCCGACCACGACCACCCAGACCTGGAGACCGAGCAGAATCCAGACCAGGCCCTGCAGCGCCAGCGCCTTGCCGAGCCCCCGCCAGGTCGGGAGTACCTCGAGCGGCTCGCGCCCCAGCAGCCGAAGCCCCGTGTCGACCACCTTGCCGAAGACCGGCGGATGGAGCATCACCAGGATCAACGGCAGGAGCAGGACCGCCCACCAGTAGCGTGCGAGCGTCTCCCGCCCGAGGAACGGCATCAGGAGCACCGACACCATCACCCCGGCGCCGACGGCGATCGCCAGCACGAGGACACCCTGGGTCAAGGACGTACGCCGCGGCACCCGCTCGGCGCGGGCGAGCTCCATCTGACCCAGGAGCGTCCACAACGAGCCAGGCAGGTACTTTCCCAGCTGGCTGACGTAGAAGATCCTGGCCGCGGGCACCAGCCGCAGCGGCGAGCCGAGATCGGCCAGCACCACCCGCCACATCAGCAGCGCGACGACCTGGGCGAGCACGGTCAGTCCGAAGGCGACCGCGAGCACCCACAGCGGCAGCTCCTCGAAGCCGCGCACGAGCGCGTCCCAGTTGCGGTGGACCGCGTACGCAGCCACCACGACGACGATCGCGACGACCACCGCCTTGAGGGGAACCACCTTCGTCCAGCCTCGGCCCACAGATCCTTCCCGGCAGCACTTTTTCGGGTGCCGACATCTCAGATGCGGGGTGTGCTGCTCGATCTCCCCTTGACGACGAGCCTAACGTTGAGGTGATGCACATCGTCGCCTTCGGCACCTACGACGTGACCTCCCATCCGCGGGTCGCGGTACTCATCGAGGGCCTGCGCGCCTGCGGCGCCGAGGTCACCGAGGTGAACCGGCCGCTGGGCCTGGACACCGCGGCGAGGGTGGCGATCCTGCGCCAGCCGTGGCGGCTGCCGCTGCTCGTGCTGCGCCTGCTGAGCCGCTGGAGCGGGCTGACCGTCGAGTCGCTGCGACGGCGCCGGCGTCCCGATGCCGTCCTGGTCGGCTATCTGGGCCACTTCGACGTGCACCTGGCGCGCCTCCTCCATCCTCGTTCGACCATCCTGCTGGACCACATGGTCTCCGCGGCCGGGGTCGCCACCAACCGGCGCCTGGCCGGCTCGGGCGGGCTGAAGCTGCGGCTGATGAAGGCGATCGACGCGATGGCGCTGGCACGGGCCGACGTGGTCATCGTGGACACGGCCGAGCAGCAGCAGGCGCTGCCCGAGGACGTACGCCTCCGCTCGGTGGTCTGTCCGGTGGGTGCCACCAAGGAGTGGTTCGACGCGGGGGCCAAGTCGCTCGAGCGGCCGACCGAGGCGCCGCTGAAGACGGTCTTCGTCGGCCTCTTCTCCCCCACCCACGGCCCTGCCGTGATAGCCGAGGCCCTCGACATGCTCGCCGACGACGAGCGGATCGAGGTGACGATGGTGGGCCAGGGCCAGCAGTACGACGAGGCCCGGCGCCTCGCGGCCCACAACCCGCGGGTCTCCTGGGTCGACTGGGTCGACGCCGAGGACCTGCCCGAGTTCGTCGCCGGGTTCGACGTGAGCCTCGGCATCTTCGGCACCGTCCCGCAGGCACGACGCGTGGTGCCCAACAAGGCGTTCCAGGGCGCGGCCGCCGGCGCGGTCGTCGTCACCTCCGACACCGCGCCCCAACGGCGGATGCTGGAGAGCGCGGCCATGCTGGTCACCCCCGGAAGCCCGGAAGACCTCGCCGCCGCCCTCACCAAGCTCGCCGACGACCCCGAAGAAGCCCAGCGCCTGCGGGAGGCGGCCTACGAGCAGGCGCGCGAGCACTACACACCTCAGGCCGTCGCCGCCCCCATCCTCGAATGTCTTCGCTGAAGCGAAGCCCGAAGCAGTAAGTACAGCTGAAGCGAAGCCCGAAGCAACAGGTACAGCTGAAGCGAAGCCGACCCAGGAACCAGATGACGCTCACCGCCACCGACCGCCCGCTGCCCCCGCTCGCACCCCGCGCCTGGCTGCGCTACGACGTCGTCAGCCGCATCATCGACCGGCTCGCACCGACGACGGCGCTGGAGATCGGCTGCGGCCAGGGCGCCTTCGGTGCCCGGCTGGCCACGCGCGCCGACTACCTCGGGGTCGAGCCCGACGCGGACTCGTTCACGGTGGCGTACGAGCGCATCACCGCGCTCGGCGGCACCGTGCTCAACGCGATGTCCTCCGAGCTGGAGCCGGGGGCGACGTACGACCTCGTCTGTGCCTTCGAGGTGCTCGAGCACATCGAGGACGACAAGGAGGCGTTGGCCGAGTGGGTCACCCACATCCGCCCCGGCGGTCACCTCGTGCTCTCCGTGCCGGCGTTTCAGGAGCGGTTCGGGCCCATGGACCGGCATGCCGGCCACTTCCGCCGCTACAGCCCCGAGGAGCTCACCACCCGGCTCGAGGAGGCGGGCCTCGGCGAGGTCGACATCACCGTCTACGGCTGGCCCCTCGGCTACGCACTGGAGGCGGTCCGCAACCGGATCGACGCCAGGAAGCTGGCGAAGGTGGGAGATCTCACACCCGAGGAGCTCACCCGGGCGACCGGCCGTACGTTCCAGCCCAGCGGACGCCTCAAGGGCGCCGTCATCGCCCTGGCGACCAGCCCGTTCATGGCGCTGCAGCGACTGCGGCCCGAGACCGGCACCGGCCTCGTCGCGGTCGCGACCAGGCTCGACTGAGCATCCACATGCCCGACCTGCCGCGCGCGCTCCCCGCGCTCGGTGCCGACTGCTCATAGATTTCCGGCTGTGATCTCCGATCGGTGGCGCTCCGGCGTCGTGCTGGCGCTCCTCGTCCTCTTCGTCGCGGTGACCTTCGGTCCCGCGCTCGTCGGGCGGGGGATGCTGCTGGACACCGGCTGGCTGCACGCGATGATGCCGTACGCCGCCGAGGGGCCGATCCCGCAAGGAACGCTGTGGTGCCGCGGCGACACCTGGGACTACTACCTGCCGGGCGTCGAGAACATCGTCGAGGGCGTACGCCACGGCAACTGGCAGACGTGGGCGCCCTACGAGGTGGGCGGTGCGCCGCTGGCCTCGCTGCCGAACCACGCGGTGCTGAGCCCCGTCTCGTGGTCCTACTGGGTGATGCCGATGTGGCTGGCGCCGGCTTGGGTGAAGCTGACCGAGCTGGTCCTGGTGCTGGCCGGGATGGTGCTCTTCCTCGGACGCCTCGGCGTTCGCCGCAGCATCGCGCTGGTCGCCGGCCTGGTCTTCTTCACCTCCGGCTTCATGATGATGTGGACCAACTGGCCGCACACCAAGGTCGCCTGCCTGATCCCGCTGCTGTTCTGGGCTCTGGACCGGGCTGTGCGCGAGCGCGGCGCGCGCGACCTCGCCGCCGTCGGCTCGGTCGTCGCCTCGATGCTGCTCGGTGGGTTCCCGGCGGTGACGATGTTCGCGCTGACGCTGGGCGGGGTCTACGTGGTCGTCCGGGCGCTCCTGCTCCGAGACGCTCGCCGCACCCTGGTCGCGGGCGGCATCGCCGCCGGCGGGGTCGGGCTCGGGGTCGCGCTCTCCGCGGTCCAGGTGCTTCCGTTCGCCCTCAACATGAGCGCTCTGGGGATCGACGAGCGGGTCCCCAACCAGGTCAAGCCCGCCAGTCTCGCGCTCACCACCGTCGCCCCCGACGTCTACGGCACCTGTGTCGACGGGCTCTGGCTGGGCGAGGACAACCCGATCGAGTCGATCGCGTTCGTCGGCGTGGCGGCGCTGGTGCTGGTCCTGTGCGCCGTGGTCATCAGGCTGCCCGGCGGTCGCCGGCCGTCGACGCCGGCACTCCTCGCGCTCGCCCTGGCCGCGGTCGTCTGGCTCCTGTGGATCGGTGGACTGCCACTCGAGCTGCTCCAGAAGCTGCCCGGTTACAGCTCGAACAGCTTCGGGCGGGCTAACTCGATCTTCGGGTTCCTGTGCGCGGTCCTGGCCGGCATCGGGCTCGAGCGTCTGGTCCAGCGGGCCGAGGAGCCCCGCTCGTCTCGCGGCGAGGGCGGGCCCCGGCGTCCGCGCCTGGTGGTGGCGCTGGTCGTGCTGCTGGTGGCCGCCGGGGCGGCTGCGTACTTCTTGTACGCGGCCTACACCTACATCGACAGCTACCAACGGCCGATCCCGGACCTGGCCGCGAATCTGCGGGGTCCGGCGCTGCTGCTGATCGTCTCGGTCCTCGCGGTGGCGGCGACGCTCCTGCTGCGGGGTCGCCTACGCCTGCTGGGCCCCCTGCTGCTCGTGATCGCCGTGCTCGCGCAGAGCACCATGTTCGCGCGCGAGGTGCTGCCGCTGACCGACCGCGACGACTTCTACCCGGTCACCCCGGCCCACGCGTTCTTGAAGGAGAACCTGGGCCAGGACCGCTACGGCGCCTCCAGCTGGGAGCACTCGGCCGTCGCCGACCACTACCGGCTGCGTACGCCGACGGGTCACGAGTTCACGTCGCCGGAGTGGAAGGCGCTGATCGCCGCGGTCAGCCCGGATGCCCAGCTGTCCCGGACCTACAGCGACTTCCCCGCGAACGTGCCCACGCCGGGACGTCAGCCGGTGCTCGACCAGCTCTCGGTCCGCTACTGGGCGACCCAGCCGATGGAGGTCATCGGGGCCGCCGAGCGGGTGCGAGTGCCGGCGGCGCAGCGGCAGGCGCTGGCCGTGATGCCCGACCAGGAGACGACCTGCCAGGTCCCGCGGGGCAACCTGCGCGGGGTCGAGGTCACCGTGCCCGACGGCCTCAGGCCGCGCCAGGAGACGCCCACGATCGTCCGGGTGAACGTCGGCACCGGTGCCGACGCGGTCACCTCCGAGCGCGCCGTGACCAAGCCGCTCAAGCGTGGCGAGAAGCTCCGCGTCGCAGTGCCCGACCACCGCTTCACCACCGGCCCGGTGGCCGTCACCATCACGTTCTCGGGGAAGCGCAAGCCCGTCCACCTGGCCGGCCGCTCCGACGGGTCCGCGATCTGCGCCGCGGTCAGGCCCGAGAGGAACGACGGCCTCCGGGTGGTGCACACCTCGGCCGGCGCGGTCGTCTACGAGCGCGCGAGCGCTCTGCCCCGGATCCGCTGGGCCGGCACCAGCGAGGTCGTCGCCGACGGTCCGACCCGGGTGCGGCGACTGAGCGAAGGGGTCCCTCCTGGCACGGTGCTGCTCGAGGACGACTCGACGCCGGCGGCGTCGGGCTCGACCGCAGAGGTCGAGGTGCTCCGCGACGAGCCCGAGACGATCCGGGCGCAGGTCACCGCGGACGGAGACGGCTACCTGGTAATCGCCGACTCGATCGCCCGCCCGGGGTGGTCGGCGACGGTCGACGGCCGCGCCGTGGACCTGGTCGCCGGCAACCACGCCTTCGCGGCGGTGCCGATCCCTGACGGCACCCACACCGTCACGCTCCGCTATGACGCGCCCGGTCTTCGGGCCGGCGCGGCGATCTCCTCCGGCGGCGTCCTCGTTCTCGCTCTCCTCCTCGTACCGGCCGTGCTCCGGAGGTGGCGGCGAGGCCGGGAGGACGTCGCGACGCCGAACGACACGAGTTCCTAGAACACGTTCCATCTAGCGACACCGAGCGCGTGACACCTGCACGCTCGCGTTCCAAGGTTTCACTCATGGCTGTTCAGATCGCCGACCTGGTCGAGCACGTTGTCGATGTCGTTCCGGACCGTCCAGCGCTGATCGCCGGCGAGGTGCGCTACACGTACGCCGAGCTGGACGCGGAGGCCAACCGCTTCGCGCACCACCTCCTCGGGGCGGGGATCGAGCCCGGCGAGCACGTCGGGCTGATGGCCCGCAACGTGGCCGAGCACGTGGTCGCGATGCTCGGATGCTTCAAGGCGCGCGTGGTGCCGATCAACATCAACTACCGCTACCTCGAGGCCGAGCTCGACCATCTCTTCGAGAACTCCGGGATGGTCGGCCTCGTCCACGAGGCCGGCTACGCACCGGTGCTGGCCGGAGTCGTGCCGAAGCACGAGCGTCTTCGGCACGTGGTGTCGATCGCCGACGGCAGCGGCGAGAGCACGGCGTACCAGTCCGTCGACTGGCAGACGGCTCTCGACGGCGAGCCCACGACGAGAGGCTTCGGCGAGCGCAGCGCCGATGACGTCTTCATCATCTACACCGGCGGGACGACGGGCTACCCGAAGGGCGTGATGTGGCGCCACGAGGATGCTTGGCGGGCCCTCGGTGGCGGCACCGACTTCGCGACCCGGAAGCCGATCGATGAGTTCGCGCCGTCGCGGGCCGCGGCCGGGGATCCCTCGCCGCTGGTCTCTCTCCAGCTCGGGCCTCTCATGCACTCCAGCGGGCAGTGGGCGATGCTGATGCGGTTCATCACCGGCCACACCAGCGTACTTCTTCCCAAGTTCGACCCGCCGACGATCTGGCGGACCTTGGAGGCCGAGCGGATCAACACGATCTCGCTGGTCGGGGACGCGATGGCGCGACCGCTGATCGAGGAGTTCGAGCGTGGCTCCTACGACGCCAGCACGCTGTTGACCGTGACCAGCGCGGCCGCGCTCTTCTCCGCCGAGGTCAAGGAGCGCTGGATCAAGGCCTTCCCGGACGCCGTGGTGCTCGACGTGCTCGGCTCCTCCGAGACCGGGATGACCGGCAACGGGCGGATCGAGCAGGCGACGCTCGCGGACAAAGGCTCCCTGGTGCACCTCGGGCCCGGAACCGTCGTGATCGACGAGCAGCATCGGATCATCGATCCCAGCGAGGTCGGCGCGATCGGCCTGATGGCACGCTCGGGCACCATCCCGATCGGCTATCTGGGCGATCCGGAGAAGACCGCGCGCACCTTCATCGAGATCGACGGCACCCGCTACGCCGTGCCCGGCGACTACGTCCAGATCGAGGAGGGCCATCGGCTGACTCTGCTCGGTCGCGGATCGGGATGCATCAACACCGGCGGCGAGAAGGTCTATCCCGAGGAGGTCGAGGTCGCTCTCAAGTCGCACCCGGGAGTCTTCGACGCCCTCGTCTTCGCTCTTCCCGACCTACGGCCAGCAGGTCGCAGCACTCATCGAGCCGCGTGGGGGTCTCGATCTCGATGTCGAGGACGTCCGCACGCACCTGCGCACCCGGCTCTCGGGATACAAGGTCCCGCGCACCGTGCACGTCGTCGAGAAGGTTTCGCGGCACGTGACCGGCAAGGCCGACTATCGCCGCGCCCGGGAGATCTCCGACGCCATCCGCGCCGACAAGGCGAGCTGAGCATGTCGTACGTCTCGGTCGACCGTCCCGCCGAAGGCGTGGACCGGTGTTGAACGCCAGGTGGCCCTAGCACATACGCCGGGTGACACCAGCGAGGGGGCGTGGAGCCTCAGAATCCACGCGGTAATGTGGCCGATCGGAAGCCCCTCACGTACCCCGAATTCCGTTCGGTCCCACTAGCTGCCCTTGAGGTCCCTGTGAAGCTTGTCGTTCAAGTCCCCTGCCTCAACGAGGAGGAGACGCTACCGTCCGTCCTGGAGTCGATCCCGAAGGAGATCCCCGGGATCGACGAGATCGTGATCCTGATCATCGACGACGGGTGCAGCGACCGGACGGTCGAGGTCGCCAAGGAGCACGGCGTGCGCGAGTTCGTGCACCACTCCCGCAACCAGGGGCTGGGCCGTTCGTTCCACGACGGTGTGGTCCGCGCGCTGGAACTGGGCGCCGACATCGTGGTCAACACCGACGGCGACAACCAGTACCCGCAGGAGCGCATCGCCGATCTCGTCCAGCCGATCATCAACGGTCAGGCCGACATCGTCATCGGCGACCGCCAGGTCGACCGGATCGAACACTTCTCGGGGCTGAAGAAGAAGCTGCAGAAGGTCGGCTCCAAGGTGGTCAACATGGCTGCCGAGACCGACCTGCCCGACGCCGCCAGCGGGTTCCGCGCCTACTCGCGCGAGTCGCTGATGCTCCTCAACACCGTGACCCGCTTCTCCTACTGCATGGAGACGATCATCCAGGCGGGCAACAAGCGGATGAAGATCACCTCGGTGCCGATCGAGACCAACGCCAAGACGCGTGAGTCCCGACTGTTCAAGTCGATGCCCGAGCACATCATGAAGTCCGGCGCGGCGATCGTGCGCTCCTACATGATGTACAAGCCGTACGCCATCTTCGTCTGGCTCACCGCGTTCTTCTTCGTCCTCGGGGCGATCCCGTTCGTCCGCTATCTCGCGCTGTGGCTGAGCGGCGACAACGGCAACCACATCCAGTCGCTGCTGCTCGGTGGCGTACTGATCAACCTGGCCTTCATGTCCGCGATGCTCGGCGTCATCTCCGACCTGATCCGCACCAACCGGGTGCTCATCGAGGACGACCTGGAGCACACCAAGAAGGCCCGCTTCGGCAAGTCCGGCACCGAGATGCTCCGTGACCAGACCTCGGTGGCGCAGTTCGACCTGCCGCACGCCCAGAAGCGCGCCGCCGCCCAGTCGTCCGGCGAGACGTGGACGACCAGCCTGTGACGACGACCGACTCCGACCCGGTCTCCCCAGCGGAGGCCGGGTCGTCGGCTACGCCCAGCCCCACGAGACCCAGCCTGGCGAAGCGGCTGCTCAAGATCGCCCTCGCCCTCCTCGTCGTGCTCGGCGGCGCCTACCTCGTCTGGCGCCAACGCGAGGACCTGGCCACCGCGGTGCAGGAGCTGAGCCTCGGCAGAGTCGCGATCGCCGGGGTCCTGGCCGTCGTCGGCACCATGCTGATCGGCCAGATCTGGGTGGCCCTCCTGCACGGTATGGGCATCCGGCCCTCGCTGCGCGACTCCCACTCGGTCTTCTACGTCTCCCAGCTGGGTAAGTATCTGCCCGGCTCGGTGTGGCCGGTCGTCGCTCAGATGCAGTTCGGCCTGCGTTGGGGGGTCGCCCGGCGCACCATGCTCGGCGCCAACATCCTCTTCATGGGTGTCGTCGTCGCCAGCGGCATCGGTGTCGGCGCGCTCCTGCTGCCGTGGTCCTCCCCCGACGGCCTCAACCACTACTGGTGGCTGCTGCTCCTGCTCGTCCCCCTCGCCGTCTGCCTGCACCCGCGCGTCGTCCCCGGGGTGCTCGACTGGGTGTTCGCCCGGCTCGGGCGAGAGCCCCTCGGCGTACGCCTCACTGCCCGCGGGCTCTTCACCGCGATCGGCTGGGCCGTGCTCGCCTGGGTCGCCTTCGGTCTCCACCTGGCTGTGATGATGGAGTCCTACGCCTCGGTGGGACTGATCGAGGTCGCGGCCGCCACCGGCGGGATGGCCCTGGCCTGGGCCGCCGGGATCGCGTTCATCCCCGCTCCTGCCGGCGCGGGAGTCCGCGAGGCATTGCTCGCGCTCACGCTGGGGCCGATCATCGGCGTCCCCGAGGCGCTCACCGTCGCGCTCGCCTCGCGGGTGCTGCTGCTCCTCGCCGATGTGGTGCTGGCCGGCCTCGGGGCGGTTGCTGGGCGGCGTACGTCTGCCTAAGGGGTAGGCGACCTGTACTGCGCTCCCATGTCCCCAGCCAACGGCTCGACCTGCGCGGTGAGGGTGAAGGCAGCACGTACGACGACGATCACCGCGAAGGTGGCCCACCGGACGGGGCCGATGGGTTCGCGTGGTTGCTGTGGCGTCATTGCTGTTGTCTCCTCGGGCGGGTGTGGGCCGCCGACCCTTCTTCGAGGGTCTTCTCGACATGCCCCGGAGTCAAGGACGCCCTGCGGCCGCCGGCTACGCCGGTCGCCTTCGGCGATCCTGGACACCGGACCATGTCGAGAAAAGACGCTTCTATGTTTGTCAAGCGGTGTTGAGGGTGCGGTAGATCTGTCGGGTGGTGTAGCGCTTGAGGATGCGGCGGATCTCTCGGGTGGTCTTGCCCTCGGCTCGGCGTCGTTCGGTGTAGGCGCGGGTGGTGGGGTCGCAGCGCATGCGGGTCAGGACGATGGTGTGCAGGGCGCGGTTGAGACGGCGGTCCCCGCCGCGGTTGAGGCGGTGGCGTTGGGTGTTGCCGGAAGAGGCGGGGAGTGGGGCGGTGCCGGCGATCTTGGCGAAGGCGGTCTCGCTGCGTACGCGGCCGGGGTGGGACCAGGCGGTGAGGATGATTGCCGCGGTGACGGGGCCGATGCCGGGCTGGTCGAGCAGGATGGGCGCTTGGTCGTGGACGAGTGTCTTGATCTGGTTGGCGTTGTCGGTGATCTGGGAATCGAGCTCGGTAATTCGGAGCGCGAGGCGCACGGCATGGGCCCTGGTGGTGGCGAGGTCGATGGGTTCTTCGCGGCGTCGCCACCGGGAGATGGTCTTGATCTGGGTGTTGGTCAGGGCACGGCGGGCGTCGATGTCGAGGTCGTTGGTCCGCAGCAATGCGGTGAGCGCATTGACTGCGCGGGTGCGTTCCCCGGTGGCCTGTTCACGGGCGGTGAGCAGGACTTGCAGCGCTGAGCGCACGCTGGCGGCGTGCTGGTCCCCACCGCCGCGACGATCGCGGAGTCGGCGGGTCGGCGTCGTCAGCGTGGAGCGCGCCGCGGCGAGGGAGTCTATGGCGTCGTTCTTGCCCGCGGCCGGGTCACGACGCGGGGTGGGGGCTTCCACGACCCGGTAGCCAGATACGGCCAGACGGCCGGCCAGGATCGCGCCGTAGGTGCCGGTGTCCTCTGCTGCGACCAGGGTGGCGTCGAGGTCGCCTTCGGTGCGGCGCCCGATCCAGTCGATTGCTCGGGTCAGGCCGGCGGGGCTGGCGGGAAACTGCTGCTGGTCGATCACTCGACCGGAGGACTCCAGGATGGTGTAGGTGTGGGTGGCCGCGTGGGTATCGACTCCCACGACGAATCTGAACAGGTCTGCCACGATGGTCATCGGCGATGGACTCCTCTGCTTCGGGATGGACGTCGTCACCGGCGTCGGCCCGGGAGTGAAGTCACCACGAGGCATCACTGTGATGAGCCACGACCACGGCTGCTACCGGGTCGGACATGCTTCTGATCAAGCCATCGAGGTGGGCCAGGGTCGGCGCCGGACCCCATCGAGACGGACACGTCTTTTCGAAGACACCACGAACATGATCGCGGGCCAATTTGGCTGGGAGTCACATCCCGACAGGACCGGCCCCGACCCTGCCAGCCAGCCCCAGGCCAGCCGTCATCAACACTCACAGATTTGGCTGGCTATCGGGGCGGCGGCCCGGGTGTGGCCGCGGGGAAATCACCCACGACAGGTCGCCGTCATGTCGCTACACCCCAAAAAACCAGCTGCCGAGAAGGCATGCTCCTCTGCGCGAACGAAAATTCGTTCGCCCGCACTAGCCAAGTCCCAGCCGAGAACGACCCCGGCGCCCGAACGAAAATTCGTTCGCCCGGACGGTGGCGCGCGCTGGTGAAAGAAACCCTTCTTTCACCAGCAAACCCACCCCTCCAACCAGGAGCACCGGGCCCACGCGGCCCAAGCCCCTGCCCAACCCAAACCCCCGCACCAAACCCCTGCCGCCGACCCGATAGCCAGCCAAAATTCTCGGCGACGGCCGGTGTCAAGGATCGCCGCAGGCGACCGGCGACAGCCGGCGGCCGAAGTCCGTCCTTTACTCCGGACGCCGCCGAGAACACCCTCCCCGAAAGGGTCGGCGGCAAACCCCAACCACAAAAACACACCAACCTCAGCGCGTCGGCCCAATCTCCCCACCCCGAACAGTGAGATCGCGCTGCTGAACACCGCCGCGGGACTGATGAGTCCAGACAGTGACAGCGACCCCCTGCTTCTCGATCCGCACGACCGAGCACGGCACATAGTTCGCCCGGACGGCGTCGGTGAGCCACGGCTGCGGAGTGTGCAGGGGCATGGTCTCGATGACGACAGGGATCGAGCCGTCCTCGAGCTGAGGCACCAGCACGTCCTCGTACTGCGCGAAGTCGTAGTGGAACAGGTAGTAGGGCGTGGGGTTGGTGATCTCGAGTGCGTCGTAGAGCTCCAGATAGTTGGGCATCACGAGCGTCTCACGAGTACCGCCGCTGCAGCGCTCGTACTCCGGCCCGACCCAGCGGGCGATCGAGTCGCTCACCACGAACGACTTCGCGTCAGTGCGCATGTCGCCCAGGTGGTCGACGGCGGCGAGAGCCGGTACGCCGCCCAGCACGACCAGAGCGCCGGCGGAGACCGCTGCGGTGGCCCTGCCGAGGAAGGCGGAACCAAGGGTCGCTCCGGCGATGGCCAGCGCCACCAAGAAAATCGCTCCGAGCATGCTCTGCAGGCCGAAGCCGATCCAGAGGGTTGCGGCTGTCCAGGCGGCACCGAGCACGGCGAGAGGTAGCGCGATGACGGACCGTGTTGGTTTCGACACGGATTCGCTCGTTCCTCGCGAATCCGGCTCAACCGACGGCGGGGGCGTACGGCGCTCGTAGAGCTCGGCCACGACCAGGACGACGGCGACGAGGACCAGGGCGGAGACGGTGGTGGTGTGGGGGTTGTCTACCCGCCGAATGGGGACGATGACCAGGACCAGACCGGCCAGGGCGACCAACCGGGTGGAGTCGGAGACCCGCTGCCACACCAGCGGGACGAAGGGCAGCAGCAGCGCGAAGGGGTAGAGCGCGAGAATGAAGAACCGCCCGGACTCGGTCGGCAGGTCGAAGAAGTTCCAGACGGCGTACTGCGCATTTTCGTGCGTCTCGGTCTGCCCCAGGATCACCTGCCGGTTGAAGTCGGCGAAGGAGAGCCCCCACAAGGCCTTGTATGCCACTGCCTCGACGACCAGCCCGAGCACGAACCCCCCGGCGAGCTGGACGCAGTTGACGATCCGGGTGCGCCAGGACACAGAGCGACGCGCGAAGAGCTCGAAGAGACCCGCGGCCCCGGTGAGGAGCACCGCCAGCTCGACGTACTGCCAGAAGACCAGCGCGGGGAGCAGCACCCGCGCGGCAGCGGCCAGGCGTGGGCGCGACTCGAGCCACCCGGTGGGCAGCAGGACGAAGACCCACAGCAGGCAGATCGTGTACTTGATGTGCAGCGGGGTGGCCAGCAGGAGCACTCCGAGTGCGACGGCGATCATCACGACGGGATGCAGCCGCAGCCGCAGCCCGATCGCGGCGGCCAGCACGGCGCCGAGGCCGGCGCCGAGGAGCCGGCCCCAGAGGAAGTACCAGATCGTCGGGCTGCCGCTGGCGATGGCGTAGAGGGCTGCGTTGACCCAGAACGAGCCCGCGTTCCAGCCGTGCTCGAAATCGACCAGCGGGATCGCGCCCCGGGCGGTGATCTCGGCGAGGTGATACTGGGCGCCGAAGTCCTGGGTCAGGAACGAGCCGTTCTGGGCGCCGACCGAGTAGGCCGACCAGACCAGCGCGACCACGCAGACCCCGACGAAGGTCGCCCACCTGATGGTCCCGATCGGCTCCGTGTGATCAGCTCTCAGGTCCCCAGATGACGCCATGACGGCGACCCTATGAGAGCGGGCGCCCGGCGTGGATCATCCACGCCGGGCGCCCCTGATGACTTGGGTCTCAGCCACCGGTGGTCGAGCTCAGCCACCGGTGGTCGAGCTTGTCGAGACCTCAGCCTTTGGCGAGGACGGACGTGCGCTCAGGATAAGGGAGCGTCGGGGTGAGACCGGCGTGGATGGTCTCCTTCAGGCCCGAGGCCGCGATCGCCTCGACGTAGCGGCGCCGACGGCTGTTGTCGAAGACGATGATCCCGCCGGGAGCGAGCCGGTCCTTGGCCTTCTCCAGGCACGCCTCGCGGGCGCGCCCGTCGATCACCACGAGGTCGAACTCGCCGTCGACGTCGTCGATGGAGTTGACGTACGTCTCGAAGTCGAGCCCCGCATGGCCCTCCTTCTGCGAGGCGATCACGGGGTTGTCGCTGGCGACCGGCTCGATGACCCGCAGCGAGATCTTCTCCTCGCCGGCGAGCTCGGCCTGCATCATCTCGCCGAAGCCCTTGTGGTGCTCGACGGAGTGGATCTCGTCGGCGCGACGGGAGAGCCAGATGGTGGAGGCGCCGGAGCCGTACTCATAGATCCGGATCGGGCGCTCACGCTCGCTCAGCCAGGCGTCGACGGCGGTGATCGCGTCGTAGGTCCACCACGGCACGTCCAGCTTCGCCATCGCCAGGGAGTCGTAGACCTTGGTCAGCGAGTGGGTCCAGTGACGCCAGCGCTGCTCGACCGGCGGGGCGGTCTCCTTCGCTAGCCCCGTCTTCGTCAGTCCGCGACCGACCGCCTTGAGAGAGGCGGCGTAGGACTGCTTTGCCAAGGAAAGCGGGGAACGGCCTGAGGTGGACATTGATCTCCAGAGAAAGAACGGCGGGCAGCCCTGGGAAGAACTGTCCAGTGAACGATACCGGCGAACGATGCCTGTTACGCGGAACGTTCTGCCAAACGCTTGGTGAGTCGTGCGAGAACATCCGGCGGCAGGAAAGCCGACACATCCCCACCGAAATGGGCCATCTCCTTGATCAACGAGGAGGAGACCGCCGCCCAGCGTGGGTCGTTGAGCAGGAATACGGTCTCGACACCGGTCATGTGGGCGTTCATCTGCGCCATCGGCGCCTCGTACTCCAGGTCGGGAGCGCCGCGTAGCCCCTTCACGATCGCCTGGGCCTCGATCTCGACGCAGAAGTCGGTGACCAGACCGGTGAAGTCCTGGACCCGTACGTTGCCCAGCGGAGCGACGATCTCGGTGATCATCTCCATCCGCTCCTCAGGCGTGAACAGGCGCTTCGACTTCGACGGGTTGACCCCGACGGCGACGACGACCTCGTCGAACATCGCCGAGGCGCGGGTGAAGATGTCGAGGTGGCCGAAGGTGGGCGGATCGAACGACCCAGGGCACACCGCGCGACGCGTCATTCTGCTTCTCTCCTTAGATCGGTCCGGCCTCGGTGGTCGAGATCGTCGAGACTCATTCCGGCGCAGTGCCGTACCAGAGCGTGGTCTCGCCGTACTTCTTGGGCTTCTGGTCGGTGAACCCGTCGGGCCAGACCGGCTCGGGGCTGCGCGCGGACCGCTCGACGACGACCAGTGCCCCCGGCACCAGCCAGCCGTGCTTGACCAGCAGCGCGACGTCCTCGGCGACGGCGTCGTCCGAGAGCGGGTAGGGCGGATCGAGGAAGACCATGTCGTAGGGAGCCAACGGCGGTGTCACCAGGGTGCTCGCCACCGTGGCCGCGACCACGTTGGCCCGCGGGAAACCAAGGTCCTTCGCGTTGGAACGGATCACCCCGGCCGTACGCCGGTCCGACTCGACCAGGGTCACGACCCCGGCGCCGCGCGACCACGCCTCCAGCCCGACAGCGCCGGTGCCGGCGTAGAGGTCGAGGAAGCGCAGCCCGGCCAGGGAGCCGTAGTTGGACTCGATCGCCGAGAAGAGCGCCTCGCGGACCCGGTCGGTGGTGGGACGGGTCCGCACCCCTTTGGGGGAGAGTAGACGTCGCCCTCCCGCGACGCCTCCGATGATCCGGGTCATTGGGATACCTTAGGACTTCTCCAGGTAGTCGGCGGAGGCGGACTCCTCGATCTCGTGGACCCGCTCGGCCAGGAGCGGCGCGGTGGTGAGCTCCTGGTCCGCCTCGAGCAGCGACTCGGCCGCCTCGCGGGCCCGCAGGATCGTCTCCTCGTCGCGGAGCACACGCAGGCTCTCCAGGCTCGATCGCCGGCCAGACTGGGAGGCACCGAGCACGTCCCCCTCGCGGCGCTGGTCGAGGTCGACCCGGGAGAGCGCGAACCCGTCGGTGGTCTCGGCGACCGCGTCCAGGCGGGTCCGGGCCGGGGTGCCGGCCTCCGCGTGGGAGACCAGCAGGCACAGCCCGTGCAGGCCGCCACGACCGACACGGCCGCGCAGCTGGTGGAGCTGGGAGACGCCGAAACGATCGGCGTCGAGGATGACCATGGTGGTGGCGTTGGGTACGTCCACACCGACCTCGATCACGGTGGTCGCGACGAGCACATCGATGTCACCGGCGGCGAAGGCGCTCATGGTGCGCTCCTTCTCATCGGCCGAGAGCCTGCCGTGGAGCTTGGCCACGCTCAGCCCCTGCAGCGGACCGCTCGTCAGCTCCTCGGTGACCTCGTCCACGGCGGAGAGCCGCCCGGGCGTTGCGGCGACCTCGTTGCCGTCCACGTCGAAGTCACGCTGGTCGCTCTCGCCCTGCTCGGACTCGTCACCGCTGATCCGCGGGGCGACGACGTAGACCTGGTAGCCCTTCTCCACCTCTTCCCTGACTCGCTCCCACACCCGGGCGATCCATGCGGGATGCTCCACGAGGGAGACCAGGTTGGTCTGGATCTCGGCACGTCCGGCCGGGAGCTCGGTCAGCGTCGAGACCTCGAGATCGCCGAAGACCGTCATCGCGACCGTGCGCGGGATCGGCGTCGCGGTCATCACCAGCAGATGCGGTGGGGTGCCGGCCTTGTCGGTCAGGGCGGCGCGCTGCTCGACGCCGAAGCGGTGCTGCTCGTCGACGACGACCAAGCCGAGGTCGTCGAACATCACCTGATCCTGCAGCAGGGCATGGGTGCCGACGACGATGCCGGCCTCGCCGGTGGCGATCCGGCTCAACGGCCCCTTGCGCTGCGTCTTGGTCATCGAGCCGGTGAGCAGCTCGACATGGGTCTGCTCCTGGTCACCGGCGAAGAGCCCTCCGGCAAGGCCGCTGGCGGCCAGATCGCCGAGCATCGTGGTGATCGAGCGGTAGTGCTGCTGAGCGAGCACCTCGGTCGGCGCCAGCAGCGCCGTCTGGCCCCCGGAGTCGACGACCCGGAGCATCGCCCGCAGCGCGACCAGCGTCTTACCGGAGCCGACCTCACCCTGGAGGAGGCGGTTCATCGGATGGGGCTGAGCCAGCGCCTTCTCCACCTCCGTCCCGATCTCCTCCTGTCCCTTGGTGAGGGTGAACGGCAGCCGCTCGTCGAAGGCCTCGAGCAGGTGGTGGACACCACCGGTCCGGGCGGTGGTGCCCAGCGCCTGGAGCGCTCGTCGCCGACGCCCCAGCACCAGCTGCAGCCCGAGCGCCTCCTCGAACCGGAACCGGTGCTGAGCGCGCTGGACGTCCTTGAGCTCGTGGGGCGCGTGGATCAGGTCCATGGCCTCGCGCAGTCCCGGCACGGCGTACGTCTCCCGGAGCTGCTCGGGGAGCACATCGGTGATGTCCTCGACGACCTGCCGGGCGAACCGCACCGCGCGCATCACGTCCCAGTGCTGGAGGCCGGCGGTGAGCGGGTAGATCGGGAAGAGCTCGGTCAGCTCCTCGACGGCCATCTGGTTGTCGGCCGCATCGGCGGCGTTCTCGGAGTCGGTGGGGTCACCGAAGACGACCATCTGCGGGTTGGCCAGCTGCCAGTCGCCGCGGAAAGAGCCGGCCTTGCCGACGAAGACCCCGCGAGTGCCTGGTGCGAGCACTCCGCGGCGCCACTCGGCGATCCGCTGGGACTTGGAGAAGAAGGTGAGCTGCAGGTCGGCGGTGCCGGCCTTGAGCTGGGTCTCGACCCGAAAGGCGGGGCGGCCGGTGCGGCGGTCGGTGTGCTGGCGCACCACGCTCCTGACCACCTCGCCCAGCACCGTGAGCATCTCGCCCTCGTGCAGCTGCGGCGTCTGACCGAGATCGGCGGTGCGCAGGTAGCGGCGCGGGAAGTGGTGGAGCAGGTCTCCCACGGTGCGCAGCCCGAGGCCGTTGGTGAACTTCGCGCCGTGCTTGCTGTTTCCCAGCACCGCCTCGATCGGGGACTCGAGGGTGATCGCCACCGTCTGCTCCTCCTAGATCTCGCGATCTCTACTCGACCGACATCAGGAGGGGATAGCGCTCCTGGCCTCCGTCGTACACCATCACATCAACGGCCGGATGGTTGGCAGCCAGCCACGCCGCGACAGCCTCGGCGAGCTCGCCCTTGGGGTCCTCGAGCCCGGAGACCAGCGTGACCAGCTCGCCACCGCCACCGATGAGCCGGGCGAGGACGTAGGTCGCGCATGTCTCCAGGTCTTGGCCGACCTTGACGAAGTCTCCGTCGAGCACCCCGAGCGCGTCGCCCGGCATACACGGCCCTGCCATGGTAATCGCTCGGGTGTTCGAGATGGTGACCGCGCCGTGCCGCGCGTGTCGTGCGGTGGCGGTCATCTCCAGCACGTCCTTGTCGAACTTCCGCCCCGGCTCGTGGACCGCGATCGCCGCCAGCCCCTGCACCTGGCTACGGGTCGGGATCACCGCGACGTTGATGTCGAGGTCGTCCTCGGCGGTGCGGGCAGCGGCCTCCCCCGACTGTCGGGTCGGCACGTCGTTGGGCAGCACGATCACCTCGGCGGCACCCGAGGCGGTGATCGCCTCGAGCAGCTCGGAGGTCGTCGGGCGACGACGCGGGCCGCCCTCGATCACGATCGCCCCAGCACCCCGGAAGAGCTCGGCGAGGCCCGGTCCGGCCGCGAACGCGATCACCGCCCGGCCGCTGCGGGTGGCGTGGCGATGCTGCTGCCCGGCGATCTGCTCGGCGAAGTGGGTCACGTGGATCCGATGCGGTCGCCCGGCGTTGATCCCGGCCTCGATCGCGGCCCCGACGTCGTCGACGTGGACGTGGACGTTCCAGATGCCCTCGCCACCGACGACGACGAGCGAGTCCCCCAGCGGCTGGAGCCGCTTGCGGAGGTCGGCGATCGCCGCGTCCTCGGCGTCGAGCAGATACATCACCTCGTACGACGGGCCGCCCGGCTCCAGGGCATGTCCGTCGGCCGCACCCATGACCGTCGGGATCGGGATGTGCGGGGTGTGGGGCATCGGCGCCTGCGGGCTGGGGCGGCGCCCCGTCAGAGCGGTCTCGAAGGCGTCGAGGAGGACGCAGATCCCGCGGCCACCGGCGTCGATCACCCCTGCGGCCGCGAGCATGGGCAGCTGCTCCGGCGTACGGGCCAGGGCTTCGCGGGCCGCACCCGCGGCGACCGACATCACGTCGCGCGTGCGGGCGGTGTCATCGGCCTCGACGCACGCCACGGCGGCGTCCGCGGCCGCGCTGAGCACGCTGAGCATGGTGCCTTCCTGGGGCTCCCCCACCGCTGCGTACGCGGCGTTGCCCGCCTTGCGCAGCGCGTCGGCGAAGACCGTGGCGGTGCGCTCCTCATCGGTGGCCTGGACCAGGCGGCGCAGCAGAGCGCCGATCATCTCGGCCAGGATCACGCCGGAGTTGCCGCGGGCGCCCAACAGCGCGCCGCGGGAGAAGGCGCGCAGCCCCTCTCGCCAGTCGGGGCCGGTGAACTCGCGCAACCGGTCACGGGCTGCGGCGATGGTCAGGTAGAGGTTGGTGCCGGTGTCGCTGTCGGGGACGGGGAAGACGTTGAGCGCGTCGATCTCCTCGCGGTGCGACGCGAGCGCGTCGGTCGCCAGGTCGCCGAACCGGCGGAACAGATCGAGCTTGACCTCGGCCACGCTGCCTCCCTACTCCTCGACACCCCTGTTTACAGCCAGACACCGTGACGACGGACACACTTCCCGGTATCGCGGCCCCAAGGTTAGGCGGTTCCGGGGCACGGGGTAAACGACGGGTGAACAAATCCGAGGCTGCGGCAAAGACACTAGTGAGTAACAAGATCCGCCGAGTCGCGCCCTGCATCGGTGTGCGTACGTCCCTAGTCTGGATACCTCCCTACGCCGAAGGACTCCCGGATGTCGATTCCGACCCCGACCCCACGCGCGAGACGCGTCAACGAAATCTTCGACTTCTCCGCCGGCTGCGGACTGGAGATCGGCCCCCTGCACCAGCCGCTCATCCCGCGAGGCGCCGCGGAGGTCTCCTATCTGGACCTCTACGACCGCGACCGGCTCTACGAGTCGTACGCCGAGCACTCCAACGTGAACCACGACACCATCCCCGAGATCGACTATCCGATGTGGGACGGCACCAGGATGCGTACGCTCGACGAGGCTGCCAAGGAGGGCGCTCCGTTCGACTGGGCGCTGGCCAGCCACGTCGTCGAGCACGTGCCCGACCTGATCGGCTGGCTGGCGCAGGTCGAGGCCGTCACCGCTCCGGACGGCGCTCTCGTCCTGGTCGTCCCCGACCGGCGCTACACCTTCGACGCGCACCGCCCACCCACGACGATCGGGCAGATCCTGCAGGCGTACGAGGCCGGCGACACGACCCCGTCGGTGCGCGCGGTCTACGACCATCACCGTTGTGCGGTCAACGGCGATCCCAAGCGCCTCCACCGCCACGGGCCCAGCGAGGCGGAGACCTATGTCCACGACCTCGGCTACACCCGGGCTCAGCTCGACCGAGCGCGTCGGGGCGAGTACGTCGACTGCCACGTGTGGACCTACACCGACCGCTCGTTCCCCGAGATCATCGCCGAGCTGCGCCGCTTGGGGCTGACCGGCTGGGCGGTCGAGTCCCTCCTGCCCGTGCCGGAGAACGACATCGAGTTCTACGTCGTCCTGCGCCGCGGCCTCGCCCCCGACCTCCCCGCGGTGCCCGCCATCCCGGACTGGGTCGAGCACGGCCTGGAGCTGCGCGAGGAGCTCGCGCGGCTCCGTGAGGTCGTCTCGGACCAGAAACGGCGGCTCGGGTCGCAGCGCAAGCAGCTCGCCGGCCAGCGCGCCGAGATCGACGCCCTGCGGGGGTCGAAACGCTGGAAGCTGGCCACCGCGCTGGCCGCCCCGCTCGACAGGTGGCGCGATCGCGGCTCGGACGAGTGACGATTTCGTCGCTCACAGCCCGACGGGCTACGCTTGTTCGGTTGTCTCGGCTGGGCAGCCGTTCATCGCGCTCGCCGGCAACATCTAACTGACCTCGATCATCTATTCAACCTCAGGAGTTCACGGTGGCTGCCGTCTGCGACATCTGCGACAAGAAGCCGGGCTTCGGCAACAACCGGCCGTGGTCCAAGAAGGCGACCAGGCGCCGCTTCGACCCCAACATCCAGCGCGTCCGCGCCGTTATCAACGGCACTCCGAAGCGCATGAATGTCTGCACGACCTGCATCAAGGCCGGCAAGGTCGCTCGCTGACCCCAAGCTCTTGCATGAACGAAGGCCGCTGCCCAGCTGGGCGGCGGCCTTCGTCGTTCCCTGAGCTGGGCTCAGAAGTGCGTCCAGCCGGTCGTGCCCTCGTAGAGCTCACCGTCGACGGTGACCGGCTCTTCTCCGGGCTCGCCGATCGTACCGATCACGGTCCACCCCTCCGGCAGCTCGGCGTCGGGCGGGAACGCGGCGAGCAGGGAGTGATCCTCTCCCCCGCCCAGTACGAAGGCGAGCGGATCGGCTCCCGTCGCCGAGGCGACCGCCTTGAGCTCCTCGGAGATGGTCAGCGCCGAGGTGTGCACGTCGATGGAGACCTCCGAGGCGTCGGCGATGTGCCTGGCCTCGGCCAGGAGCCCGTCGGAGACGTCGATCAGAGCCGACGCACCAGCGGCTGCGGCGGCGGGGCCGGCGGCGTACGGCGGCTGGGGACGCCGGTAGGCGTCGACGAGCACGCGCGGTGACCGGAACCCGCGCTTGAGGATCGCCAGGCCGGCGGCGGCCCACCCCTGGCGGCCGCACAGGGCGAGTACGTCGCCGGGCTCGGCGCCCGAGCGGAGCACCGGCGCCTGGGCGACCGCGCCGATGGCGGTCACGGAGATGACGATCTGGTCCGCGCCGGTGACGTCGCCTCCGACCACGGAGGCCCCGACCAGCGCACACTCCGCGGCGAACCCCTCCGCGAAGTCGACCGCCCACTCGGCCGGAAGGTCCGACGGAAGGGCGAGCCCGAGAGTCATGGAGTGCGCGACGCCGCCCATCGCGGCGATGTCGGCGAGGTTCTGACCGGCGGCCCGGTGGCCGATGTGAGACGCCTCGGCCCAGTCCCGCCTGAAGTGTCGTCCCTCGACGAGCAGGTCGGTCGAGACCACCACGTGACCATGCTTGACCCGCAGCAGCGCGGCGTCGTCGCCGGGGCCGACCAGCACCTGCTCTCCCTGGGCGAAGTGCTTGGTCATCTCGGTGATCAGCCCGAACTCACCGACGTCGGCGAGTGTCGAGTCCCTCGGAAAAGCCATGACTACATCCAACCCTCATCTTCGCGCGCGAAGATACCGGGACACGCATCCGGCCGTCTCCGCACTTCGCGCGGTCGCTCCATCGTTACGTCTTATCCCCAGGGTCGGTGTAGGTCGATCGATAGATAACGCGATAGGTTACTGGTCGGACAATGTGCCAAGGGAGGCACTGAGAACAGGAGCTGCACCATGGTCGTACAGGCGTACATCCTCATCCAGACGGACGTCGGCAAGGCCGCGGAGGTCGCCACCGAGATCGGCAAGATCCAGGGCGTGACCCTGGCCGAGGACGTCACCGGTCCGTACGACGTGATCGTCCGCGCCGAGGCCCGCAACGTCGACGAGCTCGGGAAGCTGGTCGTGGCCCGTGTGCAGAACCTCGAGGGCATCACCCGCACGCTGACCTGCCCGGTCGTGCACATCTGACATCGGACTGACGGCTCCACCCGGCCGTCCGTTACAACACTGTGTTAGAACCATGGGCATGAGCACACCTCCTCTTTCCGGGCCCGTCGCCGTCATCGCCGGCGGGCTGAGCCACGAGCGCGACGTGTCGCTGGCCTCGGGCCGCAACCTCGTGCGCGAGCTGTCGGCGCTGGGAGTGGAGGTGGCGGCGTACGACTTCGACCGGGCGCTGCTGCACAACCTCGAACGCGACAAGGCGGTCGTGGCGCTGCCGGCGCTGCACGGCCAGTTCGGTGAGGACGGCGAGATCCAGACGCTCCTGGAGCTGATCGGGATCCCGTACGTCGGCACCGTCTCCACCTCCTGCCGGGTCGCGTTCGACAAGGCGGCCGCCCGGGAGCTCCTGCGCCGCGGCGGCATCCCGGTCCCGGAGTCCGTCTCGCTCTCCTCCACGACGTTCCGCGACGTCGGCGCCCCGGTGCTGATGGAGCACGTCATCTCGCGGATGGGCGAGCGCGTCGTGGTCAAGCCCTCGCGCGGCGGATCGGCGCTCGGCGTCACCGGCGTCGACGGCCTCTCCGCCCTTCCTGCGGCCCTGGTCAAGACCTACGCCTACTGCGACGAGGCGCTCATCGAACGCTTCTACGCCGGCATCGACGTCTCCGTGGTCGTCCACGAGACCGACGAGGGCCCGCAGTCTCTGACCCCGATCGCCATCGACTTCAGCAAAGGCCACGAGTTCGACTTCGCGGCTCGCTACACCGCCGAGTTCGTCGGCTTCGGCCGCCCCGACCTCCCCGACGCGCTGCTCACCGAGCTCGGCGAGACCGCCGTCCGCGCCCACGAGCTGCTCGGCATGCGCGACATCTCCCGCACCGACTTCATGGTCACCCCCGACGGCGCCTTCGTCGTCCTCGAGGTCGCGATCACCCCCGGCGCCACCGAGACCAGCGTCTTCCCCTTCGCCGCCAAGCACGACGGCACCTCGATGGGCGAGGTCACCCTCGCCCTCCTCAAGCGCGCTCTCGCCCGCTGAGGCCACCCGCCGCTGGTCGAGGGCCACTTCGTTCAGACCCTCGCGCCAGCGAGCGTGTCGAGACCAACACAGCCCCCTCGGCGCTCGAGACGACTGTGTTGGTCTCGACACGCCTCCGCCTAGCGGCTCCGGCGGCTCGACCAGCGGTGAGCCTCAGCTCAGGCCGGTGAGCTTGCCGGCGATGCCGCCGGCGGCCTTGAGGGCGACGCCCTCTTCGAAGTTCCTGGTCACCTGGGGGATGTGCTTCTCGGCCTCGGCGATGGCGCTGGTGAGGACCTCGGAGGCGGGGGTGTCGGGCCACAGGTAGAGCGAGAGGGCTCCGGGGATGGAGTTGACCTCGTTGATGTAGACCTCGCCCTTGCCGTCGGAGAGGAAGTCGATGCGGAGGATGCCGGTCAGGCCGGTGAGCTCCACGACGCGTACGGACAGCTCCTTGATCTGCTTGGTGATCGACTCCTCGACCTGGGCCGGGAACTCGCGCGGCGACGAGGACAGCCCGTCGGTGTGGACGTACTTGGCGGAGTAGTCGTACATCTTCGCCTCCTCGGAGCGCAGCGGGCGCTCGACCTCGGAGACGGCGACCTCGGGAGCGGTGCGCACCGAGGCGTTGAGGTCGAAGAGGTCAGGGCGGTACGGCTCGACGACCGCGCCGGCACGCAGGTGCGGCGAGGTGTTGAGGAGCGCCAGGCCGGTCTCGTAGTCGTCGACGACCTCGATGCCGATCGAGGAGCCACCGAAGCGCGGCTTGACGATGTAGGGGCCCTCGAAGGACGGCGTGGCGTAGCGCGAGAGCAGCTCACGCTGCAGGGACGGCAAGCCGGCGTTGAGCATCACCGCGCCGAAGGCGAGCTTGTCCATGCCGAGCGCGGCGGAGGCGGGGGTGGCGCCCGTGGCCTTCAACCCCGCGAGCTCGAAGAGCCACTGGATGCCGCCGGCCTCGCCCGCGCCACCGTGGAAGGCGGAGAGGATCGGGCCGGTCTCCAGGCGCTTGCCGCCGCCGAAGCCGCCGACGGTGTAGAACCCGTCGCCCTTCTCGGAGCCGAGACGGAGCTCGACGGCCTTGGAGCCCTTCGGCTCACCACCGAGGAAGTCACGCGCCTCCTGCTTGGCGGGCACCAGGAACCACTTGTCCGAGCGGGCCCAGTAGAGGCACGTCACCTCGACGCCCGCACCGGAGAGGACCCGCTCGGCCTGGAGACCGGTGAGGATGCTGATGTCGTGCTCGGCGCTCGGACCGCCGAAGACGATGGTGGCCTTGGTTACGCTCATGGTGAAAGCTCCTGGGTCCTACGCGTAGTGGTCGGGGAGGTCGTTCTCGTAAAGCACCACGTCGCCCTCCTTGGCCGCGGTCAGAGCATGATCCGCTGCCGCCTTGCGGCTGTCGAACTCGTGGATGCGCGACGGGTCCCCCGCACGCAGCGCTTTTCGGTTGGTGCGACCGACGATGCACAGCTGCATCTTGTCGGAGGCAGTGGCAGCCTGCGCGAACTCGACGTTGCGCGCGGCCTGCTCCGTGCCCAGCTCGACCATACCGGGAGTGATGGTCCACACCGTGCCCGCCTCCCCCGCCAGCCGCTTCGCCTTCGCGAGCGCCGCGGCGGCGCCGGTGGGGTTGGAGTTGAAGGTGTCGTCGACGACCCAGACGCCGCCGGGCGTCTTGTTGGCCTCGGCCCGGTGGGGTGTGCCGGGGATCGACGCCAGCCGCTGGGTGATCGTCTCGATCGGGACGTCGACCGCGAGAGCGAGGCCGACTGCGATCGCGACGTTGATCGGGTGCCCGACCTCGTCGGGCAGCTCGACGGCGTACGTCTCGTTGCCGATCGTGAGCGCGCCGTCTGTCACCACGACCTGAGCGGCGGTGCCGGGCACCGCGGAGCAGGCGATGACGCGCTTGCTGGCGCGGAGGTTCTCGGCGATGAGAGCTAGCTCGGGTACGTCGATGTTGAGCACCACGGTGGCGGCGTTCGGGAGGATCTCCGACTTCGCCTTCACGATCGTCTCGCGCGACTTCATCCGCTCCAGGTGAGCCTCGCCGATCGTGGTGATCGCGGCGACCTCGGGCGGGAAGATCTCGGTCAGCGCGGCGATCTCGCCCGGACCGTAGGTCCCCATCTCGGCCACGAAGATGTCGGTGCCGGGCTGGAGACGGTCGTTGACCGCACGGGAGAGGCCCATCGCGTTGTTGAAGCTCGCCGGCGAGGCCAGCGTCGACCACCGCCCCTGCATCAGGTGGGTGGCGTAGTTCTTCGTCGAGGTCTTGCCGTAGGAGCCCGTGATCGCGACGATCTTGGGGTTGACCTTCTTGATGGTGGCGGCGGCCTGCACCTGCCACTTCTTCGCCATCGCCTTCTCGGTCGGCCACATGATCGCCAGCGCCGCCTCGGACAGCGGGACCGCGAGGACCGGGAGCAGGCCGGCGGCGGCCGGGGCCAGCAGCGCGATCAGGACGGTCACGAGGGCGTGGAGCACGAAGAGCACCCCGGCCAGGCGCTTGACCCGATCCGTCCAGACCAGGCGCTTGGCGCCCACGAAGCTCATCCCGACCGGCCAGCCGACGAACAGCAGCGCCCCGACGAGCGCACCGTAGGGCAGCACGAACGAGGCCAGGCAGACCACGACGACCGCGCCGAGCAGGATCGCCTCGACCGGACGGGCCTTGATCCAGATCCACTCGATCGCGAACAGTCGCGTCGGCTCGTAGTGCTCACGCTGGGCTACCCGCAGCCAGCGGTAGTACGAGACCAGGGTCAGCGCGGAGGTGACCAGGACGATCCACATGCTTCTTCTTCAGCCCCTCAGATTCAGTTCGTACGAAGTTCGTCGATGGCGCCTCGAAGGCTCTTGACCAGCCCCGCGTCGAGCAGGTGTGCGGAGCCGGGGACGATCTCGAGGGTCGCGTTGTCCCCCAGGATCTCCATGGCCTCGCCGGGCATCCAGACCGGAGCGGCGGTGTCGTTCTCGCCCCAGATCAGACGGACCGGGAGGTCGTTCGGGATGGCCGCCAGCTGGTCCGCGTAGGACTCGTTGACGACCTTCACGAAGATGTCGCGGATGATTCCCTTGGCGTTGCGGTAGTCGGTCGAGCCGTACTTCTCCCGCAGCGCTTCCATCTTGGCCTCGGGGATCAGCCCCTTGGAGTGGAGCCAGCGGCCGATCCGGTAGGCGAGCTTGGGTTTGCCGCCGGTCTTCGGACGGAACAGCGGCACCCCGGTGAGGATGACGGCGCGGACGAGCTCAGGACGAGTCGCGGCGAGCTGGACGGCCACCCGGCCGCCGAAGCTGTGGCCGACGAGCACCGGGCGGTCGAGCCTCTCGAGGATCTCGGCGAGCCACTCGGCGTACTGCTTGCTTCCCCAGGCCGTCTCCGGAGCCGGGGTCGCGCCGAATCCGGGCTGATCGAGCGCAAGCGCGTCGAGGCCCTCGAGCGTCGAACCCCAGTCGCTGCGGTTGCGCGCCCAGCCGTGCAGGGCCACGACGGTGGCAGCATCCTTGCCGTGCTTCTCACCGAAGGCACGTCCATCCAGCAGGGTCGTCAACACGGCCGCAACCTTATCCGGGACCATGCCCTGACCCGTAACCGCACGGCGCGTGAGATGTGCCGCCGCCCTGGGGTAACACGCTGTTCGTAGGACTACTCGCCCTTTCGCAACGACCGGATAGACCTACGAACGACGTGTTACCCCGAGCGGCCACATAGGCTCGGTCGCATGGATCACAAGCCCGCCACCATCGCCGTCCACGCCGGGCGGCCGGCCCACGAGCCCGACCAGCCGCTCAACGTACCGATCACGATGGCCTCGACCTATGTGGCCGGCGGGGAGAAGGAGTACGGGCGCTACACGAACGACACCTGGGTGGCCTTCGAGGAGACGCTCGGGCGCCTCGAGGGAGGGCGGGCGCTGTCGTTCGCCTCCGGGCTCGCGGCGATCGCGACGCTGCTCGACCTGGTCAACGACTCCGTCGTCGTGGCGACCGAGCAGAGCTACCTGGGGACCATCGGCCAGCTGGCCGACCTCGAGGGGCGCGGCCGGCTGACCGCACGCCTCGCGGACTTCTCCGACACCGCCGCGGTCGTGAAGCTGCTCGAGAAGCTCGACGGCGAGGTCGCGCTGGTGTGGGTCGAGACGCCGACCAACCCGGGGATGCAGCTCGCCGACCTGCCGGCGATCATCGCTGCCGCGCACAAGGCCGGAGCGCGGGTCGTGGTGGACAACACCTTCGCCACTCCCCTGCTCCAGCAGCCGCTCGCACTCGGCGCGGACATCGTCATCCACTCGGCCACGAAGTTCATCGCCGGCCACTCCGATGTCGTCATGGGTGCGGTCGTCGTCTCCGACGACACCCTGTGGGAGGTGCTCAAGGCCCGCCGCGATCTGCTCGGCGCGATCCCCGGCCCGTTCGAGGCCTGGTTGGCGCTTCGGGGGCTTCGTACGCTGCACCTGCGCGTCGAGCGCTCCGCCGCCAACGCGGCGGAGCTCGCCGAGCGGCTGGCCGCGCACCCGGCCGTCGCGGAGGTCCGCTACCCGGGGTTCGGCGGCATGCTCGCAGCCGTCCTCCCGACCGCGGAGCAGGCCGACTTCCTCACCCACGCCACCTCGCTGTGGGTCCACGCGACGTCCCTGGGCGGTGTCGAGTCCACCTTCGAGCGCCGGCGCCGCTGGAAGACCGAGTCCGCGACCGTCCCCGACGGGCTGGTGCGGATGTCGGTCGGCATCGAGGACGTCGACGACCTGTGGGACGACCTCGCCCAGGCTCTCGACCGCATCGACCGCTAGTCGACCGGCCTCACCACCAGCGCTGACCCGCCACCCCGCCGCCAAGGCTCCGCGGCGGCCGTCAGCAGCCCGTCCGGGCCGATCTCGATCGCGGTGGCCGCACCGAGCTCGGCGGTCGAGGCGAAGCGGTGGCCCAGCGATGTCAGCGGCGGCCCGTACGTCTCGATGAACGCCGGCTCGGCGCCGGTGCTCGCAGCGTTGCGCTGCGAGGCCCGCGGCGCGGCCATCGCCTCCGGCAGCGTCCGGTCACGCGCGAGCCGCTCGACGAGGATCTGGAGCACGGTGGTGATGATCGTCGATCCGCCGGGCGACCCGACCGCCAGGACCGGACGGCCCTCGGACAGGACGATCGTGGGCGCCATCGAGCTGCGTGGGCGCTTGTTGGGCTCGATCCGGTTGGGGTCGTCGGCCCGGTAGGTCGTCGAGAAGTCGGTCAGCTCGTTGTTGAGGATGAAACCACGCCCGGGCACGGTGATCCCGGATCCGCCGGTCTGCTCGATCGTCAGCGTGTATTCGACGACGTTGCCCCATCGGTCGACCACGGTCAGGTTGGTCGTCTCCAGGTTCTCGGTGTCCTTGGCGGTCTCACCGGGACCGGTCGCGCCGTCGCAGACCCCGTCGAAGTCGTACGCATCGCCGGCCGCCACCGGCTTCGGCTGCGCCGCCGCGGGGTCGAGCGTGCACGCCCGCTCGGCGGCGAAGGTGTCGTCGAGCAGCGCCTCGACGGGCACGTCGACATGGTCGGCGTCGCCGAGGTAGGCCCCACGGTCGGCGAAGCTGATCGCACTCGCCTCGAGCAGGTGGTGGTAGGCCTCGGTGTCGTTCATCCCGGCGAGGTCGTATCGCTCCAGGATGTTGAGCGCCTCTCCCACCGAGGTGCCGCCGGAGGACGGCGGTGCCATCCCATAGATGTCCAGGCCCTGGTAGGTCGAGTGGGTCGGCTCGCGGTCGGGCGCGGTGTAGGCGGCGAGATCCTCGGTGGTCACCCAGCCGGCCGGGACCGGCAGGTCGGTATCGGCGCTCTTGGGCGGCGCGGCCACCGTCGCGGCGATCTCCTCCGCCAGCGGGCCGCGGTAGAAGGCCTTCACGCCCTTGCGGGCGAGCAGATCGTAGGTCTTCGCGATGTCGGGGTTGCGGAACCGGCTGCCCACCTCGGGCGCGGATCCTCCCGGAAGGAACAGTTCGGCCGTGGAATCGATCGCTGCGAAACGTTCGGCGTTGTCGACGGTCTGCTGACGGAAGGTCTCGTCGACGACGAAGCCGTGCCGCGCCAGTCGTGCGGCCGGCGCGAGCGACTGCCCCAGCGAGCGCGTGCCCCACTTCCTCAGCGCCTTGTCCCAGGTCAGCGGGGTGCCCGGCACCCCGACCGAGGCACCGCTGGTGACCATGTCGGGGAAGAACGGATACTCCTTCCCCGTCTCGGGATCGATGAACGCGTCGCGAGGCATCGCAGCCGGCGCCTTCTCCCGTCCATCGATGGTCTCCACCTCACCGGTGCGTGCCGAGTAGTGCACGAAGAAGCCGCCCCCGCCGATGCCGGCCGAGTAGGGCTCCGTCACACCGAGCGCGGCTGCGGTCGCGACCGCGGCGTCGGTCGCATTGCCGCCCTTGCGCAGCACCTCCAGCCCCACCCGGCTCGCGTCGGCGTCGACGCTCGCCACCGCGCCGCCGTAGCCCACCGCGGTGGGCACCTTCGGTGGCGGCACGAGCCGTTCCTGCGGAGCGGCGGCTGCCCCTCCGTACGGGACCAGGGTGGCCAGGGCGAGCGCGCCTCCGGCCAGGGTGGCGACAACTGCAGAGCGGCGTCCGAGCATGGCGATCTCCCAGAGATTGGCGGCTCGTCGAACGTACTACTTTCCCGTCCGGCTCGAATTAGGTTCTGGAATTCCTTAATTAGTAAGGGTTGCTTACAAACAAACTCACTGCCACCATCAAATGGCGATTCGGGCGCCTGGTGCCCGAGCCAGCCATCACCTCGGAGGTGTCACCATGCATGTCGCCTTTCCCCCACGAAGAGCCCGCCGAACAGCCGGGCTTCTCATCGGCGCACTCGCCGGAGCACTCGCCCTCACCGGCACTCTCGCCCTCACCAGCACCCCGTCCAGCGCATCGCTGAAGACGGCCGCCGCGGAGCCGACCGCGATCAACGGCTACCGCAACGTCGGCTACTTCGTGCAGTGGGGCGTCTACGGCCGTGCCTTCAAGCTCAAGCAACTGGAGACGTCCGGCGTCGCCGACGACCTCACCCACCTCAACTACGCGTTCGGCAACATCCACCACCAGACGCTGACCTGCTTCGAGGCCAACAAGGCCCAGGGCGAGGGGCCCAACGGCTCCGACGGCGCCGGTGACGCCTACGCCGACTACGGGATGTCGTACGCAGCCGACGCATCCGTCTCCGGCAAGGCCGACACCTGGGACCAGCCCTTGGCCGGCTCCTTCAATCAGCTCAAGCAGCTCAAGGCGAAGCACCCCGACCTGAAGGTCCTGCTCTCGCTGGGCGGCTGGACCTGGTCGAAGAACTTCTCCCTCGCGGCGGCCACGCCGGAGTCGCGACGCAAGTTCGTCTCCTCGTGCGTCGACCTCTACATCAAGGGCAACCTGCCGATGATCGACGGCCGCGGTGGCACCGGAGCGGCCGCCGGCGTCTTCGACGGCTTCGACATCGACTGGGAGTGGCCGGGCTCGCCCAACGGCAACACCGGCAACCACGTCGACCCGGTCAACGACCGCGCCAACTTCAAGGCGCTCCTGGCCGAGTTCCGCTCGCAGCTCGACGCCCTGGGATCGACCACGGGCAAGGACTACCAGCTCTCGGCGTTCCTCCCGGCCAACCCGCAGGACATCGAGGCCGGCGGCTGGAACGACCCGGCGATCTTCGACTCCCTCGACTTCGGCAACATCCAGGGCTATGACCTGTGGGGCGCCTGGGACCCGAAGCTCACCGGCCACCAGGGCAACCTCTACGCCGACCCCGCCGACCCCCGCCCCGACGGCAAGCGGTTCAGCGTGGACGAGTCGGTCCGGGAGTACCTCGACGCCGGAGTCTCACCGGCCCAGCTCGGCCTGGGCATGGCGGCGTACGGCCGCGGATGGCAGGGTGCCACCTCCTCCGCCCCGTGGGGTCCGGCGACCGCCGCGGCACCGGGGACGTACGAGGCCGGCAACGAGGACTACGACAAGCTCAAGTCCCGCGGCACCGACCACTACGACGCCGCGACCGGCGCCGCCTGGCGCTACGACGGCAACCAGTGGTGGAGCTACGACAACACCCGGACGATCGCCCAGAAGGCGGCGTACGCCATCTCGAAGGGCCTCGGCGGAGGCATGTGGTGGGAGCTGTCCGGTGACCGCCAGGGAGAGCTGATCGGCACCTTCGCCGACGCCATGCGCAACGGCACCGGCGGCCCGGTCGAGGAGCCGGACCCGACCGACCCGCCGACCGAGGACCCGACCGATCCGCCGACCGATCCGCCCGGTGGGGCAGCCGCATGGTCGGCCACCGCGGTGTACGTCGCCGGTGACCGCGTCACCTACGGCGGTCACCTGTGGGAGGCCAAGTGGTGGACCCAGGGCAACACCCCGGGCACCGAGGAGTGGGGCCCGTGGAAGGACCTCGGCACCGCCTGACCCGCTGACCGCTCCGCTGGTCGAGCCCGGCGAGCGCTAGCGAGCCGGTGTCGAGACCAACACGGTCGCTTACCGTGTTGGTCTCGACACGCCTCCGCCTAGCGGCTCCGAGGTCTGAACGAAGTGGCCTTCGACCAGCGGGCGCGAGTTACTCGGTCTCGGCCTTCGTCGGCCGCTCGAGCATCTCGTCCAGGATCTCACCGACGGTCTTGGCGCCGGAGACGACGTCGTCGACGTACTGCGCCAGCGGCACGTCCACCCCGACCTTCGCCGCCAGCTCGCGCAGCGAGTGAGACGACTTGGCACCCTCGGCGACCTGGTGGCTGGAGGCGAGGATGTCGGCGGTGGTCATGCCCTGGCCGAGCTTCTCCCCGAACGTACGGTTGCGAGACAGTGGCGAGGAGCAGGTCGCGGCCAGGTCGCCCAGACCCGCCAGACCCATGAGGGTCATCGGGTTGGCCCCCAGCTGCACCGCCAGTCGCGCGGTCTCGGCAAGACCTCGGGTGATCAGCGACGCCTGGGTGTTGTCGCCGAACCCCATTCCGGCGGCCATGCCGGTCGAGATCGCGACCACGTTCTTGTAGGCCCCGCCGATCTCGCAGCCGACCACGTCGGTCGAGGTGTAGGGACGGAACGCCGGCGAGTGCACCCGAGCCTGGATGGTCTTGGCAACGTCCTCGTCGGCGCACGCGACCACACCGGCGGCCGGCTCGCGGCGGATGATCTCCTTGGAGAGGTTCGGACCGCTGACCACGGCGATCCGGTCCGGGCCTGCGCCGGTGACGTGGGCGATGACCTCGCTCATCCGCTCCAGGGTGCCGAGCTCGACGCCCTTCATCAGCGAGACCAGTGGCACGTCCTTGGGCAGGAACGGCGCCCAGTCGGTGAGGTTCTTGCGCAGCGTCTGAGACGGCGCCGCGAGCACGACCAGGTCAGCGCCGTACGCCGCCTTCTCGATGTCGTGGGTGGCGCTGATGTTGTGCGGCAGCTCGGTGCCCGGGTGGTAGTCGGGGTTCTCGTGGGTGTCGTTGATCGCCGCCGCGACCTCCTCCCGGCGCGCCCACATGGTCACGTCGTTGCCCGCGTCGGCGAGGATGACCGAGAACGCGGTGCCCCATGAGCCCGCTCCAAAGACCGCTACCTTGCTCAATTGCTGTCCTTCTTCTTCGTCTTGCGGGGGTCGCCGATCGCATTCACACCGGCCTTCTTCGGGTCGAAGAGCTCGCTGGGCGGCTCCTCGCCCCTGATGTCGGCCACCAGGCCGACGATCGCCTTCATGATCCGGTCGGTCGCCTCGTTGATGAC
This sequence comes from Nocardioides panzhihuensis, assembly GCF_013408335.1. Classification (NCBI taxonomy): domain Bacteria; kingdom Bacillati; phylum Actinomycetota; class Actinomycetes; order Propionibacteriales; family Nocardioidaceae; genus Nocardioides; species Nocardioides panzhihuensis. Next base: position 989,495 of record NZ_JACBZR010000001.1, on the reverse strand, counting down.
ATCGGTGGTGTGGTCCTGGACCTCGAGGTCCTTCAGGCCCACCGGGTCACCGATCTTCATCTGGATCATCTTGCGGCCGATCAGATGCGGCTTGAGAGAGTACGCCGGAAGCAGCTCCTGGGCTCCCCACTGTCCCACCGGGTAGACCGGGGCACCGGTGGCGAGCGCGATCCGAGCCGCGCCGGACTTGCCGCGCATGGGCCAGCCGGTGGGGTCCTTGGTGATCGAGCCCTCCACGTAGACGACCACGATGCTGCCCTCCTTGACAGCTTTGACGGCCGCGTCGAAGGCTGAGGCGCCGGCCTTACGGTCCACCGGGATCTGTCCGGCGGCCCGCAGGAACTTGCCCAGCGGGCCCTTGAACAGGCCGGCCTTGGCCAGGTAGCTCGGCCTACGTCCGTAGTCCCAGACGATGTGCGCCGCGGTGAACGGGTCGATCTCGGAGACGTGGTTGAGCGCGAACACTGCTCCCCCGCTCTCCGGGATCTTCTCGCCGCCGTCCCACTGATGCTTGGTGGTGGCGAGAAGGGTGGGCTTCACTATGCCGACTGCAACGACCCATGGCCAGCCGACTTTGCCCTCCTGGAACTTCCGGTACTTTCCCACCAGGGCAGGCTACCGGGCCGTAGCCGCGCCATTGCGAGACACCTGTCAGGATCTACCCTGATGCCCGCACCTGCACCCGGTTACGTCGTTCTGCTGCCCGTCAAGCCTCCGGCGCGCGGCAAGTCCCGGCTGGTCGGTATCGAGCCACACGAGCGGGCCGACCTCGCCCGCTCGTTCGCCCTCGACACCGCCGAGTCGTGCCTGGCCGCCACCCATGTCAGCGCCGTCCTGGTGATCACCGACGACGCCTACTTCGCCGCCGACGTCGCTCGCCTCGGAGCCGCCGTCATCCCCGACGGGGTCAGCGGGGACCTCAACGAGAGCCTGGTGCAAGGCGCGCTCGAGGCCCGGCGCCGCTGGCCGGGGCTTCGTCCCGCCGCGCTGTGCGGGGACCTGCCCGCGCTGCGCTCCGCCGATCTGGACGCCGCGCTGGCCGCCTCGGAAGGGGCCGGGCCGGCGTACGTCGAGGACGCGGTGGGCGGGGGCACCACCCTCTACACCGCGCCCCACGACCTGTTCCGGCCCGCGTTCGGACCCGGGTCTGCCGCCGCCCATCGCGCCGGCGGCGCCCGTCCGCTGGAGGGCGACCTCCACTCGCTGCGCCACGACGTCGACACTCTCGAGGATCTCGAGGCCGTACGCAGGTTCGGGCTGGGACCGCGCACCGCGCTGGCGTCGGTGCGGGTCGGCAGCCTCGGCTAGGCGTCGCTGGAAGGGTTCTCGGACCCGGTCGTCGGGCCGGTCGGCCCCGCTCCCGGGCTCGTTCCCGTCGAGTCCGGGCTCGTTGGTGCCTTCTTCTCAGGGGCCTTCTGCTCGGCCTTCTGTTCGGGCACCTTCTGCGTGGAACTCAGCTTCGCGGGGGCCTTCTTGGCGGCAGTCTTCTTCGCCGTCGCTGCGGTCGTCTGCGCGGGTGCCTTCTTCGCCGTCGTCTTCTTGGCGGCGGTCGTCGTCTCGGCGGTCGTCGTCTTCTTGGCCGGAGCCTTCTTCGCCGCAGGCTTCTGCGCCGGAGCCTTCTTGGCCGGAGTCTTCTTAGCGGCAGTCTTCTTAGCGGCCGAGGTCTCGGCAGGGCTCTCGGCCGAGGTCGCCGCGGCGGCGACCTTCTTCGCGGGGGCCTTCTTGGCGGTCGTCTTCTTCGCCGTCGTGGCCTTCTTGGCCGGGCTCTTCTTGGCCGGGCTCTTCTTGGCCGGGCTCTTCTTGGCCGGGCTCTTCTTGGCCGGGCTCTTCTTCGCAGGTGCCTTGGTCGCGGCGGTCTTCTCAGGCGGGGTCGACCTAGTCACCGGGGCCGCCTTCTTCACCGGCTCCGCCTTCTTCACCGGCTCCGACTTCGTCACCGGAGCGGGCGTCTCAGCGGGGCCGGCTGCCTCCTTCGGGACGGTCTTGACCGGCTCGGCGGCCTTGGCCGGCGCCTTGCGTCCCGGCCTCGGCAGCTTGACCTTCGGCACGGAGGGAACCTTCACCTTGCCGGTGACGACGTCGGCAACCAGCTTGCCCGCCGTGCCCGTCACGGTGCCGACTACCTTCCCGGCCTGCTTGCTCGCATCAGCTACTCGTTTTCTCACCACCCGATCGACCATAGGCCATTGCCACACATTTGATACATACCGACAGCATGTGAACACGCACTGTTCACCCGAACTCTCCTGATCCGTCCGAGCACGCCGGTTAGCGTGGAGACATTCTGGGCACGTCCGACAGCTCAGCTCTGGGAACGCAGCCTTCGGGTGACAGGACGAGGAAGGTACGACCATCACCGACGTGCACATCGACGAGGAGCAGCGAACCGTGGTGCTCGAGGAGCCTCAGGCCGCGGCGAGACACAGCCGTGCCGGGATCCTGTTCTCGGCCTGCATCATCCTCGCCCTGATCGCCTCTGTGGCCTGGCTGGCCGTCCACACGACCCGGCTCGCGGAAGGCCGCGCCGGAGCCGACGCCCCCACACCGGTGCCGCCGGCTCCCAAGGTCCGCAACAGCGAGCCCGCCACCCCGGCGACGTACGCAGATCTCCCCGTCGGCCCGGCAACGACCCTGCCGTTCCTCGACCGGGCCGGCCGGCTCCAGCTCGGGGCGAAGCCGCAGAAGGTCTACGGCTCGCAGATGAGCGTGGCCGGGTGGACGGTGCTGATGTACGAGGACGCCGACGAGCCCGGCCCGGTCTGGGTCGCGCGACGCGGGTCGACCATCCAGATCCCCGGCCTGTGGACCCAGCCGGCCCTCAGCAAGGACGGCAGTCGGCTCTTCGCCGTCCAGCAGACCGGAGACGCCGCCTCCGCCCTCGTCGCTGTCGACGCCGCGACGGGCGAGGAGATCGACCGACTCGCGCTCGAAGGGACCCCTGCCGGCACCGCGGTGCTCGGCACCGACCGCACCCGCGCCTACTTCCGCACCGGCATCGTGCCCACCCCGCCGGCCGTCCCCGGCAACTATGGCGAGCTGGCCGTCTCCCGCCCGCCGGTGACGGCCTGGGACCCCGGAAAGGCGACACAGCGGATCTCGCTGCCGCTCGGCTACCAGCAGGTGATCCCGTTGCGCCGCGGCGTACTCCTCTACAACCCCGGCGAGTGGGAGGTCCGCTTCGCCGCCATCGAGGCCGACGGCAGCCTCACCCAGCCCGGTGTCCACGCGCCGCTGCCGGGGTCGGTCGCCGACTCCCCCGACGGCTCGATCGTGGCCATCGCCCGCAACCCCAGCGACCCCGGGATGATCAGCTACGGCGCCGAACGCGGCATCGCGGTCAACATGAGCACGTCCGAGCACATCGACCTGCGCGTACCCGACTCCGTCGAGAAGGTCCACGTCGCCGGCTTCGAGTCCGACCGCAGCGTCGTCCTCCGCACCGCCACCGCATCCGAGTCCTGGTATCTCCGCTGCTGGGTCGACACCGGCTCCTGCGACCGCATCACCGGCTCCGAGCGCGGTCCTGGCGGAAGCCAGATCCACCTCCCCTGACCACCCGCGGCCGGCCGAAGCGTCACCCGCACCGGCCGAGGCGTCACGTACGTCGGCCGAGACGTCACAGGCGTGACGTCTCGGCCGACGGGAGTGACGTCTCGGCGCGGTAGGGAAGGCCCTCAGGCGTGCAGGGTGACCGGCTTGAAGGAGGGTCGGGTGGCCTCGTACGTGGCGATGTCGTCCTCGTGGGAGAGGGTGATGCCGATGTCGTCGAGGCCCTCGAGGAGGCGCCAGCGGGTGTAGTCGTCGATGTCGAAGGAGTCCTCGATGGCGTCGGGACCCTCGCCGGCGCGAACGGTGCGCGACTCGAGGTCGACGGTGATCTGGGCACCCGGGTTGTCGTCGAGGTGGTCCCACAGCTTCTGGACGACTTTCTCGTCGACCTTCGCCGCGAGCAGGCCGGCCTTGCCGGAGTTGCCGCGGAAGATGTCGCCGAAGCGGCTCGAGATGACGACCCGGAAGCCGTAGTCCATGAGCGCCCAGACGGCGTGCTCGCGCGACGAGCCGGTGCCGAAGTCGGGGCCGGCGACGAGGACGGAGGCCCCGGCGTACGCCTCGTTGTTGAGCACGAAGGACGGGTCGTTGCGCCAAGCGGCGAAGAGGCCGTCTTCGAAGCCGGTGCGGGTCACGCGCTTGAGGTAGACCGCGGGGATGATCTGGTCGGTGTCGACGTTGCTACGACGCAGCGGGACGCCGAGGCCGGTGTGGGTGGTGAACTTGTCCATGTCAGGCGCTCCGTTCAGGCTCGGGCGAGAGTCAGGTCGGCGGGCGAGGAGAGGGTGCCGCGTACGGCGGTGGCGGCAGCCACCTCCGGCGAGACGAGGTGGGTGCGACCGCCCTTGCCCTGGCGACCCTCGAAGTTGCGGTTGGAGGTGGAGGCCGAGCGCTCACCGGGAGCGAGGATGTCGGGGTTCATGCCCAGGCACATCGAGCAGCCCGCGCCCCGCCACTCGGCGCCGGCGTCGAGGAAGATCTTGTGCAAGCCCTCCTCCTCGGCCTGGAGGCGCACCCTGGCCGAGCCCGGCACGACCAGGAAGCGGGTGCCGTCGGCGACGTGGTGACCCTGGATGATGTCGGCGGCCGTACGCAGGTCCTCCATGCGCCCGTTGGTGCAGGAGCCGAGGAAGACGGTGTCGATGCGCACCTCGCGCATCGGGGTGCCGGCCTCGAGCCCCATGTAGGTCAGGGCCTTCTCCGCCGCGATCTTCTCGTCGGCGTCCTCGAAGTCCTCGGGGTTCGGGACGGCAGCGCCAAGCGGGACGCCCTGGCCCGGGTTGGTGCCCCAGGTGACGAACGGGGTGACCTCGGCGGCGTCGAGCACGATCTCCTTGTCGAAGACGGCGTCCTCGTCGGTGACCAGCGACTTCCAGTGCGCGACGGCCAGGTCCCAGTCGGCGCCCTTCGGAGCCTCGGGCTTGTCCTTGATGTAGGCGAAGGTGGTCTCGTCCGGAGCGATCAGGCCGGCCTTGGCGCCCCACTCGATCGACATGTTGCAGATCGTCATCCGGGCCTCCATGGAGAGCTCACGGATGGCCTCGCCGCGATACTCCACGATGTAGCCCTGGCCACCGCCGGTGCCGGTCTTGGCGATCAGGGTGAGGATCAGGTCCTTGGCGCTCACGCCGTCGGGCAGCGCGCCGTCGACGGTGACAGCCATCGTCTTCGGCTTGTCCTGCATCAGCGTCTGGGTCGCCAGCACGTGCTCGACCTCGGAGGTGCCGATACCGAACGCGATCGCGCCGAACGCACCGTGCGTGGAGGTGTGCGAGTCACCGCAGACGATCGTCATCCCCGGCTGGGTGAGCCCCAGCTGCGGGCCGACCACGTGGACGATCCCCTGCTCGGCGTCGCCGAGGGGATGGAGACGTACGCCGAACTCCTCCGCGTTCTTGCGAAGCGTCTCGACCTGCGTGCGGCTGACCGGGTCGGCGATCGGCTTGTCCCAGTCGACGGTCGGGACGTTGTGGTCCTCGGTGGCGATGGTGAGATCGGGACGGCGCACCTTGCGGTCGGAGAGCCGCAGGCCCTCGAACGCCTGGGGGCTGGTCACCTCGTGGATGAGGTGAAGGTCGATATAGAGGAGATCAGGCTCTCCGGCGCTCGACCGGACGACATGCTCGTCCCACACCTTCTCCGACAAGGTCCTGCCCATGACAACGTTCTCCATCTGGCATCTTTAGGTCTGTAGTGGCCGGCGGCGGGTCGAGCGTTGAATCGCGAAGTCAGATCCGCCACTTCCAGTCTGCTGCTCCGAGCGTAACGTTGCATCTCAGGTTCTGAGAAGTTAGTCTTGCGATATGGACAGTTCCAGTGGTGTAGGCGTTCTCGACAAGGCCGCTCTTGTGCTCACAGCACTCGAGTCCGGCCCGGCGACCCTGGCGGGTCTGGTGGCAGGGACAGGGCTCGCCCGCCCGACCGCACACCGCCTCGCGGTCGCGCTCGAGCACCACCGTCTGGTCGCCCGCGACATGCAGGGCCGCTTCGTCCTCGGTCCGCGCCTGGCCGAGCTGTCCGCCGCCGCCGGCGAGGACCGGCTGCTGGCCACCGCCGGCCCCGTGCTGGCGCGTCTGCGCGACATCACCGGTGAGTCGGCGCAGCTGTGGCGGCGCCAGGGCGACTTCCGCGTCTGCGTCGCCGCCGCCGAACGCCCCTCCGGTCTGCGCGACACCATCCCCGTGGGCTCGCAGCTGACCATGCGTGCCGGGTCGGCCGCTCAGATACTGATCGCCTGGGAGGACCCCGAGCGCCTCCACCGCGGCCTCCAGAACGCCGCGTTCTCCGCGGCCGCACTCTCCGGCATCCGGCGCCGCGGCTGGGCGCAGTCGATCGGCGAGCGCGAGGCCGGCGTCGCATCCGTGTCCGCCCCCGTCCGCTCCCCCGGTGGCAAGGTCATCGCCGCCGTCTCCGTCTCCGGCCCCCTCGAGCGCCTCAGCCGGCAGCCCGGCAAGATGCACGCTCCGGCCGTCCTCGCCGCTGCCGACCGGCTCTCGGAGTCGCTGCGGCGGGCGGCCGCGGAGTAGCTGCAGTCACTCCAGCCCCAGGCCGGAGAAATTTGTGGAGGCCGGTTGACCGGGTATCCCAGCGACACCACTCAGCCGCAGATCTCCCGAACCGCCTCGCGCACAGCACTGAAGTCGTCAACCCGAGCCTGGTCCTCGGCAGAACCGACGATCGCGGTGACGTGGTAGTCGTCGAAGAGCCGGGGCTCGGCGTCATCGAGGTCGCCGGTCACCAGCACGACGACGCCGGCGGCGGTGCTCTCGGCGAACCGCACCGACCACGTCGGCTGCTGGAGCCCGCCGACGCGTTCGATGACGCCCTTCGCCTCTTCGCTCGACACGTCGTGGTCGCAACGCACCCGGCCGTTGACCCGCAGCTCACCCGCTCCCTCGCTGAGACTCTCGCCGGCCGAGGGCTCAGCGGGCTGCTCGGCCGGCGCGCCCCCGCACCCGGCGAGGGCAACGGCGAGCACGGCAGCTGCCGGCGACGTACGCCACAGCTCCGCTCTCGGCCACCACGACTGCAGGCTCGGCATCAGAAGAGCGCGCCGCTCTCCAGCCCCAGCAGCGTCGTCTTGCGCTCCAGGCCACCGGCGTAGCCGGTCAGGGTGCCGTTCGCGCCGATGACACGGTGGCACGGGATGACGATGGGGATGGGGTTCTTGCCGTTGGCGAGCCCGACGGCGCGGGCGCCGTGGCCGGTCATCGCCAGTCGGCCGGCGATCTCACCATAGGAGCAGGTCGTGCCGTACTCGATCTTCTGCAGCTGCTCCCAGACCCGTGCCTGGAACGGCGTCCCCGCGGGTGCCAGCGGAAGGTCGAAGAAGGTCCGGTCGCCGGCGAAGTACTCGGCGAGCTGCCGGGCACATTCGATGAGCAACGGATCCGAGTCGGACCGTTCCCCACGCGGCCGGCCCTCGGCGTAGAGCGCCGGCATGAAGTCGATCGCGGTGATCGCGCCGTCCTGCGCGACCAGGCGCAGCTCGCCGACGGGCGTGTCGATGAGAGTCCACATCAGAGTTCCTCCAGAGCAGTCAGTGAAGTCCATAGGTAGAGCAGGGCGTACGAGCGCCACGGTCGCCACGCGGCGACGTCCGCCGCGGGCGCTCCGAGCACTTCCAGCGCTCGTCTGATGCCGACATCCGTCGGCAGGAAGACATCGGGATGGCCGAGCGCGCGCAGAGCGACATAGTCGGCGGTCCAGGGTCCGACGCCGGGCATGCCGAGCAGCTGGTCGTGCACGACGTCGCGGTCGGTGCCGCGGTCCAGCTGGAGCTCGCCGGAGGCGAGAGCCGCGGCCAGACCGGTGACCGCCCGCCCGCGCGAGCGCGGCATGGGGAGACCGGCCGGATCGGCGGCAGCCAGCGCGGCCGCGGCCGGGAACAGATGGGTGAGGCCCTCGATGTCGGTCGTGACCGGGCGGCCGTGGTCGGCGACGATCCCCGCCAGCACGGTGCGCGCACCGGCGACCGAGACCTGCTGTCCCACGATCGTACGCAGCGCCAGCTCGCCTCCGTTGACGGTGCCGGGCACTCGCAGCCCCGGCAGTGCCCGGGCCAGCGGCCCCATCACCGCGTCTTCGGCGAAGACGTCGGCGACCGCGCGCGGGTCGCAGTCGGCGTCGAGCAGCCGGCGGGCACGCTCGACGGCAGCGGTGGTGTCGCGCAGGTCGGTGAGCTTGAAGGTCGCGTGGACGAAGCCGGTCTCGCCCTCGGGGATGTCGGCCAGCTCGAGGCTCAGCGTCCCCGGCCCGTTGGGCAGGTCGAGCGTCCGGGCGAACCACAGCCGTCCGTTCTCGACCCCTGCGGCCTCCACGCCCGGCACCAGGTGGTCGCGCAGGAAGGCGTGCAGGGCGCGGCCGGCGAACGGAGTGCGGACGGCGAGTCGCAGCGCGATCGTCCCGTCGGCCCGGCGCCTCGAGCCACGTCGCCCGCGGAGCTCGGTCGGCGAGGCCGCATAGACCTCGCGGACGGTGTCGTTGAACTGACGTACGCTCGAGAAGCCCGCCGCGAAGGCGATGTCCGCGAAACCCAGCTCGGTGGTCTCCACCAGCGTCCGGGCGGTCTGCGCGCGTCGCGCCCTCGCCAACGCCAGCGGACCGGCCCCGAGCTCGGTGGTCAGCAGCCGGGTCAGGTGACGAGGCGAGTAGCCGACCCGACGAGCCAGCCCCTCGACGCCTTCGCGATCGACGACGCCGTCGGCGATCAGCCGCATCGCGCGGCCGGCCAAGGTCGCGGCCACATCCCACTCCGGACTGCCGGGGGTGGCGTCGGGACGGCAGCGCTTGCAGGCCCGGTAGCCGGCCGCCTGGGCCGCCGCCGCGGTCCGGTGGAACGAGACGTTGACCAGCGCCGGGGTGCGGGCCGGACACGAAGGCCGGCAGTAGATCCCGGTCGAGGACACCGCGGTGTAGAAGACCCCGTCAAAGCGCCGATCACGCGATCTAACGGCGCGATAACACGATTCGAAGTCGAGTCCGTTCACGCTCATCGTCCCATCCATGTCCCCAATGTTGCCGTGTTCGGAACGGAATTACGCGCGGTTTTCGGACAGCACCTTCCTCATGGTTTCACATTGCAGTTTTCTGCCGTCAACTGATTGCAGCAACCTCTCGGCTCACTGGCGCGTACTACCTGTGTGGGATTGCTCAGACAGACGGACCGAGGGAGGCCGATGGGGACCGGAGCGAGGTCGGGCACGCGTACGGTCGTGCTCACCGTGGTGGTCACGATGCTGTTCTTGGCGGTCGCCACCGGGATCGGCACCTGGGCGTTCTACGACCGCCTCAACCGCAACCTCGGGTCGGGCGGCGACATCGACCATCTCGTCGACGAGCCCGTGGACACGGGCCCGAAGCGGCCGCTCAACATCTTGATCCTCGGCACCGACGGACGCGACTGCGAGGGTTGCTCGATCGACGGTGAGAGCGGCGTCGGCGGCTCCGACAGCACGATCCTGCTCCACGTCGCCGCGGACCGCGGGTCGGCCTACGGCATCTCGATCCCCCGCGACGCGCTCGTCGAGCGGCCCGAGTGCACCGCCCCGGACGGCTCCACGATCCCCGAGGCGAGCGGGGTGATGTGGAACGAGGCCTACGCCTTGGGCGGCCCCACCTGCACCGCGCGCCAGGCCGAGCTGCTCACCGGCATCCCGATCGACCACTATCTGGCCCTCGACTTCGCCGGGTTCCGCGGGATGGTCGACGCCGTCGGCGGCGTCAGGATCTGCATCCCGGAGGCGATCGACGACGAGGAGCACAACATCTTCCTGCCCGCGGGGACACGCAACCTGCGTGGGAAGCAGGCCCTCGACTACGTACGCAACCGCTCCTCCACCCCCAACGCCGACCTGGGCAGGATGCGACGCCAGCAGTACTTCCTCACCGCCCTCGCCACCAAGGTCCTCTCTGCCGGAACTCTGACCCGCCCGCGTCGGCTGGCCACGTTCGCCACCGAGCTCTCCAGGTCGATCACCACCGACATCGGCTCGGTCGCCGGCCTGGCCGAGCTGGCCCGCGAGATGCGCGACCTCGACCCGGGCAGCATCGAGTTCGAGACCGTGCCCAACGAGGCCTACCCCGAAGGCGATCCCAACTGGGGCCGCCTCCGCATCCTCCCGGAGGCCGACGAGATCTGGCAGCGGATGCTCGAGGACCGCCCGCTCCACGACGCGACGGCCTCCGCCGGCCCCTCCCCCACGTCCACCGCCGGACCCGGAGACCCCGGGTCCAGCGCCTCACCGGACGAGGTGGTCGACGAGTCGCCGACCGGGTCAACGAGCGGGTCACCGACCGGGTCCGGGACCCTCGAGGAACGCCAGAAGGACGCCGCCGACAACGGCCTGTGCTCGGCTCGCTGAATGTGATGTGATCCACTCATCCTCATGACCAACACCACGGTTTCCGTCGGGGTCGGTGCCCTCACCTTCGACCAGGTAGTCGCCGTCGCCCGCCACAACGCCCCTATCAATCTCACCGACGAGTCACTGACCGCGATGGCCACGAGCCGAGCGCTGATCGAGGACCTCGCCCACGACTCCCGGCCCCACTACGGCATCTCCACCGGGTTCGGTGCCCTGGCCAACACCTCGATCCCGCCCGAGCACCGCGCCCAGCTGCAGGCCTCGCTGGTCCGCTCGCACGCGGCCTCGTCGGGCGCCGAGATCGAGAAAGAGGTCGTACGCGGCCTCATGCTCCTGCGTCTCTCGACCCTCGCCACGGGCCGGACCGGCGTGCGGCCCGAGGTCGCCGAGACCTACGCGGCTCTGCTGAACGCCCAGATCACACCGGTGATCGGCGAGTACGGGTCGCTCGGCTGCTCCGGCGACCTGGCCCCGCTGGCCCACTGCGCGCTCGCGGCGATGGGTGAGGGCGACGTACGCAACGCCGACGGCGACCTCGTCACCGGCGCCGACGCGCTGGCGGCCGCTGGGATCGCCCCGGTGCGGCTGCGCGAGAAGGAGGGGCTGGCGCTGATCAACGGCACCGACGGGATGCTCGCGATGCTGATCCTGGCGCTCGCCGACCTGGACGAGCTGGTGGCCACCGCCGACATCGCCGGAGCGCTCAGCATCGAGGGCCTCCAGGGCACCGACAGCGTCTTCGCCGAGGACCTCCAGGCGCTGCGCCCGCACGCCGGACAGGCCACCTCGGCGGCCAACATCCGCGCCGTCCTCGCGGGCAGCGGCATCGTCGCCGACCACCGCGGCACCGGGTTCACCCGGGTGCAGGACGCCTACTCGCTGCGCTGCGCACCCCAGGTCCACGGTGCCGTGCGGGACACCATGTCCCACGCCGCCCGGGTGGCCGAGACCGAGCTCGCCAGCGCGGTCGACAACCCGGTGGTCACCCTCGACGGCCGCGTCGAGTCCAACGGCAACTTCCACGGCGCGCCGATCGGCTACGTACTCGACTTCCTGGCCATCGCCACCGCCGACCTCGCCTCGATCTCGGAGCGCCGCACCGACCGGTTCCTCGACAAGTCCCGCAACCATGGGCTACCGCCGTTCCTCGCCCACGATCCCGGCGTCGACTCGGGGCACATGATCGCGCAGTACACCCAGGCCGGGATCGTCTCCGACCTCAAGCGTCTCGCGGTCCCGGCGAGCGTCGACTCCATCCCCACCTCCGCGATGCAGGAGGACCACGTCTCGATGGGCTGGAACGCGGCCCGCAAGCTGCGCCGCGCGATCACCGGGGCTCAGCAGGTCGTCGCCATCGAGATCCTCACCGCCGCCCGCGCGATCGACATGCGCGCCCCCGAGCGTCCCGGTCCCGTCGGCGCCGCGCTGGTGGCGGAGATCCGCAAGCAGGTCCCGCCCCCGGGACCCGACCGGTTCCTGGCTCCAGACATCAAGGCGGTCGTCGACCTCGTCGCCAGCGGGAAGCTACTGACCGCTGCCCGCACTCTGACCACCGTCCGCTGACCCCACTGGAAGGATGGGCGACATGAGCGAACCACGCACTGTCCGCGCACCGCACGGCCCCGAGATCACCGCCAAGAACTGGCAGACCGAGGCCGCCAAGCGCATGCTGATGAACAACCTCGACCCGGAGGTGGCCGAGCGCCCCGACGACCTGGTCGTCTACGGCGGCACCGGCCGCGCCGCACGGTCCTGGGAGGCCTACGACGCCATCGTCCGCACCCTCGACGAGCTCGAGGCCGACGAGACCCTGCTGGTCCAGTCCGGCAAGCCGGTCGGCGTCTTCCGCACCCACGAGTGGGCGCCGCGGGTCCTGATCGCCAACTCCAACCTCGTCGGCGACTGGGCGACCTGGCCGGAGTTCCGGCGGCTGGAGTCGCTCGGCCTGACCATGTACGGCCAGATGACCGCCGGATCGTGGATCTACATCGGCACCCAGGGCATCCTCCAGGGCACCTACGAGTGCTTCGCCGCGATCGCCCGCAAACGGTTCGGCGGCAGCCTGGCCGGCACCGTGACGCTCACTGGCGGCGCCGGCGGCATGGGCGGTGCCCAGCCGCTCGCGGTGACCCTCAACGAGGGCGTCGTCATCGTCGTCGACGTCGACGCGGCCCGACTCCAGCGCCGGGTCGACCACGGCTACATGGACACCGTCGCCGCCTCTCTCGACGACGCACTGGCCCAGGCCGAAGAGGCCAAGAAGGCTCGTACGCCGCGCTCCATCGGCCTCGTCGGCAACTGTGCCGCGGTCTTCCCCGAGGTCTTGGCGCGCGGGGTCGAGATCGACATCGTCACCGACCAGACCTCGGCGCACGACCCGCTCTCCTACCTCCCGCTGGAGTACTCGGTCGAGGAGTGGGCCGCGCGGGCCGCGGAGGACCCCGACGACTTCACCGAGAAGGCCCAGGCCTCGATGGCCAAGCACGTCGAGGCCATGGTCGGCTTCATGGCGCGTGATGCCGAGGTGTTCGACTACGGCAACTCGCTGCGCGAGGGTGCCCGGCTGGGTGGCTTCGCCGAAGCGTTCGCGTTCCCGGGCTTCGTACCCGCCTACATCCGCCCGCTCTTCGAGGAGGGCCTCGGCCCGTTCCGCTGGGTGGCGCTCTCGGGCGACCCCGAGGACATCGCCAAGACCGACCGGGCGATCGTCGAACTCTTTCCGGAGAACGAGGGCCTCAAGCGCTGGATCACTCAGGCGGGCGAGAAGGTGCACTTCGAGGGCCTGCCGGCGCGGATCTGCTGGTTGGGCTACAAGGAGCGCCACCTCGCCGGGCTGAAGTTCAACGAGATGGTGGCGAGCGGGGAGCTTTCGGCCCCGGTCGTCATCGGCCGTGACCACCTCGACTCCGGCTCGGTCGCCTCGCCCTACCGCGAGACCGAGGCGATGAAGGACGGCTCCGACGCGATCGCCGACTGGCCGTTGCTCAACGCCCTGCTCAACACCGCCTCCGGTGCGAGCTGGGTGAGCATCCACCACGGCGGCGGCGTCGGCATCGGACGCTCCATCCACGCCGGTCAGGTCTGTGTCGCCGACGGCACGCCGCTGGCCGCGGAGAAGATCGAGCGGGTCCTGACCAACGACCCCGGCACCGGCGTCATGCGCCATGTCGACGCCGGCTACGAGCACGCACGCGACGTCGCTCGGGACCGCGGCCTCAACGTCCCGATGCTGGACGCCTGACGCTGGCTGACGACTGTGTTGGTCTCGACACGCTCGGCCGTAGCCGGCCTCCCGGCTCGACCAGCGGTGGCCCGTCCTCCGCTGGTCGAGCCGCCGGAGCACCCGAGCGAAGCGAGGGCGGCGGAGGCGTGTCGAGACCAACACAGCCCCCTCTCCGAACGACCTGAACGACCTGAACCAAGGACCTGAATGACCCTCGACGTCGTCACCCTGCTCAACGAGATCGCCGAGATCGGCCGTGACCCCGTCCGCGGTGGCTACTCCCGCCATGTCTACGAGCCTGCAGAGCTCGAGCTGCGCGAGTGGTTCAGGCGTACGTCGACCTCCCTCGGCCTCGAGGTCGAGACCGACCGCAACGGCAACATCTGGGCCCACTGGGGCCCGCGAGGAGCCGGGACGATCGCGATCGGGTCCCACCTCGACTCGGTGCCGGGCGGGGGTGCCTACGACGGCCCGCTCGGCGTCGCCTCCTCCCTGGCCGCGGTCTCGGCGCTCATGGACGAGGGCTTCGTACCTGCCCGGCCGGTGACCATCGCCGCGTTCGGCGAGGAGGAAGGGTCCCGGTTCGGCATCGCCTGCCTGGGGTCGAAGCTGATGGCCGGAACGCTCCCAGGCCCCAAGGTCGCGGCGCTCGTCGACGACGCCGGAGTGACGTACGCCGAGGCCTGCCGTGCCGACGGCATCGACCCTGCCGGGCTCGGCCGCGACGAGGAGCGGCTGACGAGCCTGGCTGCCTTCGTGGAGCTCCATGTGGAGCAGGGCATCGGGCTCGCGGACCTGGACGCCCCGGTCGCGGTGGCCTCCTCGATCCTCGCCCACGGCCGCTGGAAGCTGGTCTTCTCCGGCGAGGGCAACCACGCCGGCGCGACCCGGATGCGGGACCGTCGCGACCCGGTGGCCGCGATGGCCGCCGCCGTCCTGGCCGCTCAGCGCATCGCGTCGGCCCACGACGGCTCCGACGCCGCCCGGGCCACCATCGGCCGCCTCACCCCGGTCCCCGGCGGCACCAACGTCATCGCCTCCCGGGTGGATGCCTGGCTCGACGTACGCGGCGACAGCGACCCGCAGACCCGCGCCCTTCTCGAGGAGATCCTGCAGGCCGCCAACGCGGCCGCCGAGGAGCACGGCTGCACCCTGGAGGTGGTCGAGGAGTCCTACGTCTCCACCGTGCACTTCGACGCTGACCTGCAACAACGCCTGGTTGGCGCGCTGGGCGGGGTTCCCGTGCTCGCCACCGGCGCCGGCCACGACGCCGGCATCCTCGCCGCCGAGCTCCCCACCGCGATGCTCTTCACCCGCAACCCCACCGGCGTCTCCCACTCCCCCCACGAGACCGCCACCGACGAGGACTGCCGCACCGGGGCGAGGGCGCTGACCGAGGTCGTTCGGCTGCTGGCGAGCGAGTCCCGCGGATGACCCGGATCCATGCCGAGCGGGCGCTGGTCGCCGGCCGCGAGCTCACGGACGTCGTGATCGAGGTCGCGGACGGCCGGATCACCGCGATCACCTCGGGCGAGAGCCCGGAGTCCGCCGACCTTCGCCTCGGCACCGTGCTCGCCGGCTCCGGCAACGCCCACTCCCACGCGTTCCACCGCGCACTGCGCGGCCGTACGCACGACCAGGGAGGCGACTTCTGGCGCTGGCGCCAGCAGATGTACGCCGTGGCCGACCGCCTCACTCCCGACTCCTACGAGCGCCTGGCCGAGGCCGTCTTCGCAGAGATGCTGGTGACCGGCTGGACGTCGGTCGCGGAGTTCCACTACGTCCACCACCGCCCCGACGGGGCACCGTACGAGGACCCCAACGCGTTCGGCCTCGCCCTCGCCAGGGCTGCCGCCGGCGTCGGCATCCGGCTGACGCTGCTCGACACCCTCTATCTGACCAGCGCCCCCGGCGAGCCCCTCCTCCCCGAGCAGAGCCGCTTCGGGGACGGCACCGCCACGGCTTGGCTCGACCGTTGGCAGCGCCTCCACGAGACCCACGAGTCCAACGAAGGCACCGTCGTCGGGGCGGCCATCCACTCCGTGCGGGCCGTCTCCCCCGAGGACATCGCGCTCGTCGCCGAACGGCTTCCTACCGAGGCGCCGCTCCACGTCCACGTATCCGAGCAGCCGGCGGAGAACGAGCAGTCGCTCGCGGCGTACGGACGCACCCCCATCCGGGTGCTCGCCGACGCCGGCGCGCTCACGCCACGCACCTGGCTCGTCCACGCCACCCACCTGACCGACGACGACATCGCCCTCATCGCGGACAGCGGCGCGGGAGTGGTGATGTGCCCGACCACCGAGGCCGACCTCGGCGACGGCATCGGCCCGGCCCGCGAGCTTGCCGACGCCGGGGTGCGGATCGCCCTCGGATCAGACCAGAACGCCGTCATCGACCCCTGGCTCGAGGTGCGCGGGCTCGAGGCGGGCGAGCGCCTCCGCAGCCGTCGGCGCGGCCGCTTCTCCCCCACCGACCTCGAGTCCGCCCGAACGAGCGCCGGCTACGCCGCCGGCGGCCTCCCCGGCGGCCTCCGGGTCGGAGCCCGCGCCGATCTGGTGGAGCTCCAACCCGATTCCGTACGCACCACCGGCGCCTGCCTCGACCAGGTCGCCCTGGTGGCGACCGCCACCGACGTCACCAAGGTCCTGGTCGGCGGCCGAGCGGTGGCCGAGGACGGCCGCCTGGCCGACGGCCGCGACCCAGCCACCCTGTTGACCGAAGCGCTGAAGGAGCTCCCATGAGCCTGCTGCTGACCGACATCGGCGAGCTGACCACTCACACCGACGAGCACGGCACCGTCCACGACGCGGCGCTGGTGATCGAGAGCGGCCGCATCGCCTGGATCGGCCCCGCCGCCCAGGCGCCCGCGGCCGACGCGCGAGAAGACCTCGGCGGGCGCGCGGTGCTCCCGGGCTGGGTCGACTCCCACACCCACCTGGTCTCGATGGGCGATCGCGCCGAGGAGTTCATCGATCGGATGGCGGGCCGGCCCTACGAGGCCGGCGGGATCATGCGTACGGTCGAGGCCACTCGAGCCGCCGGCGACGACGAGCTCCGGGTCCGCGCGGGGTCGCTGCGGGCCGAGGCCTTCCGCGGCGGCACCACGACGATCGAGGCCAAGACCGGCTACGGCCTCGACGTCGAGACCGAGCAGCGTCTGGCCCGGATCAGCGCCGAGCACGCCGAGGTGGTCACCTACCTCGGCGCTCACGTGGTCCCCGCGGGGACCGACCGCCGTGACTACCTCGACCTCGTGACCGGCCCGATGCTGACGGCCGTCGCGCCCCACGCCGACTACGTCGACGTCTTCTGCGAGCAGGGTGCCTTCGACGTCGAGGAGTCTCGTGAGGTCCTCGAGGCCGGGCGTGCGGCCGGCCTCGGTCTGAAGGTCCACGGCAACCAGCTCGGCGAGTCCGGTGGGGTCCGGCTGGCCGTCGAGCTGCGCGCGACGAGCGTCGATCACTGCAACCATCTCGCTCCGGCCGACGTCGAAGCGCTCGCCGGCTCCGCCACCGTCGCCACGCTCCTGCCCGCCTGTGACCTGTCGACCAGGCAGCCGTTCCCGCCCGCCCGGGCCCTTCTCGACGCCGGTGTCACGGTCGCGATCGCGTCCAACTGCAACCCGGGATCGAGCTTCACCACCTCGATGGCCTTCTGCGTCGCGACCGCGGTCCTGCAGCAGCACCTCACCCTCGAAGAGGCGCTCTGGGCGGCCACCGTCGGCGGCGCGAAGGCGCTCGGCCGCGACGGGACCGACGACGCGGTCGGGCGCATCGCCGTCGGCGGCCGCGCCGACCTGCACGCCCTCGACGCACCCACCGCCAGGCACCTCGCCTACCGCCCAGGAACGCCTCTCACCCACAAGGTCTGGAAGGACGGAGAGCAGCGATGAACATCAGACCTGCCACCACGGACGACGCCGCCGCCTGCGCCCGGATCTACGCCCCGTACGTCACCGACACCCTCGTCTCCTTCGAGACCGAGCCACCCACGGCCGAGGAGATGGCCAGCCGCATCGAGTCGTCCCTGGCCGAGCACGCCTGGCTCGTCCTGGAGACCGAGTGCGAGACCGGCCCGGAGGTGGTCGGCTATGCGTACGCCACCCAGCACCGCACCCGCGCGGCCTACCGCTGGGCCTGTGACGTGTCGATCTACCTCGACCAGGAGCGCCGCGGCAAGGGTGCCGGCAAGGCCCTGTACGCAGCCCTCTTCCCGATCCTGAAGGAGCGCGGTTACCGCCGCGCCCTGGCCGGGATCGCTCTCCCCAACGAGGCCAGCATCGGCATCCACCGGTCCTTCGGGTTCACCGATGTCGGGACGTACAAGAACATCGGCTGGAAGTTCGACGCCTGGCACGACGTCGCCTGGATGCAGCTCGACCTCTGAGACTCGCCGCCCCGGAGAACCAAGAAGCCCCGAGTCAGTGACTCGGGGCTTCTGTGCGTTGTACCCCCGACCGGATTTGAACCGGCGTTACCGCCGTGAGAGGGCGACGTCCTAGGCCGCTAGACGACGGGGGCTTGCACGTCCTGCGGCGACCTTTCGGCTCCGCAGGCAGGACGAAATATTACCTGACACCTCTCCGAACCAACACATCGGCGTCGCCTCAGCCGAGCTGCCGCCTCAACGAGGACCTGGCGCGGTGATAGCGACTCCTCACCGTTCCCGCACGCTTCCCGAGCAGCTCAGCGGTCTCGACGAGGCTGAGCCCGTCCCAGTGCACGAGGCGCAGGATCTCCTGATCGATCGGCTTCAGACGTTCGAGGGCCGAACGCAGGTCCAGCACTCGCACGTCCGCCGGATGCGCGAGCACGTCCGCCATCGGGCCGGGACGCGGTGCAGCCGCTCTCAGCAGATCGTCGAGCTCGTCGTCGTACATCGGGTCCTCCTGCGGTGGGGCGGTGTCGCCCATACCTGACCGCTCGTGCCCGAAACGTTGCAGCCGATTCCGCACCGGATCCTGCCGAAGACCCGCAACCGAAATGACGAAGGGCCCCGAGTCAGTGACTCGGGGCCCTTCGTGCGTTGTACCCCCGACCGGATTTGAACCGGCGTTACCGCCGTGAGAGGGCGACGTCCTAGGCCGCTAGACGACGGGGGCCTGCACTGCTTCCGCGGACTTTCGTCCGTTTCAGCGGGAGAAACTTTAGCCAAACGCTTCGTTCTCTCCCAAATCCTCAGCAGAGGATCCGCTGGGCTACTAGGACTCGAACCTAGAATAACTGGACCAGAACCAGTCGTGTTGCCAATTACACCATAGCCCATCGATTTTGTTGACTTAGCCTCGGGAGAGGCTTTCAACAAGAGCGATACGGCCCTCGGAATTTCTCCCTCGAACCGAGAGGAAACATTACCGGGGACGTCCCCAGGCTACGAAATCGGGGGGCGCACTACGCGAGCACTACGTGCTCTTGGTCGTAGTCGAGAGGCCCGCCGATCGGGCGGCCCACACGGTCAGGGCCAGGAAGACGCCGGACTGGACCAGCGTGACCGGGATCCGCCACCACGACGCCTCGGAGGTGTTGAGCACCGTCGAGATGTCACCGAAGGCGACCGCCATCCCAAGGCTGACGAAGTTGTTGAGGACATGCATCGCGATGCCGGCCTCGATGCCTCCGGTGGCGATGACACAGATCCCGGCGACGATCCCGAAGGCGAACCGGTCCAGGAAGAGCGGCAGGTCCTGGGAGCCGTGGGCGAAGGCGAAGAGCAGCGCGGTGATCGTCACCGCGACCGTACGCGCGCCCAGCATCCCGCCGAAGAGCGACCCGAAGGTCTGGAAGATGTAGCCGCGGAAGAGATACTCCTCCCCCGCCGCCTGCAGCGGGGTGAGCAGCACGATCACGAGCACGAAGTCGCGCATCGTGGTCGTGTAGGGGTTGAGGGTGCTGGCGCCGAGGTCGTCCCCCGGTATCGGCAGCCGGGAGGCGATGATGACGGTGACCACCATCGTGATCGCTGCGATCCCGAGACACTGCAGCAGCCACCGCCAGCGGATCCGTCGCTCCACCGAGGCCAACCATCCCGGCCGCAGCCCGTGCAGGGCCCAGCACAGCAGCATGGCCGCCGGGATCGCCCCGGCCAGCGACAGCAGCAGGAACGCGAGCGACTCCGGCGTGACGTTCTCCACGTCGGCGACCCGGACCATCCCGTTGGAGACGTCGTCACCGGCGAGCACGAAGAAGACCTCGAACCCGGCCAGCACCACAGCCGGCGAGACGAAGAAGACGCACAGCCCGATCAGGATGAGCCCGATCAGCGGTCGCCCCCAGCCGCTGCGCCCACTGCGCTGCACCTGGTAGTACGCCAGTCCCGAGGGCGGTTCCACGACCGTGCTCATCCTGTCCGACCTGGGGTCTGCCGGTGAATGAGGTGTGCACTCTGCGTCGTCAGGGTGCGTGCTTGGCCAGGCGCCCCGCTGAAGGCATACCGGGGTACGTCGAGGCGGGGCAACGCCGCCGAGTGCGTGCCATGGCGGCGCAGGGGGTGCACATCATTCACCGTCAGACCCCTACTTCCCGAGTGCCGCCTTAAGGCGCCCCAGCGTACGCTCCCGGCCGAGCAGCTCCATGGATTCGAACAGCGGCGGGCTGATCCGCTTTCCGGTCACCGCGACCCGCACCGGACCGTACGCCTTGCGCGGCTTGAGCTCGAGACCGTCGATCAGGGCCGCGGTCAGCGCGTCCTGGATCTCGGCCGTCGACCACGTGGGCAGACCGTT
Source organism: Nocardioides panzhihuensis (assembly GCF_013408335.1). Taxonomy (NCBI): domain Bacteria; kingdom Bacillati; phylum Actinomycetota; class Actinomycetes; order Propionibacteriales; family Nocardioidaceae; genus Nocardioides; species Nocardioides panzhihuensis. The sequence continues at coordinate 969,133 of NZ_JACBZR010000001.1, read as the reverse complement.
CAGGGCGTCGTACGAAGCCTGGACGACACCCACGCCTGCCTCGTCGAGCAGCTTGGCGGCGTCTTCCTCGTCGAGCGCGAAGTCGGCCTCGGGGACGAAGAGGAACCGCAGCATGTCGGAGGCCTCGCCGAGCTTGTTGATCCGCTCGGCAACCAGCGGCATCGCCAGCTCCAGCATCTGCGCGTCGGCATCCGAGACCGGGTCGGAGAGGACACCGTCGGCCTTGAGGAACGGGATCACCCGGTGGGTGATCTCCTCGACGGGCAGCAGCCGCATGTGGGAGGCGTTGATAGCCTCGGCCTTCTTGACGTCGAAGCGGGCCGGGTTCTTGACCACGTCGTGGATCTCGAAGGCCTCGACCATCTCCTCCATGGTGAAGATGTCGCGGTCGGCCGCGATCGCCCAGCCGAGCAGCGCCACGTAGTTGAGCAGCCCCTCGGGCAGGAACCCCTCCTCGCGATACTTCAGCGCGTGCGCCTCCGGGTCGCGCTTGGAGAGCTTCTTGTTGCCCTGGCCCATCACGTAGGGCAGGTGGCCGAACTCTGGCGCCCGATCGGCCAGCCCGACCTCGACGAACGCGTCGAAGAGGGCGATCTGCCGCGGGGTCGACGACAGCAGGTCCTCGCCACGGAAGACGTGGGTGATGTTCATGGTGGCGTCGTCGACCGGCGCCGTCAGCGTGTAGAGCGGGTCGCCGTTGGCGCGCGCGAGCGCGTAGTCGGGGACGTGCTTGGTCTCGAAGGTCACCTCACCGCGGACGAGGTCGTTGAAGGTGATCGAGCCGTCGGGCATGCGGAAACGGGGCACGGAGGTGCGGCCCTCCGCCTCGTACGCCTTGATCTGGTCCTCGCTCAGGTCACGGCAGTGGTTGTCGTAGCCCTGGGCCGGGGCCTCGCCCTTGATCCCCTCGGCCTTCGCGGCCTTGTAGGCGGCCAGGCGCTCCTCGTAGCGGGCGGTGGTCTCCTCGCCGGTGCAGTAGCACTCGTAGACGTGGGAGGAGGCGCGCAGCCGCGCGAGCGCGTCGGCGTAGATGTCCGAGCGCTCCGACTGGCGGTAGGGACCGTAGGGGCCGCCGACCTCGACGCCCTCGTCCCAGTCGAGCTTGAGCCAGCGCATCAGGTCGATGAGCCCGTGGTAGGACTCCTCGGTGTTGCGCGCCTTGTCGGTGTCCTCGATGCGGAAGACGAAGGTGCCGCCGTGGTGGCGCGCGAAGGCCCAGTTGAACAGGGCGGTCCGGACCAGGCCGACGTGGGGCGACCCGGTCGGCGAGGGCGCCATCCGGACCCGATAGTCCTTCGGCTCGAGTGTGCCGGTCGATCCAATGTCAGTCAACGCTGTGCCACCTTGTTCGTCAGAGCTCCGAGCCCCTCGACGAAGATCTCGATCTCATCGCCGGGCTCCATGGGACCGACACCCTCAGGGGTGCCGGTGAGGATCACATCGCCCGGCAGCAGCGTCATGACGCTGCTGATGTGGGCGATCAGCTTCGGGATGCCGTGGACGAGGTCCTTCGTGGACCCGTCCTGGACGACGTCACCGTTGAGGAATGTCTGGATGCGTACGCCGGCGGCCAGCTGCTCGAGCTCGACGTCGGTCTCGATCCACGGGCCGAGCGGGCAGAAGGTGTCGTACCCCTTGGCCTGGGAGAAGTGGTTCAGCCGGCGCTGGGTGTCACGCGCGGTCACGTCGTTGGCGACCGTCATCCCATGGATGACGTCCTTCACCTTCTCCTCCGGGACGTCGCGGCAGATCCGCCCGATCACGATCGCGAGCTCGCCCTCGAAGTGCAGGTCCTCGACGCCGCTCGGCCGTTGGATCGCGTCGTTCGGCCCGCACACCGAGGTGTTGGGCTTGATGAAGAAGAGCGGTTCGGCCGGCACCTCGTTGCCCAGCTCCGCGGCGTGCTTGGCGTAGTTGCGGGCGACCGCGACCACCTTGCTGCGCGGGATGACCGGCGCTAGCAGCTTGACGTCGTCGAACTTGTGGACCTGGTCGGTGAGGTTGACCCCGGAGAACAGCGGGTCGCCCTGGAGGGCGACCACGGTCGCGTCCTCGCTGAGCTGGCCGTAGCCGTCGAGGTCCCCCACGACGACGCCGAACTGGGGCTCGCCACCCTTGGTGGTGAATCTGGCGATACGCACACCCCGAGCCTATCCGCAGAACTCCGCGCGCCGGTGGTCGAGCCTGTCCCTCCCACCGGTGGTCGAGCTTGTCGAGACCCCATTTACGCTGAACGTGTGCTGTTGTCTCGTGAGGAGTGGACCCAACGGGCACAGTCGCATCGCGAGCGCCTGGCGCCCTACGTCGAACCCCATCTCGCCCGTCGCGGCGCCCGGGTCAAGCACCCGGTCAACGACTTCCTCTTCACCTACTACTCCTACCGCCCCGCCCAGCTTCTGCGCTGGCACCCGGGCTTCGGGGTTTCCCTGGAGGACTCTTCGGAGTATTCGTCGCTGAAGGGTTACGCCCCCGCTGGTCGAGCCGCGAGGCCGGCCACGGCCGAGCGTGTCGAGACCAACACAGTCTCTGCCGCGTACGTCTCCTCCCAGCACCTGCTGATCGAAACCCTTTTGAAGCTGCTGAGGGCCACCGCCTCTCGCGAGGCCAACTTCGGCTGCTTCGGACTCCATGAGTGGGCGATGGTCTATCGGCTGACGCCGGAGCAGGTACGCCATGCCGACTGGCCGCTGCGCCTGGGTGCCGCCGGCACCGACCGAGTGGTGGAGACCCACCGGATCGCGTGCAGCCACTTCGACGCGTACCGCTTCTTCACCCCGCCTGCGGCGCCGCTCAACACCCTCTCGCCGCGATCCGACGACCGGGCCGCCTTCGAGCAGCCCGGCTGCCTGCACGGCAACATGGACCTCTACAAGCACGCCTTCCGGCTCTCGCCGCTGATCTCCTCCGACCTGGTCGCCGACTGCTTCGAGCTCGCCTGGGACATCCGCACGATGGATATGCGGGCCGCCCCCTACGACCTCGCCGAGCTCGGTCTCGACCCGATCCGGATCGAGACGGCCGCCGGGAAGCAGGAGTACGCCGCCGCCCAGCGCGCCTTCGCCGAGCGCGCCGCTCCGCTCCGAGAGTGCCTGATCGCCGAGTGCGAGCGGCTGATCGAGGCGTAACAGACGTCACACGCGGTAGGGGGCTGCTCCCCCCGTGACCTCGATGGACGGGTTACGTTAACCCCACAATGGCCCTCCTTCCCCACCCCCGAAAAGCTGCCGCCTCGATCACCACCACGGTCGGCGCCGCGGCGGGGAACGTCGCGCACGCGCTGCTCTACGGCGGTCTCGCCGACCTGAGGCCGATGCCGCGTACGTTGATCGACGACGGCAACCGCCGCGAGCTCTACCACTACCGGCCGCTGGCCGGGGAGACGCCGGAGGGCGATCCGGTGCTGCTGGTGACGCCGCTCGCGGCGCCGGCGCTCTGCTACGACCTGCGGCGCGACTGCTCGGTCGTCGAGCATCTGGTGGAGACGAACCGGCCGACCTACCTGGTCGAGTACGGTGAGGTGAACTTCTCCGACCGCAGCCTCGGCATCGAGCACTGGATCGAGCACGTCGTCCCGGAGGCGATCCGGTCGGTCTCCGAGCACGCCGGCGGGCGGCCGGTGCATGTGGTCGGCTGGTCGCTGGGCGGGATCTTCACGATGCTCACGGCCGCCGACACCCCCGACCTCCCGATCGCCTCGCTCGCGGTGCTCGGCTCGCCCTGTGACGTACGTCAGGTGCCGCTGATCGCGCCGCTGCGACCGCTGCTCAACCTGCCGCCGGGCAATCTGGTCACCGCTGCCTCACGGGCCCTCGGAGGCGCCCCGAAGCCGCTGGTCCGGTGGGCTTTTCAGATCTCCTCGGTCGACAAGATGTTCACCAAGCCGGTCGCGAAGCTGTCCAACCTGGCCGACCGCGAGTTCCTCGCCCAGCTCGAGGCCGTCGACCGGTTCACCGACAACATCATCGCCTACCCGGGACGTACGTTCGGACAGCTCTACCACCACTTCTTCCGCACCAACGCGCTGTTCAGCGGACAGATCGACCTCGGTGACCACGCCGTCCATCTCCGCGACGTCAAGCAGCCCACCCTCGTCGTCGCGGGCGCCAACGACGGCATCGGACCCGTCGCCGCGGTCAAGCCCTTGGTCGACCTGCTCACCGGCGCCGAGGAGCTCCGTTTCGAGGTCGTTCCGGGCGGTCACCTCGGCCTGCTCACCGGTCGCGCCGCCCGCGACACCACCTGGCCCCTCCTCGACGAGTGGTTCACCCAGCACGACTGAGCCCGACCGAGCAGGACTGTCGGCGGCAGGTGGCAAGGTGTGCGCCATGCCGAACCCACCCGCCGAGGCGACCGACGAGCACTTCCGCAACGAGGATTGGTACGGAGCCGATCTCACCGGCGCGCGGTTCGTCGACTGCGTCTTCACCGATGTCGACCTCACCGAGGCGACCACGTCGGCGGCGCTCTTCGAGAGGTGCACGTTCCACGGCGGTCGCTTCAACGCCTCGACCCATGTCGGCTCGGCGTTCGTCGGCTGCGACTTCCGGCGTACGAACTTCTTCGACTCGACATTCGAGGGGTGCAAGCTCAGCGGGACCGAGTTCTCCGGCTGCACGCTGCGTCCGCTGAAGGTGAGCGGCGGCGTATGGCGTGGCGTCTCGCTGCGCGGCGCGAACCTCGCCCGGCTCGACCTGTCCGGGCTGGACCTGCGAGAGGCCGACCTGTCGCTTGCCGACCTCACCGACGCGGTCCTGCGAGATGCCCGACTCGGTGGCGCCACGCTCCAGGAGACCACCCTGCACGGGGCCGATCTCCGCGGTGCCGATCTCGACCGTGTCGATCTGATCACGGCGTCGCTGCGCGGGACGAGGCTCGACCTCGCCGGTGCCGTGATGCTCGCCGAGCTGCACGGCGCCGAGGTCGACGCGCTCTGACCGCTGCGACCTCAGCGGTCTGACGCCGCCTCACGGACGGCCTTGGCCATGGAGATGCCCGCGGCGACCAGGCCGAGGCCGGTGACGAAGTCGTCGGTGTCGCGGACGTCGTCCTCGATGGCGCCCGCGGCGGCTGCCTGGAGGTGGGTCTGCTCGTCGACGGCGTGGCCGTAGACGAAGTGGAGCAGGGTGCGCGCCGCGACGGGAGCGAGGTCGCCGAGGCCACCGTCGTTCAGGGCGGCCACGAGGTCGTCGTACGGCTGGGTCGCGCCGAGCCCGAACGCCCACACGGTGGCGACGACCTCGGCTCCGTCCCGATAGGCCAGCAGGGAGTCGCGCAGGTCGCTGCAGATGGCGGTGACGCGTACGTCCCAGGCTCCTGACGGCTCGTGCCGGCCACGGAGCAGGATCTCGTCGGCCACCGCGGCCAGCAGCGACTGCTTGTTGGCGAAGTGGTGGTAGAGGGCGCTGGGGCGTACGCCGAGCTCGGTGCCGAGGCGGCGCATGGTCAGGTCGGCGAGGCCGTAGTCGTCGAGGACCTGCAGCGCACGCGCGACGACGTCCTCACGGCGGTATCGCATGGTGCTCCCCGGGGGCCAGGTGGTGGGACGAAGTGGACGAAGACGTACACCGACCTTAACCTGAACACCGTTCACCTGACCACGGTTCAGGTCTGAGTACGCAGGAGCGAGTATGACCGAGTCCCCCACGACCGCCGCCGAGACCCCCATGGCGAGGTCGCCGCGCCTCGACGCCACCGACCTCGCGCTGATCGCCGCGTTCGCGGCCCTGATCGCGGTCTGCTCCTATCTCGCCGCCATCCCGATCGGCGGCGCCGGCGTCCCGCTCACGCTGCAGGGCTTCGCCCTCCTGCTGACGGGTGCGCTGCTGGGTCCGCTGCGCGGCACCGCCGCGGTGGTGCTCTATCTCATCCTCGGGATCGCCGGTCTGCCCGTCTTCGCCGGCCACGCGGCCGGGCCCGGCGTCTTCGTCGGCGTGACCGCCGGCTACCTGTGGTCGTTCCCGCTGATGGTGCTCGTGGTCGGCCTGCTGGTGAAGTACGTCCTGCGAGGACGCCGCACCAACCCGCTCCTCGTCTTCGCCGCCTGCGTCGTCGGGGTGGTCATCAACCACGTCGGCGGCATCATCGGCATGGCCGTCGTGCTCCGTGTCGGACTGCTGGAGGCTGCGGCCTTCGACGCTCCCTACTGGATCGGCGACTTCATCAAGGCGGCGGTCGCCGCGGTCGTCGCGTCACAGGTCCACCGCGCCTTCCCGAAGCTGCTCGCCCGACGTGCCTGAGATCCGTTTCGAGGCCGCCGAGGTCCGGGTCGAGTCCCCGGACCTCGACGGCGAGCGCACCATCCTCCGTCCCACCACCCTCACCTTGACCGAGCAGCGGATCGGGATCATCGGCAGCAACGGCTCGGGCAAGTCGACCCTGGCCCGGATGATCAACGGCCTGGTCACCCCGACCGCCGGGAGCGTCACCGTCGACGGTCTCGACGTGGACCGCAAGGGCGCCGCCGTGCGCCGACGTGTGGGGTTCACCTTCACCGACCCCGCCGCCCAGCTGGTGATGCCGACCTGCGTCGAGGATGTCGAGCTGTCCCTGCGCAGGACGGTGAAGGATCGCGTACGCCGCAAGCAGGTCGCCCTCGAGACGCTGGCCCGGTTCGGGCTCTCCGAGCGGGCCGAGGTCAGCGTCCACGCTCTCTCCGGTGGCCAGCGCCAGCTGCTCGCGCTGGCCGGCGTGCTCGCCACCGAGCCCGAGGTGATCGTCACCGACGAACCGACGACGCTGCTCGACCTACGCAACACCCGGATGGTCGGCGACCTGCTCTTCTCGCTCCCCCAGCAGCTCGTCCTCGTCACCCACGACCTCGACCTCGTACGCCGCTGCGAGCGGGTCCTCGTCGTCGAGGACGGCCGGGTCTGCTACGACGGCGAGGCCGGCGCCGCCGTCAAGCACTACGTGGGGACGGTGGACGCGGAATGAGCATGACCATCGGGCTCTACCGTGCCGGCGACACCGTGCTCCACCGGCTTCCGGTGGGCGCCAAGATGCTCGGTCTGGCCGTGCTCAGTGTGGCCATCGTGGCTCTGCGCGGTCCGCTGCTCTCGCTCGGTTTCCTCGGCGTCGCCATCGTCCTCGCCCTGATCGGCCGGCTCGACCTGCCGTCCACCGCACGGGCGCTGCGCGCCGTGCTCGTCATCGCACTCGTGATCGCGCTGCTGCAGTGGTGGCTGTTCACCTTCGACCGGGCGGTGGAGTCGCTGCTCGACCTCGTCTCCCTCGGCCTGCTGGCACTCACCCTGACCTCGACCACGCCGACCACCGAGACCCTCGACGCCGTCGTACGCTGGATCCGGCCCCTGCAGCGCTTCGGTCTCGACCCGGAGCGGGTCGCGCTCACGATCGCGATGGCGATCCAGGCCCTTCCCGGCACCCTCGCCCTGGCTCAGGAGACCCGCGACGCCGCTCGTGCCCGTGGCCTCGGACGCTCCCCCAGGGCGTACCTCTCCCCCTTCGTCATCCGCGTCGTCGCCCGCGCCCACGAGACCGGCGACGCCCTCAAGGCCCGCGGCCTCGGCGACTGACCCCCAGCCGAAGCGTCACCCCCGTCGGCCGAAGCGTCACCCCCGTCGGCCGAAGCGTCACCCCCGCCGCTCGAAGCGTCACCCCCGTCGGCCGAAGCGTCACCCCCGCCGCTCGAAGCGTCACCCCCGTCGGCCGAAGCGTCACCCCCGCCGCTCGAAGCGTCACCCCCGTCGGCCGAGACGGCATCAGCGTGCCATCTCGGCCGACGTAGTTGACGTCTCGGCCGACCGGGGTGACGTCTCGGCGAGTGGGGTTACCAGCCGGGCGGGAGGCGGTGGTCCCAGAGGGCGGCGGCCTCGATCTGGGCGGAGAGGGAGAGCAGCAGGGACTCCTGGGCGGGGCGGGCGGCGAGCATGACGCCGACGGGAAGGCCGGAGGGGGTCCAATGGAGGGGCAGGGAGATCGCGGGCATGCCGGTCACGTTCCAGGCCGAGGTCCAGGGGGTGAACTCCTTCTGCGCCTGGAAGTCGGCCGCGGGATCGGCGTCGTCCCGGATCGCGCCGACCTTCGGCGGCGGAGTGGCCAGGGTCGGGGTGAGGACGGCGTCGTAGGGGGCCAGGGCCTCCAGGGTCGCGGCGGCGTACCGGCGCAGCTCCGCGAGCGCCAGCCCGAACTCGGGCCCGCTGACAGCCTCTCCCCGCTCGGTGAGCCAGCGGGTGAGCGGCCGGATCTGGGACCGCTGGTCCGGGGCGAGGTTGACCACCGACATCGCGGTGCCGACGGACCAGACCGTCTCGAAGACGGCGACCGCCTCGACCGGCAACGGACGAGGGATGTCGACGATCTCGTGGCCCAGCGACGCCAGCAGCGTCGAGGCGTTCTCCCACGCGGCGACGCACTCGGCATCGACGGCCGTCTCCGCGATCAACGGCTCGATGAACCGGGCGATGCGCAGCCTTCCCGGCGGCCGCTCGCACGCGTCCAGGAACGGGAGCTGCTCCTCGGGCGCCCAGAAGGGATCACCCGTACGCCGCCCCGCGAGCACATCGAGAAAGGCCGCCGCATCCCGCACGGACCGAGCGATCGGGCCGGCGGTGGCGAGCCCGGCCGCGTCGCCGTACATCGGCGACGGGGAGATCCGTCCGCGGGTCGGCTTCAGGCCGACCAGCCCGCAGCAGGAGGCCGGGATCCGGATCGAGCCGCCACCGTCGGAGCCCTGCGCGACCGGCACGAGCCCGGCTGCCACCGCAGCGGCGGCACCTCCGGAGGAGCCGCCGGCGATCCGCGTACGGTCCCAGGGGGTGACGGCGGGCGGGGCCACGTCAGGCTCGGTGTAGCAGGGCGAGCCGAACTCGGGGGTGTTGGTCTTCCCGAGCGAGATCATCCCGGCTGCCTCGATCGACAAGGTGACGTTGTCGGAGACGTCAGGGACGAAGTCGGCGAAGACCGCCGACCCGAAGGTCGTCCGCACCCCACGGGTGAGATTGAGGTCCTTGATCGCCGTCGGCACTCCCCACAGCGGTGAGGCGCCGAGCGGCTTGACCACGAGCTCACGAGCGCAGGTCGAGATCCGCTCCTCGGCCACGGTGATGAAGGCGCCGACATCGTCGAGTCTGGCGATCCTGTCGAGATAGTGCTCGGCGAGCTCTCCCGGGGAGATCTCGCATCGATGCAGCAGCTCTCCCTGTTCCAGGGCGGTCAGATCATGAAGCTCGGCCACCCCTGCAGGCTAACGCCACTCGTCCTCGAGCATCGCGTAGTTCACCAGTGTCGCCCACTCGCCCTTGGTCCATTTCGCGTCACGCTCGACCGCCTCCTTGCGCATCCCGACCCGCTCGACCACCCGCGCCGAAGCGGCGTTGCGCTCGTCGACCCGGGCGACCACCCTGTGCAGGCCGAGCCCGTCGAACGCCAGCCCGAGCAGCGCTCGGGCCGTCTCGGTGGCGAATCCGCGCCTCTGGAACTCGGGGTTGAAGGCATACCCGATCTCCCCCGACCGCTGCTCCTTGCTGTGCCAGAAGAGCACGACGTCACCGATCAGCCGGCCCTCGTGCTCGACGGCGAGAGAGAGCACCTCACCTTCGCGGCGCAGGACGGAGAGGCGCCTCTCCGGCGCGTACGCCTTCCGCAGCTGGTCGCGGTCGCGCGGCACCGGCGGGATGTAGCGGCACACGTCCTCGAGCGAGAGATAGGCATGCAGGTCCTCGAGATCGCGCTCGACGTCGATCGGGCGCAGCGTCAACCGCTCGGTTCTGATGGGGTACTCCGGCGCCAGGGCGGGCTCGGCGAGCTCCTGGAAGAGACTCAGGTGCAGGTCGGCGGGACCGTCGAGACGTGCGTTGAGCGACTCCCACGGGGTGCGGGTGGGTGAGGCGACGAGCGCCGCGCCGCCCTCGACGAGCCGATCGGTGACGGTGGCGGAGTCGTCGACCTCGAACGCCACCCGTACGTGCCCGGCCACCGGGCGTCCGACCTCGACCTCGTCGATGTACGCGTGCTGGGCCGGGTTGGCGAGCTCGAGCGTGGCCCGGCCGGCGTCGAGGATGGTCACCTCAGCCCCGTCAGGGCCGGAGAAGGCTGCCTCCTCAGGAAGACCGAGGGTGTCGCGGTAGAACGCCACCGCCTCCTCGTAGTCCTTCGCCTCGACCACCACACGAAGCTGCTTCACGGGTCCGCTCATTCCGCCGCCTCCGTAGCGAAGAGCGAAGAATACGGAAGCGGCGGCCTGAGGCCTACCGTCGTTCGCTGGCGCTCACTCATGGCCGCAACGTACGGCCTAAGGCCCGTAAGTGCACGCGATAAATGACGAAGGTCAGGTCTCCCCCCGGAGACCTGACCTCGTGGCGCCGCCTGGCTTGGGAATCAGACGGCTGCGGGCGCGAAGCCCGCGAGCTTCTCGACGGCAGCTGCGAAGCGCGCCTGGACCTCGGCGTCGGCGAACACGTCGATCTCATGGGCCGGCTGCGAGACGATCGCGTCCTCGACGACGATCCCGCCGGCGATGCCGACGGAGCGAGCGGCGTCGGCGTGCGCCCACTTGCCGCCGTAAGGGGTCGGGGTCACGCCGACGACGGCGACGACCTTGCCCTTGATGGCACCCGCGGCGTACGGACGGGAGAGCCAGTCGATCGCGTTCTTGAGGACGCCCGGGATGGTGGCGTTGTACTCCGGGGTCACGATCAGCACGCGGTCGGCCTCGGTGACCGTCTTGCGGAGCTGAGTCACGGCCTCGCCCGGGTCGGCCTCGAGGTCCTCGTTGAAGAACGGCAGCTCGCCGAGGCCCTCGACGATCTCCAGGGAGACGCCCTCGGGCGCCCCGGCGGCGAGCTTCTCGGCGAGCTTGCGGTTGGTGGACTCAGCGCGCAGGCTGCCAACGAGTACGGCGATGCGGGTGTCGGACACGGGTTCTCCTCGAATGACGCGGAAAGTTCAATGTTGAACTGTCCAACACCCTCCCGCCGGAGATTCATTCCACGGCGACGGCGCCTGCGGGTGTGGTCTTGCTCACGTGACGTCGCAACCCGAAGGTGAGCCCGTCGACCAGCGCCTCCCAGGAGGCCTCGATCACGTTCGACCCGACACCCACGGTCGTCCACGAGGTCACGCCGTCAGAGGTCTCGATCAGCACCCGGGTCTTCGCGTCGGTGCCGTGGCCCTGGTCGAAGATCCGCACCTTGAAGTCGATCAGGTCGAAGTCGGCGACCACGGGGAAGGCACGCGTGATCGCGGCCCGCAGCGCCTGGTCCAGCGCGTTGACCGGGCCGTTGCCCTCGCCGGTCGAGACGTGGCGTACGCCGTCGGCGTGGATCTTCACGATCGCCTCCGTGGTCGAGGCCCCCGAGCCGGTCGAAGCAGCCTGACCACCACCACGTGCCTCGGAGATGACCCGCCAGGACTCGACCTCGAAGTAGGCCGGGCGCGCGCCCTCGACCTCCTCGATCAGGAGCAGCTCGAAGGAGGCGTCAGCCGCCTCGAAGGTGTAGCCGCGCTGCTCGGCCTCCTTGACCCTCTCGGTCACCCGGGTCACCAGGTCGCGGTCGTCGGAGAGGTCGTAGCCGAGCTCGCGTCCCTTGAGCTCGATCGAGGCCCGGCCGGCCATGTCCGAGACCAGCAGCCGCATGTCGTTGCCGACCGCGGCCGGGTCCATGTGCTGGTAGAGGTCGGGGTCGACCTTGATCGCGGAGGCGTGCAGACCGGCCTTGTGGGTGAAGGCGGAGGCGCCCACGTAGGGCTGCCGTCCCGCGGGTGGCACGTTGGTCACCTCGGCGACCGCGTGGGCGACGCGGGTCGCCTCGCCCAGCAGACCGGTCGGGAGCACCTCGCGGCCGAGCTTGAGCTGCAGGTTGGCGACCACGGAGACCAGATCGGCGTTGCCCGTACGCTCCCCGTAGCCGTTGATGCAGCCCTGGACGTGCATCGCGCCAGCCTCCACTGCGGCCAGCGAGTTGGCGACCGCGCACCCGGTGTCGTTGTGGCAGTGGATCCCGACAGCGCCCTGGGTGGTCTCGCGGACGTCGTGGACGACGTCGGAGACCCAGCCCGGCAGCATCCCGCCGTTGGTGTCGCAGAGCGCGACGACCTCGGCGCCGGCCTCGTAGGCCGTCCTCAAGACCTCCATCGCGTAGTCGCGGTTGGCCCGGTAGCCGTCGAAGAAGTGCTCGGCGTCGAGGAAGACCTGCTGACCCTCTTCGCGCAGGTGGGAGACGGTGTCGCGGATCATCGCGAGGTTCTCCTCGAGCGTGGTGCGCAGCGCGAGCTCGACGTGGCGGTCGTGGGACTTCGCCACCAGGGTGACGACCGAGGCGCCGGAGTCACGGAGCGCAGCGACCTGGGGGTCGTCGGCCGCCCTCACCCCGGCCCTGCGGGTCGACCCGAAGGCAGCCAGCCGCGCGTGCTTGAGGTCGAGCTCGGAGACGGCTCTTCTGAAGAACTCGGTGTCCTTCGGGTTCGCCCCGGGCCAGCCGCCCTCGATGAACCCGACGCCCAAGCCATCGAGATGCCGAGCGATCGCGAGCTTGTCGGCGACGCTGAGGTTGAGGCCCTCCTGCTGCGCACCGTCGCGCAGAGTGGTGTCGTAGACGTGGAATTCCATGGCTCTTCTGTCCTCGGGCTGGATCTGGGGTCTTGGGGCTGGGCTGGCTTCTGGGGCTGGGCAACAAAAAACCCTCTCGGGGACGAGAGGGTGGCGCGTCGAGCGGGGCTCGGCGCGCTAGCGAATGATGATGGCGTACGTCGTCATGGCCCTGATCCTGCCACGAAATCTCCTCCAGTGGGACGAGCGTCTCACCAGCCGAGGAGCTCGACCCACCACGGCTCGTCGCCGCCGGAGAACTGCGGGCCGTTGTCGGCAAGCGTCTGGACCGGGAAGAGAGCCAGGGTGAGGACCACCGCGAACCCGAGGGCCCACGGCACCCATCGCTCCGAGACCCGCCGGACCACCTTGGTCACCGGGTCGCGCAGCCGGTCGCGTCCGGAGCCGGTCCACAGCGCGCCCACGAAGGCCAGGCCCGCCAAGCCCAGAGCCGTCGGCAAGGAGAGCTGCAGGGCGAAGCCGATCAGCACTGCCGCCACCACGAACCCGAAGCCCCACACCCCGACGACGAACGTCTTCGGGAGCGAGCGGACCAGCCGCCAGGGCGCACCGATCAGGAGCCGGGGCGCGTCGTGCCACTTGCGGCCGCGATACCAACGCCAGCGGCGCAGATCGCCGGCGGCCAGCGTGCCGGCGCGGATCAGCCACGCCGCGCCGAGCACCGCCCAGAAGCCGACGCTCGGGAACGCAGCGATCACGCCGACGGCGAAGGCGAGCAGACCGAGCCAGATCGCCCCGCGGCGCAGCTTCTCCAGGCCGTTGTCGCGGCGGCTGTCCGGGCGCGGGCCGGGCCGGCCGACCGGCGGGAACGGCGCAGCGGGGGTGGTGGCCTTCTCACGCTCGGTCCGGTCGCTGAGCGAGAGCTGCTCGACCGGCTTGTGCACGAACGGTCGGCGCGGCGTACGCAGCCACTCGCGCACCTCGTCCAGCGTCGGGCGGTCGGCCGGATCGGGCGAGAGCGCCTGGCCGAGCAGCCCGCGCAGCAGCTGCGGCACGCCCTCCAGGTCGTGCTCACCGCGCCGGGCCCGGTCCATCAGCTTCATCGAGTTGCCTTCGCCGAAGGGCGGGCGGCCGGTCGCCGCGTACGCCACCACGGCGGCCCACGAGTGTACGTCCGACGCCGGGGTGGCCGGGTCGCCGACGGCGATCTCGGGCGGCAGGTAGCCGGGCGTGCCGATCAGCAGGCCGGTCACGGTGATCTTCGGGTCGTCGGCGACGCGGGCGAGCCCGAAGTCGATCAGGATCGGGGTGCGCCGCCCCTCCATAATTATGTTGGCGGGCTTGACGTCACGGTGAAGAACTCCGACGGCGTGGCAGTCGGCGATGCCCTCGGCCAGGTCGCTGGCCAGCTGCTCGACCTCGTCGCGCGAGAGCACACCCTCGTTGACGATCTTGTCGTGCAGCGTCGGCCCCGGGACGTATCGGGTCGCCAGCCACGGCACCTCGCCCCACGGGTCGGCCGCGACCACACCGGCGACCCACCTGCTCCGCACCCGTTGCAGCGAGGAGACCTCGCGTGCCAGCCGCTGGCGCCCCTCCTCGTCCCCGACGAACTGGGTACGCAGCACCTTCAGCGCCACCCGCTCACCGCTCACGCGGTGGCTGGCCAGATGGACCCGTCCCATCCCGCCCTGCCCCAGCAAGGAGAGCAGGTCGTAGTCACCGACGCTCTCTCGTCGGCTCGCCCGGGGCAGGCGCGGGGCTGTCGTCACGGGACAAACCTTAACCGCCGCAACCGACACCCGCCGAGACCGTGAAGCGCCGAGACGTCACCCCCGTCGCCCGAAGCGTCACCCCCGTCGCTCGAAGCGTCACCCCCGTCGCCCGAGTGGGCATCCATCTGCCATCTCGGTTCGCGGGAGTGACGCTTCGGCCTGCGTACGTGACGTCTCGGCCGACGCGACCGACGTCTCGGCCTCAGACGATCTTGCGCATCCAGCCGAAGGTGTCCTCGGCGCGGCCGAACTGGATGTCGACGAGCTGCTTGCGGATGGTCCGCCAGACCTCGCCGTCACCGGCCGAGGCGATGGAGCCGCCCTCGTGGACGAGCTCGCCGACCGGGGTGACCACGGCGGCGGTGCCGCAGGCGAAGACCTCGGTGATCTCACCGGACTCGACGCCGGACTTCCACTCGTCGATGGTGAACTTGCGTTCCTCGACGGTGTAGCCGAGCTTGCCCGCGAGCTCGATGATGGAGGCCCGGGTGATCCCCTCGAGGATGGTGCCGGTCTCGGGGGTGACGATCCGGCCGTCGGAGTGGACGAAGTAGAGGTTCATGCCGCCGAGCTCCTCGACGTACTTCCCCTCCTGCGCGTCCAGGAAGACGACCTGGTCGCAGCCGTTGGCCGTGGCCTCGGCCTGGGCGACCAGGGAGGAGGCGTAGTTGCCGCCGGTCTTGGCCGCGCCCATGCCGCCGCGGCCGGCGCGGGTGTAGTTCTCGCTGAGCCAGATCCGGACCGGCTTCACGCCGCCCTTGAAGTAGGAGCCGGCGGGCGAGGCGATGACCATGTAGGTGACGTGCTGGGCCGGGCGGACACCGAGGAACGCCTCCGAGGCGAACATGAAGGGCCGCAGGTAGAGGCTCTTCTCGTCGCTCTCGGATGCCTCGGGGACCCAGCGGTGGTCGACCTCGACCAGGTCGAAGACGGTCTGCACGAAGTCCTCGATCTCGAGGACGGGCAGAGCCAGGCGCTCGCTGGAGCGGGCCATCCGGGCGGCGTTGGCCTCGGGCCGGAACGACCAGATCGAGCCGTCCTCGTGCCGGTAGGCCTTCATGCCCTCGAAGATCTCCTGGGCGTAGTGCAGCACGGCTGCCGACGGGTCCAGGCTGATCGGCGCGTACGCCTCGATGCGACCGTTGTGCCAGCCCTGTTCGGGCGTCCACTCGACGGTGAGCATGTGGTCGGTGAAATGGTTGCCGAAGCCTGGGTTCGCCAGGACCTCCGCGCGCTGCTTGTCGGTGGCCGGTTGGGTCGACAATGTGGTGCTGATCTCCATGACCATGAGATTAGTCCTGTTCTGCGAGGGCTGTGCTATCGCGGGCGGGGTAAATGATGGGGACAGAGAAAGGGCCGGACGCAGGAGAATCTGCGCCCGGCCCTTCGAGGGTGAGCGTCTAGCCGACTACTCGCGCGGCGATCGCGTCGCCGACCTCGGAGGTCGTACGAGGCTCCGGACCGCGCTCGGAGAGGTCGGCGAGCACGGCGGCGTCGATGGCAGCGGCAGCCTCGGGGCGACCGAGGTGTTCGAGCAGAAGGGACCCGGACAGGATCGCCGCGGTGGGGTCCGCCTTCTGCTGGCCGGCGATGTCGGGGGCGGAGCCGTGGACGGGCTCGAACATCGAGGGGAACTCGCGGGAGGAGTTGATGTTGCCGGAGGCGGCCAGGCCGATGCCGCCGGTGATGGCAGCGGCGAGGTCGGTGATGATGTCGCCGAAGATGTTGTCGGTGACGATCACGTCGAAGCGGGCCGGGTCGGTCGCGAGGAAGATCATCACCGCGTCGATGTGGAGGTAGTCCACGGTGACGTCGGGGAACTCCTCGGCGACCTGCTGGGTGATCCGCCACCACAGCGAGCCGGCGTTGACGAGCACGTTGGTCTTGTGGACCAGGGTCAGCTTCTTGCGCGGGCGGGCCTGAGAGCGGGCGAAGGCGTCGCGGACGACCCGCTCCACGCCGTAGGCGGTGTTGACCGAGGTCTCGGTGGCGACCTCGTGCGGGGTTCCGACCCGCATCGCGCCACCGTTGCCGGTGTAGAGGCCCTCGGTGCCCTCACGCACCACGACGAAGTCGATCTCGCCCTTGTCCAGCACTGCCGGCGACAGCGGGGAGGTCGCCCCCGGGAAGAGTCGCGACGGGCGCAGGTTGACGTAGTGGTCGAGCTCGAAGCGGAGCTTGAGCAGCAGCCCGCGCTCCAGGATGCCCGGGGGCAGGTTGGGGTCGTTGGGCTTGCCACCGACCGCTCCGAGCAGGATGGCGTCTTGCTCCTTGATCTCGGCGAGAACAGACTCGGGCAGGACCTCGCCGGTGGCGAGATAGCGCTCGGCGCCGAGGTCGTAGCGGGTCTGCTCGAACTTCACCGGTCCCGCCGAGGCGGAGCCCGAGGCGATGTTTGCGGCGACCTCGAGCACCTTCAGCGCCTCGGCGGTCACCTCCGGTCCGATGCCGTCGCCGGGGATCACTGCGAGGTTGGTCGTAGACATGACGGCGAGACTAGTTGTCGTCAGGCAGCTGGCCGCCGTTGTCCCGCAGGTCGAGCGCCTGCTGGACCGCGGCGATGGTGTTCTCGACGCTGTGCGGGTTGTCGGGGTCGTGGCTCGCCGGGCCCCACTCGCGGCCCCACTTGTCGCCAGCATAGTCGGATCCAGCGGCGGGGCTCTCGGGGTACATCGCGTACATGGCTTCTTCCTTCACACGTCAGGGAATCAGAGGGTGTGGGAGAGAAGCCGGGGTCTTTGGAAGACGGAAGCCACCGCGACGAGGTGGCTTCTCCTGCGGTCGTTACCGCCGGGCCCCGTCGCGGCACTCGAGTACGAGAAAAATGCTCCGCATGGTGTTCTGACGTTAACCCGGCAGACGCCTTGAAAGAACGGATCTGGACGAATGGTCCGCCATCCGAGACGCCCGTGCGCACGATCACACCCGTCATCAGGAAGACTGGCCATGTGAGTGCACCCCCAGAGCTTCCGGACATCGTGACCCGCGCCTTCGACGTCTCCCGTCGGGCGGGGTACGTCTCGTTCTGCCGCAACGAGACCGGACGGCTTCTGGCGACCCTCGCGGCCACCCGGAGCGGCACCATGGCGGAGTTCGGGACCGGATGCGGTATCGGCACCGCCTGGCTGCGAAGCGGCGTACGCGGCGACGCGGCCCACATCGTCTCCGCCGAGCTCGACGAGCACCTCGCCAAGGAGGCCGCCGAGATCTTCGCCGATGACAAGCAGGTCGAGGTGATCGCCGCCGACTGGGGCATCCTGCGCGACCGCGGCCCGTTCGCACTGCTCTTCTTGGACGCCGAGACCCCCGGCGGGGTCTCCCCCGACCAGCTCGCTGAGCTGGTCGAGGAGGGCGGCATCGTCGTCATCGACGACCTCATCCCCACCGACCTGTGGCCGCCGATCGTCTACGGCCGGGTCGACAGCCTGCGCGAGTCCTGGCTCACCGACGAGCGCTTCACCACCGTCGAGGTCATGGTCGCCCCCGACACCAGCGTCCTGATCGCCACCAAGCGCTAGCCGGACTCCGACCGGACGGTCAGATCGCGCAGCCGTCGGGACCGCAGGCATCGCCGTCGCCGACGATCGTCAGTGCCGGCTTGGTCTCGGCGTGCACCCGCTCCAGCAGCTGGCTGAACACCTTCGTGGGCTGCGCGCCGGAGACGCCGTACTTCTCCTCGACGACATAGAACGGCACCCCGGTCGCGCCGTAGGCGCGGGCCTGGTCGACATCGGCCTGTACGTCGGCCGCGAACTCGTCGCTCGCGAGCACCTCGTCGACGCGGGCGGCGTCGAGACCGACGTTGACAGCGGCCTGCCGCAGGACGGCATGGTCACCCATCGACTCGCCCCGGGTGAAGTACGCAGCGAGCAGCTCCTCCTTGAGCGCGGCCTGTCTGCCCTCGGCCTTGGCCAGGTGGATCAGCCGGTGGGCATCGATGGTGCGCGCGTGCGGCGTGTCCTCGTAGCTGAACTCGAGACCGGCCGCGGCGGCAGGGACACTGACCTGCTTCATCATCTCGCGGGTCTGCTCGACGGAGGCACCGAACTTCTTAGACAGCGCCTCGACCGTGGTCTCGGTCGGCACCTGCGGCGCGGTCGGGTCGAGCTCGAAGGAGTGATAGACGATCTCGACGTCGTCGCTGTGCTCGAAGCCCTCCAGGGCCTCCTCGAGGTGGCGCTTGCCGATGTAGCACCAAGGACAGACGACGTCGGACCACACATCAATACGCATGTGACGGGAACGTCTCGTCCGGTACGAAACATTCCGCAGCAGACTGCTGTGCCTGATGGGCAGGATGAGCAGGACCCCTGAGACCGTCTCAGGGGTGACCAGGGGATGGTCCAGGAACCCGCCAGGGATCTGCCGGACGCGGCCGAGGGTCGCTTGGGGCGAGGCTCGATGCATGATCCAGATCGATGCCCTCTCCAAGAGGTACGGCGGGTTCACGGCCGTCGACAACGTGACCTTCAATGCCGAGCCCGGTCGGGTGACCGGTTTCCTCGGCCCCAACGGCGCCGGCAAGTCCACGACCATGCGCATCCTGGTCGGGCTCACCGATCCGACCTCCGGCAGCGCCCATCTCCTCGGCCGCCACTTCTCCCAGCTGCCCAACCCTGGCCTCGAGGTCGGCGTCCTCCTCGACGCCTCCGCACAGCACGGCGGCCGCACCGGCCGGGAGATCCTCACCCTGGCCGCCCGCACGATGGGTCTGCCGAAGACCCGCGTGGCCGAGACCCTCGAGCGGGTCAGCCTGACCGAGGAGGAGGCCGGGCGGCGCGTACGCAACTACTCCCTCGGGATGCGTCAGCGGCTCGGGATCGCGACGGCCCTGATCGGGGAGCCGGAGGTGCTGATCCTCGACGAGCCCGCCAACGGGCTCGACCCCGCAGGCATCCGCTGGATGCGGGACCTGCTGCGCGGCTTCGCCGACGACGGCGGCACCGTGCTCCTCTCGTCCCACCTGCTGCACGAGATCGAGGTCATCGCCGACGACATCGTGGTCATCGGCAACGGCCGGATCGTCGCGCAGGGCACCAAGCAGGAGCTGCTCGCCGGCGGCGGGACGTACGCCCGCTCCAACGACCTCACCGCCCTCGGGCGGGCGCTCCAGCGGGCGGGCCACACCGCCGAGATCACCACCGAGGGTGCCGTCCTCAGCGACGCCGAGCTCGCCGCTGCCGGCCAGATCGCCTTCGACGCCGGGCTGGTGCTGACCGAGCTCCGCGCCGCCGACGGCGCCGGCCTGGAGGAGATGTTCCTCCAGCTCACCGCCTCCAACCAGCGCGACCACCTCGAGTCCCCCGAAGGGCTGGATTCATCGAAAGGGAAGGCAGCATGACCACCACGACCATCGCCCCTGAGCCGGCCAGCCCGGCCGGGCATCAGCAGGAGGCGGCCCACCGCCGCACGCGGGCCGTCCCCGCCCCGATCCCGTTCGGGCGCATAGCCGGCATCGAGCTGCGCAAGATGTTCGACACCCGCTCCGGCTTCTGGCTGGTGGCGAGCATCGGCATCCTCGCGGTGATCGCCACCGCGGCGATCATCGTCTTCTCCGATGACGACGCGCTCACCTACGGCATGTTCGCGACGGCGATCGGCATCCCGATGGCCGTGATCCTGCCGATGATCTCGGTGCTGTCCGTCTCGAGCGAGTGGAGCTCTCGTACGGCGCTGACGACCTTCACCCTCGTCCCCAGCCGCGGCAAGGTGATCGGCGCCAAGGCGGTTCTGACCGTCGCCCTCGGCGTCGTCTCGATGACAGCCGCGCTGGGGATCGGGGCACTGGGCAACCTGCTCGGCACCTCCATCGCCGGAGTCGACCCGGTCTGGGACCTCACCGCGGTCATCTTCGCCCAGACCATTCTGGCCCAGATCATCGGCATGCTGATGGGGTTCATGCTCGGCACGCTCTTCCGCAGCTCACCGGCGGCGATCGTCGGCTACTTCGTCTACGCCCTGGTCCTGCCCACGATCTCCAACGCGCTCGTCATGGTCAACGAGTGGTGGCGCGACAACGGATCCTGGCTCGACCTCAACTGGGCCTCCACCCGCCTCTTCGACAATGACATGACCCGCGAGGCCTGGGCACAGCTCGGCACCGCCAGCGCCATCTGGCTGCTCGTCCCTCTGCTGATCGGCCTACGCCTCGTCCTGAAGTCCGAGGTCAAGTAATCGGCCGAGTCGGCCCAAACTGACAACAGATCCCGCCGAGTCGGCGCGTCATGACGCGCCGACTCGGCGGGATCTTCGGTCAGCTTGCGCCGACTCGGCACTCTGGGGATCAGCGCGCGGCTGAACCCTCGGTGTAGTCGTCGTCGGCCTGGCTCCACGAGAAGTGGGCACGCAGGGCCTTGCCGGTGGCCTCGATCGGGTGACCGGCCTCCTCCTCGCGCAGCTTCTGGAACTCGGTCGCACCGTTGTCCTGGTCGGCGATGAACCGGGCGGCGAAGGAGCCGTCCTGGATCTCGGCGAGCACCTGCTGCATGGTCTCCTTGACCTGCGGGCCGATGACGCGCGGGCCGGAGACGTAGTCGCCGTACTCAGCGGTGTCGGAGATCGACCAGCGCTGCTTGGCGATGCCGCCCTCCCACATCAGGTCCACGATGAGCTTGAGCTCGTGGAGCACCTCGAAGTAGGCGATCTCGGGCTGGTAGCCGGCCTCGGTCAGCGTCTCGAAACCGGCCTGGACCAGGTGCGACACGCCGCCGCAGAGCACGGCCTGCTCGCCGAAGAGGTCGGTCTCGGTCTCTTCGGTGAAGGTCGTCTTGATGACCCCGGCGCGGGTGCCGCCGATGCCCTTGGCGTACGCCTTGGCGATGTCCCAGGCCGAGCCGGAGGCGTCCTGCTCGACGGCGATGATGTCCGGGATGCCGCGGCCGGCGACGTACTCACGACGGACCGTGTGGCCCGGGGCCTTCGGGGCCACCAGGATCACGTCGACACCCTCGGGAGCCTTGATGTAGCCGAAGCGCACGTTGAACCCGTGGCCGAAGACGAGGGTCTTGCCGGCGGTCACGTGGGGCGCGAGCTCGTCGTTGTAGAGACCGCGCTGGTGCTGGTCCGGGGCGAGGATGACGATCACATCCGCCTCGGCGGCGGCGTCGGCCGGCGTGAGGACCTTGAGGCCCTCCTCCTCGGCCTTGGCGGTCGACTTCGAGCCGGGCTGCAGACCGATGCGCACGTCCACACCGGAGTCACGCAGGTTGAGCGCATGGGCATGGCCCTGGCTGCCGTAGCCGATGACGGCAACCTTCTTCGCCTGGAGCAGCGAGAGGTCGGCGTCGTCGTCGTAGAAAATCTCAGCCACGAGGGCTTCTCCTTAGTTGTTGTTTGATATGGGTTCAGACCGCGGGAGGCGGAGCGGGCACAGCCACGGATCGCAGGCTGCGCTCGGAGATCGACCGGGAGCCACGGCCCATGCCGACCATGCCGGACTGGGAGAGCTCACGGATGCCGAAGGGCTCGATGACCCTCAGGAAGTCGTTGAGCTTGCCGGTGTTGCCGGCGAGCTGGACGACGACGGTGTCGGTGGACACGTCGACGACCTTTGCCCTGAAGAGCTGGATGGTGTCGAGCACCTGACTGCGGGTCTCCGCGGTGGCGGCGATCTTGACCAGCATGAGGGCGCGCTGGACGCGCGACTCGGGCTCGAGCTCGACGATCTTGATCACCTCGACCAGCTTGTTGAGCTGCTTGGTGACCTGCTCGAGAGGGGTGTTCTCGAGATTGACCACGACCGTCATGCGCGAGATCTCGTCGTGCTCGGTCGGTCCCACCGCGAGGGACTCGATGTTGAAGCCACGGCGCGAGAAGAGCGCGGCCACACGTGCCAGGACACCGGGCTTGTTCTCGACCAGGACGCTCAGCGTGTGCTTGCCGCCGGTCTTCACGGGCTGGATGCTCATCAGAGGTCGTCCTCGTCGAACTCGGGCGCGAGGTCGCGCGCGTACTGGATCTCGTCGTTGGAGGAGCCGGCGGCGACCATCGGCCACACCATGGCGTCCTTGTTGACCCGGAAGTCGACCACGACAGGCGCGTCGTTGATCTCCATGGCCTTCTCGATGGTGGCATCGACGTCGTCGGCGGAGTCGCAGGCCAGGCCGACGCAGCCCATGGCCTCGGCCAGCTTGGGGAAGTCGGGGATGCGCTTGTGCTGGCCGTGGGACTGCAGGTTGGTGTTGGAGTAGCGCTCGCCGTAGAAGAGCGTCTGCCACTGGCGCACCATGCCGAGGTTGTCGTTGTTGATGATCGCGACCTTGATCGGGATGTTCTCGATCGCGCAGGTCGCGAGCTCCTGGTTGGTCATCTGGAAGCAGCCGTCACCATCGATCGACCAGACCGTGGCGTCCGGGCAGCCGACCTTCGCGCCCATCGCGGCCGGGACGGAGTAACCCATCGTGCCCAGGCCACCGGAGTTGATCCAGGTGTTGGGGTGCTCGTAGCCGATGAACTGCGCCGCCCACATCTGGTGCTGGCCGACGCCGGCGGTGAAGATCGTCTCGTCGCCGGAGATCTTGCCGAGACGCTCGATGACGTACTGCGGGGAGAGGCCGTCTGCGGGGAGGTCGTAGCCGAGCGGGTAGGCCTTCTTGATCCCGGCCATGAACGAGATCCAGCCCTCGTAGTCGCCCTCCTTGCCGGCTTCCTTCTCCGCGGTGAGCACAGTGATCAGGTCGGTGAGGACCTCGCGCACGTCGCCCACGATCGGGACGTCGGCGTAGCGGTTCTTGCCGATCTCGGCGGGGTCGATGTCGGCGTGGATCACCTTGGCGTTGGGGGCGAAGGAGTCCAGGTTGCCGGTGACCCGGTCGTCGAACCGGGCGCCGAGGCTGATGATCAGGTCGGACTTCTGCAGGCCGGCGACCGCGGGGACGGTGCCGTGCATGCCCGGCATGCCCAGGTGCTGCGGGTGGGAGTCGGGGAAGGCGCCGCGGGCCATCAGCGTGGTCACCACCGGGATCCCGGTGAGCGTGGCCAGCTGGAAGAGCTCGCGGTGGGCGCGGGAGCGGATCGTGCCGCCGCCGACGTACAGGACCGGCTTCTTGGCCTCCAGCATCAGGCGCGCCGCCTCGCGGATCTGCTTGGCGTGCGGCCTGGTCACCGGGCGGTAGCCCGGCAGGTGGAGCTCGGTCGGCCACCGGTAGGTGGTGGTGGCCTGCAACGCCGACTTGGTGACGTCGACGAGGACCGGACCCGGCCTCCCGGAGGAGGCGAGGTGGAAGGCCTCAGCGACCCGGAGCGGGATCTCCGCCGGGTCGGTGATGAGGAAGCTGTGCTTGGTGACCGGCATCGTGATGCCGCGGATGTCGGCCTCCTGGAAGGCGTCGGTGCCGATCATCGCCGCGCCGACCTGGCCGGTGATGGCCACCATCGGCACGGAGTCCATGTTGGCGTCGGCGAGCGGGGTGACCAGGTTGGTCGCGCCCGGACCGGAGGTGGCCATGCAGACGCCGACCTTGCCGGTCGCGGCGGCGTAGCCCTGGGCGGCGTGGCCGGCTCCCTGCTCGTGGCGTACGAGGATATGGCGGATCTTCGAGTCCATCAGCGGGTCGTACGCCGGAAGGATCGCGCCTCCCGGAATGCCGAAGATGTTCTCGGCACCCGCTGCTTCCAGCGACTTGATCAGGCTCTGTGCGCCTGTCATCTGCTCGCTCATGTCCGCCGTCCTACTCATCGGAGCTTCTACTCATGGGCTGTGCTCGGTTGTCTTGCTTGGGCTGCTTGTGCAACAAAAAACCCTCCGGCCCGGCGGGCAACGGAGGGAGACGCGTCGTCTGGGGCCAGTGGCTCCTAGGCGACGCGCCTGCTAAGTACGATAATGCTGTTCAGCATGCTCACACGTTAACCCCAGGTGTCGCGCCGTGTCACCACACCCTATCGGTCGTCCCATGATCTGAGATCACCGTCCCAGTATCTGTCACTCGATCAGTCCGAGGCGCTCGCGCAGGAACGTCCAGGCGAAGGCGGAGAGGTGGGCCGACTGGGCGTTGTTGGCCGCCCCACCGTGCCCGCCCTCGATGTTCTCGTAGTAGGTGACGTCCTTGCCGGTGGCGGCCAGCAGCGCGGCCATCTTGCGGGCGTGGCCGGGGTGGACGCGGTCGTCCTTGGTGGAGGTGGTGAGCAGGACGGGCGGGTAGGTCCTCGAGCCGTCGAGCAGGTGATAGGGCGAGAAGGTCTTGAGGTACTCCCACTCCTCCGGCACGTCGGGGTCGCCGTACTCGGCCATCCACGACGCCCCGGCGAGGAGATGCGAGTAGCGCTTCATGTCCAGCAGCGGCACCTGGATCACGACGGCGCCGAAAAGCTCCGGGTAGAGCGTGAGCATGTTCCCGGTCAGCAGTCCGCCGTTGGATCCGCCCTGGATCCCGAGGTGCCTCGCGTCGCTCACGCCGGTCTCGGCGAGGTGGCGGGCGACGGCGGCGAAGTCCTCGTACGCCTTGTGCCGGTTCTCCTTCAGCGCTGCCTGGTGCCAGGCCGGGCCGTACTCCCCTCCCCCGCGGATGTTGGCGACGGCGTAGACCCCGCCCTCACTGAGCCAGGCCCTCCCCACCCCAGCGGAGTAGCCCGGGGTCATCGGGATCTCGAAGCCGCCGTAGCCGTAGAGCAGCGTCGGGGCCGGGCCTGCGCCGTCGAGCGCCGCCTCGGGGCCGACGATGAAGTAGGGCACGCGGGTGCCGTCCTGCGACGTGGCGAAGCGCTGCTCGGCCCGGAGCCCCTCGGTGTCGAACCAGGCCGGCGCCGACTTCAGCGGCTCGATCGTCTCCGCGCCGATCTCGGTCAGTCCGTACGTCGCCGGGGTCAGATAGCCGCTGGTGACGACCCAGACCTCGTCGGACTCGACCGCGTCGACCGCTCGCGTGCCGACCGCGGCCACGGGATCGGTCGCCGGGAAGTCTGAGCGCGTCCACTCCGCGTTGCCCGAGGCCGGAGGCGTCAATGTGTACGGCCGGTTCTTGACGTCCTCGAAGACGTTGAGGACCAGATGGCTGCGGGTCCAGGTAGCACCGGCGAGAGAGGTGCTCGGGGTGGGCTCGAAGAGCACGGTGAGGTCGCGCTCACCGGCCAGGAACCGGTCGGCCTCGATCGCGAGCAGCGAGCCGGCGGCGTACGTGATCTCCTTCGGCGCCCAATCCTCACGGAGCTCGACGACCAGCCACTCGCGATGGAAGCCGGCCTCGGCCGAGTCGGGGATGTCGAGCTTGGTGAGGGTCTGCTCGGGGGTGCCGGGGTCGGTGACGACGTACGTCTCGGACCGGTAGAACGCGATCGAGCGGCTGACCAGGTCGCGTTCGAAACCGGGGGTGTGGATGTGGCGGGCGGAGATGTACATGTCCTCGTCGGTGCCCTCGTAGACCACCGCCGCATCCTCGAACGGAGTGCCGCGGCGCCACAGCTTCACGATGCGCGGGTAGCCGCTCGGGGTCAGCGAGCCCGGCCCGAAGTCGGTGAAGACATAGACCGCGTCGGGGCCGCACCAGGAGAGCCCGCCCTTGGCGCCGCCCTGCTCCACGGCACGGGTGAACCCACCGTCCGCAGGTGCTACGAACGCCTTCTCGACCAGGTCGAACTCCCTGGTCACGTCGGCGTCCGAGCCACCCGGGGAGAGATCGACGAGCACCTTGCGCCACGGCTCGCCGGGCCCGGGCCGAAGCACCGAGGCGCCGTGCCAGACCCAGCTCTCGCCCTCTTCTTCAGCGAGCGCGTCGAGGTCGAGCAGGAGCTCCCACTCGGGATCGTCGGTGCGGTAGGACTCCGGCGTGGTGCGCCGCCAGATGCCACGCTCGTGGTCGGCGTCGCGCCAGAAGTTGTAGAGATGCTCACCGAGGAGCGAGACCTCGGGCACCCGGTCGTCGGAGTCGAGCACCTCGAGGATCTGCGCCTCGATCTCGGCGAACACGGGATCGGCCCCGACGCTCGCGTGGGCCTCCTCGTTGCGGGCCCGCACCCACGCCAGCGCGTCTGCGCCCTCGACCTCCTCCAGCCAGCCGAACGGGTCCTCCCCGGCAGGGTCGAGCGGGGTCACGATCGTCAGCTCAGAGGTCATGCGGGAAGGCTACTTCGCAGGGCCCGAGTTGCAGCCGACAGGCACACTGGCCTCATGAATGAGGCGGAGGGGTCGTCGAAGGGTCTGCCGCGGCGAGCGGCGACACGGACGGCCAAGCTGGCCGCGCTGCCGATGGGGTACGCCGGGCGCAAGGCGCTCGGGCTCGGGAAGCGGATCGGGGGCAAGCCCGCCGAGGCAGTGCTGGCCGATGTCCACCAGCGTACGGCCGACCAGCTGTTCCGCACCCTGGGTGAGCTCAAGGGCGGCGCGATGAAGTTCGGGCAGATGCTCTCGGTGATGGAGGCGGCGCTGCCGGAGTCGCAGGCGGCCCACTACCGAGACCAGCTCACCCGGCTCCAGGACTCCGCTCCCCCGATGCCGACCGGGATCGTACGCGGCCTGCTGGCCCGAGACCTCGGCAAGGACTGGTCCGAGCGACTGGTCGAGCTCTCCGAGGAGCCGGCCGCCTCGGCCTCGATCGGACAGGTCCACCGGGGCCGGTGGGTCGACGGCCGCGAGGTGGCGGTGAAGGTGCAGTATCCCGGCTCCGAGGAGGCCCTGCGCGCCGACCTGCGCCAGATCGGCCGGCTGGGAGCGATCGGCAACGCGGTCGTGCCCGGCATGGACGTCAAGGCTCTCGTCGCCGAGATGCAGGAGCGGGTCATCGAGGAGCTCGACTACCCGAAGGAGGCGGAGGCCCAGCACGTCTTCGCCGAGGCGTACGCCGACCATCCCCTGATCGACGTCCCCGATGTCGTCACGGTGGGCCCGTCGGTGCTCGTCACCGAGTGGGTGGAGTCGCAGGGCTCGATCGCGAAGGTGATCGCCGAGGGCACCCCCGAGGAGCGCGACCACTACGGCGAGCTGCTCGCCCGGTTCTGGTTCTCCGCACCCGAGCTGACCGGGATGCTGCACGCCGACCCGCACCCGGGCAACTTCCGGGTCCTCCCCGAAGGCCGGATGGCGGTGCTCGACTTCGGGCTCGCCGCGCGGCTCCCGGAGCGCGGCCTCCCCGAGCCGATGGGCCGACTCATCCGGATCGCCTCGACCGGCGACGCCGAGGCACTGGTCCAGGGTCTGCGCGACGTCGGCTTCATCCGCGACGGGATCAAGGTCGAGCCGCAGCACGTGCTCGACTACCTGGCCCCGTTCGTGACCCCGGCGCTGGAGGAGCGCTTCCGATTCACCCGGTCGTGGATGCGGGAGGAGTTCAAGCGGATCAACGATCCCAAGGACCCCGCCTACACAGTCGGTCTCAAGCTCAACCTGCCGCCGTCCTACCTGCTCATCCACCGGGTCTGGCTCGGTGGGCTCGGGGTGCTGGCGCAGCTCAACGCCGAGGCGCCGTTCCGGGAGATCCTCGAGGAGCACCTGCCGGGCTTCGCGGGCTGAGGTCAGGTCTGGTCAGGCAGCACGGTCTGTCCCACCGGGCCGGGGTTGTAGGCGATCTCCCAGCGGGCGCCGTCAGGGTCGGCGAAGTAGCCGGTGTAGCCACCCCAGGCCCTCTCCTCGGCCACGGAGGCCTGGCGCCCGAGCGACCGGGCGAGCCACAGGATGCCGTCGACCTCCTCACGGGTGGCGACGTTGTGGGCGAGGGTGAACGGGGCAACGCCGTCGCCGGTGGTGATCGGTCCGACCTCCTCCTCGAACTCGGCCCGGTCCCACAGCGAGAGGATCACGTGCTCGCCGACACGGATCATGAGCACCCCGTCGGCCTCGAGCTCCGGGGTCCAGCCGAGTCCGCCGACGTAGAACGCCCGACTCGCCGCGACGTCGGCGACGGCGAGCGTGATGAAGCTGATGCGCTGGTCCATGGCAATCAGACTGCCACGGACCAGCGGAGGTCAGGCGTCCTTCGTGCTGCCCGGCTTCTCTCGCAGGACGTCGCGGCGAACGCGGTACTCGTCCTCGTCGATCTCGCCTGCGGCGTACCTCTCGGCCAGCCTCGCCTCGCCCGCGCGCCGCGGCCCCTCAGCCACCCGCTTGCGGCCGAAGACGACGACCGCGGTGATGATCGCCGCGATCACGAGGAACCACAGGATGGGGAAGATCGGCCAGAAGGCCGGCGGCCCTCCCCCGTCGTGCCACGGGCCGCTCTCGCGCCACGGGCCCCAGCTGTCGCCGGTCACGGCGAGGGTTGTCACCGTCTCGTTGATGCTCATCGCTCTCTCCAATCTGTTGGGCTCTCTGTGCCCTCCAGACTGCTGCGCACGAGCCATCGGCACATCGGCTCAGAAGCGGGGACGGGGTACGCAATCCCGCGTAGGTTAAAGAGGTCTAGTAAGGTACGCCTAACCTAAAACAGAAAGCGGGACGAGATGTTCATCGCACGGAAGGCGGCGGTGCCCGTCGCACTGGTCGCGGTCGCGGCCGGCTTGGCGGCATGTGGGTCTGACACCGGTTCCTCGAAGAGCGCTGCGGACGGGAGCTGGAAGCCCGTCACCGTGCAGCACGCTTTCGGCGAGACGGTCATCGAGGAGAAGCCCGAGCGGGTCGCCACTGTCGACTTCGCCAACCAGGAGGTCCCGCTCGCGCTCGGGATCGTCCCCGTGGGCATGTCGAAGATGACCTGGGGCGACGACGACGGCGACGGCGTCCAGCAGTGGACCGAGGACAAGCTGAAGGAGCTCGACGCCAAGACGCCTGTGCTGTTCGACGAGACCGACGGCTACGACTTCGAGGCCGTCGCCGGCACGAACCCCGACGTCATCCTCGCCGGTTACTCGGGCCTGACCGAGGACGACTACAAGACCCTCAGCGAGATCGCCCCGGTGGTCGCCTACCCGGACGACCCGTGGGCGACCGAGTGGCGCGACTCCGTCCTCCAGAACGCCAAGGGCCTCGGCATGGAGTCCGAGGGCGAGGACCTGGTCGCGGACCTGGAGCAGACCATCGCCGACGCTGCGGCGACGCGACCCGAGCTCAAGGGCACGACCGGCATGTTCATGACCCATGTCGACCCGGCCGACCTGAGCGAGATCAACTTCTACAGCGCCGCTGACACGCGGTCGAAGTACCTCGCCGACCTCGGTATGGAGGTCGCTCCGAGCATCATCGAGGCCACCGGGGACAGCGGCGACTACTCCGGCTCGATCAGCACCGAGCGGGCCGACGAGCTCGCTGACGTCGACGTCATCATCACCTATGGCGGCCAGGAGCTCATCGACGCTCTCGAGGGGGACCCCGTGCTCTCCCAGCTGCCGGCGGTGAAGAACAAGGCGATCGTCACCCTCGACGGTGCCGAGGCGATGGGCACTGCGGCCAACCCGACCGCCCTGTCGGTGTCGGCCCTGGCGGAGGACTATGTCGGCCTGCTGGCCGACGCTGCCGCGTACACCACCAAGTGACCGTCGCACGACGACGGATCGACCCACCGAGATGACGACGTCTCTGACCAGCCGTCCAGGATCCGCGCCCGCCGGCCCCACAGCCCATCTGCGCGGCACCCGGCGGACGCGGAGCCTGGCGCTGCTCGCGCTCGCGGCCGCGGTCCTGGCGGCCGCGACCACCTCCATCGTCCTGGGCTCGCGCGAGGCGTCCTGGGCCGACATCTGGGCCGGCGTCTCCGGCCAGGCGGAGGGATTCGCCCAGGCCGCGGTCGCCAAGCGGGTGCCACGAACCGTGCTGGCTGCCGTCGCGGGAGCCGCGCTGGCGGTGTCGGGCCTGGTGCTGCAGGGCATCACCCGCAACCCGCTGGCCGATCCCGGCATCCTGGGGGTCAACACGGGCTCCTCGCTGGCCGTAGTCGCCGGTATCGCCTGGTTCGGCCTGGTCTCCCCGATCAGCTACATCTGGGTCGCCATCCTCGGCGCCGCCCTCGCATCGGCCTTCGTGTGGACCGTCGGGTCGCTGGGCCGAGGCGGCGCCACCCCGCTCAAGCTCACCCTCGCCGGCGCCGCCACCGCTGCCGCGCTGTCGTCCTTCGTCACCGCGGTCGTCCTGCCCAGACCCGATATCTCCGAGAACGTCGTCTCCTGGCAGGTCGGTGGCGTCGGCGGAGCCACCGACGACAAGCTGTGGCTGGTGGCACCGTTCCTCCTCGTCGGCGCTCTGCTGTGCGTCTGGTGCGCCCGTGGACTCAACATGCTCGGTCTCGGCGACGACCTCGCCTCCGGGCTCGGCGAGCACGTGACCCGGACCAGGCTGCTGGCAGCCGCCGGTGCCGTCACGCTCGCCGGGGCCACCACCGCTATCACCGGGCCGATCGCGTTCGTCGGACTGGTCGTGCCTCACGTCGGTCGGCTCCTGATCGGGACCGACCACCGATGGCTGCTGCCCTTCAGCGTGATGGGCGGCGCGGTGCTGCTGTTGGTCGCGGACGTCCTCGGACGCGTCGTCGCCCCGCCGACCGAGGTCGACGTCGGGATCATCACCGCCATCGTCGGAGCGCCGGTCCTCATCGCGGTCGTGCGCCAGGCCAAGGTGCGTGAGCTGTGACCCTCTCTCCGTACGCCATCGGGGCCGAGAGCGCTGCCGACGCCGCCGCGGACCTGCGCCTGGTCGTCGCGGCCCGTCGGGGCCGCGAGCGCAGGCGTCGCCAGCTGATCGCCCTCCTTACCGCACTCGTGGCGGCCGCCTACCTCGGCAGCCTGATGCTCGGCTCGACCACCTACGGACTCGCCGAGGTGGCCGCGGTCGTGTTCGGCGCCGACGCCGGCGGTGCCGAGTTCATCGTCGGACGGCTGCGGTTGCCGCGAGCCACCCTCGCGCTGGTGGTGGGGATCGCCTTCGGCCTGGCGGGCGTCACCTTCCAGACCCTGCTGCGCAACCCGCTCGCGAGCCCCGACGTCATCGGCGTGACCGAGGGCGCGAGCGCTGCCGCGGCCGTCGCCATCGTCAGCTTCTCGCTCGGCGGCCTTCTCGTCTCCTGGGTCGCGGTCGCCGCAGGGGTCGGCGTCGCGCTCACCATCTACCTGCTGGCCTATCGGCGCGGCACCGCGGCCGGTACGCGTCTGATCCT
Source organism: Nocardioides panzhihuensis (assembly GCF_013408335.1). NCBI lineage: Bacteria > Bacillati > Actinomycetota > Actinomycetes > Propionibacteriales > Nocardioidaceae > Nocardioides > Nocardioides panzhihuensis. The sequence goes on along the minus strand of NZ_JACBZR010000001.1, from coordinate 937,844 downwards.
CATCGGCATCGGCATGGCCGCGATGATGCAGAGCGTCATCTCCTGGCAGCTCGAGCGCGCCACCAACTTCCAGCTCGCCGAGGCGTTGCGCTGGCTCACCGGAAGCCTGAACGGAGCGCTGTGGCGCGACGTCCTCGTGGTCCTCACGGCGGTCGTCGTGCTGGGCGGTGCCGTGCTCCTCCAGACGCGTGCCCTCGCTGCCGCACAGCTCGGTGACGATGCGGCCTCCGCGCTCGGCGTACGCATCGAGCGGACGCGACTGCTCACGATCGTCGCCGCGGTCGGACTGGTGTGCGTGGCGACGGCCGCATCCGGACCGATCGCGTTCCTCGCTCTGCTCTCCGGGCCCATCGCCGCACGGATCGTCGGCTCCCGGGGCTCCCTCCTGGTTCCGGCGGCCCTGGTCGGCGCGCTGCTCACCCTCGTCGCCGACTTCGCGGGCCAGTACGCCTTCGGCACCCGGATGCCGGTCGGCGTGGTCACGGGCATCCTCGGCGCTCCGTACCTGCTCTATCTCATCGTCCGCGTCAACAGAGTCGGAGGCACCCTGTGACCCTCAACCAGCCCGCTGACCAGCCCAACGGCCGGCCGCGCTTGGAGATCGAGAAGCTGACTCTCGGCTACGGCGACCGGGAGGTCGTGCACGATCTGGATCTCGTCATCGCACCGGGCGAGGTCACCGCCATCGTCGGTCCGAACGCGTGCGGCAAGTCGACGCTGCTTCGCTCGATGACACGGCTGTTGCCGCCCCGGACCGGCCGCGTGCTGCTGGACGGCAAGGAGGTTCATGCGACGCCGGCCAAGCAGCTCGCCCGGCGGATGGGCCTGCTGCCGCAGTCGCCGATCGCGCCGGAGGGGATCACCGTCGGCGAGCTGGTGGGCCGTGGCCGGCACCCGCACCAGCGAGTCATGACTCGCTGGTCGGAGGCCGACGACCGCGCGGTGACCGCTGCGCTTCGCGCCACCGACACCGTCGAGCTGATCGGCCGCTCCGTCGACGAGCTCTCCGGTGGCCAGCGGCAACGGGTCTGGATCGCGATGGCGCTCGCGCAGGAGACCGAGATCCTGCTTCTCGACGAGCCCACCACCTTCCTCGACATCAGCCATCAGGTCGAGGTGCTCGACCTCCTGACCGACCTCAACCGCAGCGCCGGCACCACGATCGTGATGGTGCTGCACGATCTCAACCTCGCGGCGCGCTACGCCGACAACCTCATCGCCCTGCACGACGGCCGCCTGCACTCCGCCGGCCGACCCCATGAGGTCTTGGTCCCGGAGCTCGTCCAGGACGTCTTCGGGATGCGCAGCACGGTCATCCAGGACCCTGTCTCGGACAAGCCGCTCATGCTGCCGATGGGGCGTCACCATGTCGTGGCGGTGGACGCGCTCTAGTGGGCTACGGCCGGAGAGGGCTGCGCTGGCGTCCCTGCTCGTCGAAGTTCGCGGGGTCGAGCCAGTGCTCGTGCCGCTCCCGCACGGCGGGCCACTCCTCGGCGGTGACGGAGAACCAGTCGGTGTCCCGGTTGCGTCCTTTGACGACCATGTGGTTGCGGAACCGGCCCTCGTAGCTGAACCCCAGTCGCTCCGCGGCCCGTCGTGACGGCTCGTTGAGCGCGTCGAGCTTCCACTCGAACCGCCGGTAGCCCAGCGTGTCGAACGCGTGCCACATGAGCAGGTGGATCGCCTCGGTCGCCATGCGCGTCCGGGCCAGCGACGGACCGAAGAGCACGCCACCGACCTCGATGCTCCCGTTCCCGGGGTCGACGGCGTGGTAGCCCGCGACCCCGCTCGCCCTGCCGTCGCGCTCCCCTTCCTTCGGGACGAACGCGAACGGCACGACGTCGGCGGCATCGACGAGGCCCGCCAGGTGCATCCACAGCTCCTGCAGCGAGGTGGGCATCGGGATCGGCCGGTAGGTCCACAGGTCGGCGTCCCCGGGTCCGCAGACCGCGGTGTAGAGGTCCGAGTACAGCGCCGACGAGAGCGGCGCGATCCGGACGTAGCGCCCCTCCAGAGCCACCGGCTCCGGCCACGGCCGCGCCTGCCAGCCCTCGACGAGGTCACCCACGGGATAGGAGAAGTCGGTCACGGCGGTCATTCTCGCTGACCGCCGTGACCGCTGCTCAGTAGGCCGCCGCATCCGCCGTCGCGAGCGAGCGCCGAGCTGCACCGACGGCGAGCATGCCGAGCACGCAGACCAGGAGCAGCACACCGGCGAGGATCATCACCGACTCCACGGCGAACCGGTCCGCGAGCGGCCCGAACACGATCATCGAGACCGGCATCGCCACCGACATGACGATCCCGTAGAACCCGAACACCCGGCCGCGCATCGAGTCGTCGACCTGCTCCTGCAGGACCGTCGTCGCGGGCACCAGCAGCATCTGGAACAGGATGCAGATCACCAGCCCGGCGACCGAGAACATCCAGAAGTCGGTCGAGACGCCCAGCCCGACGACGAGCACACCGACGCCGACCGAGGCGGCGACCATCAGCCGCATCCGGCGCTTCACCTTCGGCCCGAACACGGCCATCATCGCGCCACCGAGGAGCATCCCGACGCTCCAGAACAGCTCGTTGACGCCCAGCATCCAGACCTCCTCGCCGAAGCTGCGCGTGATCATCAGCGGCGTGAGGTGCGCCGGGGCGCCGGCCATGAACATGACGACCGCCACCAGCACCATCACCCAGCGCACCGAGGCGTTCCCCCTGACGTAGCGAACGCCCGCGACCAGGTCACCGAAGTAGCTCACCGGCCCTGACGAGCCGGTCGCCCGAGCCACCCGGGCCACCGGAACCAGAAGAAGCAGGAGTACGCCGGCCACGGCCGTCACCACGTCGATGAAGAAGACCGCGACGATGTCGGTGCTCGCGTAGATCCCGGCGGCCACCGCCGGCGCGAACAGCATCATCCCGGACTGGATCGTCTGCTGGACGCCGTTGACGCGCATCAGGTGCTCGGCCGGGACGATCTGCGGGAGCATGGCGTTGACCGCGGGCCCCTGGATCCCGGCCAGCGCGGAGCGGACCGCCATGGCGACGAAGATCATCCACAGGTCACCGGCCCCGGTCAGCATCAGCAGCGCGAGCACCAAGGTGGCTGCCGCGATCGTCGAGTCGGCCCCGATGATCAGGAGCTTGCGCGAGTGCCGGTCGGCCCACACCCCACCGAAGACCGACACCACCGCCTGCGGCAGCATCCCGGCCGCGACGCTCAGGGTCAGCACCGCGGCCGACCCGGTCTCGACCGTGAGATGCCACATCACCGCGTACGCGACGATCATCGACCCCAACGACGACACTGTCTGGCCACCGAGGAAGACCAGCACGTCTCGCTTCCATCGATCCGACCTCTGATCCGACCTCTGATCCAACATCGCAACCACTCCCGCGTCAGGTGGGCCGCCGTGTCGGCCCCTCACCCATCCCACGAACGGTCGCGGTCGGTTTCGACAGGCCGCGGGTCGACTACTCCGGCATCGGGTCGAAGTCGAAGGCCGGGAGACCGTCGAGACTGACAGGGTTCTTCCGGCGCCGGTACTCGGCGGAGCCGTCGACCCCCTTGCGTTCGAAGTACGCCGGGAGCAGCTCGCGCTCGCCGACGTACGACATCAGCGGGACGGCGAAGCCGCAGGAGTCGGAGACCCGCTCGATGTCCACGACGACGACCGCGCGGGCGCCGGGGAGGTCGGTGAAGCGGCCGGCCAGGGCGGCGTACTCCTCGTCGTAGCGGGTGACGACCCGGCCACGGCCATGGAAGCGGACGATGTTCGGCGCCCCGTCGAAGGCGCAGAACATCACCGTGATCCGGCCGTTCTCACGCAGGTGCGCGATGGTCTCGCTGCCGCTCCCGGTGCCGTCGACCCACGCGAAGGTGAGCTCGTCCAGCATCCCGAAGGTGCCCGGCATGCCCCGCGGTGACACGTTGACATGACCATCATCGGCGAGCGCCGCGGTGGCTACGAAGAAGACGACCTGACGATCGACGAACTCCCGTAGGCGACCCTCGACGCGCGCATGAACCTTTCCCATGCGGCAGATCGTGTCAGCAGGAACGCCGGGTCCGCCCGCAATATCCAGCGGGCGGACCGGCCCTGTCCTACTGCCCTACTCCGGGACGAGCCGGTAGGCGCCGTCGGAGGCCGAGGTGGCCATCGAGGCGTAGGCCCGCAGCGCCGCGGAGACCTTACGGTCACGGTTGGCAGGGGTGTAGGGCTTGTCGCGCTTCTCCTGAGCCGCGCGGCGCTGGTCGAGGACGAAGTCGTCGACGTCGAGCGCGATCGAGCGGTTCGGGATGTCGATGGAGATCTGGTCACCGTCCTCGATGAGTGCGATCAGGCCACCGCCGGCCGCCTCCGGGGACACGTGGCCGATCGAGAGGCCGCTGGTGCCGCCGGAGAAGCGGCCGTCGGTGATCAGCGCGCACTTCTGGCCCAGACCGCGGCCCTTGAGGAAGGAGGTCGGGTAGAGCATCTCCTGCATTCCCGGCCCGCCCTTCGGCCCCTCGTAGCGGATCACCACCACATGGCCGGCCTCGACCAACTTGCCGAGGATGCCCTCGACCGCGGCGTCCTGGGACTCGAAGACGATGGCCGTGCCGGTGAAGGTGAGGCAGTCGTCGGGGACGCCGGCGGTCTTGACGACACAGCCGTCGGGGGCGACGTTGCCCGACAGGATCGCCAGCCCGCCGTCGGCGGAGTAGGCGTGCTCGAAGTCGCGGATGCAGCCCTCTGCGGCGTCGGTGTCGAGGCTGGCCCAGAGGTTCTCTGTGGAGAACGCCTCGGTCGTACGCACCCCGCCGGGCGCGGCGAGGAAGAGGTCGAGCGCCTCCTGGCTGGGGTTCTCGGCGCGGATGTCCCAGGCGCCGAGCCACTCGTCGATGGTGTCGGAGTGGATGGTGTGGACGTCCTCGTTGAGCGCGCCGCCGCGGCGCAGCTCGCCGAGCAGGGCAGGGATGCCGCCGGCGCGGTGGACGTCCTCCATGTGGTACTTCGGACTGTTGGGGGCGACCTTGCTCAGGCACGGGACCCGGCGCGAGATCTGGTCGATGTCGTCCACGTTGAAGTCGAGCTCGGCCTCGCGGGCGGCCGCGAGCAGGTGCAGCACGGTGTTGGTCGAGCCGCCCATGGCGACGTCGAGCGCGACCGCGTTCTCGAAGGCGCTGCGGCTGGCGATGCTCCGCGGCAGGACGGACTCGTCGTCCTCCTGGTAGTAGCGGCGGCAGAGCTCGACGACCGTACGTCCCGCCTCCTCGAACAGCGCGCGGCGCTTGGCGTGGGTGGCCAGGGTCGAGCCGTTGCCGGGCAGGCTCAGGCCGATGGCCTCGGTGAGGCAGTTCATCGAGTTGGCGGTGAACATGCCCGAGCACGAGCCGCAGGTCGGACAGGCGGCGCGCTCGACCGTGTCGAGGAGCTCGTCGCTGACGTCCTCGTTGACCGAGAGCACCATCGCGTCGACCAGGTCGAGCTTGTCGTGGACCAGGCCCTCGACGGCGACCGTCTTGCCGGCCTCCATCGGGCCGCCGGAGACGAAGACCACCGGGATGTTGAGGCGCAGGCTGGCGAGCAGCATGCCGGGGGTGATCTTGTCGCAGTTGGAGATGCACACGATCGCGTCGGCGCGGTGCGCCTCGACCATGTATTCCACCGCGTCCGCGATCAGCTCGCGGCTCGGCAGCGAGTAGAGCATCCCGGCGTGGCCCATCGCGATGCCGTCGTCGACGGCGATCGTGTTGAACTCCTTGGCCACTCCCCCGGCCTCCTGGATCGTCTCGGCGACGATCTTGCCGAGGTCACGGAGGTGGACATGGCCGGGCACGAACTCGGTGAACGAGTTGGCGATCGCGATGATCGGCTTGCCGAAGTCGTCATCGGTCATGCCGGTCGCGCGCCACAGCGCGCGAGCACCCGCCATGTTGCGGCCCGAGGTCGAGGTTGCGGAGCGAAGAGTGGGCATGGCGATCAGATTACGCCCGGCGGCGTACGTCCCAGAACACGGTGACACACGCTGGACCGTCGATCGGTCTCGGCAGTTCATCCGCCTTCTACTGTCGGCCCCGTGCCCAGCCTCACACCTTCGCGGCCCGGACCACCATCACGTCGGGGATGTCGCGGAGGATCTCGCGCCAGGAGTCGCCGGCATCGGCGGAGGCCCAGACTGAGCCGTTGCGGGCGCCGAAGTAGACACCGGCCGACTCGTGGTCGTCGGCGCACATCGCATCGCGCATGACACCGACGTAGAAGTGGTCGGGCAGGCCCGAGTCGAGCGCCTCCCAGTGGTCGCCGGCGTCGCGCGAGCGCCACACGATCGGCTTGGCCTCCGGCGGGTAGCGGGACTCGCCGGCACCGATCGGGAAGGTGAAGATCGTGTCGGGCTCCTTGGGGTGGACGACCATGGCGAAGCCGAAGTCGGTGGGCAGACCGTCGGCGATGGACTTCCACGAGGCGCCCTCGTCGTCGGATCGGTAGACACCGCCGTGGTTCTGCAGGTAGAGCCGCTCGGGGCGAGACGGGTGGCGAGCAACCTTGTGGACACACTGGCCGAACTCGGGGTACTGCTGCCCCTCGGGCAGGAAGACCGCGATGATGCCGTTGTTGCGCGCCTCCCAGGACTTCCCGCCGTCACGGGTCTGGTAGACGCCGCCGGTCGAGATCGCCGCGGTCACCGAGTCCGGATCGGTGGGGTGCGGCAGGATCGTATGGAAAGCCTGTCCGCCGAACCCCTCGTTCCACTCGGTGCGGTGGGGGTGGTCCCACAGCCCGCGGACGAGCTCGAAGGACGCGCCTCCGTCCTGCGACCGGAAGATCGCGCCCGGCTCGACCCCGGCCCAGATCGTGCCATCGGGGAGGCCGGGCTGGAGCTGCCAGATCCGAGCCAGGCTCGCGTCGACGTCCTCCGGGAACGACATCGAGGTCTCGGTCCAGGTCTCACCGCCGTCGGCCGAGGCACGCACCAGCGCACCCAGCCACAGCGAGGAGCATCCGGCAAGGACTCGCCCGGTCCCGGGCTCGATCATGGCGGAGTAGATCTCCTCCATGTCATGGTGCGGACCGGTGAAGTCCCAGTCCTGCCGGGCGTCGTCAGAGCGCCCTATCCACAGACCCTTGCGGGTCCCGACCAGCAGCTGCGTACCCATGCTTCCAGCATCCACCCGCTCACCGTCTGTGGCCAGGAGATTTCAGCGAAAGAACGCCGAAGGAAAACATCTTGCCTCGTCGACGCCGGCCGGGCCCGGCTTCTTCGGCCTGGGCCACCCAGCCCCTAGCCTGAGGACATGACCAGACCTGTTGCCTGGGAGACGTTCACCGCGATCCTCTTCGACCTCGACGGCGTGATCACGCCGACCGCGGTCGTGCACATGCGTGCCTGGGAGGAGATGTTCAACGCCTACCTGCAGGAGAAGACCCCGGGCGCGCCCGCCTACACCGACCAGGACTACTTCGCCTACGTCGACGGCAAGCCCCGCTACGACGGTGTGCGTGACTTCCTCGCCTCCCGTGACATCCGGCTTCCCGAGGGCACCCCGGAGGATGCGCCTGAGCTGGAGACCGTCTGTGGTCTCGGCAACCGGAAGAACAACGCCTTCAACCTCGTGCTCGAGCGCGACGGCGTGGAGGCCTACCCCGGGTCGGTCCAGCTCCTGGACCATCTCGCCACGCTCGACGTCCGGCTCGGCGTCGTGTCCTCGTCGGTCAACGCGCCGACCGTGCTGAAGGCGGCCGGGCTCCTGGACCGGTTCGAGACGGTCGTGTCGGGAGCCGTCGCAGATGAGCAGGGGCTGCCCGGCAAGCCTGCACCGGACACCTTTGTCTACGCCGGTAAGGTCCTGGGAGCCACCCCGGGCGAGGCCGTCGTCCTGGAGGACGCCGTCTCCGGGGTGCGCGCCGGCAGGGCAGGCGAATTCGCGCTCGTCGTCGGGGTGGATCGCGGCGCAGGCCACGACACCCTCACGGCCGCCGGCGCCGATCTCGTCGTATCCGACCTTGCTGAACTCGTCCCTGATGGACACCGTCCTGATGGACACAGTCCTGAACCACCTGCTCGAGGAGCACAGCAGTGAAGACCAACGTCGGCCCGAACCCTCTGGACCGGGCCCGTTACCCCATCGACCCGTGGCGGCTGGTGGAGACCAGCTACTCCCCCGACGATCTCGGCCTGACCGAGACGATCTTCAGCGTCGCCAACGGCTATCTCGGCATGCGCGGCACCCCGGAGGAGGGGCGCCCGACCTACGCGCACGGCACCTTCATCAACGGCTTCCACGAGACCTGGCCGATCCGCCACGCCGAGAACGCCTACGGCTTCGCCAAGACCGGCCAGACCATCGTCAACGCCCCCGACGCCAAGATCATGAAGATCTACGTCGACGACGAGCCGCTGACCTTCGGCACCTCCGACCTGGAGGAGTACGAGCGGGTGCTCGACTTCCGCGAAGGCGTGCTGCGGCGACACCTGGTGTGGCGTACGCCCTCGGGCAAGCGGGTCGCGATCAACTCGACCCGGATGGTGTCGATGACCCAGCGTCACCTCACGATCCAGACCCTGGAGATCACGATGCTGAGCGGCTCGGCTCCGATCGTGGTCTCCTCCCAACTGCTCAACCGTCAGGACGGGAAGGACGAGTATCACGTCCCGTCGGCGGCGCTCGGCGAGGGCATGGACCCGCGCAAGTCCACCTCCTTCGACACCCGCGTGCTCATCCCCCAGATGTCGGTCGCCGACGAGGAGCGGATGACCCTCGGCTACCGGTGCGCCAACTCCGGGATGACGATCGCGGTCAGCGCTGCCCACCAGCTCGACACCCCGGACCCGGTCGAGACCGTCGTTCGCGCCGAGGACGATCTGGCCAAGACCGTCTTCCGGGTCGACGCGACCGAGGGCAGCACGCTGCGGCTGCAGAAGACGGTGGCGTACCACACCTCCCGCGGGGTGCCGGTGCGCGAGCTGGCCGATCGCTGCGAACGTACGCTCGACCGGGCGACCCGCCAGGGTGCGAGCCACCTGGAGCGCGATCAGCGCGACTGGTACGACGAGTTCTGGTCGGCCGCCGACGTCGAGATCTCCGCTGCCGCCGAGGCGGACACCGAGGACATCGCGGCCGCCCAGCAGGCGATCCGGTTCAACCTCTTCTCCCTCGCCCAGGCGACCGCCCGCACCGACGGGCTCGGCGTCCCCGCGAAGGGGGTCACCGGCTCCGGCTACGAGGGGCACTACTTCTGGGACACGGAGTGCTACGTCATCCCGTTCCTCTGCTACACCCAGCCCGAGGTCGCCCGCAACGTGATGCACGCCCGCTCGGTGATGCTTCCCGCGGCCCGGCAGCGCGCGCTGGAGATGGCGGCGAAGGGCGCGCTGTTCGCATGGCGCACCATCAACGGGCAGGAGGCCTCGGCCTACTACGCGGCCGGCACCGCACAGGTGCACATCGACGCCGACATCGCCTTCGCACTGATGAAGTACGTCTACGCGACCGGCGACACCGGCTACCTCGTCCGCGAGGGCGTCGACATCCTGGTCGAGACCGCCCGGATGTGGGCCGATCTCGGCTTCTGGCGCCACAACGGCGAGCCGTCCTTCCACATCCACGGCGTGACCGGGCCGGACGAGTACACCACAGTGGTCAACAACAACCTGTTCACCAACGTGATGGCCCGCTACAACCTGGAGAAGGCCGTCGAGACCATGGAGATGCTCCGCAAGGAGTATCCGCGTGAGCACGCGCAGGTCATGGGCCGGCTCGACATCTCCCCGGACGAGGTCGAGGAGTGGGGTCGCTGCGCTGCCGCGATGCACATCCCCTACGACGAGGGGCTGGGGATCCACCCCCAGGACGACAACTTCCTCGACCGCGAGGTGTGGGACCTGCCCAACACCCCCGACGACGTACGCCCCCTGCTGCTGCACTACCACCCGCTGGTCATCTACCGGTTCCAGGTGCTCAAGCAGACCGACGTGGTGCTCGCCCTCTTCCAGCAGGGCAACCGGTTCACCGCCGAGGAGAAGCGGGCCGACTTCGAGTACTACGACCCGATCACCACCGGTGACTCGACGCTGTCGGCGGTGGTGCAGTCGATCATGGCGGCCGAGGTGGGCTACCAGGACGACGCGCTGCGCTACTTCTACGACGCGCTCTACGTCGACCTGCACAACATGCACGGCAACACCGTCGACGGCATGCACATCGCCTCCACCGGCGGCGTGTGGGGTGGGCTGGCGTGCGGCTTCGGCGGGATGCGCGACTACGACGGCAAGCTCTCCTTCGACCCGCGGCTGCCGGCCGAGTGGGGCTCCCTGGTCTTCCGGGTCCAGTGGCACTCGACCCGGATGCAGGTCGCGCTGACCGCCGACCAGATCGTCTTCACCGTCATGGACACCCCCGGCGAGGAATTCGACATCCCGATCAGCGTCCGCGGCGAGGAGTTCGTGGTCGCCAAGGGCGCCCCGGTCATCGTGCCGCTCGCCGACCAGGGGCCGCGGATCGGCACCCACCTCGACGAGGAGCCGCACGGCGGCATCCGGTCCGACGGGTCGAAGATCACCGCCACCGTACCGACGCCGATCCCGCCGGAGGTCTACGAGCAGGAGCACATCGAGCGCATCGAGCACGCGACGATCCCGCACGACGGCGCGCGCGGGTCCGAGCGGCTCGCGGATGAGGCCAACACGGCGGTCAACCTCTCCAACATCTCGCAGACGGACTCGGCGCAGTAGCAGGTCTTTGCCTGGCCCTAGACTGACCGGGTGGTTCAGCGCTTCTCGAACGGTAGTTCTTCTCTCCGCGCGAGGCTGGCCCACCCGGTCGTCCTGGTCCTGATCGGGATCGCGTCGGTTCAGGTCGGCGCGACGTTCGCCAAGTCGCTCTTCGACGAGGTCACCCCGACGGCGATGGTGTGGCTGCGGCTGTCACTGTCCGCGCTGATCCTGCTGGCGATCACCCGGCCCCGGGTCCGCGGCCTCGCGCGGCGCGACTGGCTGGTCGTGGTCGCGTTCGGTGCCTCGCTGGGGCTGATGAACTGGGCGATCTACCAGGCCTTCGCACGGCTCCCGATCGGGATCGCGGTCACCATCGAGTTCATCGGTCCGCTCACGATCGCGCTGGTCACCTCCCGGCGGGCCCGGGACCTGGTCTGGGTCGCACTGGCCGCCGCGGGGGTGGTGCTGCTCGGCCTCGAGCCGGGCCGGATCTCGATCCCGGGCGTGCTGTTCGCCCTGCTCGCGGGGGCCTGCTGGGCTGCGTACATCGTGCTGTCGAAGGCGACCGGAGCGCGCTGGGAGGGGCTCGACGGGCTCGCGCTGGCCTCCACCGTCGCGGCGCTTGCGCTGACGCCTGCGGCGATGGCGTACGCCGACGGGCTCGGGTCTCCACATGTGTGGCTGATAGGGCTGATGGTCGGCCTGATGTCCTCGGTGGTGCCCTACTCCCTCGATCTCGTCGCCCTTCGTTCGATCAAGTCGGGGCTCTACGCGATCCTGATGTCTCTGGAGCCGGCCGCCGGCGCACTCGCTGCGATCCTGATCCTCCACGAGGGGCTCTCGGTCCTGCAGTGGCTGGCCATCGCCTGTGTCGTGGTCGCCTCCGCGGGGGCGACCACGACCGGGAAGTCCGAGCGTCACGTGCCGGCGGAGTCGACCCCGGCGTGACCTCGTAGGGCACATGGTGCCGCGTTTCACACAAGCGACATCGGAACGTCACTGACTCCGAATGTTCAGGTCACTACAATTCGGTGACAACTCCCCCTCTCCCTGCTCGGTCCTCGCCTGTCTCTGGAGTTGCTCCGTTGTCGTCCATCACCACCCCTGTGTCCACTGCTGCCGCCGCCCAGGTCGCCGTGCTCTTCGCCGCGCGCACCGCCGGCCGGATGGCAGGCCCGTTCCTACGCCCCATCCAGCTGCTGATCGCCTGGCCGGTGGCTTCCCAGCTCGCCGCCCGGCACAACGCCAAGGCCGCCGAGGAGGAGCTCCTGCTCCGGCGTGCGGAGCGCGAGGAGGTCGAGCACTTCCTCCGGCTGCTCGCTTCGGAGAGAATGTCTGTATGAGCGAGCGTCAGCGAACGACGGCATGACGTTGCCGAAGGCGATCGCCGAGTCCACGGTGGCGTTCCGTGACGTGCTCTCCGACGACGGCACACTGATCCGCGCCTGGACCAACGACCCCGAGGGCATCATCGACGGGCCGACGGTGCTGCTGTGCAACGGACTCGGCACCAGCCCGTGGAACTGGCCGGCGCTGTTGCACACCTCCTGCGGCGTACGCGTCGTCTCCTGGCAGCACCGCGGCACCTCCGGCTCGGCGCGCCCCATTGACCCGGAGCAGACCACGTCGAGACACTTCGCCGAGGACGCGCTGTCGGTGATGGACGCCTTCGCTCTCTCCCGGCCGGTCGTGATGGGCTGGTCGATCGGGGTCAACACCGCCTTCGAGCTGGCCGCGGACCATCCCGAACGGGTCTCCGGCGTCTTCGGGGTCGCCGGCGTGCCCGGCGACACCTTCAAGTCGATGCTGGGGCCGCTGCGACTGCCCGCCCCGGCCGCCGCGATCCTCACCCGCACCGCGTCGAAGGTGCTGCGCCGCACCGGCTCCCTCATCACCCCCGTGGCGACCCGCCTCGACCTCGGACCCCGGGCGATCGAGGTGTTCTCGAAGGCCGGCCTGATCGGCAAGGTCCCCGACCCCGAGCTCGCCGCGGCGGCGCTGGCGGAGTTCCTGACCACACCGGTCGAGTGGTACTTCCACCTCGCGCTGCGCACCTCTCAGCGCCGCTCGGTCTCACCGCGCCGGATCAAGGTGCCGGTCGTGCTGGTCGCAGGGACCCGAGACCTCATCGCCGGCGCACGCCACATGTCCCGGGTCGCCGCCCGCGTCAAGAACGGCACCTTCGTCGAGCTCGACGGCACCCACTTCGTGCAGATGGAGCAGCCCGACCGCGTCCACCAGCTGCTGCTGGCCTTCCTCGCCCGGGTCGCCGAGCACCAGCGCGCCTGATCTGCGCCGAGGCGTCACTCCGGTCGGCCGAAGCGTCAGGCGCGTCGGCCGAAGCGTCAGTCGGTGCGGCCGCGGCGAGATGTAACACGTCGTTCGTAGTACTACTCGCCCTATCGGAACGACCGGATAGTGCTACGAACGACGTGTTACACGTGCGGCACCGGCCAGATCTCGACCGACATACGTGACGCCTCGTCCGACCGGAGTGACTACTCGGCCGACCGGAGTGACGCCTCGGCCGACGGGAGTGACGTTTCGGCGGGGGTGATCATGGCTCGGCGTGCGGCTCGGCGGAGGGTGGCGAGGACGGCTGGGCCGAGGAGCGCGATGGCGATGGCGGTGGTGATCGCGCGCATGGTGTCCCAGCTGCTGGTCGAGGTGACCAGCGTATAGCGCAGGAACGTCGCCAGGTTCTCGCCGAGCGCGGCACCGGGATCGTAGGACAGGTTGCCGCTGCCCCCGGGCACCGTGACTCCGGTGAGCAGCGGCCAGCCCTGCAGGTTGAGGAGCAGCCCATAGGCGTACGAGGCGAAGATCCCGTACGCCGCGAGCAGCCCGATCTCGGCGCGGCCGCTCGCACGCGGCAGGAAGCCGGCCCCCATCGCCACCCAGGCGGCGCCGAGCATCTGATAGGGCAGCCAAGGCCCGACACCGGCGGTGACGAGCGCGGCGACGAACAGGCTCGTGCAGCCCAGCACGAACCCGAAGGCGGGGCCGAAGACGCGGCCGCCGAGGATCAGCATGAAGAAGACCAGCTCCACCCCGCCGGTGCCGGCGGAGACGGCGCGCAGCACGGCCTCGATCGCGCTGAGCACGCCCAGGACAGCGATCATCCGAGTGTCGATCCCGCCCGCGGAGAGCTCGCTCAGCAGCACCATCAGCATCAGCGGCAGCAACGCGAGGAAGATGAACGGCGGCTGCACCCGCTCGTAGCCGTGGAGCAGCAGCGGCCAGGCGAACATCATCAGGCCGGCCACGGAGATGATCGCGAGCAGGACCGCCGTGCGGGGCGAGAACCGGATCATCCCTCGCCCACCGCCTCGACGATCTCGCGCACGTGCAGCCATCCCGGGCCGAAGACCTTGCTCACCTGGGGTGCGAACGCGGGCGACTCGGCGGTCACGCTGCGTACGTCACCGGCGGAGACCACCTCGCCCTCCGCGAGCACCACCACATCGTCGGCTGCCTCGGCGACGAACTCCACGTCGTGGGTCGCCACCAGCACCGCCTTGCCCGCAGCGGTGAGCTCGCGAAGGATCTCGGCCAGCGCGTGCTTGGCGGCGTAGTCGAGGCCACGGGTGGGCTCGTCGAGGAGCACGACCGGCGGGTCAGCGCTCAGGATCAGAGACAGTGCGAGCGCGAGGCGCTGGCCCTCAGAGAGGTCGCGCGGGTGCTGGTCGTCGGGGATACCGGGGACCAGGCTGTCCAGGATCTCCCGGGTCCGCGGGCCGCCCGCGTCGCACTCCTCGGCGACCGTCTCCAGGTAGAGCAGGTCTGCCGCGGTCTGCGGAAGCAGCCCGACGAGGGTGCGTCGGGCGTCGGGATCGAGGGTCGCGGGGTCCTTGCCGTCCACGGCCACCGATCCGGCAAGCCGCTTCTGGGTCCCCTGCAGCGTCCACAGCAGCGTCGACTTGCCCGACCCGTTGCGTCCCATCAGCGCCGTCACCCGCCCCGCGGGCAGCTCGAACGAGACGTCGTGCAGGACCGGCGTACGTCCTCGGGTCACGGTGAGACCCGAACTTCTCAGGCTTTTGCTGCGCTTCTCTGGCGTTGCAACGCCTGAGAAGCGCAGCCCTGAGAAATTGGTAGAGGGCCGGTCAACCGGGTATTCCAACCCCCGCGCCCGCCGCCTCGCATCCCGCACAGTCAGCGGCAGCGGCGACCAGCCGAGCTCGCGTCCGAGCTCGACGAGCGGCGGCACGATGGGCGAGGTCTCCAGGATGTCGGCGGGGTCGCCGACGGCGACGGAACCGTCGCCGACGAGGAGCGCGATCCGGTCGGCGAACGGCACGACCCGCTCGAGACGGTGCTCGGCGACGACGACGGAGGTGCCGAGGTCGTGGACGAGCCGCGTGATGGTGGCGAGCACGTCCTCGGCGGCGGTCGGGTCGAGGGCGGATGTCGGCTCGTCGAGCACGACGACCCGCGGGTGGGTGGTCAGCACCGAGCCGATCGCGACGCGCTGCTGCTGCCCGCCCGAGAGCGTACGCAGCGACCGCTGCCGCAGCTCGGCGATCCCGAGGAGGTCGAGGGTCTCCTCGACCCGGCGCCGCATGGTCGCCGGCGCGAGCCCGAGCTGCTCCATCCCGTAGGCGAGCTCCTCCTCGACCGTGTCCGTGACGAAGCCGGCCACCGGGTCCTGCCCGACGTAGCCGATGATCCCGGCGCGTTCGCGCGGCGGCGTACGGATGATCGAGGTGCCGTCGAGCAGCAGGTCCCCTTCCAGCGCACCGCCGGAGAAGCGCGGCACCAGGCCGGCGAGGACGCCGAGCAGCGTCGACTTCCCGGACCCGGTCGGGCCGGAGACGAGCAGCAGCTCGCCCTCCTCGATGGTGAGGTCGACGTCCTTGAGCACGTGCTCGGAGGAGTCCGGCGGGGTGAAGGTGATCCTTCGCAGCTCGATCATGCGGTTGCCTCCTCCTGGACGAGTGATGCCGGAACCGGTGCGGCGACGACCGGGACCAGTCCGATGAGCACGCCTGCCAGCGCGGTCAGCGTGACCCCCGGGACGGCGCTCACCCCTGGATAGGCGATCGGGACCTGGTCGCGGGCGATCCACCAGCCCGCCGCGCCGACCGCGACCCCGCTCAGCGCCACCACGACCTCCGGCCAGCGCCACCGGTCGGGCCGGTAGACGGTCCGCGTCACCCGGCGGCCGGCGAGCCTCAGCCCTCCGGCCGCGGCCCCGGCGCCGAGCACCAGCATGGTGGCGGCCAGCCAGCCGGGCGTGGTGCCGTCCAGGACCGCGTAGACGCCGACGCAGAGGCCGACGAGGGAGACCAGCATGAGCGCCGAGGTGATCCGCCTGGTGAGGGCCGGGATCCCGGCGGTGCGGCCGTAACCGCGCGTGTCCATCCCGGCCGCCAGCGCCATCGACCGCTCCAGGGCATCCTCGAGCACCGGGACGAGGAAGCGGCGCAGCCGCTTGACCTTTCCGGTCGCACCGGAGCGCAGCCGTTGCGCGGCGCGCACCCGCTGGACCGACTCGGCCAGCTGGGGCAGCACGGTCACCGCGACCACGACGGCGGTGCCGACCTCGTAGAGAGCCGGCGGCAGCGAACGGAGCAGTCGCTTCGGGTTCGCCAGCGCGTTGGCCGCGCCGACGCAGATCACGATCGCACCCAGCCGCATCCCGTCGTAGAGGCCGGCCAGCAACGCCTCTCGGGTGAGCGGGCCGAGCAGCCGGATCCCCAGCACCCAGTCCGGGAGCGGGATCTCCGGCAGATCGATGAGCACGTGACCCGGCACGGCACCCAGAAGCACCCGGAAGAGCACCCGGGTCACGACGATGAAGAGCGCGAGGCCGACGTAGAGCCGGAACGACCTCGCCCACGGCTGGTCGCCGCGTCGCGCGGCGACCACGACCGACACCACCCCTACCAGGAGCAGGAGCAGCAGCGGGTTGGTGGTGAACGAGGCGTACGCGGCCAGGCCGATCGCCCACACCCACCAGGCGACCGGGTGCAGATCACGCGGCAGACGCGCGACCGCGGCCCTGCGGATCACATCGCTCATCGCCGACGCCACCACACGGCACCGGCGAGAGCGAAGAGACCGAGGATGCCGACCGGCGCGACCCAGGCGGGCAGCGGCTCGGGGTCGGAGCTCGGCCGCGGCTCGGTGTTCGAGCCTGTCGAGTCCTCCGGAGATGACTCCGGCGACGGGCTTGAGGGCGCCCCCACAGCATCCCCAAGCACCGTCGCCGGAGCGGTAACGACATTGTCGTCTATCCACGTGAACGCAACACCCTGCCCGGAGGTCACGGCTATTTCGGTAACATTTCTGGAGGCGTAGCTCCAGGCGCCCGAGTCGTCGGTGATCCACAGCGACCAGTAGGCGTCAGCGGGCGGCATCTGGGCGCAGCCCGCCTCCTCCGGCCGGCCCGCGACGCGGCAGACGACGCTCGGCATCGAGGTCACGAAGGTGAGCGGATGTCCCGCCTTCTCGAAGAGATCGGCGCCGGTGTCGCCCTCCTCCGGCTGGACGCAGGCGACCTTGGGACCGCCGCCCAACGCGTTCGGCTCGACCACGACGGTCACGCCCGCGCACGGTTCCACGGCGGAGGACGCGGCTGACGATGAGACTGCGGATGAGACGGGTGCGGTGGCCCCGGCGAGGATCGCCAGGGCCACCGCTACGGACCGCAGAGTCAGCACGAGCTCTTCGCGGTCGCGTCCTTGGGCAGGAAGACCAGCGACGGCAGCGCCTGTGCGGCCGCGAGGCGGTACATCCCCTCGGACTCCTTCGTCAGCCCCTTGGTGTTGCCTTCGGTCAGCGCGGCGTCGTCGTAGGCCACCGCCCCGGCGTCGTCACCACAGGTCACGACGTGGTCGGCGACCCAGGCGGCCGCCTTCTCGGCGGCAGCGGTCTCGCCGGCACGCCCGAACGCCCATCCGGCCAGGCCGGTGGTGTTGGAGTTGGCGACGTTGCCGGTGGCTGCCTTCAGCGAGCCGTCCTCGGCCTGGGTCTCCTTCAGCCAGTCCGCGCCCGACTTGACGGCCTTCTCCGCCTCCGGGCTCGCCACCGACGACAGGGCGATCAGCGCGAACGCGGTCGCGTCGGCGTCCGGGACGGCCTTCGGGTCACCGTCGCAGGTCTGGTCGGCGGCAGCGGCGTCGGCGGTGAAGGTGACCCGGAACCAGCCCTCCTCGCACTGCTGCCCGGCCAGGAACTCCGCCGCGGCCGCGGCCTTCTTGCTCTCGGCGTTGCTCAGTGCCCACACGGCGTACGACTGGCCGATGGTGTTGGAGTAGTCGGCCGCCTCCTTGTTCTTGGTGTCGAGCTTGTCGGCGATCCGGCCGTTCTCGGCGACCGTGCCCTCGAGCTGCGTGAGCAGGCCGGGGTCGGAGGCGTCGACGTTCTGCTGGAGGACGAGCGCCTTCGCGGTGGCGCCGGCCGAGGTGACGGTGCCGAAGCCGGGCGAGGTGTAGGCGGCCTTGTTCTCCATCACGGCGTCGGTGATCGTCGCGAGCTCCTCGTCGTAGCCGCCGATCTCAGCCAGCGCGATCCCGATGTCGGCGCTGAGCCCGAAGTCGTCGGTGCCGTACTGCGCGTTGCGGGCCACACCCTTTGGCGCCTGGGCGACGAGCCAGTCGGCCACCGAGGTGGACACCTTGGCGTCGTAGGTGCTCTTCTCCCCCTCCTCGATGGCCTTGTCGCCGCAGCCGGCGAGCGAGGTGAGGGCGAGGGCGGCGGCGATGCCGCCGAAGACGGTCTTCTTCATGGTTCCTTCCGCGCTGTTCGTCGGGAAGGCACGAGGCCGACCCGCTGCGTTCCACGACAGCGTCAGGTCAGTACGCGTCCGTCGACGGGTGCTCCGGCTCGCTCAGGACACCTCGGAGTCCTGGGCCTACGGTTGCGGGTCAGCGCCGGAGTTCGACCGGCTTCCCCCACCACGGCGTGTGTTGATTGAGGCTCTGCTAATTCGGGGCAATCCTATGCCGGGCGGGCTCTGCTTGCGGGATCGCGGTTCGAGCAGTCACTCTGTCCCCATGCGCCACAGGATTCTCGGCCTTGTCGCAGCATCGATCTCGGCCACCCTTCTCGCCCTCCTCCCGACCATCCCAGCCCGGGCCGAACCGGCCCGGACATCGGTGACGTACGCCGATCTCGTCGCCATGTTCGGCGAGAAGGTCGGCGACCGGCGGACCGTCGAGACCGGCCTCCCGACCCTCAACCGCGCGATGGCCGACGCCCGGATCACCACCGCCTACCGACAGGCGGCCTACCTGACCACGCTCGCCAACGAGAGCTCGTTCCACCACGACGCCAAGGGCCGCGACAAGCGGAAGTTCACCGGCCGTGGCTACATCCAGCTGACCGGCGAGGCCAACTACACCGACGCCGGCGCCTACTTCGACATCGACCTGCGCCGCCGCCCCGAGCTGGCCAGGTCCCTGGACCACAGCGCGCCGATCTCGCGGTGGTACTGGACCGTCGCCCGCGACATCAACCCGCTCGCCGACGCCCTCGACATGGGCAAGGTCAACGCGGCGATCGGCTACCCCCGCAACAAGGCCGAGGACGCCGAGCGCTGCCGCGACTTCAAGGCCGCCCTGAAGCACCTCAACGGGTCGGTGCCCAAGGGGATCAGATGCGCCCGTCCGGCCGTCGCGGAGACGCGCGGACGGTGATGTCCGCAGAGGACGTACCGGAGGGGTACGTCACTTCCTGCCGTTGCGCCGGTCGCTGACCGCGATCGCCGAGGTGCCCTCGTCCTTGAGCTCGAACAGGTCGATCGCCTTGATCAGCTTGGTCCAGGTGGCGTAGCCGTAGTTGCGGGGGTCCTCGGAGGACTGGTTGCGGATGCGGGAGACGACGGTGCCGACCAGGGCCCAGCCGTCGTCGTCGGCGGCCGCGGCGATGGAGTTGCGCAGCAGCTGGATCAGCCTGGCGTTGCGCTTCAGCACCTGGCCCGTGGTCGCGGCGGCGGCCTGCTTGCGGGCGGGCGCTACGCCGGCCTCGGTCTCGGTCACCTCCTCGGTGTCACCGAGCTTCTCCACGACGGTGAACCGGGTGCAGGCGCTCTTGAACGGCGCCGGTGTCTTCTCCCGGCCGTAGCCGTAGACCGCGCGACCCTTCTCCCGCAGGTAGTGCACCAGCGGGGTGAAGTCGGAGTCGGAGGAGACCAGCGCGAACGCGTCCGGGATGGCCGCATGGAGCAGCTCGACCGCGTCGATCGCGAGCGCCATGTCGGAGGCGTTCTTGTGCGCGGTCAGGTCGAACTGCTGCATCGGCCGGATCGCGGCGTCGTGCAGCTCCCCGATCCAGCTCTTGAGCTCGGACTTGGTCCAGTTGCCGTAGGCCCGGCGGATCGTCACCTCGCCGTACTCGGCCAGGTCGTTGAGGATCGCGTCGATCTTGGACGCGGGAGCATTGTCCGCGTCGATGAGCAGGGCAATACGGAAGGGCTCGGTCATTCGGGACAGTCTGCCAGCCCCTGAGGCTGAGGGCGGGCTGCACCTTCCCACCACGGCTCGATTGTGCACCGCTCACGGACGCGAAACGCCCGCGCTCTCCCACCATGGCGGGAAAGCGCGGGCGATGTCGTACGTCAGGCCAGCGCGTACGTCAGGCGAGCTTCTCCAGGATCAGCTCGCGGACCCGCTTGGCGTCGGCCTTGCCACCGGTCGCCTTCATGACCGCGCCGATGAGCGCGCCGACCGCGGCCTGGTTGCCGCCGCGGATCTTCTCGGCGACCGCGGGCTGGGCGTCGATGGCCTCGTCGACAGCGGCACCGAGCGCGCCGTCGTCGGAGACCACGGCGAGGCCGCGGGCGTCGATGATCTCGGAGACGGTGCCCTCACCTGCGAGAAGACCCTCGAAGGCCTGGCGGGCCAGCTTGTCGGTCAGCGTCTTGGCGTCGACCAGCTTCTGCACCTCGGCGACCTGCACCGGGGTGACCCCGAGCTCGGCGAGCTCGACGCCACGGTCGTTGGCACTGCGGGAGAGCTCGGCCATCCACCACTTACGGGCGGCCTGTGCGGAGGCTCCTTCGGCGACCGTCGCCTCGATCAGCGACAGAGCGCCGGCGGCCCAGACGTCGCGCATCTCCAGGTCGGAGTAGCCCCACTCGACCTGCAGGCGCGCCCGCTTGTCGGCGGTGCGCTCCGGCAGGCTCGCGCGCAACTCCTCGACCCACTCACGCGACGGCGCGACGGGAACCAGGTCCGGCTCTGGGAAGTAGCGGTAGTCGTCGGCGTCCGACTTCGCCCGGCCGGCCGAGGTGGTGCCGGTGTCCTCGTGGAAGTGGCGGGTCTCCTGGAAGATCGCCTCCCCCGCGTCGAGGATCCCGGCGTGACGCGACATCTCGAAACGTACGGCCCGCTCGACCGAGCGCAGCGAGTTGACGTTCTTCGTCTCGGTGCGCGTCCCGAGAGTCCCGGAGCCCTTCGGGGACAGCGACAGGTTCACGTCGCAGCGCATCGAGCCCTGGTCCATGCGTACGTCGGAGACGCCCAGGCCCAGCAGGATCTCGCGCAGCGCGGCGACGTAGGCCTTCGCCACCTGCGGCGCCTTGGCGCCGGCGCCGAGGATCGGACGCGTGACGATCTCGATCAGGGGGATGCCCGCGCGGTTGTAGTCGACCAGCGAGTAGTCGGCACCGTGGATTCGGCCGGTCGCACCACCGATGTGGGTGGTCTTGCCGGTGTCCTCCTCCATGTGGGCGCGCTCGATCTCGACCCGGTAGGTCTCCCCCTCCACCTCGACGTCGAGGTAGCCGTCGTAGACGATCGGCTCGTCGTACTGAGAGGTCTGGAAGTTCTTCGGCATGTCCGGGTAGAAGTAGTTCTTCCGGGCGAACCGGCACCACTCCGCGATCCTGCCGTTGAGCGCGAGCCCGATCCGGATCGCGCTCTCCACCGCCTTGGCGTTCACGACCGGCATCGAGCCGGGCAGGCCGAGGCAGGTCGGGCAGACCTGGGAGTTGGGCTCGCCGCCGAACGTCGCCGGGCAGCCGCAGAACATCTTGGTGTTGGTGTTCAGCTCGACGTGGACCTCCAGGCCCATCGCCGGGTCGTACTTCTCCAGCACCTCGTCGAACGGGACGAGACCCAAAGAATCGGATACAGCCGTCATCGGGCCACCTCCAGCTTGTCGATCGAGAGCACCGGGCCGACGGCGCCCTCGAGGGCAGCACCGACGCGGTAGAGACGGGCGTCCTCCAGGACCGGCGCGAGGAGCTGTACGCCGACAGGCAGCCCGTCCACGTCGGAAACCCCGGCCGGGATGGAGATGCCGGGAGTGCCGGCCAGGTTGGCCGGGATGGTGGCCAGGTCCTGCATGTACATCGCGAGCGGGTCATCGAGCTTCGCGCCCAGCGGGAACGCGGTCGACGGGGACGTCGGCGAGACCAGCACGTCGACCTGCTCGAAGGCCTTCTTGAAGTCCTCGATGATCAGGGTGCGGATCTTCTGCGCCTGGCCGTAGTAGGCGTCGTAGTAGCCGCTCGAGAGCGCATAGGTGCCGAGGATGATCCGGCGCTTGACCTCGTCGCCGAAGCCGGCGTCGCGCGACGCCTTCATCACGTCCTCGGCGGACGGCGACCCGTCGGGGGTGACCCGCAGGCCGTAGCGCATCGCGTCGAACTTGGCCAGGTTGGAGGAGCACTCCGCCGGCAGGATCAGGTAGTAGGCGGCCATCGCGTGCTCGAAGCTCGGCGTGGAGACCTCCACGACGTCGGCGCCCAGCTTGGTGAGCAGGTCGACCGACTCTGCGAACTTGCGCATCACGTCCGGCGCCCAGCCGCTCTGCCCATTTTCTTGGCCGCCCAGCTCCTTGATGACGCCGACCTTGACGCCCTTGAGGTCGCCGGTCGCACCGGCGCGAGCGGCGTCGACGAGCCCGGTCACCGGGGTGGTCGTCGAGGTCGAGTCGAGCGGGTCGTGCCCGCCGATCAGCTCGTGCAGCAGGGCGCTGTCGAGGACGGTGCGGGTCACCGGGCCGACCTGGTCCAGCGAGTTGGCCAGCGCAACGAGGCCGTAGCGGGAGACGGAGCCGTAGGTCGGCTTCACCCCGACGGTGCCGGTGACCGCACCCGGCTGACGGATCGAGCCACCGGTGTCGGTGCCGAGCGCCAGCGGCGCCTCGTACGCCGCGACGGCGGCCGCCGAGCCACCACCCGAGCCGCCGGGGATCCGGTCGAGCTTCCACGGGTTCCTGGTCGGGCCGTAGGCGGAGTGCTCCGTGGAGGAGCCCATCGCGAACTCGTCCATGTTGGTCTTGCCGAGGATCGGCAGGCCGGCGTCCTTGATCTTCTTGACCACGGTCGCGTCGTAGGGCGGGACCCAGCCTTCGAGCATCTTGGAGCCGCAGGTCGTCGGCAGGCCGATGGTGGTCAGCACGTCCTTGACCGCGATCGGCACGCCGTCGAGAGCATGCAGCGCGTCACCGTTGGCCCGGCGCGCGTCGGAGGCGGCGGCCTGCGACAGTGCGCCCTCGGCGTCGATGTGGAGGAAGGCGTGGACGTCGCCGTCGACCGCGGCGATCCGGTCGAGGTGGACCTGGGTCAGCTCGACCGAGGTGGTCTCACCGGCGGCGAGGGCGTCGGCGAGCTCCGCAGCCGTCTTCAGAATGAGGTCGCTCACTGCTCGTCCCCCAGGATCCGCGGCACCGCGAAGCGCTGCTCCTCGACGCTCGGCGCGCCGGAGAGCGCCTGCTCCGGCGTCAGACTCGGGGTCACGACGTCCTCACGGAAGACGTTGGTCATCGGAAGCGGGTGGGAGGTGGCAGGCACGTCATCGCCGGCAAGCCCCTGGATCGAGGCGACGGACTCGAGGATCACCTGAAGCTGCGGGGCAAGGTGATCGAGCTCGGCGTCGCTCAGGTCGATGCGGGCGAGGTCGGCCAGGTGCGCGACCTCGTCGCGGGTGATTTCTGGCATGCGCACATCCTAGGTGTCCTCGGGCGCAACTCTCACCTCGGCAGCCGCCGGTGTTGCCAAGCGCTAATGTTAGTGACTAACATTATCCGAGTGGCCACCCCCAAGACGCTCCGCACCAGGGCACGCATCCTCGACGTAGCCCTGGACCTGTTCGAGCGCCAGGGGTACGACGCGACCACCGTGAGCCAGATCGCCGAGGCCGCGGGCATCACGCAGATGACCTTCTTCCGGCACTTCCCCACCAAGGACGCAGTGCTGGTCACCGATCCGTACGACCCGCTCATCGCCGAGGCCGTGGGGACGCAGCCGCTCGGGCTGCCACCGCTCCAGCGGGTCCGAGGCGGCTTCCTCAGCGCCCTCGCCGGGATCGCCGCGGTCGAGGACGCCACCGCCCGTCGACGCGTCGCGATCGTCGCCCGCCACCCGAGTCTGCGCGCCGCCGTCGCCACGTCCACCCAGGACACTCAGGACGCGATCGTCGAGCGATTGGCCGCCGATGGCACTCCGCGCCTCGACGCCGTCATCGCGACGGCGGCCGTCCTCGCCGCGGTGACTGCGGCGCTGCTGTCGTGGGCGGATCCTGACAGCGTCGCCCTCGACGACAGCACGTCGCTCGAGGATCTCGTACGCCACGCCCTCGACCAGCTCACGCCGGCGACCGGAGAACGGCCATGACCGCGTTGAGTCTCGACTCGATCAGCCACACCTTCCCGGCCTCCCGGACGCCGTGGAGCAGGCGTCGCGTGGGCCTGGCCCGCCCGGCGCTGGACGGGCTCACTCTGCACGTCGACCACGGCGAGGTGGTGGCGATGATCGGCCTCAACGGCGCGGGCAAGACGACCGCACTGCGCGCGCTCGCAGGCAGGCTGAGCCCCGATTCCGGCACCGTGAAGATCCTCGGCCATGACGCGGCAGAGCTGCCCCGCGACGTTGCGGCGCAGTTCGGGCATGTGGTCGATGCGCCCCTCGTCTTCGCGGATCTCACCGTGACGGAGAACCTTCGGGCCGCCGCGCGACTGCACGGCTGCTCCAGCGGTCAAACGGAGGAGCTGGCCACCGCCGCGAGGAGCCGGCTCGGCCTGGATGCCTGGGCCGACGTCCGCGCACGCGCGCTCTCCCAGGGCAACCGGCAGCGGCTCGGCATCGGGGGCGCCACGATCCACTCACCGCGCGCGCTGGTGCTCGACGAGCCCACCAGCGCCCTGGACCCGCGCGGTGTCGTGATCGTGCGGGAGCTCGTGCGGGACCTGGCGGCACAAGGCGCGGCCGTCTTGGTCAGCAGCCACCATCTCGACGAGGTGTCCCGGATAGCCGACCGCATCGTCGCCGTCCACGCCGGCCACGTCGTCGACACCTTCGCCCCCGAAGGCCCGGATCTCGAGTCGCGCTTCTTCGCGAGCGTGCTCGCGGCCGAGCGCGAGGAGCCCCGAGCCGCCATGAGGAGAGAAGCATGATCCCCGGCCTGCGAGCGGCCCTCCAGGTCGAAGCACTGCTGCTGCACCGCTCGACGGTCCTCCGGATCGCCGTTCCGGCGCTGGTCGTACTCGTCCCGTGCGGCAGCTTCGGCGCCGTGGCTCTGGCGCGCTCCGGCTACGGAGTCGGTGCCGCCGCGGTGAAGCTGGCGCCGTACGCCACCGGCGACCCGGGAACCACCGTCATGGTGGCGCTCGCCCAGATCCTCAGCGTCGCGGTGCTCACGGCCGGTGGGTTCGCGACGGCATGGGCGTTCGGGCAGCCTTTCACCGACGGCACCGCAGGTGCGTCCTTCGGGCTGACGGTGCCGCGCACCACGATCGCGCTGGCTCGCTGCCTGGTGATCCTCGCGAGCCTCGCCGCCGTCGTGCTCGCCGCGACGCTCGTCGGTCTCGCTCTCGCCGCGCTGGCCGGCGCGGCCCTCGCGACGGCGCCACCGAGCACTCCGCCGGGACTCGGACAGGCGACCGTCACAGCCCTCACCGCCGGGATGCTCGGAATCGGGCTGGCCCTTCCGTTCGCCTGGGTCGCGACGGTCACCCGGAGCGCGTTCGGCACCGTCGGCGTACTGATCGCCGTCATCGCCGCCACCCAGGTGATCGTCCTCCTCGGCGCCGGCTCCTGGTTCCCCTACGCCGCATCGTCGCTGTGGACCGGGATGGGCGGCGCAGAAGCGGCCGCAGCCGTCGGCCTGCCACAGCTGGCGCTGGCCGCTGCCGTCGGCCCGATCGCGGTGGTCGCCGTCGTGCACGCCTGGCGGCGCCTCACCGACGTGTAGCCCGTCCTGATGGCCGAGTTTCGGCCGCGTACAACCGATCTGGCACCCGACCGCGTCTTCAACCCTGACAATCGGCTCGAGAGATCGGACGGATCGATGGCGAGACCCCCAACCCAGGAACAGTTCGAAGAGTTCGCCCAGACCGCCTGGCCGCGGCTCTATCGGACTGCCTACCTGCTCGTCGGTGACCACGGGCGCGCAGAGGACCTGGTGCAGACGGCCTTGGCGAAGACCTTCGGGAGCTGGGGCCGGGTGCGCACGCTCGAGGCCGCTCCGGCATACGCCAGGCAGGTGCTGTTCAACACCGCGATGAGCTGGTTCCGCCGGGCGTCGTGGAACCGCGAGCAGCCGACCGAGGTCCTCCCGGACCCCGGTCATGAGAACGACCCGACCACCCGATCGGTCCTGCTGGACGCTGTCGCGGCGCTGCCGCCTCGACAGCGAGCCGTCGTCGTCCTCCGCTTCTACGAGGACCTCGACGTGCGCCGCACCGCCGCCGTGCTCGGCTGCACGGAGGGCACGGTGAAGAGCCAGACCTCGTCCGCCCTCGACAAGCTCCGCACCGTCCTCGGGAACCCGACTCTCACCCTGGAGATGACCCATGACTGACAACGACCTGCGTACGCTGCTGCGTGACGCTGCTGACGATGTGCCCGTTCCCCGTCTGGCCACCGACGAGCTCCACCTCCGCACCCGATCCGTCCGCAGACGTAGGCGCGCGGGCTGGGTTGCCGGCGCGGCAGCACTCGTCCTGGCCGGCGGAATCGGAACGTACGCCTTGGGCGGGACGCTCGGAGACAGTGGTCCCGACATCGCTGCAGCCGAGGGCGATCCCCGGGGCTGGGCTGTCGCCGAGGGCGGGGCCGTGCACTTCGGGGACGGAACCACGGTGACGTATGGCGGGACCGTGAACGACCTGCGCTACACCTCTGTCGGCCTCCTGGCCCGCAGCACCCAGAGGAACGCCCGGCTCTCCCTGATCACCACCGCCGGGGTGGCTCCATTGGACTTCGGTGACGTCAGCGACCGGCTCATCGGCACCGACCCCGACTCTCCGTACGTCGCCTGGACCGTCAAGGACGGAGACGGCTGGCTGGTGCGTGTGGTCGACCTGGGCAAGGGCGAGAAGGTCGCCGACGTCCCGATATCGGGGAAGTACACCTGGGCCGGCTGGAAGACCCCGCCGGTGGCGGTCGACGGCGAGCATGCGTACGTCGCCCTCGACGACCGCACCCTCGACGTCGAGTGGCGTGCCGGGCACGTGTCGAGGTCGAAGGGTCTCCCGGGCAAGTACACCACCGAGGTGATCAACGGGCGAGCAGTCGAGGGCGTCGTCGGCGGTCTCCAGAGGGTGGTCGATGTGGCCACCGGCAAGGTGCTCCTCACCGTGCGCAGCTCCGACTACCCCGACGGGCTGGTCACGCTCCGGATCGCCCCCGACGGCCAGCACGTCCTCGCGTCGCCGTACCTGACCTGCGACGAGCAGGGCAGCTGCCGCGAGGCAGCGAGCGGCTCGTTGTACGACCTGAGCCTCGGGACGAAGACCACGGTCGACCTCGGCGACCGATTCGGCTGGACTCCGGAGGGGCACGTCATCCGGGCCACCGGGACCGAGGTGGAGACCTGCGACGAGGAGGCTCGGGGATGCGCCGCGGCTCCGATCGAGCTGAGGAAGGGCGTCTCGACCGTCAGCGGGGCGATGCACCAGTCCTGACCGCGAGCGGTCGATTCCTGAGCCACGCGCTCAGGGATCGACCTCTCGACGTCATAGCCTGACTACTCGGCGTCAGAGACTGACGCTTCGGCGGGGCCGTTCTCCAGGAGGGTCTTGAAGTCGGCCTCGTTCAGGAGCTTGAGGCCGAGCTCCTCTGCTTTCGCCGCCTTGGAGCCGGCGCTCTCGCCCACCACGACGTAGTCGGTCTTCTTGGAGACCGAGCCGGCCGCCTTGCCGCCGCGAGCGATGATCGCCTCCTTGGCGCCATCACGGGAGAAGTCCTCCAGGGACCCGGTGACCACGATGGTCAGGCCCTCGAGGTTGCGGGGGACGGACTCGTCGCGCTCGTCGGCGAGGGAGACCCCGGCCGTACGCCACTTCTCGACGATCTCCTGGTGCCAGTCGACCTGGCGCCACTCGACGATGGCCTCGGCGATGATCCCGCCGACGCCCTCGGTGGCGGCGAGCTCCTCCTGGGAGGCGGCCCAGATGGCATCGAGCGAGCCGAACTCGGTGGCCAGCGCCCGGGCCGCTGACGGGCCGACGTGGCGGATCGACAGCGCGACCAGCACCCGCCACAGCGGGACCTGCTTGCGCTCCTCGAGGTTGCCCAGCAAGCCCATTGCGTTGGCGTTGAGGACCCGGTCGCCGGCGCCGGCCTCCTTCTCCGCCTTCTTCGCTGCGCGGGTGAAGAAGGCGGTGGTGGCCAGCTTGGCCTCGTCGAGCGCGAAGATGTCGCCCTCGTTGGTGATCACCTCGGAGGCCAGCAACGCGTCGGCCGCCTCGTAGCCCATCCCCTCGATGTCGAAGGCGCCCCGCCCGGAGGCGAAGAAGACCCGCTCCCGCACCTGAGCCGGGCAGCCGCGATGGTTGGGGCAGCGCAGGTCCTTGTCGCCCTCCTTCTGCTCGGCGAGCGTGGTGCCGCACGCGGGGCACTCGGTGGGCATCACCCACTCGGCCAGCCCCTCGGGCCGCAGCGGCAGCACCGGTCCGAGTATCTCGGGGATGACGTCGCCGGCCTTGCGGAGGATGATCGTGTCGCCGGGGCGTACGTCCTTGCGCTTGACCTCGTGGGCGTTGTGCAGCGTCGCTCGCTCGACGGTCGACCCGGCGACCTTGGTGGGCTCCATGACACCGAAGGGCGTGACCCGGCCGGTGCGGCCGACGCCGACATCGATGGCGAGCAGCTTGGCGTTGACCTCCTCGGGCGGATACTTGAACGCGATCGCCCAGCGCGGAGCGCGGGAGGTGGAGCCCAGCCGGCGCTGCAGCGAGATGTCGTCGACCTTGATCACGACGCCGTCGATCTCGTGCTCGGTGACGTCGTGACGGTGCTCACCGAAGTAGCTGATGAACTCCTCGACCTCGGCGAGGCTCTTGAGCACCTTGACCCGATCGGAGGTGGGCAGCCCCCAGGCCTTCAGCGCGTCGTACGCATGTGACTGGGCGACCGGCTGGAAACCCTGCCGGGCGCCGATGCCGTGGCAGACCATTCCGAGCTCGCGGGTGGCGGTCACCCGAGGGTCCTTCTGCCGCAGCGACCCTGCGGCGGAGTTGCGCGGGTTGGCGAACATCGGCTTGCCCGCGTCGACCAGGGAGGCGTTGAGCTTGTCGAAGGCCTCGTTGGAGAGGAAGACCTCGCCGCGCACCTCGACCAGGTCGGGCACCGGGAACTCGTCGGTGCCGGTCAGCCGGTGCGGGATCGACTTGATGGTGCGTACGTTCGGGGTGACGTCCTCGCCCGTGCGGCCGTCGCCGCGGGTCAGCGCCCGGACCAGGCGGCCCTTCTCGTAGAGCAGGTTGATGGCCAGCCCGTCGACCTTGAGCTCGCACAGCAGCTCGGCCTCGCCGACGCCGTCCTTCGCGATCCGGGCATACCAGCCGGCGAGCTCTTGATAAGAGAAGGCGTTGTCGAGCGACTCCATCCGCTGCAGGTGGTCGACCGCGGTGAACTCCGTCGAGAACGTGCCGCCGACCTTCTGGGTGGGAGAGTCGGGCGTGCGCAGCTCGGGGAACTGCTCCTCGAGCTCGTTGATCCGACGCCACAGCTGGTCGAACTCGGCGTCGGAGAGCGTCGGGTCGTCGAGCACGTAGTAGCGGTAGCGAGCGTCCTCGATCTGCTCGGCGAGCTCCTGGTGCTCGTTCTTCTGCTCGGGCCCGGCCTCGGCGGTCACGTCATCGTTCACGGGCACCATCTTGCCTCGTCCCACCGACAACTTCCGCCCTTGCCGGGCCGGAATGTGCACGGCATACCCGCCCGGGCGTTTTCGGTGATTCACCAGCCCAAACGACACTCAACCCCCTCAATATCGACGCAACCCGTCAACACCTGGGTGACGCGGGTCACGACGCAGGGTAAAGCGAGCTATCTTCCTGCGGCATCGGCTGAGGCGGGCCGACACCTTGCCCCCAAGAGACCGCCTTGTGAGGTCTGCAGTGTTTTCTCGGCTCGCGGTGACGCTGCTCGCAGCGCTCGCCCTCCTGCTGACGCCTCTCGGCGCCGCCCCTGCGCTCGGACTGGGCGGCCTCTTCTCGGACCCCGAGGTCGAGGTCTCGATCGTCTCGCAGTCCAAGAGCGGCGCGGTCCTCGACGTCCACGGCACCGACTACCTCGGCAGGCGGCCGGGCATCGAGATCGCGCTCAACCCGGTGGGCTACTCCGGCTCAGGCACCCGGAACACCTTCATCAAGTCGGTGCTGATCAACCCCGAGGACCCCGACGACTGGGCCTACCAGTTCACCCTCGACGCCGCCCAGGTCGCCAGGCTTGACCCCGGCACGAGCTACCAGATCATCACGATGCGCGGTGGGGATCGCGACCTCTACGACAAGTCCGACACGGCGCACGTGAACGTCCCGTTCGACTTCGACGCACTCGCTGAGCCCGAGAGCTCACCGACCCCCGAGGAGCCCTCCACCGGAACCGGAGGATCTGGTTCGGGTTCGGGCTCAGGTTCGGGGTCCGGCTCCGGTTCGGGCTCCGGTTCGGGCTCCGGCGGTGGCACGTCCCCGGGTCGCACCACCGATGGTGACTCCCGCGACGGGGCCGGCTCCGTCGAGAAGCCGAAGAAGAAGGCGTCGAAGAAGCCGTGGTCCGCGCCGGAGGAGCCGCCGACGACGAGAGGCCTCGAGCTCACCGGCCTCGGCGAGGCCTCCGTCGACGCTGACGAGGTGATCCATGCCGAGGCATCCGGCTTCAAGCCCAACGAGACCGGCATCAAGGTCGTCGTCTACTCGACCCCGCTGGTCCTCTCGACCGACGTCACGGCCAACGGCCGCGGCGTCGCGAAGTGGTCGGGCCGGCTGCCCAAGGACATCGGACTCGGCGAGCACACCCTCACCTTCCAGGGCTCGGTCGACCGCGGCATCAGGTTCGTCGTGACCGGCACCCCCAGCGACGGCGAGTGCGTCGAGAGCGGCTGCGCACCAGCGACAACGGCGGTCACGAAGGCGACGCCGACCGGGGACGGCGGCGGTGTCGGCATGCTCACCTGGATCATCGTCGCCACCATGATCGTCCTGGCCCTGACGGCCAGTGCGGTCGCCCTGCTCGCCGGACGCAGCAAGCGCGACCGGGAGTGGGACGACCCGAGCTTCGCCCAGGCACCTCCGCGTTATCCGCCGGATCCGCGCCAGGCATCGGAGCCCTACCCGGTCCACCCGCACCGCCAACTGCGTCCCCAGCCCCAGGCCCAGCCCCGACACGAAGCGCCGCTCCCGCGCCGGCTGTCCGCGGACCAGCAGCCACCCCAACGCCTGCAGCGGCCGCGCCCGCCCGAGCCTCGCCAACCGGAACCACGCCAGCCGGGCCACCGTCAGCCGACTCCACAGCGCCTGGACCCGCAACCCGCGGCTGCGCTGCAGCCAGCTCATCACCAGCCCCGTCCGCCGGAGTCGTTCGCGCCGCCGAGCGAGCGTCAGGCCTACGAGGGCCAGCGGATCGCCAGACGCTGACTACGGTCAGCCGACCAGCGACTTACCGCGGCGCACGCTCTCGGCCGAAGCCGTCGGCCACAGCGTCTCCAGTGCCGCCTCGAGACCGGAGAGGACCGGGTCGAGATCGTCCTCGGGGAACGGCGCCGGCGCCTGCTCACGTACGACCGCACAGAATGCGGCGCGCTCTCCCTCCGCCTCGTGGCAGCGGACGGTCTCGGCCGATCCTTCGATCCAGCCGTCGTAGCCGTCGGTGTCGCCCTTCGAGCAGGTGAGCGTCTTGGGGCACTTCCGCTGACCCGCCGGCAGGTTCGGGGCGTGGACGGCGGTGACGGTGCTGCCGTCGGGGCGGGTGCCGACGACACCGAAGGCACCCTTGCCGTAGGCCGAGACGTCGGCCTTCGCGAAAGAGTCGAGATCGGCGTACTCCTCGGTCTCGAGGAGTCCTGCCGCGATCGCCCCAGCGGTCAGCGCGACCTCGCCGCCACCGTTGGCGCCGGCCGCAGGAAAGCCGCTGACCTGCGCCTTCGTCATCTTCGTGGTCGTCTTGGTGCCGAGGCGCGGGTCGGTCACCAGGGCGACGAGAGCGTCGACGTCCACCTCGAGGTCGAGCTTGCGGGGATCCTCGGTGATCTTCTCGCCCAGGTAGGCGGCCCGGCGCTCCTCCCCCTGGGCTTCGTGGGAGACCATCAGCTGACCGGGAGTACCGTCGTCGGTGGCGAGGTCCCAGCCGACCGTGGCGGTGCCGTTCTCGGTCTTCACATCGACGCAGCCCGACATCCCGTCGCGGCACCAGGTCGAGAGCAGGTCGTCGTCGACCGCGCCGGCCTTGACCTCCAGCGACCGGTCGCCTCCCCACAGCAGTACGGTGCCGACCTCGTCGTGCTCGAAGTAATGGTCACCACCGTCGAAGGCCTCCGGCACCACGGGCACGCGCTGGAGCGTGATCGCCGCCAGCGCCTCGGGCGTCGCAGGTTGGTTGCCGGGTTTCAGGTCAGCCGGGTCGATGCTCACCGACGGCGCTGGACTGGGCTTCTCCGCGGCGCTGTCGTCTGCCTCGGTCGCGCTGCTCCCGCAGCCTGCGAGCAGAAGAGCCGTCGCCAGCAGTGCCGTCCCTCGTCGTAGCATGAGCGAAATCTACGCTAGGTGACCGGCGCTCTCGGTGAGGATTCGCAACACGGTGCGGGCCCATCGCCCATCGGCGCCGGCGAGGCCGCACGTGGGCGTCAGCACGATGTCGTACGCAGCGTCCAGCCCGAGCATGTCGAGCCAGCGCTCCACGGCCTCGGTGACCGTCTTGTCGGTGGGCGCAGCGCCCGCCGGCGCGAGCGCTGGAGCCACGCCGAGCGCGACCGTGTCGCCGGCCTCCAGGGCCGTGGCCAGGTGGTCGTGGTCACCGGCGGTGAGCTGGGCCAGGTCGACGCTGATCCCCTTCGCGCCGGCGTTGCGGATCAGGTCCAGCGGCGTCCCGGGCGCGCAGGAGTGCACCCACGGGGTCGCGCCCTCCTCGGCGATCGCGCCCAGCACCCACTCCAGCGCCTGGGAGGCCTCGGGACGGTCGATGCTGCGGTGCCTGCCGAACCCGGAGGCGGTCGGCACCTGGGCCTTGAGCACAGCGCTCAGCGCGGGCTCGTCGACCTGGACGATCAGGGTGTCCGCGCCAGGGAGGCGGCGGCGTACGTCACGGATGTGGTTGCGCACGCCCTCGGCCAGCGCCTGCGCCAGATCGCGGCGAGCACCGTGGTCGGCGAGGATCTTGTCGCCGCGCGGTCGCTCGACGGTGGCGGCCAGGGTCCACGGCCCGGCGACCTGGATCTTGAACGCGCCGCCGCCGGCGGTGAGCGCGGAGTCCTGGATCAGTTCCTCGACGGTGTCTAGGTCCTGGGCGAGCAGGCTCCGGGCGCGCCGATGGTCGACCCCGGCCGAGCCGGAGGTGCCGGTCAGTCTCCAGCCCGCGGGCTGGAGATCGGCGTCGAGCCCGTCGAGGACCGCCAGCCCCCGGCCGGTCATGTTCGCGATCGCGCCGCGCGCCGGCAACTCGGGCAGATGAGGAAGATCGGTGAGCACGCCGAGCACGACGCGGCAGGCCTCGGCGTAGTCGCTCTGTCCGTTGTCGTGGCCAGGCATCGAGCCGACTCCGGTCGCCCTCATGCGAGAGCCACCCGCCGGGTCGAGGAGATGGTGGCCGAGCCGACGACACGGGTGCCGTCGTAGATGACCGCGGCCTGGCCCGGTGCGATGCCGTAGGCCGGGTCGAGCAGCTCGATCTCGACGTCGTCGCCGGTCACGGTCACCCGGGCCCGATGCTCGTCGCCGTGGGCGCGCAGCTGGACCGTGCCCTCCAGCACGCCGTCGGGCGCGCGGCCGGCCCAGCGCGGGCGGATCCCGGAGAGCCCGTCGACGGCGAGGTGCTCGCGCGGACCCACAGTCACAGTCGCAGTGACGGGCTCGATGTCGAGCACGAACCGTGGCTTCCCGTCAGCGGCGGGCTTGCCGAGGCGGAGGCCCTTGCGCTGCCCGATCGTGTAGGCGTACGTCCCCTGGTGCTCACCCAGGACGTCGCCGGACTCGTCGACGATCGGCCCGGACTGGTTGGGCGCCCGGTCGCCGAGCTTCTCGCGCAGCCAGCCGGCGTTGTCGCCGTCAGCGACGAAGCAGATGTCGTGGGAGTCGGGCTTGTCGGCGACGAGAAGACCGCGACGGGCCGCCTCCTCGCGCACCAGCGGCTTGGGCGTGTCCCCCAGCGGGAACATCGAGTGCTCGAGCTGAGCCTGGTCGAGCACGCCGAGCACGTAGGACTGGTCCTTGCCGCCGTCGACTGCGCGATGCAGCTCGACCAGCCCGTCGGCGCCCGTGCGGAGCGTGGCGTAGTGGCCGGTCGCGACCGCGTCGAAACCGAGTGCGAGCGCGCGGTCGAGCACGGCGGCGAACTTGATCTTCTCGTTGCAGCGCAGGCACGGGTTGGGGGTGCGCCCCTCGGAGTACTCCGACATGAAGTCCTCGACCACGTCCTCGTGGAAGCGGTCGGAGAGATCCCAGACGTAGAACGGGATGCCGATCACGTCGGCGGCACGCCGGGCGTCGTTGGAGTCCTCGATCGTGCAGCACCCACGCGCGCCGGAGCGGTAGGAGGCCGGGTTGCGCGAGAGCGCCAGGTGGACGCCGGTGACGTCGTGGCCCGCTTCCTTCGCGCGCGCCGCGGCGACGGCGGAGTCCACTCCCCCGGACATGGCGGCGACGACTCTCATCCCCGTTCCCATCAGCAGAGTCCCATCAGCGCTGCAGCCCTGCCGCGCGACCGCGCTCGACGGCCGGTCCGATCGCCGCGACGAGCCGGTCCACGTCCTCGGGCGTGGTGGTGTGGCCGAGCGAGAAGCGCAGCGAGGAGCGCGCCTGCTCGTCGGACTGGCCCATCGCGAGGAGCACGTGAGAGGCCTGAGGTACGCCGGCCGAGCACGCCGCACCGGTCGAGCACTCGACCCCGGCGGCGTCGAGCAGCATCAGCAGCGAGTCGCCCTCGCAGCCGGGGAACGCGATCTGGGCGTTGTTGGGCAGCCGATCGCCGTCCAGCGGCGGACCGTTCAGGTGTGTGTCCGGCACCTGGGCGAGCACCTGCTCGACCAGTCGGCCGCGCAGCTCACCGACCCGGATCGCGTACGCCTCCTGCTCCTTGACCGCGAGCTCGACGGCCGCCGCGAAGCCGGCGATGGCCGCGGTCGCGTGGGTGCCGCTGCGTACGTCTCGCTCCTGGCCGCCACCGTGGACCAGTGCGGTCAGCTCGAGCTCGCGGCGCACGACCAGCGCGCCCGCACCGACCGGGCCGCCGAGCTTGTGGCCCGTCAGCGAGAGCGCGTCGACACCGCTGGTCGCGAAGTCGACCGGCACCGCGCCGACCGCCTGGACCGCGTCGGTGTGGACCGGGATCCCGTACTCGGAGGCGATCGCAGCGATCTCAGGGACGGGCTGGAGGGTGCCGACCTCGTTGTTGGCCCACATCACCGAGATGACCGCGACCGAGGCCGGATCGCGCTCGATCGTCTCCCTCATCGCGGCCAGATCGAGGCGACCGGTCGCGTCACAGCCGACGAGCTCGACCTCGGCACCTTCGGTCGTCTCCAGCCAGTGCAGCGGGTCGAGCACGGCGTGGTGCTCGACGGTGGAGGACAGGATCCGAGTGCGCGCGGGGTCCTGGTCGCGGCGGGCCCAGAAGGCGCCCTTGAGAGCCAGGTTGTCGGCCTCGGTGCCGCCGGAGGTGAAGACGACCTCACCAGGGCGGGACCCGAGCGCCGCGGCGATCCGTTCGCGGGACTCCTCCAGCACCCGTCGGGCACGGCGTCCCGATGCGTGCAGCGAGCTCGCGTTGCCGACCAGCGCCAGCTCCGCGGTCATCGCCTCGATCGCCGCCGGGGCCATGGGCGTGGTGGCGGCGTGGTCCAGATAGACGGTCCGGGGGTTCATCGTCTACCAAGGGTACGGCGCACCTGGCCTCCCCCACGAACCGCGGGCCCCACGGGCGGACCGTGCTCAAGCGGCAGCGATCGCACACCCGATCAGCACGGTACGAATGAGCTGCTCGGCAGCGTCCTCGACCAGCTCGTATCCCTGTGCCACTGCCACCGACAGCGGCATCGGGACGTTGAGGATGGAGGTGTAGGAGCCGATCCCGACCTCGTGGACGCCGCCGGCACCTTCACCCACGCTGCCGGCCAAGGCGAGCACCGGCTTGCCTCGCAGCTTGGCCCGGCGGGCGACCTCTGCGGGGATCTTGCCGCGCGGGGTCTGGAAGTCGATCGCCCCCTCGGCGGTGATCACCAGGTCGGCCTCGGCGATCAGCGCATCCAGGTCGACGTGGTCGAACATCACCTCGAACCGCGGCATCAGCGTCGCCCCGAGGCCGCCGGCCAGCCCGGCACCCAGCCCTCCGGACGCACCGGTTCCGGCTCCGGTACGCAGGTCGTGGGCGCGATCGGGATGACCGTCGCGTTCGAGCACGCCGGCCCAGACGCTCAACGCCCGGTCGAGCTCCCCGACCTGTTCGGGGGTGGCGCCCTTCTGGGGCCCGAACACCCTGGCCACGCCTTCGGCGCCGGTCAGGACGTTGTGCGGGTTGCAGGCCACCAGGATCTCGACCCCGGCCAGCCGGTCGTCGAGGCCGTCGATGTCTAGACGGGCAGCTCCGGCGAGGGCGGCACCACCTCGCCGCACGTCCCTCCCGGTGGCGTCGCGAATGCGCGCGCCGAGCGCCTGGAGGGCACCCGCGCCGCCGTCGCAGGTGCCTGAGTCGCCGCAGCCGACCAGGATCCGCTCGGCTCCCTGGTCCAGTGCGGCCAGGATCAGCTCGCCCACGCCGTACGTCGTCGTCGCGGCCGGGTCACGGTGACCGTGCGGCACCAGTGAGAGCCCGGCCACGGCGGCCATCTCGACCACCACGGTGCGCCGGCCGTCACCGCCGAGAACACCGATGTGGCTCGGCACGACGTCGCCGATCGGACCGGTGGCAGGGACGGGTACGAGATGGCCTCCGGTGGCCGCCGCGAGAGCCGCCGCGGAGCCCTCGCCGCCGTCGACCAGCGGGGCCAGGTCGATCCGGGCACCGGGGAGGGCGCGGCGTACGCCTGCTCCGATCGCCTGGGCGACCTCGTCGGCCGAGAGGCTCTCCTTGAAGCCGCTCGGTGCAATCAGGATGCGTTGCGGGACAGCGACGGTCATGACGTACTCCTAGGTTGGGCGGGTCTGGTTGGGGCGGGCGGGCGGGAAGGGTGGGTCAGGTGAGCGGGAGCCCGAGGTGTGGCCAGAGCCAGAGGGCGAAGGTGAGCACCAGCACGGCGTGCAGCGGCATCAGCACGCGGGAGAGCCGGAACAGGTCGGAGCGGTCGTAGGTGTCGATGCCGTCCACGCGGGCGAAGACGGTCACCGGCTTGGCCGATGCCGGGAGGGTGTGGCAGAAGCCGGCGGCGGCGGTCGAGGCGAACGCCGCGGCAGCGGGTGCGAGACCGGCCGCTGGCGCGAGCGCCACCACGATCGGGACGAGGACCGAGGATCGCGCCGAGCGTGACTGCACGACCAGGTGGAGCACGGTGGAGAGGACCACGACGACGGCCAGGAAGACGACAGGTGGAGCAGCGCTCAGCGGCTCCAGCACGCGGCCGGCCAGCCAGGCGGCGGCGCCGGAGTCGATCAGCGCGGTGCCGAGGGCGAGGGTGGCGGCGAGGAAGAGCAGCAGGCTCCAGGGCACCTCCTTCAGAGCGGGGCCGATCGCGACGACGCCGCATCGGGGTGCCGCGACGGCGAGTGCCCCGAGGAGCGCTACGACGGCCGGAGAGATGCCGTGCAGCGGCTCGCTGATCCACAGCGCGACGGCCCCGGCGAGCACGACCAGGGCACGGAGCTGGACCGTAGTGAGCGGGCCGGTGAGAGGGCCAGTGAGCGGGTCGGTGGGTCTCGACAGGCTCGACCACCTTTCATCGACGAAGTCGTCGGGCGTGATCTGGACTCTGGTCGCGCGATCCTCGCGGGTGGTGAACATCCACAGCAGGAGCTCGGCGGCCAGGTGGGAGGAGACGACGGCCAGCGGCAGCCCGGGCAGCAGCCAGCCGACGTACCCGATGCCGGTGCCCGTCGCCGCCGCCAGCGCCTGGCTGGTCAGCAGATGGGCGCCGGCGCCGAGCAGCGAGCCGACCGCCGAGAGCAGGATGACGGTCGGGAACAGCAGCGCCAGCGCCTTCACCAACCGCCGGCGGGGCGCCAGGACCGAGGCGAGGGCGACGAAGACCGGCACGGCGAGCACCGCCCTCGCGGAGGTGGACGGCACCACGTACGCCGTCCCCACCAGCCCCACGGTGAGCAGATGGACCAGCTGGCGGGGGTTCCGGGCGCGTACGGCGAGGGCGACCGCTGCCCTGGTCGCCAGTCCGGTGCGGGCGATCCCGGCCGCCATCACGAACGCGCCGAGCATCAGCCAGATCAGCTCGCTGCCGAGGGCGGCGAAGAGGTCCTCCGCGGGCAGCACACCGACGACGATCAGCGCGATGACCGCCGCCAGCGAGACGTACGTGTCGTCGAGGCCGCTTCCCATCCACGCCCACACCGCGGCGCCGAAGACCACCAGGGTCAGCAGGGCCGGCACGCTCGGCGGATCGGCGCTGCGGTGGCCCACCTGCCAGGCGTACGCCCCGGCGATCGCCACCACCGTGGCTCCGGCGACGACCTGGGCGGTGCTGCTCATCCGGACGACCCCTGACCTCTCTGCGCCCGGGGCGTTCCCGACGACACCGAAGACGATGTCGGTCGTCCGTGAGATCGTGATGATGAGCAGATGAGAGCGTTCTCATCAGGCGGCGCCGAGGCGCTACCTCGCGTTCACCTCAGATGCCTAGGTTCGTGACATGTCCCAGGAATTCCGCGAGTACATCGACAACCTGATCACCGAGGGCCACACGATCGGTGAGGACCACGACGACGACCCGGTGCTCCTGGACCCGGCCGGCAGGGCCGTCGACACCTGGCGCGAGAACTACCCCTACGACGAGCGGATCGCACGCGAGATCTACGACGAGCAGAAGTACCTTCTCCAGGTCGAGCTGCTGAAGTTCCAGCGCTGGAACGACCGCGTCGGCGGAAAGCACGTGCTGATCTTCGAAGGCCGGGACGCGGCCGGCAAGGGCGGCACGATCAAGCGGTTCATGGAACACCTCAACCCCCGCTACGCCCGCACGGTGGCGCTGTCCAAGCCGTCCGACCGCGAGTCGCAGCAGTGGTTCTTCCAGCGCTACGTCCAGCATCTGCCCACCGCCGGCGAGATGGTCCTCTTCGACCGATCCTGGTACAACCGCGCCGGTGTCGAGCGGGTGATGGGCTTCGCCTCCGACGAGGAGTACGAGCAGTTCATGCACCAGGTGCCGCTCTTCGAGCAGATGCTCGTCGACTCCGGCATCACGCTCACCAAGTTCTGGTTCTCGGTCGCCCGCTCGGAGCAGCGAACTCGCTTCATCATCCGCCAGATCGACCCGGTGCGACAGTGGAAGCTCTCCCCGATCGACGTGCAGTCGCTGGAAAGATGGGACTCCTACACCGCCGCCAAGGAGGAGATGTTCCGCCGCACCGACACCGACTGGGCGCCCTGGACCACCATCAAGTCCAACGACAAGAAGCGCGCCCGCCTCAACGCGATGCGCCACTTCCTCGCCAACCACGACTACGACGACAAGGACACCGACATCATCGGCTCCCCTGACCCGCTCATCGTCCAGCGTGGCGTAGAGGCCGTCGACGACTGAGCCTCGGCACCCTCGGTCACCCTGACCACGTCATCCGCATCAGGTACGCCTCGATCACGTCTTCGAGTGCCGCGGCCTGGTGCTGACTCAGAGGCAGAACCGACTCGTACGCCGCAACGAACGCGCCGCGCACGTCGGCCGGCGTCGGTGACCAGCCGTGATAGCGGGTCCCGAGGAGCACCGCGGCCTGGGCAAGGTCGTCTACCCGCCGCCGGTACCTGGCCTCCTCCAGATCCAGCACCGCCGCGATCCTGCCGTCTGCCCACAGGACGTTGGCCGATCTGAAGTCGTTGCCGACCAGCTGCGTACACGGCGCCTTCGGCTCCCCGGCGGGAATCGCACCCGGGTATTCAGCCATCGCTGCGTGCATCGTCGCGAGCATCTCTCCGGCCGCCTGCACCTGGGCGGGGTCGGCGATATCCAACAGGTCTCCGTCGACCACGTTCTGCAGACCGAGCGAGAAGCCACCGACCTCGACCTGGACCCTGCCGTCCCTCGCCGGCTGCGGAGCCGAGACCGGCACTCCGCGCTCATCGAGCCACGATGTGAGCCGTGCGATCGCCGCCAGACGGGCGAACACCGCCTGACGCATCGACCACTTGGCGATCATCCGCCGCCCATCGACGACGACCCATGCCAAACAGTTGGCATCGCTGATCACCAGTCGCTCGCAGGCCTCCACCCGAATCCCCCAGTGATCGGCAAGTACGCCGCTCAGCCAGTCGGCCGCCTCACCCTTGGACACGAAGCCGAATCGATCCGTCAGCGCAGCGGCCGGATCAGCCGACTCCCACAGCATGCTGATCGGCGGCTTCGCGTCTTGGGGGTCCGACATGGGGCGCAGTCAAGCACGTGGTGTGCCGGTGATCGGGGTGTCACGTGCTGCTCTTGCTTGTTGGGTTGGGGCCGCCAACCCGTTATGGATGGTGTTCACGCCGGCCCCCGGAGTCAAGGACGGCCTTCGGCCGCCGGCTTCGCCGGTCGCCTTCGGCGATCCTTGACACCGTGATCCGGCGAGAAATTTGGCTGGCTATCGGGTCGGCGGCGGGGTGTGGCGCAGCAGATTCAGTTCGGCACGGGCTTGAGGGTCGTGGCCGGTGTGTGCTGCTGGGCGCGGGAACCGGGTCGCGGGTGCCTACGCCAGTGGGCGACACCTTGTGAATCGATCACAGGGCCGTCTGAGCCGGGCGGACGACTCGTAGGGCGAGGCTTTCCCCCGCACAGGTCCACATCGAGGGCCCGAGCGGAGTAGGCGTGGCCTGGGGCAGGCGAAGGTGCCCGCCCTGGCGGGGCATTGACGGGTGGGTTCTCACACTGCCGCGGTTTAGCGCCGACGAGTGAACCT
This sequence comes from Nocardioides panzhihuensis, assembly GCF_013408335.1. Taxonomy (NCBI): domain Bacteria; kingdom Bacillati; phylum Actinomycetota; class Actinomycetes; order Propionibacteriales; family Nocardioidaceae; genus Nocardioides; species Nocardioides panzhihuensis. Next base: position 896,741 of record NZ_JACBZR010000001.1, on the reverse strand, counting down.
GACGGTGCCATCCGGCAACCGCTCATGAACATAGGCAGGGTTGTGCGCCAGACGATGATGATGCGGACACAACAGGACCCCGTCCTTCAGATCCGTCTTCCCGCCAGCAGCCCAGGGTTCTAGATGGATGCTCCTATGCATGTCAAGCGGCGGGTTCGTGCTCTGCGGCTGGTTTGTTGAGGTCTGTCAGGAGAGCGCGGTAGAGCTCGCGGACGGCCGCGCGCTTGAGGCATCGGATGATCTCGCTTTTGGTCTTTCCTTCGGCGGTGCGGCGGGTGACGTAGGCCTTGGTGGGTTCGTGCCATCGGAGCCGGTTGATGATGATCATGTGAATCGCGGAGTTGGCTCTCCGGTCGCCGCCGCGGTGGAGTCGATGCCGGGTTGTGTTGCCGCTGCTGGCTGGGATCGGGGCGACACCGCAGAGGCGTGCGAGTGAGGCCTCGGTTGAGATCCTGTCGCGGTTCTCTCCTGCGGTGGTCAGGAGTTGCGCAGCTGCTTCAGGTCCGGCGCCGAAGACCTGGAGCAGGGCGGGCGCTGCGTGTTGAACGAGTTCTGTGAGTTGCTGGTTGGCTTCCTCGATCTCTTCATCGAGAGCTTGAACGCGCCGTGCGAGTCGGCGCAGCATCGTCTTGGCGATGACTGTCAGCTCCCCGGACTGGGTTGAGGTCGTTGGTCGCAGGCGTAAGCAGCGGGCAACCAGTGCGGCGCGGTTGAGCCCTCGCAGCTGTTCGCGCAGTGGTTCGGGAGCGGAGTAGATCAGGCCGTGCATCTGGTTGATCGCGGCCTTGCGTGCTTTCGAGGCGCTGCGCCTGGTGGTTTGGATCATTCGGATCGCTTCTACGTTCCCGTTGCGTGTCTTGGGGACCGTGGTGGCCATGCCGGCCAGCACGGCGCGCGCAGCATTGATCGCGTCTAGAGGGTCCGACTTGCCCTGCAGATACCGGGCCTGACGGTTCGCGCGGACGACCTCGATGACGACCACGTCGCGGCTGGTGAGGTACCGGGTGAGCCCTGCTCCGTAAGACCCGGTTCCCTCGACCCCGACCGCTTCGACCCTCCCGTACCGCTGCAGCCACTTGAGGGCTTGGGCGTAGCCCTTCGCAGTTGCTGGGAACTCGCTGTCGCCCAGCAACTTCCCTGTTCGCGCGTCGAGCGCAGCGCAGTGGTGAGTGGCGCCGTGGGTATCGACGCCGCCGATCACCTCGCGATCCTCGCTTCGATTCGTCATGCTGGTGATGCCGTCCTCTCCTCGTCGGGTGGATGGACAGACCACCGGCATCGCCAGGGCGGACAACACAGAGATGGGCGTGTTCCTAGCAGGCTCCTATCAAGTCACGCCCAGCGTGCCGGTGGTCTGACAGCACGCCACCTCGTGCAACGGTCGACCAATCCATTTCAGGACAGGCGCGCTTCATGCTCGCGCCGTCAATGAGCGCTCAGAGTCAGGCCGCCACACGAGATGACGCACCGACATCCTCTCTATGGGCATCGCACCACTCCGGTGGCATGTCACAGCCTTCGGCTTGGCAGCACTTCTGCTGCAACCGGAGTGCTTTGCGCTGGATCGGCACGAAGAACCTGCTGCCTCGACCGACATCGAGGACCTCACTGTCCCCGCCCAACACCCAGGGGATGATGGTCGCGTTGCATGCCATCTTGCGGGCTTCGGCTGCGGTGATGGTGGTGCCGTTGGTCTCGTCGTAGCCGAGGGTCGCGGTGCCGAGTTCCTTGCGGAGCTCCTCCAAGCTGATCACCACGTTGACCACGGTGGCGTCACCACCGTGGCGGGGCAGCGCATTCGGGTCGATGGTCTCGATCAGCCGGGCGAAGCCTTGTCCCATCATCCGCTCCCACGGCGGGAGCGGGGCGCCTTTGTCGACCAGCTGCTGCTTGCGGGGTTGGGCGTAGGCCTCGACCAGCCGTTTGAAGCGCATCCCGATCGAAACAGGGAGGACACCGTCGAAGCCGATGGTGCCGTCGTGGTTGTCCCAGACCCGCAGGGCGGTCTTCTGCTGGGCGCGTTCCTCTTCGGCGAGGAGTGCTTTGGCTTCGGCTGCCTCGAACCGGGCGGGGTCGACCTCGAGCAGGATCCGTTTGCCGACGACCCGCAGTTCCTTGGCTGTGAACTGGGTGGCGTACTCGACCAGCAGCTTCTCAGCGAGAACCAGGTCCTCGGGAGTGGCGACCGGGTCGGTCTCGACCTTGTCGAGGGCCTTGGTGATCACTCGGGCCTTCGCTTCAGAGACGACACCGGCAGCGAGGCCGGCGGCGACCAGCTCGTACTTCGTCACCGCGTTGGCGAGCTTGATCTGCGACCGCGCGGCACCTTTGTCGACCAGTAGCTCGGCGCGCATCCAGGCGGAGGCGTCCTTGTCGCCGGTCTCTGCGGCGATGTCACCCGAGGCAGCCAGCACCCGCAGCGTCAACGCCGCTTGTTGGGCTTGGAGCTTCTCTACCTTGGCGAGGAAGTCTTTCTTCTGGCTGGTGCGCCAGTAGGTCGGGTCCATCGCGAGGAGATCGTGGAGGGAGGTTTCGATGGCAGCAAGAGCCGACTCGATGACGTCGGCGGGGTTGGTGCCCCAGTGGTCGATGCTCATGGCTGCTACCTCCCTTCAAAGGTGTGTCGTAGTGCCTCTGATTCTACTCCGACCAAGCGCTCTTGAACACCTATTTGTGCAGGTCAAATACGCTTTTAGTGGCGAGCGAACGACATCAAGCCTGTGGATGATAAGTGGCCCGAAGGGCCACCCTCCCGCCCCTTCAACCTCATCCTTCCCAAGCAAGATTCCTCCGCGCCACACCCGGGCCGCCGCCCCGATAGCCAGCCAAATTTTTTCTCGACGTGGTCCGGTGTCAAGGACCGCGTAAGCGGCCGGCGGAGCCGGCGCCCGGAGGGCGTCCTTGACTCCGGGGCAGGTCGAGAAGACCCTCGAAGAAGGGTCGGCGGCCCTGTCCGGCCTTCGGGTGGGACGATCCGGCAGGGAGCTGTGTTGGTCTCGACACGCCTCCGCCTAGCGGCTCCGGCGGCTCGAACAGCGGGACGGCGCTCGACCAGCGGAGGTCGGGTCTCGACAAGCTCGACCACCGGGCCCGCACATCCGCTACCGTCCAACCGCATGAAACCCCTCGGTGCCGTCCCCTGGCCCCCGACACCGATCGTCACCGAGCGCCTGACCCTCCGCGAGACCAGGACCGAAGACAGACCAGCACTGGTCGAGCTGCTCTCGTCCGAGACCGTGCAGGCATACCTCGGCGGCCCGCAACACACCCGCGAGCAGCTCGAGGAGCTGATCCCAGCGGACCCGAACACGCGGCCAGGCATCTTCGCCGTTGAACGCGAAGGCGAGTTCATCGGAAGAATCACGGTCCAGCGCCGGGAGAAGGCATGGGCGCACCACGTACGCGACGAGGGCGACGAGGTGGAGATCGGCTGCGAATTCCTACCCACGGCGTGGGGCGCGGGTCTCGCGTCCGAGGCCGTCCGGGCCGTGCTCGGCTGGATCGACGCGACGCTCCCCGGCGAGCCCGTCGTCCTCACCACCCAGGTCGCCAACGAGCGTTCGCTCCGCCTCGCACGAAGACTCGGGTTCGTCGAGGTCGAGCGGTTCACCGCGTACGGCGCGGAGCAGTGGTTCGGCCACCTCGAAGGTCGGCCCTAGTCGTCGGTCTCCAGGATGTTGGCGGTCCACAGCCCGAGAACGATCGGGAGCAGTACGCCCCAGCTCGGCTGGAGATCGGCGAACCCCTCGGGCGGGTCACCGATCACGATCAGCCAGCACGACAGCGTCACGACGGACCCGACACCGGCCGCGATCCCGGCGGCGAGGCGGGCCGCACCGCCCCGCTGTACGGCGAGGACGATGGCGAGCACCGGAGCCGAGACCACGAACAGGAGCGCTACGTAGAGCGCGATCGCGAGCCAGGCGAACGATGCCGGCAGACCGTCGGAGGCGTCTTGCGCATCCGCGATCCACTGGATGGCCGCCCAGATGTTGAGCTGACGGTCGAGGTCCGCGTCGTCGTCGACCAGCCGCACCACCGGAGACGCGAGGGTCGCGACCATCAGCGCGAGCACACCGAGCAGCTGCGTACGTCGCAACCGCGAGGCGGTCTCCTCGTTCCCGCGAAGCGCAGAGCGAATCAGACCGTCCGAGTTGTTCGTCACGGCCGCAGGCTACCCCTCAGGAGAGCCGAGGTAGGCGACCAGCGCCAAGTGGTCGGACCCGGGAACCTCGACCGTCTCGGTCGCCAGCGCGACCAAGGAGTCACCGATGAGCACATGGTCGATCGCGGTCGCCGGCGGCAGAGGTACGCCGGCGAACCCCTCGGCCGGCCAGGTCGGCTGCCAACCGGCGTTGCTCGCCCGGGCAGCGTCCTGCAGGTCCGCATCGTCGAGCAGTCGCCGGGTCGTGTGGTGGTCGAGCGACGCGTTGAGATCTCCCAGGAGGAGGTCCGGCTTCTCCGCAGCCGCCTCCTCGATGATCAGCTCCTGCTCGGCAGGCCACACCGCGAGCGTGGGCGGGGCGGGATGGGCGACGACGACCCGCCACTCCCCCACGTCGGCCGCCCACGACCCCATCGACGTCTCGATCCGGCGTGCCTTGGTGATCGGGCGGTCGGCGAAGAGCATCGTGCCCATGGTGCCGGGTGCGGCCTGACCGGCTCGGTAGGGCAGCTGGTCCCCCAGTGCCGCCGTCAGCTTCCCGAGCGCCTCCGCGGTGATCTCCTGGACGGCGAGCACGTCGACCTTGTTGGCTCTCACCGCATCGACCACCGCGTCGATGTCGCCCTTGCCCTCCAAGAGGTTGGTGGTCATCACCGTCAACGGCTCGCCGGCGCTGGTCGCCCGGGAACCGGCGTAGAACGGCGCCTGCCAGGCGACGTGCACCGCGAGCAGCAGCGCGACGACCCCGGCGACGACGGCGAGCCTGATCCGACCACGACCGGCGGCAAGCAACACCAGGACGAGGATCGCGACCAGGCACAGGGCGTACAGGACGACGCCGAATGGCGCGAACGCAGCCAGTCGCACCGCCCGAAGATCCGTGCTCGCCAGCGCCCGGGAGAGCGTGATCGCCAGCGCGGGCAGGCCACAGAGGACCAACACTCCCCAAGCCAGCGCCAGCGGCACCCACCGCGCCCGGCTCAAGCCGCCACCTCGCTCACGTCGCCACGCCCGTAGCGCAAGCGCCAGAATACGAGCCCGGCGACGTGTTCATCCTTCGGTTCACTCGCTTACGCTCGCTCACAGGACGACCAGGTCGTCGCGGTGGATGACCTCTCGAGCGTACGCAGCCCCCAGGTTGGCCTCGAGATAGCCGGAGGAGCGCCCGGCCAGTCGCGGGATCTCGTCGGCGTCGTAGTTCACCAGACCGCGAGCGACGGCCGCTCCCGAAGGGTCGACGACATCGACCGGGTCGCCGGCGCGGAACGCGCCCGAGGAGCCGGTGACACCCGCGGCGAGCAGCGAGGCCCCGCGGCGACTGATCGCGGTGACCGCGCCGGCGTCGACGGTGATCGAGCCGACCGGCTCGGTGGCGTGCTGCAGCCAGAGCAGCCGCGCCGGCCGCCGCCTGCCGACGGCGTGGAACAGGGTGCCGACCGGCTCGCCCGCCAGCGCCGCCTCGGCCTGAGCCGCCGAGGTCAGCACGACCGGAACGCCGTCGTCGACAGCGATCCGGGCCGCCTCGAGCTTGGTCACCATTCCGCCGGTGCCGACCCCGGCGGCCCCGGCCTTGCCGGTGGTCACCCCGGCGAGGTCGGCCGCCGAGGCGACCTCGTCGATCCGCCGTGAGCCCGGGTGGGAGGGGGGTGCGTCGTAGAGCGCGTCGACGTCGCTGAGCAGCACCAGCAGGTCGGCCTTGACGAGGTGGGCAACCAGCGCCGCGAGCCGGTCGTTGTCACCGAACCGGATCTCGGAGGTGGCCACCGTGTCGTTCTCGTTGACGATCGGGAGCACACCCAGGTCGAGCAGCTTCGACAGCGTCGCGTCGGCGTTGCGGTAGTGCGCCCGCCGGTTGAGGTCGTCGACCGTGAGCAGCACCTGGCCGGCGATGATGCCGTGCCGGGCGAGCTCCTCGGTGTAGCGGTGCACCAGCAGTCCTTGGCCAACGCTCGCCGCCGCCTGCTGCTTGGCCAGCGCCCGGGGACGCTTGGCCAGCCCCAGCGGCGAGAGCCCGGCCGCGATCGCCCCGGAGGAGACCAGCACGACCTCGGTGCCGGTGGCCCGGGTCTTGGCGAGCACGTCGACGAGAGCGCTCAACCGGTCGGGGTCGATGCCTCCCGAGGCCGTGGTCAACGAGGACGATCCGACCTTGACCACCACCCGGCGTGCCCCGGTCACGACCTCGCGCTGCACCTATCCCCCTCGTACGTCAGCCTGTGCTCCTGCTGCGCCGGATCCTACCGGCGCCGACGCCGATCTCTCCGCAGGTTTCCGCCGGTCGGGCGGAACCGCTACTCCCCTGTGCGCTGTCCCGAGTCCGCGGCCGGGTCGTTCTCGGCCCAGTCGTTGTCCGGGTCGTCCTCGCCGCCGATCTCGTACGAGACCGGGCCGGCGCCGTCACGCAGCCGCCGAGCGATGTCGGCGCGGGCTTCGTACTCTTCCTTGGTCTCCATCCCGGCGTCGATCTCGCGTCGCCGGGAGGCGGCAGGCCGCTCCTCGTAGAAGCGCTGGTCCTCGCCGCGACGGCCGAGCATCTCGGCGCCGGTGTCGATCGAGGGACGGAAGTCGAAGACGACCGAGTTCGCCGGGTCTCCGATGATGACGGTGTCGCCCTCCACGGCCCCGAGCTCGACCAGGCGCTTCTCGACGCCGAGCCGGTTGAGGCGGTCGGCGAGGTAGCCGACGGCCTCCTCGTTCTCGAAGTCGGTCTGGCGCACCCAGCGCTCGGGCTGCGGGCCGCGGACGAGGTATTCGCCGTGCTTCGAGATCTTGACCGTGAAGCCGTTCTTGCCCTCCACACCTTCGGGGCGCAGCACGATCCGGGTCGGTGCGACCGTGGGGACGTCCTTGCGGGAGGCGGCGACGATCTCGGCCATCGCGTAGATCAGCTGCTGGGTGCCCTCGCCGGAGGCGGCTGAGATCTCGAAGACCTTCATCCCCCGCTTCTCGAACTCGTCGATGGTCATCTCGGCGATCGCGCGACCGTCCGGGACGTCGACCTTGTTCAGCGCGACCAGCCGCGGCCGGTCCTCGAGGCCGCCGTGACGGGAGAGCTCGTTCTCGATGACGTCGAGGTCGTCGATCGGGTTGCGGCCCGGCTCGATGCTCGCGGTGTCGATGACGTGGACGAGCGCGGCACAGCGCTCGATGTGGCGCAGGAACTCGTGGCCGAGGCCTCGGCCGTCGGCAGCGCCCTCGATCAGACCCGGCACGTCGGCGACGGTGAAGGTGATGTCGCCGCCCTTCACTACGCCGAGGTTGGGCACCAGGGTGGTGAACGGATAGTCGGCGATCTTCGGCCGGGCCCGCGAGATGGCCGCGATCAGCGACGACTTGCCGGCGCTCGGGAAGCCGACCAGGCCGATGTCGGCGACGACCTTGAGCTCCAGGCCGATCTCCCGTGCCTCGCCCGGCTCGCCGAGGAGCGCGAACCCGGGGGCCTTGCGCTTGGAGGAGGCCAGGGCCGCGTTGCCGAGCCCGCCACGGCCGCCCTCGGCCAGGACGAGCTCGGAGCCCGGGCCCACCAGGTCGGCGAGCACGTTGCCCTGCGGGTCGGTCACAACGGTGCCGTCAGGAACGGTGAGCACCATGTCCTCGCCGCGGGCGCCGTTCTTGAAGTCGCCCGCAGCCTGGCCCCCGTTGGCGGCCTTGCGCTTGGGGCTGTGGTGGTAGTCGATCAACGTGGTCACATCGGGATCGACGCGCAGGATGATGGACCCGCCGGTGCCACCGTTGCCGCCGTCAGGACCGCCCAGCGGCTTGAACTTCTCGCGGTGCACCGACGCCACCCCGTGCCCGCCGCGACCGGCCTCGACGTGGAGGGTGACACGGTCGACAAAAGTGGGTACAGCCATGGCTCCAGCCTACCGACGGTAGGCCCTACACCTGTTATCCGCGCGACGCAATGGGTTCCCAGGTGCAGACTGTGCGCATGCGTGTAGGAACAGTGATGTGGCCGATCGAGGACTGGCCGGCGATGGGCGAGCGTTGGGTTCAGGCCGAGCAGCTCGGGTTCGAGACGGCCTGGGTCTATGACCATCTGGCCTGGCGTGGGCACAGCCCCTGGGAGGAGGCGTTCACGTCGATGGCCGCCGCCGCGGCCCTCACCTCGACGATCCGGCTCGGGACGCTGGTGACCACCCCCAACTTCCGTACGCCGATCCCGACCGCCGCGGCGATCCGCAGCCTCGACCGCATCTCCGGAGGGCGCGTGACGATCGGCATCGGCGCGGGCGGCGACGACCACACCTCCGACGGAGACGTGCTCGGTCGGAAGTTCACGCCTCGCGAGCGCGCCGACCGGTTCGCGGAGTGGACCCGCACCGTCGACCGACTGCTGCGTGAGTCACCGGTCACGATCGACGGCGAGCACTGGCAGACCCACGAGGTCACCGTCTCCCCCGGCCAGGTCCAGCAGCCGCGTACGCCGATGTGGCTGGCCGGCAACGGCCCCCGCGGGATCCGACTCGCCGCCGAGGTCGGCGACGGCTGGATCGCCAACCCTGGTGGCGAGGACCCGAAGGCGTACGTCGCCCAACGGCTCGAGATGCTCCGCGCAGCCTGCGAGGAGGCCGGCCGGGACTACGCCGCGATGCCGAAGCTCTTCATGTCCGGGTTCACCGACGAGCCGTGGACCGAGTCTGCGGACGCGTTCGAGGACCTCGCCGGCGCCTACGCCGAGATCGGGATCACGGACATCGCGATCCACTGGCCCCGTGCCGGGACCCGGTGGGAGCTCTCGCAGCAGGTCTTCGAGGCGATCGCTCAGCGCGCGGCGAGACTCTGATCCTGAAATAGCCGAAGGGCGCTCCCCAACAGGGAGCGCCCTTCGAAAGGCGTAGCTCAGGCGTCGCCCGGGACGATGTTGATCACCCGGCGGCCGCGGCGCTTGCCGAACTCGACCGCGCCCGGCTGCAGGGCGAACAGGGTGTCGTCGCCGCCACGACCGACGTTGGTGCCGGGGTGGAAGTGGGTGCCACGCTGGCGAACGATGATCTCGCCGGCGCCGACGACCTGGCCGCCGAAGCGCTTCACACCGAGGCGCTGGGCGTTGGAGTCGCGACCGTTCTTGGTGCTTGCTGCACCCTTCTTGTGTGCCATCTTCTCAGTCCTTTAGGTGTCTCTAGAACGCCGGAATCAGGCGTTGATCGCGGTGACCTTGACCTGGGTGTACTTCTGACGGTGACCCTGGCGCTTCTTGTAGCCGGTCTTGTTCTTGTACTTCTGGATGATGATCTTCGGGCCCTTGGAGGCACCGACGATCTCAGCAGCCACAGAGGCCTTGTCGAGGCCGGTCGTGGTGACGGTCTCACCGTCGACGAGCATGACCACGGGCAGCGAGATCGCAGCACCGGCCTCGCCGTCGAGGCGGTCGATCTCGATGACGTCGCCGACAACGACCTTCTGCTGCTTGCTGCCAGCCTTCACGATCGCGTACACCGCGGTCTCCTTCATTGCTCCGAACTCAAAGTCTTGTGTCGCCCCGCGGCAAAGCAGACCGGACCCCGAAGCGATAGGTGCCAGCAGATGCCTGCAGGAACGGCGCACTGCGCACGCCGAGATTCAATCTTACGTACGCGGCCAGGTAGCCGCAAAACGCCGCGACACCGTCCGCTTGGACAATGCCGGGGACATTGTGCGCCCAAGGGCCCCGATCTGGCCAACCGGGCGCCCGGTTCAAGCCCGCCCGCTGCGAACCGGGCACGATTGCGGGCATGATGGCGCCCATGACGCCGACCGAACCGTCGCACGCGAACCAGGCCAGGCAGGACGAGATCCTGGCGCGCGCACGCGCGACCGGGCGGGTGTCCGTCGCCGACCTCGCCCCCGATCTCGGGGTGAGCGTCGAGACGATCCGGCGCGACCTCAAGGTGCTCGCCGACCGCGGCGTCGTGGAGCGGGTCTATGGCGGTGCGGTCGCCCTGGAGAGCGGCAGCTTCGAGACCTCGCTCGAGTTCCGGGCGGGCCGCGACGTCGATGAGAAGCACCGGATCGCGCGGGCCGCCCTCCAGCACCGGCGCGGTGCGGAGACGATCTACATCGACGAGGGCACCATGCCGCAGTTCCTGGCCGAGGAGCTCTTCGGGCAGGGGCCGGCGACGATCATCACCCCGTCCCTGCCGGTGGCCACCCGGCTCTCCGCCGACCCGGACCTCACCGTGATCGTCCTGGGCGGGCGCGTCCGCACCATCACCCGCGGCGTCGTGGACCAGTGGGCGACCCGGATGCTGGCCGACCTGGTGATCGACCTGGCCTACATCGGCGCCAACGGGATCTCCCGCGAGCAGGGCCTCACCACCCAGGACCCGTCGGTGGCCGCGGTCAAGCGTGCCGCCATCGAGCGTTCCCGCCGCCGGATCTTCTTCGGCGCCCACACCAAGTTCGGTGCCTCCAGCCTGTGCCGCTTCGCGGGCGTACGCGACTTCGAGCTCCTCATCACCGGGACCGAGCTCTCGGCCACCGAGGCACGTCGGTTCGCGGCGCTCGGGCCCAGGGTCGTCCGGGCCTGAGAGAGACCGGAGCATGGGCCCGAGAACGGGCAGCAACCGGGCGCTCCGGGCACGTCGACCGGGCTAGGGGGTTCGGCGGAAATTGCGCCATCGTGGTCGGTGACGACAGTCACACTGCGAGGAGGCAGACAGATGCGGGCACGGAGACGGACCTCCGCAGCGCTCACAGCGCTCTCACTGGCCACGGTCTTGTTGACAGCCTGTGGGACGGGCGGGCTCGGTGCCGGCGGCACGAGCGCGGGTGAGCACAGCATCACGGTGCTGATGGTCAACAACCCACAGATGCTCGAGCTCCAGGAGCTCACCGCGGAGCACTTCACCAAGGAGACCGGGATCGAGGTGAACTTCGTGGTCAAGGTCGAGCAGGACATGCGCGACACCGCGAGCACCGAGTTCGCCAACCAGTCCGGGATCTACGACGTGGCGACGCTGTCCAACTTCGAGATCCCCTACTACGCCGAAGCCGGCTGGATCTCGGACATGGAGAGCATCTCCAACGACCCCGAGTTCGACCAGGACGACATCCTCACCCCCATGACCGAGGCGCTCTCGGCCAACGGCAAGGTCTACGGACAGCCGTTCTACGGTGAGTCGTCGTTCCTGATGTACCGCAAGGATCTCTTCGAGAAGCACGGCCTCGAGATGCCGGCCGAGCCGACCTGGGACCAGGTCGCCGGCTTCGCCGCCAAGATCAACGAGGCCGAGCCGGACATGCGCGGGATCTGCCTGCGCGGCCTGGCCGGCTGGGGAGACAACCTCGCCTCGATCACGACCGTGGTCAACACCATGGGCGGCACCTGGTTCGACGAGGACTGGAACGCCCAGGTCAACAAGGGCGGCTTCAAGAAGGCCGCCAACTTCTACGTCGACCTGGTCCGCGAGCACGGCGAGGCCGGCGCCGCGACCTTCAGCTTCCCGCAGTGCCTCAACGCCATGCAGCAGGGCAAGGTCGCGATGTGGTACGACGCCACCTCCGGCGCCGGGTCGCTGGAAGCGCCCGAGTCGCCGGTCAAGGGGAAGGTCGGCTACGTCGCCGCCCCGCACGACCAGACCGAGAACGCCGGCTGGCTCTACACCTGGGCCTGGGCGATCCAGAAGGCCTCCCGCCACCAGGAGGACGCCAAGAAGTTCGTCGCCTGGGCCTCCAGCAAGGAGTACGAGGAGCTGGTGATGGCCGACACCGAGAACGACACCGGCGGTCCGACCAACGTCCCGGCGGGCAAGCGCGCCTCGACCTACGAGAACCCCGAGTACCTCGAGGTGGCCGGCTCCTTCGCGACGCCGACCATGAACGCGATCAAGAACGCCCAGGCCGACAACCCGGGGGTCCAGAAGCGGCCCTACACCGGCATCCAGTTCGTCGGGGTCCCGAGCTTCACCGACTTCGGCACCGAGTGCGCCAAACAGCTCTCGAGCGCCATCTCGGGCTCGAAGACCACCGACGCGGCCCTCGACCGATGCCAGGCCCTCGCCCAGGCCTACGGCGACGTCCAGAAGGAGAAGCAGTGATGGCCGCGGTGACCCCAACATCTCCCGCAGCGGCGGAGCCGACGGGGCCGACCGCGGGGCGGCCGCCCACGCCGTACAAGAAGTGGGGCCGCGAGTCCTGGAAGCTGCGGGCGCCGCTGCTGCCGGCCCTGATCTTCCTGATCGTGGTGACCCAGCTGCCGTTCGTCGCGACGCTGGTGATGTCGTTCATGAGCTGGAGCGCCCAGCCCGACGCCCCGGAGCGCAGCTTCGCCGGCCTCGACAACTTCAAGACGGTGTTCACGACGCCGGCCTACCGCACGGCGGTCCTGAACACGATCGAGATGACGGTCGTCGTCGTCGGGGTCAGCGCCCTGCTCGCCCTCGGGATCGCGCTGCTGCTCAACCATGCGTTCATCGGCCGCGGACTGGTGCGCACCATGATGATCGCGCCGTTCCTGATCGTGCCGATCGCAGCCGCGGTCTTCTGGGGAAACGGCATCCTGATGACCGGGTTCGGCCTGGTCGACGGGGTGCTCGGTCAGCTCGGCGTGCCCGGTGCCCAGGACATCGCCTTCCTCACCGACCATCCCAAGCTCGCCATCGAGATCGAGCTGATCTGGCAATGGACACCGTTCATGATGCTGATCCTCCTCGCCGGCTTGCAGTCGCAGGATCCGGAGGTGCTGGAGGCGGCGAGCATCGACGGCTGCAACGCGTGGCAGACGTTCGTGCACATGACGCTCCCCCACGTACGCCGCTATCTGGAGCTCTCGATCGTCCTGGGCACGATCTTCATCGTCCAGAACTTCGACTCGGTCCTGGGCATGACCGGCGGCCTGAACTCCACCAACATCCCGTTCGCCGTCTACGAGACGTTCTACTCGGCCAAGGACTACGGGGTCGCCTCAGCCCTGGGCGTCGTCGTGGTCATCGGATCGCTGATCATCGCGACCTTCGCGCTGCGCGTCGTGTCGTCCCTGCTCGAGGAGGAGAGCTGATGACGCACACTTGGAACCGGCGACGGGTGGCGAAGATCGTCATCCCTCTCGCGGCGTGGCTGATCGGCATCATCTTCGTGATCCCGATCCTCTACATGGTCCTGACCTCGCTGCACGCACCGCAGGACGCCCAGACCTATCCGCCCAGCTGGGGTGCGCCGCTGACGCTGGACAACTATGCCGGCCTGTTCTCCTCGGCGAACCCGATCACGCCGGCACTGATCAACTCCGTGATCACCAGCGTGATCTCGACGCTGCTGGTGCTCGTCCTGGCCATTCCCGCAGCGTACGCCCTGGCGATCAAGCCGGTGCGGAGGTGGTCGGACGCGATGTTCTTCTTCCTCTCGACCAAGATGCTGCCGATGGTCGCCGGGATCCTGCCGCTCTACCTGTTCACGACGAAGGTCATCAACATGCCTGACAACGTGATCATCCTGATCCTGATCTACACCGCGATGAACCTGCCGATCGCGGTCTGGATGATGCGCTCGTTCCTGGTCGAGGTGCCTACCGCGATCATCGAGGCGGCCTCGATCGACGGCGCCAGCACGTTCCGCATCCTGACCCGCATCGTGGCCCCGATCGCCATGCCGGGCGTCGCGGCCACCTCGCTGATCTGCTTCATCTTCGCCTGGAACGAGCAGCTCTACGCCAAGGTGCTCACCAGCGTCGCCGCGCAGACCGGCCCGGTCTACGTGAACACCCTGATCCAGACCGAGCACGCCTACCTCGCCGAGCTGGCCGCGGGGGCGACGCTGATCTCGCTGCCCGTGCTCATCGCCGGCTTCGCCGCCCAGGACAAGCTCGTCCAGGGGCTCTCCCTGGGAGCGGTCAAATGACCGAGGCACGACTCACGACAGCCAGGCTCGGCGAGCTCTCTGCCGCCGTTGCCGTACCCGCCTACGACCGGACCGCCGTCACACCCGGGATCGTGCATCTCGGGGTCGGTGGCTTCCACCGCGCCCATCAGGCGCGCTACGTCGACGACCTGCTGGCCTCGGGTGTCAGCGACTGGGGCATCGTCGGCGTGGGGCTGATGCCCCAGGACGTACGCATGCGGGACGCGCTCGCCGCCCAGGACAACCTCTACACGCTCCTCGAACGGGCCCCGGACGGCGACGTGCACGGGCGGGTGATCGGCTCGATCATCGACTACCTCTTCGCGCCCGACTCCCCCGAGGCCGTGCTGGCGTTGCTCACCGACCCGCGGATCCGGATCGTGTCGCTGACCATCACCGAGGGCGGCTACCACGTCAACCAGGCGACCGGCGGCTTCGACGCCTCCGACCCCGCGATCCAGGCCGACCTGCAGCCGGAGGCGGCGCCGACGACCGCGTTCGGCTACGTGGTGGAGGCGCTGGCGCGCCGTCGTGCCGCCGGGGTCGCTCCGTTCACGGTGATGTCGTGCGACAACATCGCCGGCAACGGCGAGGTCGCCCGTGCGATGCTGTCGGCGTTCGCGTCCCTGCGCGACCCGGACCTGGGCGACTGGATCGAATCCGAGGTGGCCTTCCCGAGCTCGATGGTCGACCGGATCACGCCGGCGACCACCGATGCCGACATCGAGGAGGTCGGTTGGCGGTTCGGGATCCAGGACGCCTGGCCGGTGGTCAGCGAGCCCTTCTCCCAGTGGGTGCTCGAGGACCACTTCCCGCAGGGTCGGCCGCCGTTCGAGCAGGCCGGGGTCGAGATGGTGCCCGACGTCGAGCCCTATGAGCTGATGAAGCTGCGGCTGCTGAACGCCAGCCATCAGGCGCTGTGCTACCTCGGCTACCTCTCCGGCTACCGCTACGCCCACGACGTCTGCAGCGACCCCCTCTTCGTCGACTTCCTGCTCGGCTACATGTCGCAGGAGGCCACCCCCACTTTGCCCGAGGTGCCCGGCCTGGACCTGGCGGCCTACCAGCGGGAGCTGATCTCCCGCTTCGCCAACCCCCACATCCGCGACACGCTGGCGCGGCTGTGCGCCGAGAGCTCCGACCGGATCCCCAAGTGGCTCGTACCCGTCGTCTCGGCTCAGCTGGCCTCGGGAGGCTCGGTGCGCCGATCGGCGCTCGTCGTCGCCTCCTGGGCCCGCTACGCCGAGGGCGTCGACGAGCAGGGCGCGCCGATCGATATCGTCGACCGGCGCCGATCCGAGGTGATGGGCCGTGCGATCGCGCAGCGCGAGGACCCCCTCGCCTTCCTCCGCGACCCCGACCTCTTCGGTGACCTCGTCGACCAGCCCGGGTTCACCGAGCCGTACGCCGAGGCGCTGGCGTCATTGCACGCGGTCGGCGCGCGCAAGACTCTCGAGGCATGGGAGGTCTGACACACAGTCGGTAACCGCCCGGCCGGCCGCGATGCAGACGGCACGACGCCCGGTGTCCGCGTTCGCGGTCACCGGGCGTCGTGGTTCCGTCAGCTGTCCGCGGACGGGGTGGTCGAGCGGCTGGCGCCGCCGCGGGTGCGAGTCACGACCTTGGGAGCCGGGGTCGAGGCCGTGCCGTTGCTGACGACCGGCGCCTCGGACTTGGCCGCGGTCATCACCGCGCCCTCACCGGTGGTCACGACCTCGCGGCGGGCACCGCGGCGCTGCCGGGTGACCACCTTCGGCTTGGAGTCGACCGGCTCGGCCTTCACCGGTGCCACCTCGGCCACCTCGGGCTGGGTCGTCTCAGGCTGGGTCGTCTCAGGCTGGGTCGCCTCGGGCTCGGGCGGGGCCACGGGAGCAGGCGCCTCGGCGGCGACCGGCTCGACGGGCTCGACGGGCTCCGGCTCCGACGCCACGGGCTCCGGCTTCGGCTTCGGCTCCTTGACGGAAGAGCTGCCGACGACGGCAGCCAGGACCGGACGACCGGTCGACGCGGTACGGCGGGTGCGGGTCCGCGTGGTGACCTTGGGGGCCTCCGGCTCAGCGGCGGGCTCGACCGGCGTCTCGGTCGGCGCCTCCGGCTTGGACTCGGGCTTGGACTCGGTCGTGGCCTCGGCCGGGGCCGACGCCTTGGACCGGCGAGAGCGCGTACGGGTCGTGACCTTCGGCGCCTCGGCCACCTCGGGGGCGGTCTCGGCTGCCTCGGGGGCGGTCTCGACCGCCTCGACGGTCTCGGCCACCACAGGCTCGTCCGACTTCGACGCCCTGGACCGGCGAGAACGCGTACGGGTCGTGACCTTGGGGGCCTCGGCAGGCTCGACCACCGCGGCGGGCTCGACGGTCTCCGCCTCGGGCGCGGTCTCTGCAGACTCGGTCGCCGCAGCAGCGGCCTCGCTCTGCTTGGCCATGGCGGCGAACTCGGCGGGCGAGGGCGCCTTGGCGGATTCCTCCACAGCGTCCGTACGGGACTCGTTGCCGATCTCGTCCTTGCCCTTGCCCTTGGTGCCGCGACCACCGCGACGACGGGAGCGCGGCTCGTCGGGCGCGACGCCGGAGGACTTGCCGGCCTCGACCGGGTGCTCGTGGATCACGAGACCACGGCCGGCGCAGGCATCACAGTTCTCGGAGAAGGCCTCGAGCAGGCCGGTGCCGATCCGCTTACGGGTCATCTGCACCAGGCCCAGCGAGGTGACCTCGGCGACCTGGTGACGGGTCCGGTCGCGGCCCAGGCACTCGACCAGGCGACGGAGCACCAGGTCACGGTTGGACTCGAGGACCATGTCGATGAAGTCGACGACGATGATGCCGCCGATGTCACGCAGCCGGAGCTGGCGCACCATCTCCTCGGCAGCCTCGAGGTTGTTCTTGGTGACCGTCTCCTCCAGGTTGCCACCGGAGCCGGTGAACTTCCCGGTGTTGACGTCGACGACGGTCATCGCCTCGGTGCGGTCGATGATCAGCGATCCACCCGAGGGCAGCCAGACCTTGCGGTCCAGGCCCTTCGCGATCTGCTCGTCGATCCGGTACGCAGCGAAGGCGTCGACGTCGCCGTCGTACCTCTCCACCCGCTCCTCGAGGTCGGGAGCAACCGACTGGACGTAGTCCTTGACGGTCTCCCACGACGAGTCGCCGGCGATGACGAGCTTGGCGAAGTCCTCGGTGAACAGGTCGCGAACGACCTTCAAGGTGAGGTCGGGCTCGCCGTAGAGAAGCTGCGGGCCGTTGCCGCCGGCCTTCTTCTCGATGTCTTCCCAGCGGGCCTTGAGACGCTCGACGTCGCGGGTCAGCTCGTCCTCGGCGGCACCCTCCGCGGCGGTGCGTACGATCACGCCGGCCGTGTCGGGGACGATCTCCTTCAGGAGGGTCTTGAGGCGGTTGCGCTCGGTGTCGGGCAGCTTGCGGGAGATGCCGGAGGTGGTGCCGTCGGGCACGTAGACCAGGAATCGGCCGGCCAGCGAGATCTGCGAGGTCAGGCGGGCGCCCTTGTGGCCGACCGGGTCCTTCGTCACCTGGACGAGCACCTTCTGACCGGAGGTCAGCACCGACTCGATCTTGCGGGGCTGGCCCTCCTTCCAGCCGAGCGAGGGCCAGTTGACCTCACCGGCGTAGAGCACGGCGTTGCGGCCCTTGCCGATGTCGATGAACGCGGCCTCCATGCTCGGCAGCACGTTCTGGACACGGCCCAGGTAGACGTTGCCGATCAGGCTGGTCTGCGACTCGCGGGCGACGTAGTGCTCCACGAGCACCTTGTCCTCGAGGACGGCGATCTGGGTGAGGTCCTCACGCTCGCGGATCACCATGACCCGCTCGACCGACTCGCGGCGGGCCAGGAACTCGGCCTCGCTCACGATCGGGGCGCGACGGCGACCGGCCTCGCGGCCCTCACGGCGGCGCTGCTTCTTCGCCTCCAGACGGGTCGAGCCCGCCAGCGCGGTGATCTGGTCGTCGCCGGTGCGGCTCTGACGGACCTTGGTGACGGTGTTCTCGGGGTCGTCCCCACCGTCGCCCGAGGCCTCGCCGGCCCGACGGCGGCGGCGACGACGACGGGAGGTGCCGCCCTCGCCCTGCTGCTCGGCGTCGGAGTCCTTGCCGGCCTCGTCGTTCTCGGCCTCGGAGTCCTCGGACTTGCTGTCGGAGTCGGCCTCGGGGCCGTCGTCACCGTTGGCACCCTTGCGACGGCGACGTCCGCCACGGCGGCGACGGCGACGGCCGTTGCCGCCACCCTCACCGTCGTCGACGGAGCTGTCGTCGGAGTCGGTCTCGGCCTCGGTGTCAGACCCGGTGTCGGTGGCGGTCTCGGACTCGGCGGCAGGCTCGGCCTGCTCCTCGTCGGCGGACTTCTCCTCGACCGGCGCGGCGCTGCGGCCGTTGCGCCTGCGGGAGCGGGCCGGGGCCTTCTCCGCGGCGGGCTCGACGACTGGCTCGACGACTGGCTCGGCGGCGGGCTCGGCGGCGGGCTCGACTACGGGCTCAGCGGCCTGCGGCTCGTCCACGGCGGGCGTCTCGGCGGCCGAGACAGGCTCCTCGACGGGCTTGGGCTCGGCCGTCTTGCGGGTGCGTCGCCGGGTGGTCGTCTTGGTCGGCGGCTGGAACAGCACCGCGGGAGCCACCGGACCGGCCTGCTCGGCCTCGGTCTCCTCGTCGGTCTCGTCGGCGGCGTCGGCCACAGGGGCCTTCGCGCTTCGCGCGATTACTCCCTCGCGCGGCGCGAGCGGACGAGCAAGCTCGCCGCTCGACCTCGCTCCGGTCGTCTCGACGGGCTCGACGACCGGAGCGGCCTTCTTGACGGTGGACTTCTTCGCGGCTGCCTTCTTGGCAGTGGTCTTCTTCGCCGCGGTCTTCTTAGCCGGAGCCTCGACGGGCTCGGCGGGAGTCTCGGGGGTCTCGACCTCCGGGGCGGCGGTCTCAGCGGCGGTCTCGACCTCGGCCGGCGCCGGAGCGGCAGACTTCTTGGTCGTACGCTTCCGGGTCGTCTTCTTCGCCGCAGCCTTCTTCGCCGGCGCCTCAGCGTTCTCGGCGGCGTCAGCCGTCTCAGCGGCGGGAGCCTCGACGGCCTCCGCCGGAGCGGCGGCCTGCTCGCTCCGCTCGCTCACTCCCTCGCTCGGCGCGAGCGGACGAGCAAGCTCGCCGCTCGACCTCGCTCCGGTCGTCTTCTTGGTGGTGCGCTTGCGCGTGGTCTTCTTCGCCGCGGTCTTCTTCGCCGGAGCAGTCTCGCCGGTCGCTTCCGCGTCGATCGTGGGGGTGATGGGGTTGTCGGTCACCGGAGTCTGCGGCGTTTCAGCGCCGTTCTCGGTGTTCTCGACACTGGTCTCGTCGGCCATGCCGTTCTCCTCATCCGGGACCTTCACAGGTGCCGGATAGTCAGGTGCCGGGAAACGGGCGCTGCGCAGTATCGAACTTTTTTCCACGTAGCAGCCGCGTCGCGGCGCAAAGCTTGTCAGGGCGGCGGCATCCTCCGCTGCGGTGCGTCACAAGCGGCGGTTCGTCACCTACCGCGGTCGCTCGGCCGTCCGGGACCTTCCCGGGCGAGTCGCTCTCACTGACCTGCTAGGCCTGCGTCGCGGTCTGGTGACGACCTACCTCCTGCGTGCCGGAGTGCGGCCCCGGAGGACCCACGCCGGCGAGGCGTCGTCGGACTATTCATTCCTCGGGTCGGGCCCGAATGTTTGAGCAGTCGTCTCGGAGTATCGCATACTCCCTGTCGACAGACCGATATCCGGACATCGAACGAGGCTCAGGGAAGCGTCGCTTCTTTCATCTGTCGCGACTTGTAGACGTTCACGACCACGACGCCGTCGAGCCACTCGGTGAGCCGCGCCGCTTCGGCCTCCAGGGCCCTCCGTCCGGCCTCGCCGATGTCGTGTCGCACGATCGGGTGCACCCGGCCGCCGTCGTCCTGCGCCCACGCCCCCACGATCCGGCCGTCCCACCAGGCGGTGTTGCCGGCGTTGCCGTTGGAGTCGAAGAGGTACGCCACATCGTCGGCATCCAGATAGAAGCCACGCTCCTTCCAGCCCATGACGGTGGGGTCGAGGGTGGGCGTCAACGCTGCCCACGGCTCCGCCTCGGGCTCGGGCGCGGCGGCGATCGGGTCCTCCGGGAGCACCCAGCCGACGCCGCCGCCCTCGAGCCCGACCTGCACGGCCTCCACCGCGGCGAGCGCGGCCCGCGCCGCCGACTTCGTGGAGCCGAGCCACCAGACCAGGTCCGTCTCGGTGCCGGGGCCGAAGGTCCCCAACCAGCGGCGGACGAGGGCTGCGTACCCCTCGGCGGCGGGAAGCGGATCGGGCGCCTCGCCCAGCCACGTCTCCGCCAGCGTCCAGGCCGGCTTGCTCAGCCGCCAGTGGCCGAGATTGTTCGCTCGCACCAGTCGCCCCTGCGCGGCGAGGGTGCCGATCACCCAGCGGCCGATCGCGAACTCCCCGCCCCACTTCTTGTCCGGCGCGCCCATCCGGAACCGGACGTCGAGCTCCGGCACCAGCTCACGCAGCTGTGTCGTGGTCCGCGGCTCACCGTCGGCGAGCGCCGCCAGCGTCGCCGCGAACGTCTTCTCGATCCAACCGTCCTGGTCCTCGTCGATGCCACCCGCGGTCAGCCACTTGTGGAGGTTCTTCTCCTCCTGGGCCGCCACCCGGGCCGAGGCGCTACCCAAGGCCGCCGGGAGCAGGTCCCGCGGAAAGGCGAAGAGCGTACGCCGCATCGCCAGCTGCTTGACCAGCGACCGCTCCTCGTAGAGCACCCGCTCGACGTCCTCGACCCGGAGGTCGTGCACCCGCGCGTGCAGGGCGAGGTGGACCGTGGCCGCCTCGGTCGCGTGCCAGACGGTCATTGCCTGCGTCGCGGCGGCCACGTCGGCATACCTGCGGGCGGGGGCGAGCCCGTGCCGGCGGGCGAGCCTCGCCCGGCGTTCGCGGTCGGTGACCATTCTCATCGGCAGAGCCTCATCGCGGGCACATCAGTGGAGCGGGTCGCCGATCGTGCCGGATTCCTCGTCGAAGACGCCCTGGGTGAGCCGGGTCAGCAGCGGGAGCCCGCCGTGCTCGGGACCCACCTTCAGCCCACCGATGCGCTCCAGGCCGGTGACGACGTCGTCGGGGCGTACGGCCGGGGTGCCGTGCTTGAGCAGCAGCTCCAACCGCGAGCCGCCTTCGCGGGGCGTTGCGGCGAGGCGGACGACCGCGGCTCTGGCGTCGAACTCACGCAGACCCTTCTTGGTCATCCGGGACACGATGACCTCCTCGGCGCCGACGAACGCCTCGACCGCCGCAGCGGCGTCCTCCGGCGTTGTGGGGAGGTCGATGATCCACTCGCTGCCGGTGAGCAGGTCGGCCAGTGCGCCCTTGGGCGAGGTGGCCGTGTCGACCACGTCGATCAGGTCGAGACCGTCGGGCATGACCTCGTCCAGGGCAGCCTTCGTCGTGGCCGGGTCGACGACCTCACGCAGCCCCAGCTCGACGTACTCGGCCTCGCTCGCCGCTCCCGTCGGCGCGGCACCGGCGTAGGAGATCCGCGGGTGCGGGTTGAACCCCGAGGAGTAGGCCACCGGGATCCGGGCCCGTGCGACCGCGCGCTCGAAGGCACGGCTGAAGTCGCGGTGACTGGTGAACCGGAGCCGGCCGCGCTTCGCATAGCGGATGCGGAGACGCTGGACCGGCGGGGCCTGCTGTTCGGGCTGTTGACGCACGGGACCGATTATGTCGGTCCTGGGGCACGATGACCCATCCGGCGAATGCAACGCGAACTGGCGGTAACGGTTCGCGTACGAAAAATGGGAGACTCGCGCGGTGAGCCACCACAGAAGCAGGCAGTTCTCGGTACGCCTCAAAGAGCTGTTGCCGATCCTTGCGGTTGCCCTCACCGTCGGTGCCATCGCCGCCCTGAGCGTTCTCGCGCCCCGGCTGGGCGACTCGACGCAGGCCTCCGCCGACGCTTCTCCCTCGCCCAGCGCCGAGCCGCTCGAGGCCAGCCCGTCCGCTGAGCCGGAGCCGCTGCCGAAGTTCAAGACGTTCAAGGCGCCGCCCGCGATCGACAAGATCCCGAAGAAGCCGAAGATCGACCCGTGCGCGGTCCCGCGCAACCTGACCGTGATGACGTTCAACATCAAGGGCGGCAAGGTCTCTCCCGGCGAGCTCGGCGGCATCGCGGACGTGATCCGCTCGGCCGGCGCCGACGTCGTGCTCCTCCAGGAGATCGACCAGAACCGCCGTCGCTCGGGCAACGTCGACCAGCCGGCGATCATCGCCTCCCACCTGGGCATGCAGTCCGTCTTCGGCGCCAACGCCTACATCACCGACCGCGGTGGCTACGGCACCGCGATCCTGTCGCGCTTCCCCATCGAGGGCTACGACAACACCCACCTGCCCAACAGCGGCGGCAAGGAGCAGCGCGGGGTGCTGCGGGCGAACATCATCGTCGAGGGCCAGCGACTGGTCGTCTTCAACACCCACCTCGACCACACCTCCGACTCGCTCCGGCAGGCGCAGATCGGCGCGGTGATGGCCAAGGTGAACGCCTACGACGGCGCCAAGCTCCTGGGCGGCGACCTCAACGCCGGCCACGGCTCGGGCGTCCTCGGCACCGCCCTGGCCACGCTGTCCGACGCCGGCGCCTCCCTCGGGGCCAGCCACGACGGTGGCGGCCGCGTCGACTACCTGCTCCCCAACTCCTGGCTGGCTGCCGGCGACGGCAACGTCTCCCCCACCCGCCTGTCCGACCACCACGCCGTCACCGTCGACTTCTCGATGCGCGGCGCCGCGGACTGCTGAGTCCGGCTGTGATCGAGCTTCGTCCTGCTGGCCTGCCTGATGTGCCTGCACTGATCGGGCTGTGGGAGGTGGCGGCGGAGAACGACTCGCGGCCGGCCGACTCTCCGGCGAAGGTGGAGGCGCTGATCGCGCGCGACCCCGACGCCTGCACGGTCGCGGTGACTGCGGAGGGACGGGTCGTCGGATCGCTGATCTCCGGGTGGGACGGCTGGCGCGCCCACCTCTATCGGCTGGCGGTCCACCCCGACGTACGCCGCCAGGGGCTCGCCCGCCGGCTCCTGGCCCACGCCGAGAACCGCCTGGTCGCCCTGGGCGCTGGCCGGATCGACGCGATGGTGCTCGAGGACAACGATCTGGGGCAGTCGCTGTGGAAGAGCCTGGGCTACGAGCCCCAGGAGGACTGGCGCCGCTGGGTCCGCCCGGTCGGCTGAGGCCGGACCATCAGGTCGTACGCCGCCCGGAAGCCGCTCCGCTCGTAGAACGGGATCGACTTCTCGCTGGGGCTCAGCACGACGCGTACGAATCCCTCCGCGTCCGCGTGGTCGGTGAGGGCGTCGAGCATCTCGGTGCCGAGGCCGCTGTTGCGGTGCTCGGGCAGGACGTAGAAGTTGGCCAGGTAGCCCCAGCGCGACGGCCGTTCCTGGCCGGGTCTCGGCATCCGGGTGAAGATCAGCATGTTGACCATGCCGGCCGGCTCGCCGCCGACGCGGCCGAGCCAGGTCAGCCGCTGCTCGCGCTCCTTGAGCATCCACTCGTCGAAGCGCTCCTCGAACCCGGGGTCGTCGACCGAGCTCATCGCCGTCTCCTCGACCCAGGCCCGGCGCAGGCCGGCCAGAAGAGGCGCTTCCTCCGGCCCGGCCAGACGTACGTCGAAGGCGTCGCTCACAGACCAGAACCTAGCCGCAGAAGTATTCATTCGCGCGTCCGTGAAGCCGGGTCTACCTTCGGCCAATGGATTTCGTGTCCCCCGAGGACCTTCCCGCCCCCGCCGGCTACAGCCACCTGGTGATCACCGACCCCGGCGCCAGACTGGTGGTGATCTCCGGGCAGGTGGGCATGGCCGCCGAGGGCACCGTGGCCTACGGCTGGGAGGCCCAGACCCGGCAGACCTTCACCAACCTCGGCATTGCCCTGGCCGCGGTCGGCGCCACCTGGGCAGACGTGGTGAAGCTGACCTACTTCGTCGTCTCCACCACCGAGCTGCCGATGATCCGGCGCGTACGCGACGAGTTCATCGACGTCGAGCATCCGCCCGCCAGCTCGTTGGTGCAGGTCTCGGGCCTCTTCCGCCCCGACGTCCTCATCGAGATCGAAGCGACCGCCGCGACCAGCTGAGCCCTACACCACGGACAGCGGGAGCAGCTTCTGACCCGTGGGGCCGATCTGGATGTCGGTCCCCATCTCCGGGCACACACCACAGTCGTAGCAAGGCGTCCAGCGGCAGTCCTCGACCTCGATGTCCTCGCCGTTGGCGACCGCGAGAGCGTCTTCCCAGTCTGCCCAGAGCCAGTCCTTGTCGAGACCGGAGTCGAGGTGGTCCCAGGGGAGGATCTCGTCGTACTCGCGCTCGCGGGTGGTGTACCAGTCGAGATCGACGCCGGTGCCTTCCAGGCCCGTCTCTGCGGCGGTCATCCAGCGGTCGTAGGAGAAGTGCTCGCTCCAGCCGTCGAAGCGGCCGCCGTCGCGCCAGACCTGCTCGATGATCCGGCCGACCCGGCGGTCGCCTCGCGACAGCAGGCCCTCGACGATGCCGGGCTTGCCGTCGTGGTAGCGGAACCCGATCGCGCGGCCGAACCTCTTGTCGGAGCGGACCGCGTCGCGCAGCTTCTGCAGCCGCACGTCGGTGGTCTCGTGGTCGAGCTGGGAGGCCCACTGGAAGGGGGTGTGGGGCTTGGGTACGAAGCCACCGATCGAGACGGTGCAGCGGATGTCGTTGCGGCCCGAGACCTCGCGGCCCTTGGCGATGACCTTCTTGGCGAGCTCGGCGATCTGGAGCACGTCCTCGTCGGTCTCGGTCGGCAGGCCGCACATGAAGTAGAGCTTCACCTGGCGCCAGCCGTGGGAGTAGGCGGCACCGACGGTGCGGATCAGGTCTTCCTCGGTCACCATCTTGTTGATGACCTTGCGCATCCGCTCCGAGCCACCCTCGGGCGCGAAGGTCAGGCCGGAGCGGCGGCCGTTGCGGGAGAACTCGTTGGCCAAGGTGATGTTGAAGGCGTCCACGCGCGTCGACGGGAGCGACAGCGAGACGTTGGAGCCCTCGTAGCGGTCGGCCAGCCCGGTCGCGACGTCACCGATCTCGGTGTGGTCGGCGGAGCTCAGCGAGAGCAGCCCGACCTCCTCGAAGCCGGACTTCCGGATCCCGTTCTCGACCATGTCGCCGATGGTCTTGATCGAGCGCTCACGCACCGGACGGGTGATCATCCCGGCCTGGCAGAAGCGGCAGCCGCGGGTGCAGCCGCGGAAGATCTCCACGGAGAACCGCTCGTGCACGGTCTCGGCCAGCGGCACCAGCGGGTTGCGCGGGTAGGGCCAGGCGTCGAGGTCCATCAGGGTGTGCTTCTTGACCCGCCACGGGATGTCGGGGCGGTTGGGCACGACAGCATCGATCTGGCCGTCGGCGGCGTAGTTCACGTCGTAGAACTTCGGCACGTAGACCGCGCCGGAGACCGCCAGCCGGCGGAGCAGCTCGTCACGGCCACCGGGGCGACCGTCCTGCTTCCACTCACGAATGACCTCGGAGATCTTGAGCACGACCTCCTCGCCGTCACCGAGCACGGCAGCATCGAGGAAGTCGGCGATCGGCTCCGGGTTGAACGCGGCGTGGCCACCGGCGAGCACGATCGGGTCGTCGTCGCCGCGGTCGACCGCGTGCAGCGGGATCTGGGCGAGGCTGAGCGCGTTGAGCATGTTGGTGTAGCCGAGCTCGGTCGAGAAGCTGAGCCCGAGCACGTCGAACGCCTTCACCGGGCGGTGGGCGTCGACGGTGAACTGCGGGATCGGGCCCTGCTCGTCGCCCTCGCGCATGATCTTCTCGAGGTCCGGCCACACGGCGTAGGTGCGCTCGGCCGCGATCCAGTCGCGCTCGTTGAGCACCTCGTAGAGGATCTGGACGCCCTGGTTCGGCAGCCCGACCTCGTAGGCGTCCGGATACATCAGCGCCCAGCGCACCTCGACGTCGTTCCACTCCTTGACGGTCGAGTTGAGCTCCCCGCCGACGTACTGGATCGGCTTGGACACCAGCGCCAGGCGCGGCTCCAGCCGGGGGAACACGGATTCAGGAACGAGGTCGCTCTGGGCGACGGTCACGATGGGCACCTCAAAGCTCGGGAACGATCAACCCCAAGCGTACGCCGCCCCCTGACTCCCCCACCAAACCTCGCGTCGCCGCGCGATCTCGCCGACGTCGGCGGGTAAGAATGACGCCATGGCATTGCGACGGTGGTCTGAACAGTTCGCCGGGGGCGTCTTCTCGGACGCCGTGGCGACGCTCAACGCGCGCCACCCCTGGAGCCACAACGACCACTTCCACAGCTGGATCCTGGCCAACCTCCCCGCCCGGCGACGCACAGCGCTGGACGTGGGCTGCGGCCGGGGCGGGCTGCTGGCCGCGCTCTCGCCGAGGTTCACGACGGTCCACGGCACCGATCGCGACGGCGCCATGAGGGGGCAGGCCGCCACCCGTTGCGCCGGCCTGCCCAACGTCACCATCCACGACGGCACCTGGATCGACGGGCCGGTCGACCTGGTGACGATGGTCGCGGTCCTGCATCATCTCGACGTCGCCGACGCTCTCCAGCAGGTGCGCGACATCCTCGAACCGGGCGGGCGGTTCCTGGCGGTCGGCCTCGCTCCTCCTCAGGACGTCACCGACCACCTGTGGGACCTCGCATCGATGGTGACGAACCCTGCGATCGGCTACGTGAAGCATCCCTGGCCCAGCGACGACGGCGCATCGCAGCCGGCCTTCCCCGTCAAGGACCCGACGATGTCGTTCGCCGAGCTGCAGGGCGTCCTCACGGACGTCATGCCGGGCGCCTCGCTCCGGCACCGCCTCGGGTTCCGGCACACCATCGCCTGGACCAAGCCTTCGTAACGGACCGGAACCACTGCCTCTGTGACGCCCGGGGCGCCACAACTGCCTTGCGTGAGCTGCTCGAGAGATAGGCGTTGGGGCCGCCCCCTCCCGGACGGCCCCAACGGCTTCAGCTGGCTGGTTCAGCTCAGAACAGCGTGGCGAGCAGCAGGTTCGGGGAACCGGTGCCGGGGTTGGTGACCACGTCGGGGGTGGCGGCGCCGGTCAGGCCCGTGGCGACGTCGGCCGGGGTGGCCGAGGGGTTCGCCTCGAGGAAGAGGGCGGCGGCGCCGGCGACATGGGGGGTCGCCATCGACGTACCGGAGATGGTGTTGGTCGAACCGTCGTTCCAGGCGGAGGTGATGTCGACGCCCGGCGCGAAGAGGTCGAGGCACGCACCGGTGTTGGAGAAGTCCGCGGTGGCGTCGGTGTCGTCGGTGGCGCCGACCGTGATCGCCTCGGGAACGGCCGCAGGCGAGGAGCCGCAGGCGTCGGCGCTCTCGTTGCCGGCCGCGACGGCGTAGGTCACGCCGTCGGCGATCGAGGCCTGGACGGCCGCGTCGAGGGCTGGGTCGTTGCCGCCGCCGAGCGACATGTTGGCGACGGCCGGGCCGTCGGTGTGGTTCTCGGTGACCCACTCGATGCCGGCGACGACGCCCTCGGTGGTGCCGGAGCCCTGGTCGTCGAGGACGCGGACCGGAACGATCGTGGCCTCCTTGGCCACGCCGTAGGTGGTGCCGGCGACGGTGCCCGCGACGTGGGTGCCGTGGCCGTTGCCGTCGGCCGCGTCGGTGTCGCCGTCGACGGCGTCGAAGCCTTCACCGATCCGGCCGCTGAACTCCGAGTGGTCGGTCGCGACGCCGGTGTCGATGATGTAGGCGGTCACGCCCGCACCGGTCTGCTCGTAGTGGTAGTTCTTGTCGAGCGGCAGCGCGGCCTGGTCGATCCGGTCGAGGCCCCAGGTCGGGTCGGCCTGGTCACCCTGGGTGGTGTAGCGGTGGTTGGCCTGCACGTAGGCGACGTCCGGGTTGTCGCGGACCTCGGCGAGCGCGTCCTTGTCGAGCGAGGCCGAGAAGCCGTTGAACGCCGTGTTGTAGACCTCCCGTACGTCGCCACCCGCGTCGCGGGCGTCGCCACGGACCGACTTGGCCTCGGACTTCGCCACGTCGCTGCGGCCCTGCTTCTCCATCACGACGATGTACTGACCCTCGATTGCGGTCGAGGCGTCCGCGCCGCGCAGCGGTGCCGGACCGTCCGCGGCTCCGGCCGGGACGGTGAAAGCGATCGCCGAGGCTGCTGCTCCGACAGCTACGGCTGAGATGACTGCCGGCGCCTTGAAGGCCCGGTTCTTGATGGTTCGGTTCACGAACTGACTCCCGTCATCGTGCGGCCCGATCAGGCCACAACCATTCATTGCACCGGACTCGAGAACCGCCTGTGGGCGGTCCCCCGTGCAGCCCTCACACGTGCCGGCTGAACGCCCTGCGCCCTCCCTACGGCCGCAACCCGAAGCGTTCGGGCAACCACGTAATCACGTTACGTATTGCCCGTAACCACCCAACTCTTCGCATTGCAGCAACGTGCAGATACCAAAGGTGAACACCTGTAAACAGCCTGGAAACAAGGTGTGAAAGCGTCTGCAACCAGCACGCCGGGCCGCTCGCGTTACGCGAGCGACCCGGCGTCTTGGATGACGGTCGGTCAGATCAGGCGATAGAGGTGTCGTCGATCAGGAAGCTGGTCCCGAGCGAGGAGTCCTCGGTGCCGGTGAACGTCAGCGTGACGGTGCTACCCGCGTACGCGCCCAGGGAGAACGACTTCAACGCGTACGAGGAGGTCTCGTTCAGGTTGGAGTAGGTCGCCAGGGTCGTCGAGCCGATCTTGACGGTCAGCTTGTCGTAGGCCGTCGTGGTGGTCGTCTCGTTGGAGATCACCCGAAGGTAGAACGAGAGCGTCTTGCCCGTGGTGGGCAGCGTGACCGACTGCGAGAGCGTGTCGGTGCGCGCGGTCCCGTAGCCGTTCAACCACGCCTTGTAGGAGCCCGATCGCGCCGGAGTGTCGGTCGAGTTGTCGATCACGCCCGAGGAGGTGCTCCATCCGGTCGCGCCCGACTCGAAGCCCGGGTTGGCCAGCAGGTTGCCGGTCGGCGGCGGGTCCGTCGGGTCGGTGCCACCGCTCCACAGGGAGTAGAGGAGGCGGTTGGGCGATCCCGTGCCGGGCGAGGTGACCACGCCGGTGGTGGCGTTGGAGACGACCGCCGAGGCGACGGAGGAAGCAGACGCCGACGGGTTCGCCTGCAGGTAGAGCGCGGCCACACCGGCGACGTGCGGAGTCGCCATCGACGTACCGGAGATCGTGTTGGTCGCGGTGTTGGAGGTGTGCCATGCCGAGGTGATCGACGAGCCCGGGGCGAACAGGTCGAGGCACGAGCCGATGTTGGAGAAGCTCGATCGGGCGTCGGTGTTGGTCGTCGAGCCGACGGTCAGCGCCGCGCCGACTCGGGCGGGTGACCCGTTGCAGGCGTTGGCGCCGGAGTCGTTGCCCGCCGCGACGGCGTAGGTGACGCCGTCGGCGATGGAGTTCGAGACCGCGGAGTCGAGGGTCGTGGAGGCCCCGCCTCCGAGCGACATGTTGGCGACAGCGGGACCAGAGGTGTGGTTGGAGGTCACCCAGTTCACACCCGCGATCACGCCGGCGGTCGTGCCGGATCCGGAGGCGTCGAGCACCCGGACGGGCACGAGCGTGACGCCCTTGGCGACTCCGTAGGTCGAACCACCGACGGTGCCGGCCACGTGGGTGCCGTGACCGTTCTCGTCCTCGGTGCTGGAGCCGATGGCGGTGTAGCCGGAGGTCACCCGGCCACCGAAGTCGGCGTGCCCGGAGCGGATGCCGGTGTCGAGGATGTACGCCTTCACCCCGGACCCGGTGTAGTCGTAGTGGTAGTTCGAGTTCAGCGGCAGGTTGCGCTGGTCGATCCGGTTGAGACCCCACGTGGGGTTGGCCTGGTCACCGCTGGCCGACACCTTCTGGTTGGCCTCGATGTAGTCGACATCGGGGTCGTTGCGGACCGCGTCGAGCGCGTCGGCGTCGAGCGTGGCGGAGAAGCCGGTGATCGCCTTGTCGTAGGCGTACTTCACCGAGCCGCCCTTCTTCTTGGCGAGCGCGCGGGCTTCGGCGGCGTTGGCCTTCGCGGCCGAGCCGTTGCCCTTCATCACCACGATGTAGGAGTTGTCGATGGCCGTCGACTTCTCGGCACCGATCAGCGGTGCCGGGCTGTCGGCCGCACCGGCAGGGCCGGACATGGCCAGGATGGTGGTAGCCGCACCGACGGCGGTCACCGTCGCGGCAGCCAGCGCGCCGAGGCGCTGGTTTCTGTGGGGTCGGTTCATGATCTTGCTGCTCCCGTCGTCAAGCAGCCTCGGGTTTGAGACTGCAAGGGGTCACACGGATGCCCTGTAGGGCAACCGGGAGGGAACGTAATCGAGTTTAATTTCGATGAAACGCGGCATCTTTTCGCACTGCAGCAACCTGCAGGCGATCACGCGAGCGGAGCTCATGAAGTGGTCCGGACCGGTCCAGACCGGTGCGCCGCGAGCGGCCCGAGATCCCGAGCAGCAGGCCCACCGCCAGCAGCGCCGCGATCATCGAGGAACCGCCGTAGGAGATGAACGGCAACGGCACGCCTGTGACGGGCATGATGCCCAGGCACATCCCGATGTTCTGGAAGCTCTGGATGCCGAGCCAGCACACGATCCCGGCGGCGGCCACACGCCCGAAGAGGTCGTCGGTGCGCGCCGCGATCCGCAGCCCGCGCCACAGCACGACCCCGATCAGACCGATCACCAGCAGCGAGCCGACCAACCCGAGCTCCTCCCCCACGACCGTGAAGATGAAGTCGGTCTGCTGCTCCGGGACGAAGCCCGCACGGACCTGCGAACCCTGGAACAACCCCTGGCCGAAGATGCCGCCGTCTCCGATCGCGATCCGCGCCTGCTGCACGTTGTAACCGGCCCCGCGAGGGTCCAGCGACGGATCGGTGAACGCCATGAACCGGTTGATCTGATATTGCTTCAGCACCCCGGCCGCGACGACGATCGTTGCCGCCGATGCGCCGATCAGCGCCAGCAGGGCCAGCCACCGTCGCGGTGTTCCCGCCGCCGCGAGGACGCAGAAGACGGTGACGCCGAGCACCAGGGTGGTGCCGAGGTCGGGCTGGAGCAGGACCAGCGCGATCGGCACCGCGGCGACCAGGATCATCGCGATCACGTCCCCCAGCGACACCCGGGCCTGCCAGCGACCCTCGCTGCGCTCGGCGAGCACCAGAGCCATCGCGATGACCACGGCCAGCTTGGCCAGCTCCGAGGGCTGGACCTGGACCGGCCCGAGGATCACCCACGACTTCGAACCGTTGACCGTGGAGCCCATCACGAGCACCAGCACCAACCCGACCACCGCGCCCAGGTAGACCACGGGCGTCAGGAGCCGGACCCAGCGATGGTTGGTGGCGACCACGCCCACCATCAGCACCAGCCCGGCGGCCACGTTGATCATCTGCTTGCGCAGGTAGGCGGTCGTGTCTCCGCCGGTGAGCGCGTCGCGGTGGATGGTCGCGGACCAGACCAGCAGCATCGACAGCGACACCAGGACCAGCACCGCGCCGAGGAGGACCAGGTCGATGCGGCGTACGAAGGCCATCACGTCGTTCTTCATGCTCTGCGGTTCACCCCGTTCCCAGTCCGTGTCCCTAGTCCTTCGGCGCGACGATCGAGCCGTCCGCGCCGAACGCCGGCAGGTTCCGCGGCGGGTCGATGCCCTTGATCGCGGCCTTGTTGGGCCGGACCTCGGCGCCGCCCTCCTCGACTCCGTAGAGCGACTCCCACAGCTTCCGCATGGAGTCGCCGACCGAGCCCGAGCCGGTGCCGCCCTGGGAGATCGTCATGATGACGACGTACTTCTTGTTGTACGTCGCGACCCAGCCGGTCGTCTGCTTGCCGGTGACCTCCGCGGTGCCGGTCTTGCCGCGCACCTTCACCTCGTCGAGCGGGAATCCGCCGAACTTCCAGGCCAGCGTGCCGGTCCGCGTGGTGCCGAGCAGTGCCTCGTTGACGTACTCGATGCTCCTGGGCGACATCTTCACCTTGCCGGCGACCTTGGGGTCGATCTTCTCGACCACGGTGCCGTCGGCGCCGACGACCGCCTTCCCGATCCGCGGCTCGTAGAGCGTGCCGCCGTTGGCCAGCGAGGCGTAGGCCCGGGCCAGCTGGATCGGGGTGACCATCGTGTCGCCCTGGCCGATGGAGAAGTTCACCGCGTCGCCGGTGCGGTAGTAGTTGCCCTCGATGCAGAACTCGTGGGCGAAGAGCTGCAGGAACTGGGACGGCGCGTTCTTCTTCTCGTCCATCCGGCAGTAGTAGCCCTTCATGGCCTCGTAGTACTCGGCCTTCCACTTCCGGTCCGCGATCCGGCCCGCCGACTCACCGGGCAGGTCGATACCGGTGCGCTTGCCGAAGCCGAACGCCTTGGCGGTCTCGACCAGCGGGTCCTTGGCGTTGACATTGGCCGGGTTGGAGCCGAACTTCTGCCAGTAGTCGACCGCGATCCGGTAGAAGAACGTGTTGCAGGAGACCTGGAGCGCCTGGGCGAAGTCGATGTAGCCGTAGGGGGCCGACTCGTAGTTCTGGAACACGCGGTTGCCGACCTGGAGCCCGCTGGAGCAGTCGAGCCGGGAGTCGCGGCTGTAGCCGTTGTTGAGGGCTCCAACCGTCATGAACGGCTTCCACGTCGAACCGGGCGCGAACTGTCCCTGCGTCGCCCGCGGCAGCAGCGGGTAGCCCGCCTTCTCGGAGTAGAGCCGGTCGAGCTGCTTCTGGGTGATCCCGCCGACCCACTCCTCGGGGTCGTACGTCGGCTGGTTCGCCATCGCGACCAACCGGCCGGTCTGGGCCTCCATGACCACCACCGAGCCGGAGTCGGCCTCGTAGTTGCGGCCGGAGATCTTGTCGAAGGTGTTGCGGGCGGTCTCGATCGACTCGGAGAGCAGCTTCTCGGCGCGGCCCTGCACCTTGGCGTCGATGCTGGTCACCAGTGTGTCGCCGGGCTGGGAGGCGACCGAGTCGCCGCGGCCGATCTCACGGCCGAGCGAGTCGACGGTGACGGTGTCGTAGCCGGGCATCCCGCGCAGCCACTGGTCGTACTGCTTCTCGACGCCCGAGCGACCCACCATCGAGGTGATGTTGAGCGACTCGTCGCCGCGCTTCCGGGCGTCCTTGTTCTCGTCCTCGGTGATCGGGGAGAGATAGCCGAGCACACCGGCGGCGTTGATGCCGTGGGGGCTCGGATAGGAGCGCAGGGTCTGCTTCTCCGCGACCACCCCGGGGAAGTCCTCGGGCTGCTCGAGGATGCGCAGCGCGGTCGACTCGGAGACGTCGGTGGCGATCGGCACCGGCTGGTAGCGGGTGCCGGACCAGTTGGCGATCGCCTCGTTCTGCTTCTTCGGGGACACGTCGACGGCCTTGGCGACGCGCGCCATCAGCGTCTTGCGGTCCGCGTCCTCCAGTCCGTCGAGCACGCCCTGGTCGAGGCTGACCACCCAGGCCGAGCGGTTCGTCACCATCGGCCGGCCCTGGGCGTCGACGATGATGCCGCGCACCGGCTGGCGCACGACCTCGCGCTTGGACTGGGAGGCGGCGGCCGCCTGGTAGGCGTCGCCGTGTCGCACCTGCAGGTAGAAGAGCCTGACCCCGAGCGTGGCCAGCAAGGAGAAGACGAGAGCCTGGATCACGATCAGCCGCAGCCGGCTGACCTGCGCGGTGGGAAGTCTGCTTCGAGGCACTAGAAGTCCCCCTTGCCGATCAACCAGAGTAGCATCGGTATCAGCAGCGGCGCCAGCAGCAGGTCGTAGCCCACGCTGATCAACACCGTCGGCAGCAGCGTGAGCGGCGCCTCACCGAGGATCAGCCCGCTGACGGCGAAGATGCTGACTCCGATGAACGAGCAGGCCGCCACCGTGGCCATCACGGTCAGCGCGTTGGGACGGCCCGGGCCGTTGTGGGTGTTGCTGCTCTCGCGTACGCGGCCGGCGACGTAGCCGACGATCAGCAGCGAGAGCGCCCACCGGCCGGCGGTGTGGTCTGCGGGCGGCGCCAGATCGAGGAGTACGCCCGCAGCGAACCCGGTCACCAGGCCGGCCTGGCCACCGCGGCTGAGCGCGACCGCGAGGACGACGAGGAGGGCCAGGTCGGGAGTGATGCCGCGGATGGCGAAGGCCGGCGCCACGCTCAGCTGGAGGACGACGGCGATCACGACCAGCATGCCGATCAGGACGTTGCGCAGCACCGGGGCGGCGCCGGAAGCACGTGCTTCCATCTCGCTCACGCCACCACCTCCCCGCTTCGCGGGGTCACTCCCTCGCTCGGCGCGAGCGGACGAGCAAGCTCGCCGCTCGACCTCGCTCCGGTCGTCGCCGTAGCGCAAGCGCGAGAATACGGACGCGGTGGCGTGTTGACTGTCTGATTCGCTCGCTGACGCTCGCTCATCGCAGCTCCCCTTCCGGCGTGACCACGGCGCGGTCGCTCAGCGTGTCGTTGGGCACCACCACACCGACGACATCGAGCGAGCCGAAGTCGACGTACGGCTTGATCCGCACCGTCCGCGAGGAGTCGCGCACGCTCGAGAAGGTGTCGGTCACCTCGCCGATCGGCAGCCCGGAGACGTACGGAGCGGCTCGGCCATCACCCCAGGTGACGACCGTGTCACCCTTGAGAGGGGCGGCGCTCTGGTCGATGAGGTCCAGGGTCAGCAGACCGGCGTCGGAGCGGCCGGCGACCACACCGGAGCCGCGGACCATGCCGACCTGGCCCGACTTCTTGCCGGCGGTGTCGGCACCACCGACGCGGCCGCCGACGACCGAGGCCGCGTCGACGATCAGCAGGACCGTGGCCGAGGTCTTCGTCACCCGCAGCACCCGGCCGGCCAGGCCGTCGCCGGTCACGACCGACATGTCGGACCTGATCCCGGCGGCGCTGCCGGCATCGATGGTGACGGTGCGGTTGAAGGTCTGCGCCGGGCCGAAGGCGGTGACCCGCGCCGGGACGAGGGCGTAGCCGAGGTCCTCAGCGGCTCGGGTGATCGACTCGTACTCGGCGAGCTTGGCCCGACCGTAGTCGGTGACCTCGACCTGGCGACGCAGCTTGGAGTTCTCGGCCTCGAGCCCGGCGAGCCGCTCACGCAGGTCGTCACGGGTGTCGAACCACTCCGGAACCCCGGTGAACGGACGGGCGACCATCGCCGCGCCGGTCTCCAGCGGGGAGAGCACCTCGCCGACCGCGGTGCGCGCCGGCTCCAGGACGGGGGTCTGGTCGAGCGTGGCCAGGATCGCGCAGCACAGGATGAGCACGATCAGCCAGGAGCGCTTCGGGCCACCGCCGCCGGCACTCGTCTCGAGGCTGCCGCGGCGGTTGAGCCTCTCCCGCGGCTTACGGACCATGGGTTTGGGGCCCTTGCGTTGTTCCATCCCTCTGCGAAGACGTTCGCTCGGGCGGGGGCTCAGCAACGACACGTCACCATCTCCTGTTCTCGTTCACCAGGACGGGGCGGAGCACGTCGTAGTCCTCGACGCAGCGGCCGGCGCCCATCGCGACCGAGGTCAGCGGGGACTCCGCGATGTGCACGGGCATACCGGTCTCGTGGCGCAGACGCTCGTCGAGCCCGCGGAGGAGGGCGCCGCCGCCGGTGAGCACGATGCCGCGGTCCATGATGTCGCCCGCGAGCTCCGGCGGCGTCTGGTCGAGCGTGGAGCGGACCGCGTCGAAGATGTCGTGCAGGGGCTCCTCGATCGCCTTGCGCACCTCGGCGCTGGAGACGCTCACGGTGCGCGGCAGGCCGCTGACCAGGTCCCTTCCCCTGATCTCGGCCTCGGGCTCGTTGGGCAGCGGCCAGACCGACCCGAGGGTCATCTTGACCTCCTCGGCGGTGCGCTCGCCCAGGAGCAGGGCGTGCTCCTTCTTCAGCCAGGTCATGATCGCGTTGTCGAGCTGATGACCGGCGGTCCTGATGGACTGCGACGTGACGATGCCGCCGAGGCTGATCACCGCGACCTCGGTGGTGCCGCCGCCGATGTCGACGACCATGTTGCCGGTCGGCAGGTGGACCGGGAGGCCGGAGCCGATCGCGGCCGCCATCGGCTCCTCGATGATGTTCACCATCCGGGCGCCGGACTGGTAGCCGGCCTCCTTCACCGCGCGGATCTCTACCGCGGTGATCCCGGACGGGACGCAGATGACCATCCGCGGCTTGGCGAAGTAGCGTCGCCGGTGGACCTGCTGGATGAAGTAGCGAAGCATCTGCTCGGTCGCCTCGAAGTCGGCGATCACGCCGTCCTTCAGCGGCCGCAACGCGACGATGTCGTCAGGCGTACGCCCCAGCATCTTCTTGGCCTCATGGCCGACGGCGACCATCTCGCCGGTGTTCTTGTTGAGCGCGACAACACTCGGCTCATCGACGAGGACACCCTTGCCGCGGACGTAGACGAGAGTGTTCGCGGTGCCGAGGTCCACCGCCATGTCGCGTCCAATGATGCTCGCCATACGTCCTCGCGTTCCCGGGGCGCCGCGTCGGGGATACGTGCTGCAGGATGCGGGCCTGCCGACGAGGCTACGAAGGTCCGAGCCTCAATCCGGAGAGGCTCGCCGAACCGCAACGATACGGGGTGCGCCCACGTCGCCGAAGCAGGGGATGCCCGTGTTCACGAGGTGTTGTGGAACGGCTCACGGAGGCCCTGGAAACTCGTCTCGGCGATGCCCTTCCAGGTCGTCGATCCGCGCTTCGGTCGTCTCAGGCGCCGAACCAGAGCTTGATCTCGCGGTCGGCCGACTCGGGAGAGTCGGAGCCGTGGACGAGGTTCTCGCGGTTGGAGAGCGAGAAGTCGCCGCGGATGGTCCCGGGGGCGGCCTTGCGGCCGTCGGTGGCGCCGTTGAGCGCACGGACGGCCTCGATCGCCTCGTCACCCTCGAGGACGGCCGCGACGAGCGGGCCGGAGGTGACGAAGTCACGCAGCGGCGGGTACCACGGCTGCTCGACGTGCTCGGCGTAGTGCTCATCGGCCAGGCCCGCGTCGATGGTGCGGTGCTCCAGCCTCGCGATCGAGAGGCCCTTGGCCTCGTAGCGGGACAGGATCTCCCCCACCAGGCCCCGGCGTACGGCGTCGGGCTTCAGGATCACGAACGTGCGCTGCGTCATGGGTCGAGGGTATCGGGGCGGGCCGGCCCCGGCACGTTCGGGCCGGTGGTCGAGCCGTCCGAGAGAATGTCGGTGGCGTACGGCAGGATGGCGCCCCGTGACACCAACTCCATCAGCTCCGACGCTCGCAGACTCGATGGCCGCGATTCCGGCCCGCATCGCCGAAGATCTCGGGGTGCGCCCCGCGCAGGTGAAGGCGGCGGTCGCCCTGCTCGACGAGGGCTCGACGGTGCCGTTCATCGCGCGCTACCGCAAGGAGGTGACCGGCGGCCTCGACGACGCCCAGCTGCGTACGTTGGAGGAGCGGCTCGGCTACCTGCGCGACCTCGAGGAGCGGCGTGCCGCCGTCCTCGCCGAGATCGCGAAGCAGGACAAGCTCACTCCCGAGCTGCAGGCATCGATCCTCGCCGCCGACACCAAGGCGCGGCTCGAGGACATCTACCTGCCGTTCAAGCCGAAGCGGCGTACGAAGGCCATGATCGCCCGCGAGAACGGGCTCGAGCCGCTGGCCGACGGCCTGCTCGCCGACCCGACCCTGGATCCGGTCGTCGAGGCCGAGAAGTTCCTCGGGGAGCAGGTCCCGGACACCAAGGCCGCGCTCGACGGCGCCCGCGCGATCCTGGTCGAGCGGTTCGGCGAGGACGCCGACCTGATCGGCACGCTGCGAGAGCGGATGTGGAAGCAGGGCCGGCTCGTGACCCGCGTCCGCGAGGGCCGCGAGAACGACCCGGCCGCGGCGAAGTTCTCCGACTACTTCGAGTTCTCCGAGGCGTACGCGTCGCTCCCCTCCCACCGCACCATGGCCGTGCTCCGGGCGGAGAAGGAGGAGGTGCTCGACGTCACCCTGTCCCCCTACGCCGAGGAGCCCGAGCCGGGCGTGGTGACCGACTACGAGCGCTCGATCGCGGCGCGGTTCGGGATCGTCGACTCCGGCCGGCCGGGCGACAAGTGGCTGGCCGAGACGGTGCGGTGGGCGTGGCGTACGCGCATCCTCTTCCGTCTCGAGCTCGACATGCGCACGCGGATCCGCACGGCCGCCGAGGAGGCCGCGATCGCGGTCTTCGCCGACAACCTGCGTGACCTGCTGCTGGCCGCACCGGCCGGGACCCGGGCGACGATGGGCCTCGACCCGGGCATCCGGACGGGCGTGAAGGTGGCCGTCGTGGACGCGACCGGGAAGGTCGTCGACACCTCGACGGTCTACCCACACGAGCCGCGGCGCGACTGGGACGGATCGCTGGCGACGCTGGCGAAGCTGGCCAAGAAGCATTCGGTCGACCTGATCGCGATCGGCAACGGCACCGCCTCGCGCGAGACCGACAAGCTCGCCGCCGACCTGCTGAAGCTGCTGCCGGACCAGAAGATGACCAAGGTGATGGTCTCCGAGGCCGGGGCGTCGGTCTACTCGGCCTCCGCCTACGCCTCGGCCGAGCTCCCCGAGCTGGACGTGTCGCTGCGAGGCGCCGTCTCGATCGCGCGCCGGCTGCAGGACCCGCTGGCCGAGCTGGTGAAGATCGAGCCGAAGTCGATCGGGGTCGGGCAATACCAGCACGACCTGCCCGAATACGGTCTCTCCAAGTCCCTCGACGCAGTCGTGGAGGACTGTGTGAACGGTGTCGGCGTCGACCTCAACACGGCCTCGGCTCCGCTGCTGCGCCGGGTCTCCGGTATCACCGAGTCGCTCGCGTCCGCGATCGTCACGCACCGAGACACCAACGGGCCCTTCCGCACCCGCAAGGAGCTCACCAAGGTGGCGCGGCTCGGCCCGAAGGCGTTCGAGCAGGCGGCCGGGTTCCTCCGGATCCGGGGCGGCGACGACCCGCTCGACATGTCCGGGGTGCACCCGGAGGCCTACCCGGTCGTGAAGCGCATCCTCGACAAGGCCTCGGCCGACATCGGCTCGGTGATCGGCAACCCGCAGGTGCTGAAGTCGCTGAAGCCGGCAGAGCTCGTCGACGAGAAGTTCGGTCTGCCGACCGTCACCGACATCCTGACCGAGCTCGAGAAGCCCGGCCGCGACCCGCGCCCGGAGTTCAAGACGGCGACCTTCGACGACTCGGTCCATGCCGTCTCCGACCTGCGCCCGGGCATGGTGCTGGAGGGCACGGTCACCAACGTCGCCGCCTTCGGTGCCTTCGTCGACATCGGTGTGCACCAGGACGGTCTCGTCCACATCTCCGCGATGTCGGACAAGTTCGTCGAGGACCCGCGCGACGTGGTCCGCTCCGGCGACGTGGTCCGCGTGAAGGTGATGGAGGTCGACGAGGCCCGCAAGCGGATCTCGCTCACGCTCCGCCTCTCCGACGACGCTCCGGCGGCAGGCGAGCCGAAGGCTGCCGGCGGCGACCGCGGTCAGCGTGGTCAGCGCGGTGGCGGTGGCGGTGGCGGCGGTGGCGGAAAGAGCCAGCCGCGCGGCAAGGACGGCAAGGGCGGCGCTCGCCCGCAGGGTCGCGGCGGCTCGGCTCCGGCTCCCGCCAACAGCGCTATGGCCGACGCCCTGCGTCGAGCAGGGCTCTCCTAGGGCTCTGCGGGCATGTGGGGAGGAGATCTGCACGAGACCTGCACATCTCCTCCCCGCATCCTCCCGGCTCCGCGGCCTAGGTTCGGAGGATGACCTCCAAGAACCTCTACGTGCTCGGCGGGATCGCCGCCGTCGGCACCGCGATCCTCCTCGTCCTCGGCGCAGGCGCGCTCGGGATCATCGGCGACGGCGGGCGCGCGGACATGATGTACCTCGCCCCCATCGCCGTCGTCGTCCTCGGCGCGCTCGTGGTCCGGTTCCAGGCCCGCGGGATGGCGTTCGCCGTCGCCGCCGCTGCCGGCGCCACCCTTCTCGTCGGCCTGATCGCGATCGCCGCCGGGCTCCACGACGGCTTCGATGGCGCCAGGGACATCGTGATGATCAGTGCGATGTACGCCGCCCTGTTCGCGGTCTCGGGATTGTTGTTCTGGCGATCCGGCGAGCTGAGCCGATAGTCCAGGGAGTTTCCGTCGTTCTACCGGCCGGTAACCGACGGAAACTCCCTGGACTACCCCGCCGTGGCGCCCAGCTGGACCGCGCGGCGTACGACATCCTCCGGGGGCGCGCCCTCAGCGTCCTCGGCAGCGATCGGGACACCGGCTATCCGGTGGATCGGGATCACGCCCGCCCAGGTGGCGGCCTCGATGTCCTCCGGGTCGTCGACCGGCCCCTCGGCGCGCGCCTTCATCGACGCCTCGGCGAGCGGGAGGGCGATGACGGCGGTCGCGGCGAGCTCCTTTCGGGTGGCGGGGCGCAG
The DNA here is from genome assembly GCF_013408335.1 of Nocardioides panzhihuensis. Taxonomy (NCBI): domain Bacteria; kingdom Bacillati; phylum Actinomycetota; class Actinomycetes; order Propionibacteriales; family Nocardioidaceae; genus Nocardioides; species Nocardioides panzhihuensis. Next base: position 856,392 of record NZ_JACBZR010000001.1, on the reverse strand, counting down.
CGTCGCCCAGCGACCGGGGATCATCTGGTCGACGACCAGCGCGAGGGCGTGCTCGCGCTCGTCGGGGTCCTCGACCAGACGTGGGCGGCCGATGACGACGGCCGAGCGGTAGTTCATCGAGTGGTGGAACGCGCTTCGCGCTGCGACCAGACCGTCGAGCTCGGTGATCGTGACGCACACGTCGCGCTCCAGCGCCCGTCCGAGCCAGCCGGCGGCCACAGAACCGTGCAGGTAGAGCGAGCCGCCGGCGTCCGGGCCGTCGACATCGAAGCCGTACGCCGTGGGCAGGACGACCGGATGGGCGTCCTCCCCCGAACCGACGGTGACGCCGAGATGGGCGACGAGTGCCTCACCGAGGAAGGTGTGGAGCCGCTCGCGGTCGGGAACGGCGCGGTTCTTGCCTCGACTGACCTGGGTGCGTGGGGTGGGTGACAACGTCGTGCTCATGAGACCATCGTGGGAGCGAAGTGGCCTGTACGCACGGGCCAATTCCGATCGACTCTGACAGGCCATTCGAACGATGCTCCCCGTGACCCTCGACCGCACCTCCAGCGAGCCGCTGCCCGTCCAACTCGCCGGCCAGGTCCGCTCCCTCGTGCTTTCCGGCACTCTCGGGGCCGGCGACCGGCTGCCCTCGAGCCGCGCGCTCGCCGCAGACCTGGGCGTCTCCCGCGCGGTGACCGAGCAGGCCTACGACCAGCTCACCGCCGAGGGCTGGCTGGAGGCGCGCCGCGGGTCCGGGACGTACGTCGCCACGACCCGCACCACGACCACCGCAGCAGCACCCCAGATGACGTCTCGGCCGACCGGAGTGACGCCTCGGCCGACCGGAGTGACGCCTCCGCGCTTCGCGCGGTCACTCCCTCGCTCGGCGCGAGCGGACGAGCAAGCTCGCCGCTCGACCTCGCTCCGGTCGCCTCGGCTGGATACGGGCACGCCGTTCTTCGACCCGCGGCTGGAGCCGGGGTGGCGGCGGGCCTGGCGGGAGGTCTCGGTGACCGCCCCGCCGCGCGGATACGACGACCCGCGGGGGCTGCCCGAGCTGCGCGAGGCGCTGGCGGCGAGGCTCGGACGCACCCGCGGCATGGACCTCCACCCGGACGAGATCATCGTGACCGCGGGCACCACGGACGGGCTCCGTGCCCTCCTTCCCGAGCTGCGCCCGGGGCCGGTGGCGGTCGAGGATCCGGGCTACCGGGCCGCAGCCGAGACGGTGCTCACCTACGGCCGTGAGGTCGTCGACCTGCCCGCCGTGGAGACGGTCGGCGACCTCGGCGACGCCGTGGCTGCGTACGTGACCCCGGCACACCAGCACCCCCTGGGACGGGTCATGCCGGCGACCGACCGGCTGGCGCTTCTCGAGGCCGCCCGGCGCGCGGAGGCGGTCGTGATCGAGGACGACTACGACTCGGAGTTCCGCTACGACGTCGCGCCCGTGCCAGCGATGGCGACGCTGGACCGCGGCCGCGTCGTCTACCTCGGCACCGCGGCGAAGTCGGTCGTCCCGACCCTCCGCCTGGGCTGGCTGGTCGCCCCGCCCGACCTGCACGAGCTCGTCCTGCGCCGCCGCGCCATCACCCACGCCGGCGCGGCCTGGCCCTCGCAGCGCGCGCTGCTCACCCTGCTCCGCGACGGCTGGCTCGACCGGGCGGTGCGCTCCGCCCGCCGCGTCTACGCCGAGCGTGCCCCGCGGGTGGCCGAGGCGATGAGCCCCTACGCCGCTCTCGCCGGTCCGCTGGCCGGCATGTACTCCACCTGGCTGCTGCCCGAGGTCGACGCCCTCCGGGCGCGCGACGCCGCGAGAGCCGCCGGCTTCGAGATCAACCTGCTCTCCAGCTACGCCCGCACCAGCGGGCTGACCGGCCTGGTGATCGGCTTCGGCGGGGTCAGCGACACCGAGCTGGACCAGGCGCTCACGGCCGTCACCGGCGCGCTCGGGAGTTAGCTGCCCGGCCCGTCGTCGTCGATCAGGTCGAAGAGGTTCTCCAGGCTGTCCGGGTCGTCCTCGCCGCCACCGACGGACCAGCCGGTGCTGGTGCGCCGCAGCTGCGCGCCGACGAGCCGACAGGACTCCCCGGCCTTGTGCGCGTAGTGAGCCGTCCGGGTCCGCGGCCGCCGCAGCACCAGCGCATTCCCGCACGCCGGGCACAGCGCCCAGTCGGTCGCCGCCTCGTCCGTCGCCATCTGCAGCTCGTCGCGATCGTCCACGACCGCAAACCTACCTGGGCTCGGACTCTTCCCCGGTCGATTCCTCGGCGAGGATCTGGTCGAACGCCTCGAAGGCGGCCGCGCGCTCACGCTCGATCTTGCGACCGAGGAAGTCGGCCATGCCCCACAGGAACGCGAAGATCACGCCGACGACGAACATGACGGGGAGCAGGAAGCCCATCCCGATCGCGACGACCTGCAGCGCCCAACCGAGCCAGTAGGCCCACGGGCGACGCAGGAGGCCGGCCACGACGATGCAGGCCACGAAGAAACCGAGGCCCAGCGGGAGCGCCAGCCCGGCGGGGACCCCACCGATGGAGATCATCACCGGTGTGGCCAGCGCGACCGCGAGCCCTTCCATCGACACGATCGCGGCGCACATCCCGCGCCGCGGCGACTTCTCCCGCTCAGTCGTCATCTGCGTCAGCATCCAGATAGGCCGCCAGCTCGGGGTCCTGGGTCGGCACGACCCGAGCGGTCGCCGCCGTGACGCCGGACGAGCTGCGCGTCCCCAGCAACGTACGCGCCTCCCCTGCGGTCACCACGGAGCCGGTCACGAGCACCGCACCCTCGGAGATCGAGCCGCCGGCGGAGGACTCCGACAGGCCCATCGCGGCGTCGATGGCGTCGGCGAGGCGAGGCACCACCGAGACCCGCTCCTCGCCGAAGAGCTCGACGGCGATCTTGGCGAGCTCGACGGCGGGAAGCGCGCGCTCGGTGGAGTTCTGGGTGACGACGAGATGCTCGAGCACCGGCTCGAAGGCAGCGAGCAGCCCCTCGACGTCCTTGTCCTCCATCACGCCGATGACGCCGACGACATTGGAGAAGGAGAACGAGTCCTCGAGGGCGGCGACGGTCGCCTCGGCACCGGCCGGGTTGTGGGCGGCGTCGAGCAGGATCGTCGGCGACGATCGCACGATCTCCAGCCGCCCGGGCGAGTCGACCTTGGCGAAGGCGTCGCGCACGATCTCGTCGCCGAGCACGGTCTCACCCAGGAGCGCCTCGACCGCGGCCAGGGCTGCTGCCGCGTTCTGCGCCTGGTGGGCGCCGTAGAGGGGCAGGAAGAGGTCCTCGTACGTCCCGTGCAGCCCGCGCAGCGAGATGATCTGGCCGCCCACGGCCGGAGTCCGGGACACGACCGCGTAGTCGGTGCCCTCCCACAGCAGCCGGGCGCCGACCTCGGCGGCGTGCTGGTCCAGCACGGCGGCGACATCGACGGTCTGATCGGCGATCACCGCGACGCCTCCGGGCTTGATGATCCCGGCCTTCTCCCGGGCGATCGCGACCGGTGTGTCACCGAGGTACTTCGCGTGGTCGATCGAGATCGGGGTCACCACCGCCACGTCGGCATCGGCCACGTTCGTGGCGTCCCAGCCGCCGCCCAGCCCGACCTCGACGACGGCGACGTCGACCGGAGCCTCGGCGAACTTCGCGTACGCCATCCCCACCGTCGTCTCGAAGAAGGAGAGCGGGTGCGGCTGGTCGTCGTCGACCATGCTCAGGTAGTGGGCGACGTCGTTGAACGCGGCTACGAAGTCGTCGTCCGACAGCGGCTCGCCGTCGATCGAGATCCGTTCGTTGATCCGCTCGACGTGCGGCGAGGTGAACCTCCCCACCCGCAGGTCCAGGGAGCGCAGCAGCGTGTCGATCATCCGGGAGGTGGAGGTCTTGCCGTTCGTGCCGGTCAGCTGGATGACCCGGAAGGCGTTCTGCGGATCACCCAGGATCTCGAGCAGGGCGCGGATCCGGTCCAGGGAGGGCTCGAGGCGGGTCTCGGGCCAGCGCGACTGAAGCGCTTCCCAGACCTCCTCGATCGTGGCCGCCAGGCGCGGCGCGGGAGTCTCACTCATCAGACCTGAGTCTATGGTGTAGGGGCTTCCTAGCGAATTGCCAGACCCGCTACCCTCCCCCTGATCTCGGACTGATCCCCCTCCCCCACAAGGTCCACCATTCATGCGTACGCTCCGGGCTGCTCTCGCGCTCTCGCTGCTGGCCGGTGCCTACGTGTCGGCTGCCACCGTCCTCCTCGTCCAGCAGGTGCTCCCCGGGCGCCGCTCCAGGACCACGGCCGACCCCGGTGGACTCGTGCTCACCGAACAGGACCAGCCGGCGCTGTGGGCGGAGGTCCGCCAGCTCGCCGCCGCCGTCGGGACCCGCTCCCCCGACGAGATCCGTCTGGTGCCGGAGGTCAACGCGGCGGTCAGCGAGGAGACCAGCCTCCTCGGGCTCCGGGCGGGCACCCGGCGCATGTTCCTCGGCGTACCTCTCCTCCAGGGGCTCTCCCGCAGCCAACTCCAGGCGGTGCTCGCCCACGAGCTGGGTCACCACAGCACCACCCTCTCCGGGCTCGGCGCCCTCGTCCACCGCAGCCGTCTGGCGATCGCCGAGGTCGCCGCCGGCCTCGCCAGCCCGCTGGCGAAGCGGCCCTTCCGGACGTACGCCCGTCTCTTCTTCGCCCTCACCCGCCCGCTCGCGCACTCCCACGAGGTCGACGCCGACCGGCTCAGCGCCAAGGTCGCCGGCCCACGGACCGCGGCGGTCGCTCTGCGCACGCTTCCCGCGCTCGATGCCGCCTGGCGGATCTACCTGGAGCAGTACGTGGAACCCGGCACCCACTACGGGCTGCGACCCACCCGCTTCTTCGACAGCTTCACCCATCTGATGAGCGACCCCGAGCGCCTCGAGGAGCTCGCCAGGATAAGCGCGGCGCCGCCCGAGACGACGGCGTCGGCCTACGACTCGCACCCGCCCCTGTCGGAGCGGATCGAGCGACTGGAGGCGATGGCCTCCGCGGACGAGACGGACAAGTCCGGCAACGCCGCGAGCATCTTGCGCTATCCGTCCCAATGCTTCCTCGCCCTCGAGGACAAGACGTTCGCCGGCTCGGGCCTGACCCCGGCGCCGATGGCCGAGATCGTGAGCGTCGCCGGTGCCCGTGCCGCGGCGGTCGACGCAGAGATCCTCCTGAACGCGATGCGGGAGAACCAGATCGTACCGGCCACGGTCCGTGGCGCGCTCGACCTGATCGCCTCCGGCAACCTCGACATCCTCTTGGGTCTGGTGGAGGTCGAGTCCACGACCGCAGAGGATGCTGGTAACACGGCGGGCGAGACTCGACGGCGGGTGATCGCCCGCCTCCTCGGCGCCGCCATCGCCCACGAGCTGGTCGGCGAGGACAAGGCCCGCTACGAGCTCAGCTGGGCAGGCCCGTGGCGGCTGGTCGACATCGCCGGCCAGGAGGTCGACCCCGAGAACCTCGCGTACGAGGCCCTCGACGCCCCCGGCTACGCCGCCGCGCTGCGCGCCTGGGTGTACCAGCTCGACGCGGAGGCCGACACCGAGCGGCGGGCCAGGGCCACCGACCCGCGAGCGCAGCCACCGATGCCCGACGGGTACATCGGCGCCTTGGCCCCGGTCTCCGGCGACGGCTTCCGTACGCTGCTGGCCACCGACGCCGGCCTGATGCTGCTCAAGCCCTCCGGCTCCGACCGTCTCGCCACCGGGCTGGCCACGGTGGCCTCCGGCTCGCCCGGCAGGAAGCTGATCCAGCGAGCCCTGGACAGGTCACCCGCCGAGCTCGCCGCCACGCCCCACGCCGCCTTCGTGCCGTGGGACCGGATCCGCGCTCTCCACCTCAAGCACGGCAGCAACGGCCGCCGCACGGCCGACATCACCACCGCCGCCGGCGACGGCTGGTCGCTGCACTGGACCGACTCCGCCGAGGCGGAGGGCCACCTCTGGCCGGCCGTGGACCACTACCTCGGCCGCCGCTTCACCGTCGACTGAGTCACTGCACGATCGTGTGGTTGGCCATGTCGACGACGGGGCGGAAGCCGATCTTGGCGTACACGTGGTTGGAGACGGGATTGTCCACGTCGGTGAACAGGCACAGCCGGGTGCCGTCCGCGCCGAGGAGACGCGAGGCCTCGGCGGTCACCGCGGTGCCGAAGCCGCGGCCCCGCTGCTCCTTCGGCGTGTAGACCGGTGCGATCCGGACCACGCCGTGCGCCGGCAGGGTCGCGCCGACCAGGGACACCACCTCACCGTCGACCTCCCAGAGCAGCAGGAACTCCTCGATCCGGCGCCGCACCTCGTCATCGCTCACCGCGGCGTGCTCGTGGGCGTAGTCCTCGTTCTCGGACTGCTCCCGGGCCGCATGACCGAAGTCGCTCAGCCATCCCCGACACAGCTCGAGATCGTCGTACGTCGCCGGGCGGGCGTGCCCGGGCACGCCCGAGGGCATCACCAGCGAGCCGAGCTCGTGCAGGCGCGACGCCATCGCGACGCTCACCCGTCCGCCGGCGAGCCGGACGGTCTCCTCCGCCACCGTCCGGGCGGCCGGCAGCGCGCCGTTGGCCCCACCGGCGTACTCGCCCCTCTCGTGCAGAGCCCGCGCGAGCTCGAGCGCCGCCGACTCGGGCATCGGGCAGACGTAGAGCGGGTACGGCTCGAAGTTGGCCGTCCTCATCGCCGCGCCCACGACCCGGCCACCCTCTCGGGCGACCGCGAACCAGCGGTAGGGCCCCTCCTGCTCCACCCGGGTCGCCTTCTCCGCGTTGGTGGCGAGCACGTTGGCGGTCACCGGCTCACCAGCGAGGTAGTCCCCCGCGACGGCGAGGAACTCGGCTGGATCGGTGAAGAACTCGATGGTGCCCATGCACCGAAGCATGGCGAGTGCGCAACGCCGGTCTCAACCGGTTTCGCGCCAGCAACCGCGCGCCCATAGGATTTGGTCCCATGACTGAGACCGCGCCCACGCAGACCGCACCGGAGACGACTACGCCCGCTGAGCAGCGCGTAGTCGCCGTACCGGACAAGCCGGTCCTCGAGGGCCTGGAGGCCAAGTGGGCCGAGCAGTGGAAGAACGACAAGACCTACGCCTTCGACCGCACCCAGCCGCGCGAGAACGTCTACTCGATCGACACCCCGCCGCCGACCGTCTCCGGCAGCCTGCACGTCGGCCACGTGTTCTCCTACACCCACCCCGACCTGATCGCCCGCTTCCAGCGGATGAACGGGAAGTCGGTCTTCTACCCGATCGGCTGGGACGACAACGGCCTGCCGACCGAGCGCCGGGTGCAGAACTACTTCGGCGTCCGCTGCGACCCGAGCCTCCCCTACGACCCCGACTTCACCCCGCCCGAGAAGCCGGACCCGAAGCGCCAGATCTCCATCAGCCGCCCCAACTTCGTCGAGCTGTGCAACCAGCTTGTCGTCGAGGACGAGAAGGTCTTCGAGGACCTGTGGCGCACGCTGGGTCTCTCCTTCGACTGGGACCAGCAGTACACCACCATCGGCAAGGTCTCCCAGATCGCCTCGCAGAGGGCCTTCCTGCGCAACCTCGCCCGCGGTGAGGCCTACCTGCAGGAGGCGCCGACCCTGTGGGACGTCACCTTCCAGACCGCCGTCGCCCAGGCCGAGCTCGAGGCCAAGGACTACCCGGGCTTCTTCCACCGGGTCGCATTTCACCGCGCTGACGGCACCCCGGTCCACATCGAGACCACCCGCCCCGAGCTGATCCCGAGCGTCGTCGCGCTGATCGCGCACCCCGACGACGACCGTTACAAGGACCTGTTCGGCAGCACCGTCACGAGCCCGATCTTCGGGGTCGAGATCCCGGTCCTGCCCCACGAGGCCGCGGAGATGGACAAGGGCGCCGGCATCGCGATGTCCTGCACCTGGGGCGACCTCACCGACGTCCAGTGGTGGCGTGAGCTCAACCTGCCCGCTCGGGCCCTGATCGGCCGCGACGGCCGGTTCTCCCGCGACACCCCGGAGTGGATCACCACCGAGGCCGGCATCGCTGCGTACGAGGACCTGAAGGGCAAGACCGTCCACTCGGCCCGCGAGGCCGTCGTCGCGATGATCCGCGAGTCCGGCGACCTCGACGGTGAGCCGAAGAAGACCCAGCGGATGGCCAACTTCTACGAGCGTGGCGACAAGCCGCTCGAGATCGTCGCCAGCCGGCAGTGGTACATCACCAACGGTGGCCGCAACCCCGAGCTGCGGGAGCGGCTGCTGGCCCGTGGCGGCGAGCTGACCTGGCTTCCCGAGCACATGCGCCACCGTTACGACAACTGGGTCGGCGGCCTGGCCGGCGACTGGCTGATCTCCCGGCAGCGCTTCTTCGGCATCCCGTTCCCGGTCTGGTACGCGCTCGACGCCGAGGGCAGCCCCGACTACGACAAGCCGCTGCTGCCGAGCGAGGACCAGCTGCCGATCGACCCGTCCACGGACGTCCCGGCCGGATACGAGGAGGCGCAGCGCGGCAAGCCCGGCGGCTTCCAGGGCGACCCGGACGTGATGGACACCTGGGCGACCTCGTCGCTGACCCCGCAGATCGCCGCCGGCTGGGAGGCCGACCCCGACCTGTTCAGCCGGGTCTACCCGATGGACCTGTGCACCCAGAGCCACGAGATCATCCGCACCTGGCTCTTCGGCCGCATCGTCCGCGCCCACCTCGAGGACGGCACCGTCCCGTGGAGCCACGCGATGATCGCCGGCTGGATCCTCGACCCCGACCGCAAGAAGATGTCGAAGTCGAAGGGCAACGTCGTCGTCCCGACCGAGATCCTCGAGAAGTTCGGCGCCGACGCGGTCCGCTGGCGTGCCGCGCTGACCCGTCCGGGGATGGACTCGCCGTTCGACGAGACCCAGATGAAGGTCGGTCGCCGACTGGCGATGAAGATCCTCAACGCCTCCAAGTTCGTCCTCGGCAACGTCGGCGCGAGCACGCTCAACCCGGTCGCGATCACCCAGCCGGTCGACTGCGCGCTGATGGCCCGCCTCAAGGAGACGATCACCAAGTCGACGGACGCCTTCACCGCCTACGACTACTCCACGGCGCTGGAGACCTCGGAGAAGTTCTTCTGGGAGTTCTGCGACGACTATCTCGAGCTGGTCAAGGAGCGTGCCTACGACGAGGACGGCGGCCTCGCCACCGAGTCCGCGCGCGCCACCCTCGCCACGGCTCTCCACGTCCAGCTCCGCCTGCTGGCCCCCTTCCTGCCGTACGTCACCGAGGAGGTCTGGTCGTGGTGGCAGACCGGTTCGGTCCACACCTCGGCGTGGCCTCGTGAGCTCGAGCTCGGCACCGCTGCGGCCGCGGACCCGGCAGCGCTCGACGCCGTCGCGGCGACCCTGACCGGGATCCGCGGCGCGAAGTCCACCGCGAAGGTGAAGATGCGTCACCCGCTGGCCAAGGCCGAGGTCACCGGCCCGGCCAAGCTGGTCAAGGACGCCGAGGCCGCAGCGCCTGACCTCAAGCGGGTCGGCAACATCGTCGGCGACCTCTTCTTCACCGTCGACGAGAACGCCACGGCGATCTCCGTCACCGCTGAGCTGGCGGAGGTCCCCGACGAGGCCTGAGGCACCGACGGAAGCAGAACGGAGCAGGCCCCGGACCGCGATGCGGTCCGGGGCCTGCCTCGTCCCTCACTCCGGCCCAGCGCCCGGGGGGACTCGCTCGGCCGGTCACTCTGGCGTGGTGCTGGTCGCCATCGGAGTGATCTCTACTGCACCGACTTCTCGGCGCAAGTCTTCTCGTCCTTGCTGCCGTCCTTCGGCTCCTCCACCCGATCCGGCGCCTCCGTCGTCTCAGCGTCGGACGGATCGGCGGAATCGGTGGTGGTGACCTCAGGGTCGGCTGCGGGCGACGACCCTACCGGGGTCTTCGGCTCAGTGCACGCCTCGCCGCACTCCGGCGTGGCCCGCGGCTCGGGGGCCTCGCTCGCTCCCGGCAGCTCCTCGACGTCCTCGCCGATCGCGGCGGTGATCTCGCAGGCGCCCTCGGCGATCCGCTCGGCCTCGGACTCCCGCCCGTCCTGCTCCGAGGCGGGCTCCTTCGCCTCCCCGGTCGCCTCGTCCGTCTTGCGGGCGTCCTTCGGGTCCTCCATCGGAAGAGCCTCGACCGGGACGCCGGCCTCGGCGGCGAGCAGCTGCTGCAGGAACATCGGCACGGCCTGGTCGACCGGTCTGGCGTCCTTCTCGGCAACGAACGGCCACAGCAGCGGCGCCATGATGCCCGGGATCGGCCCCACGGGCGGCACCAGCGCGGGCGGTTTCGTCTCGCCTTCGTCCCCGCCGGGGTCGGCCGGCTCCGCCGGCTGGTCGGGGGACGGCACGTCGGGCTGCTGCTCGGCAGGCGGCGCGGGCGTCGCCTTCTCCGGGTTCTTCTCCGCCTGCTCATCGGGCTCGGCGGCGGCCTCCCGGTCGTCGCCCGCGTTCGCTCCCGGCGCTGCACTCGGAATCTTGGAGACCCCGGAGACGCCGGGAGACGGTGCCGGCGGGATCACGGTGAACTCGGCCTGGCCCGAGAGCGTACGCGGCACTCGGTGCAGCGAGGAGACGTCCGGGCTGAGGGTCTGGATGATCACGAGCAGGCCGATGAGCACCACGGCGGCATAGGCCATCCCCGGGCCTCTCTGGAACCTCACGCGCCCACTTCCCTACCGAGTGACGGAGCTGGAAAGGTACAGATGATCATCAGTGCGTATTGTGTCCGACCGCCCGGGCCGATAACGACCCGGACAGCGAAAATGACCCAAACGGGCTAGGACCGTGACTCTCGAGTCCCAGGTCTAGGCCGACTTCTTCTTGGTTTCCTTCTCGCGGGTCACGAGCGTCGGCATCTCGCCGTCATCGACCACCTCGCGGGTGACGATCACCTTGCCGACGTCGCCGCGGGAGGGCACGTCGTACATCACGTAGAGGAGGACCTCCTCGATGATCGCCCGCAGGCCACGGGCGCCGGTGCCGCGCTCGAGGGCCTTGTCGGCGATGGCGGTGATCGCGTCCTCGGTGAACTCGAGGTCCACGCCGTCGAGGTCGAAGAGCTTCTGGTACTGCTTGACCAGCGCGTTGCGCGGCTCCGTCAGGATCTGCACCAGCGCGGCTTGGTCGAGCTTCTCCACGCTCGCGATCAGCGGCAGTCGGCCGATGAACTCGGGGATCAGCCCGAATTTGGTGAGATCCTCGGGGCGCACGAGCTTGAGGAGGTCCTCGGACTCCTTCTCGGCCTTGCCACGCACCTCGGCGGTGAAACCGAGGGTCTTCTTGCCGACGCGCTGCTCGATGATGTGCTCCAGACCGGCGAAGGCGCCGCCCACCACGAAGAGGATGTTGGTGGTGTCGATCTGGATGAACTCCTGGTGCGGGTGCTTGCGGCCGCCCTGCGGCGGCACCGAGGCGGTGGTGCCCTCGATGATCTTCAGCAGCGCCTGCTGCACGCCCTCACCGGAGACGTCGCGCGTGATCGAGGGGTTCTCCGCCTTGCGGGCCACCTTGTCGATCTCGTCGATGTAGATGATGCCGGTCTCGGCCTTCTTGACGTCGTAGTCGGCGGCCTGGATCAGCTTGAGGAGGATGTTCTCGACGTCCTCACCGACGTACCCGGCCTCGGTGAGCGCGGTGGCATCCGCGATCGCGAACGGGACGTTGAGCATCCGAGCCAACGTCTGCGCCAGGTAGGTCTTGCCGCACCCGGTCGGGCCGATCACCAAGATGTTGGACTTGGCGACCTCGACCTGCTCCTCCTTGGCGTGCTTACCGGGGCCCTGCGGGCCTCCGGGCTGCAGACCGGCCTGGACGCGCTTGTAGTGGTTGTAGACCGCCACCGCGAGCGACTTCTTCGCCTGCTCCTGACCGATGACGTAGGAGTTGAGGAAGTCGAAGATCTCCTTCGGCTTGGGGAGGTCGGCGATCTCCACCTCGGAGCCCTCGTTGAGCTCCTCCTCGATGATCTCGTTGCAGAGGTCGATGCACTCGTCGCAGATGTACACGCCGGGACCCGCGATGAGCTTCTTGACCTGTTTCTGGCTCTTCCCGCAGAAGGAGCACTTCAGCAGGTCACCTCCGTCGCCGATGCGTGCCACGAGTGGCCTTCCTTCCCCGACTTGTCTGCTAGGTCCGAATAGTTACTGACGGTACCCCGCGCCGCGCCTTCGATGTGGGAGCGGCGCGGGGCCCGATGGTCAAACGAGCGCCGGCGTCTTGAGCGACTCGAGCACCGAGTCGATCAGGCCGTACTCCACTGCCTGAGCGGCGGTGAGGATCTTGTCGCGCTCGATGTCGTGGCTGACCTCGTCCATCGACTTGCCGCTGTGGTCGGCGATCATCTTCTCCAGCAGCTCACGCATCCGGAGGATCTCGTTGGCCTGGATCTCGATGTCGGAGGTCTGGCCGAAGGTGCCCTCGGTGTAGGGCTGGTGGATCAGGATGCGGCTGTTGGGAAGCGCCATCCGCTTGCCGTGCGTGCCCGCGCCGAGCAGGATCGCGGCCGCCGAGGCGGCCTGGCCGATGCAGACGGTCTGCACGTCCGGCTTGATGAACTGCATCGTGTCGTAGATCGCGGTGCAGGCGGTGAACGAGCCACCCGGGCTGTTGATGTAGATCGAGATGTCCTGGTCCGGGTTCATCGACTGCAGGCAGAGCAGCTGGGCGATGACCGCGTTGGCGACATCGTCGCTGATCGGGGTGCCCAGGTAGATGATCCGGTCTTCGAAGAGCTTGGCGTAGGGGTCGATCCGGCGGACGCCGTAAGACGTACGCTCCTCCCACTGCGGGATGTAGTAGTTCATGTCGTCAGTCCTTCTTGTGGGCGGGGCGGCCCTCGTCAGAGGCTTCCTTGGCACTCCGGATCACCTGGTCGACCAGGCCGTAGTCGAGCGCCTCGGCAGCGGTGAACCAGCGGTCGCGGTCGGCGTCGACAGTCACCTGCTCGACGCTCTGACCGGTGTGCTCGCTGATCAGGTCGAGCAGCACCTTCTTGATGTGCAGCGACTGCTGGGCCTGGATCTTGATGTCCGAGGCCGATCCACCCATGCCCGAGGAGGGCTGGTGCATCATGATCCGGGCGTGGGGAAGCGCGTAGCGCTTGCCCTTCGCGCCGGCGCAGAGCAGGAACTGCCCCATCGAGGCGGCCAGCCCCATGCCGACGGTGGCGACATCGTTGGGGATGTAGTTCATCGTGTCGTAGATGGCCATGCCGGCATCCACCGAGCCACCGGGAGAGTTGATGTGGAGGAAGATGTCGGCCTCCGGGTCCTCCGCGGAGAGCAGCAGGAGCTGCGCGCAGATCGCGTTCGCGTTCGCGTCACGGACCTCGGAGCCGAGGAAGACGATGCGCTCCCGCAGCAGTCGGGTGTAGATGTTGTCGTCGAGAAGGCTCAGACCACCGCCGTTGCCGCCCAGGCTCGGGGAGAGCCCTGGGGCACCGGCGTGAGCGTCAGCCGCGCTGGAGTCGATGTTCACAGGATCGACACTAGCCGCCGAAGCCAGTTGTTCCACGGCTGGTGTGCCGTTGTTCGCCGACGGCAGAACTGTGCTGATGGCGATTGCTTCGCAATCCGCGCAGCGTGGCGAAGTCGGAAGGAGTGCGAGTGTCGCGCTAGGCGAGCCAGCGCAGCAGGGCGTCGTGCACCGCCGGGTGGTTCGACAGCGGCGTCTCGGCGGTCGAGAGCGTGAAGCGCTCCGCGGTCGGGAACAGGTCACGCACCCGTCGCGACCCCAGCGGAGTCTTGTGTCGCCACCACAGCATCTCCCCGAAGAGGCGCCCGACCCGGTTGGGCCGCGAGGTCGCCTTGTCGGTGACCAGCAGATAGTCGACGTCCGGCCGCGGCGGCAGCATCGCCTCGTCCGGCCCGACCACCGCGATCCCGGCCAGATGCTCGTCGATCTGCTTGCCGACCCCGCGCGAGATCGGCGCGGAGGTGACCGCATAAGGAGTCGTGCCGAGCGCGATCAGCTCGGAGACGTACGTCGTCCACGGCCGGTCTCCGGAGGTGGCCACCCCGAGCGCGTTGCGGGCGATCAGACCACCACCGGCGTACCCGACCAGGACGATGCGCGGCGAACCGGCAGCATCGCCGTCCGACTCCGCCGCCAGGGCGTCCACGCACTCCTGGATCCGGCTGCTGAGCGCGACAGCGGCGGGCACCGACTTGGTGCCGGCCGCCACGTGCAGGTGCAGCGGCAGCCAGCCGAGCAGCTCGGCGAGCCGACCGGCGTACGTCGCACCGGTCATCTGGGAGCCTTCGTCCCACACGGTCTCGCTCTTGCCCGGCGGCGGGACCAGGACCAGGACCCGCGGGCTCGCCCCGGCGAGCCGGTGCGCAGCGGCCCACTCCCGCACGCTGATCGCGCGGCCGTCGTGGCGCACCGCTACGGCCGGCCCGGACTCGGTGCCGGCGACGCCGCGGACGATCGGGTTCGCGAGCGCGAACGGGGCCGCGAACGGACGCCGCGCGAAGGCGGTGATGCGCCAGGCGAACCTCGCCAGACCGACGAGGCCGGCCACCCTGCCCTGACCACGATCGAGCTGCTCCTCGGCGTCGGGATCCACCGGGGCGTCCTCGACGTTGAGGACCACGGCGTGGACGGTCTCGGGGCTGGAGCTCACGCTCGGAAGCGTAGAGCCTGAGCTCGGGCCGAGGGCTCACCCGTGCCGCCTGGCAAGCACGACTGTGCTTCAGATCACATCGCATCGCACGCATCACGTACGTTTGCGTTCACTCACGCGTATGGTGTCTGTGATGCTGTTGTTACGGATGTTGCGTGACGATGGCGGTCTTCACGGGTTACCGTCGGACTGGGAAGGGGGTGTCGGTCAGTGGGCGACGAGCTGGAGTCACACTGCCCGTCGTGCGGTGATTCGCGGCTTCCCGGGGCCATCTACTGCATCGGTTGCGGCGCTCCGCTGCTGGCTCCCCCAGAGCCTCACCGCCCGCTCTTCGTGGACGAGGTCGGCGAGGAGTCGTCCCTTCCACGAAGCACGCGCGGCTTCTTCTTCGACGACGCTCCCCCGCCTCCTCCGGCAGGACGCAAGGGCCGCACCGCCGCGATCCTGACCGTGATCGCGGTGCTCGTGCTCGTGGCCGGAGCGCTCGGGTTCATCTTCGGCAAGGACGGGGTCGGCGCCGCACGTCCCGAGGCGAACCCTTCGACCGGCCCCGCCAGGAGCGAGCCCGCGAGCAATCCACCGAGCGAGCCCGCCGTGGACCCGAGCGCGCCTCCCGAGAACCAGCTCCTCCGGATCTCCCGCCTCGACACCGAGGCCGCCAGCAAGCTCATCGACACCTGGATCCCGCAGCTCGCTGCGGTCGGCGCCGGCGACGGGGGCGACGCCGACTGGCACAAGGCGCTGGACCGCTATCAGGAGATCAAGACGGACCACCCCGACGTGCTGCTCCTCGACACCGGCGAGTGGCCCAGCTCGTACGTGAAGTCGGGGATGTACGCCGTCGTCGTGCCCTATCCCAGCGACAGCTCCGGGCCTGCGTTGGAGTGGTGCGTGGAGCGGGGCCTGTCCCGGACCGACTGTGCGGCCAAGCGTCTAGAGGTCTCAGGCGACCCGACGGACAACTACGACGCCCAGTAGATCCGCCACGTTTCAAACGAAACCGCCCCTGCCCGAATCGGGCAGGGGCGGCGTACGTCTGATGATCAGGCGTCGGCCTTCTCGGGGGCCTCGTCGCTCTCGACGTCCTCGTCGGCGCCCTCTGCCTCGGGCTCGCCGATGGTGCCGTCAGGACGGAGGTTCTTCAGCTCGACGTGGCTGCCGGACTCGTCGACGACCGTGGCGGCCTCGACCAGCTGGGCGAGCGCCTTGCCGCGCAGGATCTCCTGGACCAGCTCGGGCACGTGGTTGTGCTCGAGCATGTGGTTGACGAACTCCTGCGGGTCCTGACCGGACTGCTGCGCACGGCGCATCATGTGCTCGGTCAGCTCCTGCTGCTCGACCCCGATCTCCTTCTCCTTGGCGATCTGGTCGAGGATCAGCTGGGCGGCGACGGCGTCACGAACGCGGCGCTCGAGGTCAGCCTCGAACTCCTCGATCGTCTGCTCCTCGTCCTCGAGGTACTTCTCGAAGGTGAGGCCGGCGAAGCCGAGCTGCTGCTCGATGCCCTCGCGACGGGCGTTGAGCTCGTCGGCGACCAGGGTCTCCGGAAGCGGGATCTCGACCTTCTCCAGGAGCGCCTCGAGGACAGCGTCGCGGGCGGCAGCGGCCTGCTCGAGGCGCTTGCCGTTGCCGAGGCGGCCGCGAACGTCCTCCTCGAGCTCCTTGACGGTGTCGAACTCGCTGGCGAGCTGGGCGAACTCGTCGTCGTACTCCGGGAGCTCCTGCTCCTGCACCTGGTTGACGGTGACGTTGACGTCGACCTCCTGGCCGACCAGCTCACCGCCGACGAGGGTGCTCTTGAAGTCCGCGGACTCGCCGGCCGACAGGCCGGTGAGGGCCTCGTCGAGACCGTCGAGCATGCCGCCCTTGCCGACCTGGTAGCTCATCCCGACAGCCTCGGCGCCGTCGACGTCCTCGCCGTCCTGGGTGGCCTTCAGGTCGATGACCACGAAGTCGCCGTCGGCGGCGGGGCGCTCGATGTCCTTGAGAGTGCCGAAGCGCTCGCGCATCGCCTGGATCTGCTCCTCGACGTCAGCGTCGGTGAGCTCGATGTCCTCGACCTTCGCCTCGATGCCCTCGTAGTCGGGCAGCGTGATCTCGGGCTTGACGTCGACCTCGGCGGTGAACTCCAGAGCCTCGTTGTCCTCGAGCTTGGTGACCTCGATCTCGGGCTGCGCGAGCGGCTCGAGCGAGTTCTCCTGGAGGGCTTCGAAGTACATCTGCGGGAGGACGTTGTTGACCGCCTCGGAGAGCACCGCACCGCGGCCGACCTGCTTGTCGATCACCTGGGGCGGGACCTTGCCACGGCGGAAGCCGGGGACGTTGATCTGCTTGGCGATCTGCTTGTACGCCGCGTCGAGGCTCGGCTTGAGCTCCTCGAAGGGCACCTCGACGGTCAGCTTGGCCCGGGTCGGGCTCAACGTCTCGACGGCGCTCTTCACAGGGTGTCTCCTGTCGTTTGTTTCTGAGAATGATGTCGCGTGCAGGGGTTATGAAATTTCGAGGGAGATGTCGGGGCGACAGGACTCGAACCTGCGGTCTCCTGCTCCCAAAGCAGGCGCGCTAGCCACTACGCTACGCCCCGTCAAGAGCCCCTCCCCAATCAGCGGGAATGGCACTTGGAGCGGATGACGGGAATCGAACCCGCGTAATCAGTTTGGAAGACTGAGGCTCTACCATTGAGCTACATCCGCGTACGCGAGAGCCAACGCCCTCGTGCAACCCGCGAAATCCTGCCATAGATCTGGCTCACACCTGTAACCGGCTCCCCTACTGGCCGGTTGGACCGGTTGTTTCGGTGCCGATCTCAGCGCCGTCTTCCGACCGCGACGAGCGCACGATCGTCGGCGCTGGCGCTCAGCCCCTCGAGCAGTCGGCGGGCCCCGCCACCTCGTCCGGTGACCGCGAGATGGTCGGCGGTGGCGACCAGGTTGCTGATGCCGTCCTCGAGGTCGATGCCCCGCGCCTCCACGACTCCGTCGGTGTAGAGCATCAGCATGTCCCCCACACCGAGCGCGCCCGCGCAGGCGTCGAAGTCGACGTCGTCGATGAGCCCCAGCACCGGGCCGACGCTGTCGGCCTCCTCCCAGCGGCCGGTGGACGCGCGGCGTACGAGCGCGGGCGGGTGGCCGGCCGTGCGGATCTCGTAGGCGCCGTCGCCGAGGTCGATGGAGAGGTAGACCGCGGTTGCGAAGCCCTCCTGCCAGTCCTGGCGGAGCAGGTAGCGGTTGGCGGCGGGCAGGAAGTCGCCCGGCGGCACCGCGCCGAGGAGGCCGCCGAACGCTCCGGACAGCTGGAGCGCCCTGGTGCCTGCTCGCTCCCCCTTGCCGGAGACGTCCACGACGACGATCTCCAGCCGGTCCTCCACCCGCGCGGCCACCACGAAGTCGCCCGCGAACCGGGTGCCGCCCGCAGGCAGGACCGCCGAGTCGGCGAGCCACCCTGGAGGCATCGGGGGGATCGCACCCTGGTCGAGCCGGTGGGTCAGGTCGAGCAGCATGAGCTCGTCGCTCAGCCCGCCGACCCCGAGGTAGGTGCGGCGCATCGCGACGGACAGCACGATCGCGCCGAGCAGGAAGTGCACCCCGATGGCGGCGGCGTCGCGGTCGGAGAGCGTGACCCGGCTGGCGCCCACCACGATCATCACCATCACGAAGACGACGAACCAGCTGAGCGTACGCGGGCCGAGCAGCACCGCACCGAGCAGCAACGGCACCGTGAGGACCGCCACCGGGACCACCTGCAGCCAGCCGACCTGAGCCGACGCGAGCACCGTCAGCAGGACAGTGAGCAACCCGAGCCACAGCACCGCTCGCAGCTCCGGGTCGCGGAACCTGCGGCGGATCGCGTTGCTCCGCAGACGGTCTGCGAAGGCATGGCTCGACATGGCCTCACTCTAGGTCTCGAGGTGGGGGCTGCGTGGTCGTTCTCGCAGGCCGGAGAGTAGTGCGGGCTCCTACTTCGCGCTCGTCCGGGGCCGGTAGGTGCGCTGGCACTTCGGACACCAGAAGAGGTTGCGCTGTTGCAGCTCGACGGTGCGTACGTTCGTGCCGCACACCAGGCAGGGTTGACCGCTGCGGCGGTAGACGTAGACCTCGCCGCCGTGGTCGTCCTTGCGCGGCGCGCGACCCATCGCCTCCGGCGTGTGCTCCTCGCGGACGGTGTCGATGCGGTTCACCTGGACGCCGAGCTTCATCAGCTCGACCAGGTCGTCCCAGATGGCGTCCCACTGCTTCCTGCGCAGGGTGTTGCCCGGTCGCATCGGGTCGATCCGGTGCCGGAAGAGCACCTCGGCCCGGTAGACGTTGCCCACTCCGGCCAGGACGGACTGGTCCATCAGCAGCGCGCCGATGCTCGTCCGGCTCCGGCTGATCCGCAGCCACGCCCGGCCAGGGTCGGCGTCGTCGCGCAGCGGGTCCGGCCCCAGCTTCGCGACCACGGCGTCACGCTGGGCCGCGGTGACCAGGTTGCAGGTGTTGGCGCCACGCAGGTCTGCGTACGTCCCGCTCCCGGTCGTCGAGCCGGCCGAGACCAGGCGGAGCCTGACCTGGCCGACGGGAAGAGGAGGCTCGGCGGTGTGGGGCTTCAGGTCGAGCTTGCCGTAGAGGCCGAGGTGGATGTGGACGTACTGCTCCCCCGGGAACTCGACGAACAGCTGCTTGCCCCAGGCCTCGGCCCCGACGAGGACCTGACCGTCCAGGAGGGCGGCGGAGTCGGCGAACCTGCCCTGCGGGCTGCTGACCCGGACCTGCTCCCCGGCGAACGCATCGCTCAGGTCGAGAGCGAGGCGGTGGAGGGTGTGCCCCTCGGGCATCCCCGGATCAGTCCTGGTCCTCGGCCGGCCCCAGGCCCTTGGCCGACTCGGGAAGCGCCGGCCGCACGCCGTCGGCGTCGTAGGCGTGGAGCTGATCGATGCGGCGTACGTGCCGCTCCTCCTCGCTGAACGGCTCGGCCAGGAAGATCTCGACGAACTTCGTCATGTCCTCGAGACTGTGCATCCGGCCACCGACCGCGACGACCTGAGCGTTGTTATGGTCACGAGCGAGCTTGGCGGTCTCCTCGCTCCAGGCGAGCGCACACCGGATGCCGGTCACCTTGTTGGCCGCCATCTGCTCACCGTTGCCCGACCCCCCGATCACGACCCCGAGGCTGTCCAGCCCCTGCTCCCGGTCACGGACCACGCCCTCGGCTGCCCGGATGCAGAAGACCGGGTAGTCGTCGAGTGCGTCATAGACGAACGGGCCATGGTCGACAAGCTCATAGCCGAGCTCCGTCAGACGGTTGATCAGATGGGACTTCAGTTCGAGACCGGCATGGTCACAGCCGATGTGGACGCGCATGGCGTCCATCCTCTCTTACGCTCGGCTCAACTTCGGATTTGGTGGTTGGTGTTTCGCAGGGGCTGGTGGCCGCCGACCCGTTATGGATGGTGTTCACGCCGGCCCCCGGAGTCAAGGACGGCCTTCGGCCGCCGGCTTCGCCGGCCGCTATCGCGGTCCTTGACACCGTGATCCGGCGAGAAATTTGGCTGGCTATCGGGTCGGCGGCGGGGTGTGGCGCAGCGGATTTCGGTTGAGCACGGGTTTGGGGGTCGTGGCCGGTGTGCTGCGAGGGGCAGGGGCCGGTCCGCATCGAGCGCCCAAGCGGCGTTGACGGTCTGGGCAGGCGAAAGATGCCCGCGCAGGCGGGCCTGATGGGTTGGGTCTCACGCTGCTGGTTTAGGGGCGGCGAGTGAACCGGACCGTGCCGTCGGGTAGCCGCTCATGAACATAGGCAGGGTTGTGCGCCAGTCGGTGATGGTGCGGGCAGAGCAAGACCCCGTCCTTCAGATCCGTTCTTCCGCCTGCGGCCCATGGGTCGAGGTGGATGCTCCTATGCATGTCAAGCGGCGGGTTCGTGCTCTGCGGCTGGTTTGTTGAGGTCTGTCAGGAGAGCGCGGTAGAGCTCGCGGACGGCCGCGCGCTTGAGGCATCGGATGATCTCGCTTTTGGTCTTTCCTTCGGCGGTGCGGCGGGTGACGTAGGCCTTGGTGGGTTCGTGCCATCGGAGCCGGTTGATGATGATCATGTGAATCGCGGAGTTGGCTCTCCGGTCGCCGCCGCGGTGGAGTCGATGCCGGGTTGTGTTGCCGCTGCTGGCTGGGATCGGGGCGACACCGCAGAGGCGTGCGAGTGAGGCCTCGGTTGAGATCCTGTCGCGGTTCTCTCCTGCGGTGGTCAGGAGTTGCGCAGCTGCTTCAGGTCCGGCGCCGAAGACCTGGAGCAGGGCGGGCGCTGCGTGTTGAACGAGTTCTGTGAGTTGCTGGTTGGCTTCCTCGATCTCTTCATCGAGAGCTTGAACGCGCCGTGCGAGTCGGCGCAGCATCGTCTTGGCGATGACTGTCAGCTCCCCGGACTGGGTTGAGGTCGTTGGTCGCAGGCGTAAGCAGCGGGCAACCAGTGCGGCGCGGTTGAGCCCTCGCAGCTGTTCGCGCAGTGGTTCGGGAGCGGAGTAGATCAGGCCGTGCATCTGGTTGATCGCGGCCTTGCGTGCTTTCGAGGCGCTGCGCCTGGTGGTTTGGATCATTCGGATCGCTTCTACGTTCCCGTTGCGTGTCTTGGGGACCGTGGTGGCCATGCCGGCCAGCACGGCGCGCGCAGCATTGATCGCGTCTAGAGGGTCCGACTTGCCCTGCAGATACCGGGCCTGACGGTTCGCGCGGACGACCTCGATGACGACCACGTCGCGGCTGGTGAGGTACCGGGTGAGCCCTGCTCCGTAAGACCCGGTTCCCTCGACCCCGACCGCTTCGACCCTCCCGTACCGCTGCAGCCACTTGAGGGCTTGGGCGTAGCCCTTCGCAGTTGCTGGGAACTCGCTGTCGCCCAGCAACTTCCCTGTTCGCGCGTCGAGCGCAGCGCAGTGGTGAGTGGCGCCGTGGGTATCGACGCCGCCGATCACCTCGCGATCCTCGCTTCGATTCGTCATGCTGGTGATGCCGTCCTCTCCTCGTCGGGTGGATGGACAGACCACCGGCATCGCCAGGGCGGACAACACAGAGATGGGCGTGTTCCTAGCAGGCTCCTATCAAGTCACGCCCAGCGTGCCGGTGGTCTGACAGCACGCCACCTCGTGCAACGGTCGACCAATCCATTTCAGGACAGGCGCGCTTCATGCTCGCGCCGTCAATGAGCGCTCAGAGTCAGGCCGCCACACGAGATGACGCACCGACATCCTCTCTGTGGGCGTCGCACCATTCCGGTGGCATGTCGCAGCCTTCGGCTTGGCAGCACTTCTGTTGGAGTCGGAGGGCTTTGCGTTGGATGGGCTGGAAGAATCTGCTGGCCCTGCCGGCGTCGAGGATCTCGCTGTTTCCGCCGAGGACCCAGGGGATGATGGTGGCGTTGCATGCCATCTGGCGGGCTTCGGCGGCGGTGATGGTGGTGCCGTTGATCTCGTCGTAGCCCAATGTGGCGGTGCCGAGTTCCTTGCGGAGCTCCTCGAGCGAGATCACGACGTTGACGACGGTCGCGTCACCACCATGGCGGGGCAGCGCATTCGGGTCGATGGTCTCGATCAGCCGGGCGAACCCCTGGCCCATCAACCGCTCCCACGGCGGCAACGGGGCACCTTTGTCGACGAGCTGCTGCTTACGCGGCTGAGCCCAGGCCTCGACCTGCTTCTTGAACCTCATCCCGATCGAAACAGGGAGGACACCGTCGAAGCCGATGGTGCCGTCGTGGTTGTCCCAGACCCGCAGGGCGGTCTTCTGCTGGGCGCGTTCCTCTTCGGCGAGGAGTGCTTTGGCTTCGGCTGCCTCGAACCGGGCGGGGTCGACCTCGAGCAGGATCCGTTTGCCGATGACCCGCAGTTCCTTGGTGGTGAACTGGGTCGCGTACTCGACCAGCAGCTTCTCAGCCAGAACCAAGTCCTCGACGGTGGCGACCGGGTTGGCCTCGACCTTGTCGAGGGCCTTGGTGATCACTCGGGCCTTCGCCTCAGAGACGACACCCTCAGCGAGGCCAGCGGCAACCAACTCGTACTTCGTCACCGCGTTGGCGAGCTTGATCTGCGACCTCGCGGCACCTTTGTCGACCAGCAGCTCGGCACGCATCCAGGCCGAGGCGTCCTTGTCACCGGTCTCTGCGGCGATATCACCCGAGACAGCCAGCACCCGCAGCGTCAACGCCGCTTGTTGGGCTTGGAGCTTCTCCATTTTGGCGAGGAAGTCTTTCTTCTGGCTGGTGTGCCAGTAGGTCGGGTCCATCGCGAGCAGCTCTTCCAGGGAGGTTTCGATGGCAGCAAGAGCCGACTCGATGACGTCTCCGGGGTTGGTGCCCCAGTGGTCGATGCTCATGGCTGCTACCTCCCTTCAAAGGTGTGTCGTAGTGCCTCCGATTCTACTCCGACCAAGCGCTCTTGAACACCTATTTGTGCAGGTCAAATACGCTTTTAGTGGCGAGCGAACGACATCAAGCCTGTGGATGATAAGTGGCCCGAAGGGCCACCCTCCCGCCCCTTCAACCTCATCCTTCCCAAGCAAGATTCCTCCGCGCCACACCCGGGCCGCCGCCCCGATAGCCAGCCAAATTTTTTCTCGACGTGGTCCGGTGTCAAGGACCGCGTAAGCGGCCGGCGGAGCCGGCGCCCGGAGGGCGTCCTTGACTCCGGGGCAGGTCGAGAAGACCCTCGAAGCCGGGTCGGCGGCCCACGCCGGCCTTCGGGTGGGACGATCCGGCAGGGAACTGTGTTGGTCTCGACACGCCTCCGCCTAGCGGCTCCGGCGGCTCGACCAGCGGGGGCGAGGGGGTCTCGACAGGCTCGACCAGCGGGGTGAGGTCTCGACGAACTCGACCAGCACGACGCCGGCTCGACCAGCAGGCGGGTGGTCTCGCCAAACGCCCTCTCAGACCGACCCCAGCCGATAGATTCCCCCGCGTGGACCGATGGAAGACCATGGACGAGATCCTGGCGGCGAGAGCAAGGTTCGAGAGTGCGATCAAAGGCTGGGCGCCCCCAGCCGCGCACGGCGTAGGCATCGTCCCGTCGACCGCGTCCGCTCCGGCAGCGGAGCATTTTCCGCTGGTCAACGCCTACGGCCACCGCCTCCCGGCGGTCGTGATGGCGACAGTCGTCGGGCACACGGGCGGGACGGCGGCGTACCGGCTGACCCGGCAGGAGCTCGAGCGGGCGATCGAGCTGCTCTCCCCGGCAGAGGCGTACGTCGGGTATGACCACCCCAACCTGTGGAGATGGCGCGACAAGCTCCTGCCCGCGCTGACAGCGAATCCCGAGGCCGAGGTGGTCGCGGTCTTCATCGGCGACGAGCCCGAGAGCTCCTCGGACCCGGCGATCGATGCCTTCCGGGCAGCGTTCCCGGACTCGGCCGTCGCGATCACGGCGGCGACGGCGGGGGCGGCGGTGGTGCGGGAGATGTACGGCACCGACCTGAGCCATTTCGACAAGTCTCCGACCGACTTCGCGACCGAGGCCGACCTCGCCTCGGAGAAGGCGATCCGGGAGACCATCGCGACCTACCGTCCCGACGACGCCTTCGAGGGCGAGGAGACGGGCAGGACCGGAAGCAGCGCGCGCCGATGGCTGGTCGACCCGCTCTGCGGCACCCTCAACTACGCCGCGCAGACCCCGCTCGCCGCGGTGAACGTCGCGCTGGTGACGCCCGACGGCGTCCACACAGCGGTCTCGGCGGACCCGATCAGCGAGGAGATCTTCTGGACCGACGGCACCGCCGCCTGGTTGCGGAAGGGCGGCGGCGACACCGCCCTCTCCCCGACTCCGCGCACCCGCCTCGTCGACATCCAGTCCGACGGGCCGCTCGACCGGCCGTTCGTCGGCGGACAGCTCGTCGCCGACCCGCGCCTACGAGCCGAGTTCGGCCCGCGGGTGATGTCCTCGACCCTCGCAGTCGCCTGGGTCGCGGCAGGCCGGCGGGCGGCGTACGTCACCGATGGCCATCTCGAGGGCAGTGTCCACTTCACCGCCGGCATCGCGCTGTGTCAGGCCGCCGGCTGCGTCGTCACCGACCTCAGCGGCGACCCGATCCACACCGGCCGCGGGATGATCGCCGCGGCCGACGCCGCCACCCATCGCAAGCTCCTCGACCTGGTCCGCCCCCACCTGGACCGGACGGGCCAGACGGATCGGACCTGAGCCAAGAGCTCAGCGCTGCATCAACGCGTCCATCGCAACCGCGACAGCGGCGGCGACCCGGAAGTCGACGCGCGGGTCCTGGACGGTGACGGTGTACTTGTCACGAAACGCCCACCGCCGCTCGACCGAGAGCAGCGGCTGCCCCTCGGCGGACACGTAGTCGAAGTGGATCGGCAGGAAGTCGGTCTCGCTGAACCGCCGCAGGATGGCGACCAGCTGGTTGCGCTCCTGCCCGGTGCCGGCGTACCCAGGACCCTCGATGTGGAAGGTCGAGCGCAACAGGCTCTTGCCGAAGTCCTTGCGGAAGAAGCCCAGCGCCGCGCCGCTCGGGTCGGTGATGTCGTAGCCGGCGTTGAGGTCCATCACCGCGCGCGCCTTGAAGGCGAAGACCGCCTGCGACTTCGACTCGTCGGCGTAGAACGTCACCTGCTCCTTGAACGCCAGCCGCTTCTGCTGCGCGAAGGCGAGCACCTGCCCCTCCGAGCCGTCGGCGTTGGCGGCCTGGGCCACGTACTTGTTGGTGAAGGGCGTGACCTTCTGGCGAAGGAAGAAGCGGGGTACGTGGTAAGGCTGCTGCGTCATGCGCGCAACCTATCGTCGTCAGCGCCGGCGCGCGACGAGATAGGCCTGCGGCGTGCGCTCCCAGTCCTCCGCGGAGCGGACCACGGTCGCGGTGACCTCGAACCCCGCCTCCTCGAGCAGCGCGCTGGTCGCCTCCACGGGGAGCCGGTAGCCGTCGAAGGTGACGTCGTGGCCGTAGGCGCCGATGTGGCGGACGTGCTCGTCGCCGACCTGGAACGCCGTCACGAACCGACCCCCGCGCCGGGTCACGCGGGCGAGCTCGGCGATGACCGCGGGCCGGCGCGCAGGTGGGGTGTGGATGAGCGAGTACCAGGCCAGTGCGCCGGCGAGCTCCCCGTCGCGCAGCGGAAGGTGCTCCATGTCGCCGACCTCGAACCTGAGGTCGGGGTGCCGTTCCGCGGCCTGCGCGATCATGCCCGTCGACAGGTCGACCCCGAAGACGTCGAGCCCCCGCTCGGCCAGATAGGCGGTCACCCGCCCCGGCCCGCAGCCGATGTCACCGACGAGCCCGCCGCCGTCGTTGCGTACGTAGGCAGCGAAGGTGTCGAGGACCCCGGCGTCGAAGGAGGTCTCGGTGACCGTTGGGTCGACGATCTCGGCATAGGCCTTGGAGACCGTGTCGTAGGCGGCCCTGGTCTCGGTGACGTCGTAGGGCTCCGTCATCGGCGCCTGCCCCCGGTGGTCGAGCCTGTCGAGACCCGCTGGTTCAAGAACGCAGCGGTCATCGCCATCACCGACTCCGCGGCGGGGAAGGTCTTCCCGTGGCGCCAGAAGCCGTGGATCTGCCCGACGGCACGGAACGCGACCACCTCGACGCCGAGATCCGCCAGCCGGAGCGCGAAGTCCTCGTTCTCGTCGGTCAGGATGTCGCCCTCGGCGCTGACGATGAGCGTCGGCGGCAGGTTGCGAAGCTCCTCGTCGGCGGCGAGATAGGGGCCCAGGTCGGGGTTGCGCAGATCGGCTTCGCTCGCGGCGTACTGCTTCCAGTACCAGGCGGCCTCCTCGCTCCAGCCGCCCTCCACCGCGTAGCCCGGGGTGCTCATCGACGGGTCGAGGAAGGGGTAGACCAGCACCATGGCGGCGAACGTGCCGGGGTTGCGCAACGCGGCGACGAGGGCGAGGTTTCCGCCGGCGCTGTCACCGTGGACGTAGGCAGGCAGCGCGCTCAGCGACGGGTCGTTGCCCAGCCACTTGATGACCGTGTCGACGTCGTCGGGCGCCGCCGGATAGGGGTGCTCCGGGGGCCTGCGGTAGTCGACCGACAGCACCCGCAGCCCGCTGCGGTTCGCCAGCCGCCGGCTTGCGGTGTCGTGGACCTCGACGTCGTTGAAGACGAAGCCGCCACCGTGGAGGTGGACGATCAGCCCCTCGCGTACGTCCTCGGGGGTGTAGAGCCGGCACGGAACGCCGTCGGCGTCGATGCCGGCGACCTCAGCGACCTCCTCCTTCGTCTCGGCCGCGGCCAGCGTGCGGGCCTGGTCGCGCTGGTGGGCGATGTCGACCGCCCATACAGGCGGCGAGGCCTCCTCGGCGGCGATGGCACGGCGGGCGGCAGGGAAGAGACGGACCATGTCGAAAGATTCCCACACAAGCAGTGGTGGTGCATGCTGAGGCGCATGACAGTGGCTGGGGTCATGGGGACCTCGATCTACATCATCGACCTGCTGGTCAAGATCGTCGCGCTCGGTGTGGTGCCCAAGAACCGGCGTCCCGGCACCGCGATGGCGTGGCTGCTGGCGATCTTCCTGATCCCGGGCGTCGGCCTGATCGGCTACCTGCTGCTCGGGCAGACGCGGCTCGACCGCCGCCGTCACGAGCGCCAGCGGGCGCTCAACGAGGAGGTCACGCGCTATGTCAGCGGGCTGCCGAGGCCACCGCACCCGGAGTCGATCTCGCAGGTCGACTCCGCCACGATCGAGCTCAACGAACGGCTCGGCTCGCTGCCCGCCACCCCCGGGAACCGGGTCGAGCTCATCGCCGACTACCGCGGCTCGATCGACGCGATGACCGCAGCGGTGGACCAGGCCGAGCACCACGTGCACGTGCAGTTCTACATCACCGCCTGCGACCACGTCACCGAGCCGTTCTTCGACGCTCTCGACCGGGCCACGGCACGCGGCGTGAGCGTCCGGCTCCTCCTCGACCACCTGGGCTCGCGCGGCATCCCGGTCTGGCGGCAGCTCGTCAAGCGGCTCGACGCCTCCGACATCGACTGGCACCCGCTGCTCCCGATCCACCCGCTGCGCGGCCAGATCCGCCGACCCGACCTGCGCAACCACCGCAAGCTCCTGGTGGTCGACGGCCGGGTCGCCTTCACCGGCTCGCAGAACCTCATCGAGCCCGGTTACAACAAACCGAAGAACCACAGGGCCGGCCGGGAGTGGGTCGAGCTCACCGCGAAGATCGAGGGCCCGCTGGTCTCGGCGCTCAACGTCGTCTTCGCCAGCGACTGGAACACCGAGACCGGCGAGCTGCTGAGGTCCGAGCTCGCCGTGTCGTCGTCGGTCTGGGTCTCCGGGGCGCCGGCCGGCGACGTCACCGGCCAGGTCGTGCCGAGCGGACCTGGCGTCGACGCCGAGAACAACCTGCGCGCCTTCACCTCGCTGATCTACGCCGCCCGGGAGCGGATCTCGATCACCAGTCCCTACTTCGTGCCCGACGAGTCGCTCCTCTACGCCGTCACCACCGCCGCCCGGCGAGGTGTCGCGGTGGAGCTGTTCGTCAGCGAGGGCAAGGACCAGTTCATGGTCTACCACGCCCAGCGCTCCTACTACGAGGCGCTGCTGGAGGCCGGGGTCCGCATCTATCTCTACCCCAAGCCCGCCGTCCTGCACTCCAAGCACTTCAGCATCGACGACGAGGTCGCGGTGATGGGCTCGAGCAACATGGACATGCGCTCCTTCGCCCTCAACTACGAGATCTCGCTGATGCTCTTCGACGGCGACCCGGTGGCCCAGATGCGCAAGGTCGAGGACAGCTATCGCGCCATGTCGCGCGAGCTGCTGCTCGAGGAGTGGCTCGCTCGGCCGAAGGTCGCGGCGTACACCGACAACGTTCTGCGGCTGACCGCCGCGCTCCAGTGAGCGCCACCCAGGAGAATTCCGGGGCAGGATCCTGCCGGGCTCTCTAGACTCCCGCGTGTGAAAATCCGAGCCCGCGTCCCCATCAGGCTCGGAGTTCTCCTTGTCGCCACGCTGGCCGTCCTTGCCGCCGGCTGTGCGGAGCTTCCCGAGCTCCCCCAGGGTGCCCGCCCCTCCCCTGCCCCCTCACACCCTCCGTACGCTCCGACCCCCGCCGATTACAAGGCGGTCCAGGACCTGCTCACCCAGCGCGCCGGCGCCGCCCTGAAGGGTGACGAGGCCGGTTTCCTCGCCACGGTCGACCGCCGCGACCAGAAGCTGGTCGACCAGCAGCAGACGATCTTCACCAATCTCCAGCGGCTACCCATGAAGTCCCTTGCCTACGAGGTGGAGGAGACCGAGCGCACCCCGGACGAGGTCCGCAACGACGGCGTCCTGTTCGCTCCGAAGGTCGTCGAGGTCGCGCAGATCGAGGAGGCACACCGAGCCCCCGTCGCCCACCCGACGGACATGACCTTCGTACGCCACGACGGCGGCTGGGTAGTCGGACGGGACCGTCCTGCGCCGTCCCGGCGATACAGCCGGCCCTGGTTCGGCGGTCCGATCGCAGTGGCGACCGGACGCTCGGTCGTCGTGGTCACCGAACGCGACGGCCCGACCGGAGCAGCCGAGCTCCTTGACCGGCTCTCGACGGCACGAACCGTTATCAAGGAAGCCCTCGAACCCGTATGGCGTGGCGAGATCGGCGAGACGCCGCTGCTCGTCGACTCGACCTACAACGGCCAGCCGCCCGGAGACACCTTCGAGGGGGACGACGGCGCCGCGGCGGTGACCTACTGGGTGGATGCGGTCGGCCCGCCGAGGTCGGACATGCCGACCTTGGCAGGAGCGGTCATCAAGGACAACCCCGCGGCGAGCAACCGGCTGGCAGCCGATGACCGCACGCTGCGCCACGAGCTGAGCCACGTCTACGGTCCGGCGTTGGTGCCCACCTGGGTCAACGAAGGGCTCGCCGAGTATCTCTCGGGCTGCGAATCCAACATCTGCGGCGAGGACGAGGAGCGCGACCGGTTGCTGGCGCACGAGCGGGCGATCCCGGATGACGAGGAGTGGGGCGAGGACGGCCCGATCGACTACGCCATCTCTCACGGCGCGGTCTCGTGGCTGATCGACGACAACGGCGGGCTGAAGAAGTTCCTCGAGTTCTGCAACGACTTCTTCCTGCACAAGCCGGCTGGAAGCGACGACTTCCACGACGGGACCGGGAAGGCCCTGCGGGCGTCATACGGCTTGACCGAGAAGCAGCTGATCGACGGCACCTGGGCGTGGTTCGAGGATCTGCCGGCCGACTGATCCGCTCTCTGCTGGATCGGTCCGGGCATCTTCCGGACGCGACCCGTCCGGGAGGGCATACGCTCCGAACCCATGCACATGAGCTACCGAGTCGTCGCTGCACTTGCCCTCGTCTGTCTCGTCGCCGCCGGGTGCGGTGGCACCGGCGACTCTGGCGCCGACTCTGCCGAGGAGCCCGCGACTCCGGCCGTCTCCTCGACGCCGGCGACCACCGAGTCCACCCCGGCCGAGGCGCCCGCGGAAGAGGCCACCTGCGAGGGCCGCTACGCCGACTACTCCGCAGCGGCGGTCGCGGACGAGTGCTACACCGACACGATCCTCTTCTTCCACGCGTCCTGGTGCCCGGAGTGCCGCGGGTTCGAGGAGGCGATCAAGAGCAGCACCGTCCCCGACGGCGCCCAGATCCTGAAGGTCGACTACGACTCCGCGACCGACCTTCGCAAGAAGCACGACGTGACGATCCAGTCGACCTTCGTACGCGTCGACTCCTCGGGCGAACGCGTCAAGCTGTGGTCGGGCTACGGCGAGGACAAGTCGGTCGACGCCGTTCTCGAGAACACCAAGTGACCCTGCTGCTCGCCTCGTTCCTGGCGGGCGCGCTCTCGGTGCTCGCACCGTGCGTGGTCGCGTTCGTGCCGGCCCTCCTCTCCCGTGGGACCAGCCTCTCCCGCGGGACCGGTGAGCGGCGGCCGTGGGTGGCGGTGGCCGCGCTCGGCGTCTCCGTCATAGTGTTCAGCATCCTGCTCAAGTCGACGACGCTGCTCATCGACGTACCGCCCCGGTTCTGGAGCGTCGTCTCCGGCGTGATCGTGGCGGTCTTCGGCGTCGTGATGATCTGGCCCCGACTCTGGGACACGGTGGTGTTCCGGCTCGGCCTCGGCTCTCGTGCGCAGGAGCGGCTCGCCCGTGCGAGCGACCGCGGCGGGATCCGCGGCGACATCCTCCTGGGCGCGAGCATGGGGCCGGTCTTCAGCGCCTGCAGTCCGACGTACGCCCTGATCGTCGCCGCCATCCTCCCGGCCGAGCCGTTGCGCGGCCTGGGCTACCTGCTCGCGTACGTCGCCGGCCTGACGCTCCTGCTGGCCGCGGTCATGGCGGGTGGGCGGGCGCTGCTCACCAGGCTCCGGTGGGCGATCGACCCCGAGGGGCTCTTCCACAAGGCGCTCGGCATCGTGCTGGTCCTCGTCGGTGTCGCGATCGCGACCGGTCTCGACAAGGCCCTGCTCACCATCTTGGTCGAGCAGGGCCTCTTCGACTGGCAGATCGGGCTGGAGGATCAGCTCAGCAGCGACGCGATCTGAGGAGCGATCTCCCGCAGGGCGCGGCCACGGTGGGAGATCGCGTCCTTCTCCTCGATCGAGAGCTCGGCCGACGTACGCCCGTCCTCGGTGTCGTCGGCGACGAACAGCACGTCGTAGCCGAAACCGCCGGAGCCACGGATCTCACGGAGAACCCGCCCGTCCATGCGGCCCTCGACGACGATCTCGCCGCCGTCCCAGACGAACGCGATCGCGCACGCGAAGTGGGCGCCGCGACGGTCGTCGGGGACGTCGGAGAGCTGCGCCAGGAGCAGCGAGTTGTTGCGCTCGTCGGCCAGATCCTTCGAGCCCAGCGGAGGGCCGCCCCAGCGGGCCGAGAGCACGCCCGGCATGCCGTTGAGCGCGTCGACGCAGAGGCCCGAGTCGTCCGCGACGGTCGGCAGCCCGGTGGCCGAGAAGCCGGCCCTGGCCTTGATCAGCGCGTTGCCCTCGAACGTCGGCGCGTCCTCGACGGGCTCGTCGTAGTGGGTGACGTCGTCGAGGCCGACGACCGAGACCCCGGGCACCAGCGGCGAGAGGATGCGGAACATCTCCCCCAGCTTCTTGGCGTTGCGCGAGGCGACGTGGATCTTCGGCTCAGCCGGCAAGTGCGGCCTCCTGCAGCTTGGTCAGGTCGGCGCAGCCCTTCTCGCCCAGCACCAGCAGGGCGTCGAGCTCGGCGCGGTCGAAGGCGACGCCCTCGGCGGTGCCCTGGACCTCGACGAACTTGCCCTCGCCGGTCATCACGATGTTCATGTCGGTCTCGGCGCGGACATCCTCCTCGTAGGGCAGGTCGAGCCGCGGCGCGCCGTCGATGATCCCGACCGAGATCGCCGCGACGGAGCCGGTCAGCGCCTTCGAGACGCCCAGCGAGGCGACCGCGTCTGCGAGGGCGACGTAGGCACCGGTGATCGCGGCGGTGCGCGTCCCACCGTCGGCCTGCAGCACGTCGCAGTCGATGTTGATCGTGTTCTCGCCCAGCGCCTTGTAGTCGATCACGGCGCGCAGCGAGCGCCCGACCAGGCGGGAGATCTCGTGGGTACGTCCGCCGATCTTGCCCTTCACCGACTCGCGCGAGGAGCGCTCGTGGGTGGCGGCCGGGAGCATCGCGTACTCCGCCGTCACCCAGCCCAGCCCGGAGCCCTTGCGCCAGCGCGGCACGCCCTCGGAGGCAGAGGCGGCGCACAGGACGCGGGTCTTGCCGAACTCGATGAGGACGGAACCGGCCGCGTGGTCGAGCCAGTTGCGGGTGATCTTGATGGGGCGCAGCTCGTCGTCGGCGCGCCCGTCTGCTCGATTCGTCACGCGCACCACCCTAGGGGACCGAGCGAGGTGGACCGTAATGGTTACGCCTGTGACGCCTGAGGCGCCACATCCTT
Source organism: Nocardioides panzhihuensis (assembly GCF_013408335.1). Lineage (NCBI taxonomy): Bacteria > Bacillati > Actinomycetota > Actinomycetes > Propionibacteriales > Nocardioidaceae > Nocardioides > Nocardioides panzhihuensis. The sequence goes on along the minus strand of NZ_JACBZR010000001.1, from coordinate 823,946 downwards.
CACATCCGCAACGGTTCCGGTCCGCAGAGCACAGCGGACGACACGCGGGGGCGGGTGCCGAAGCACCCACCCCCGCGTGTCGTGTCGCGATCAGCCGAAGAGCTACTTCAGCTCGGACTTGAGGACCCGCATCGTGCCGAGCACCAGCGGCAGCCCGACCCACAGCGCGATCGAGGTGAAGAGCCTGGCGTATCCGAGCGCCCCGTCCTCGACGGTGACTCCAGCCGCCTCCATCTCGTTGCCTGCGATGAACGGCATCATCGCGACCTGCATCGAGATCCACGGGAAGATGTTCTGCGCCCAGTCGAAGATGAAGTAGAGGGCGCTGAAGACCGAGGCCTCCAGGATCAGCGTGTAGCCGTAGTAGATGACCAGCGCGGCCGGGGTGTTGAGCAGCAGCATCGCGAAGCCGAAGCCCATGAGCAGGTAGAGAACCTGCGTCGCCAGGGTCCAGGCAAGCGCCTCGCCGGTGACGTTCCAGTTCGCCTCCGACCCGGCGATCGCCGCGCCGGCCACGGTCCCGATCGCTCCGATGCCGACGGCGATGGCCATGGTCACGACACCGAGGACGAAGACCGCGACGAGCTTCGCGAACACGATCTTGAGCCGGCTCGGCTCGAGGGTGAAGGTGACCATGTGGGTGCGCTGGCCCCACTCCTGGGTCACGATCATGATCGCCAGCACCGGCACCAGCAGCGACACCGGGAAGGAGAGCGCGCTCATCCAGGTGTAGGCGGGCAGCGCGGTCATGTCGGCCAGCGCCGTGATGAGCAGGATGACGGCGGCGACCAGGGCGATCAGCCCGCCGGTGATCATCAGCATGACGCGGCCGGCGCGGGTGTCGGTCATCTTTCGCCACTCGACCAGCACCAGGCGGCCGAACGGCACCTTGGTGGCGGTGGGCATCGGGGTCGACGGCGCTACGGATACGGCGCTCATGCGGAGGCTCCTTCGGCGTGGATCTGGGCGGTGCTCTCGCGCTGGGTTTCCGCGGTGAGCTGCAGGAAGATGTCCTCGAGCCCGGCGCCGCCGTCACGAAGATCGGTGAGCACGACATTGGCCTCCAGCGCTGCCTTGCCGACCTCAGCAGGCGCGGCGGAGACGCGCATGCCGGTGCCGACCGGCTCGACGCTGTAGCCCTTGGCCTTGAGCGCGACGGTGAGCGCCTCGTTGTCCAGGGAGGTGACCAGCGCCTGGCCTGCGGCGCCCTGGCCGGTCAGGATCGTGTCCTTGGTGCCCTGGGCGACGATGCGGCCGTTGCCGATGAGGATCAGCTCGTCGGCGATCTGCTCGACCTCGTGCAGCAGGTGGGACGAGAGCAGGACGGTGCCGCCGCGGTCGGCGTACTCCTTCAGCAGGCCACGCATCCAGCGGATGCCGGCCGGGTCGAGACCGTTGGCCGGCTCGTCCAGGATCAGCACCTTGGGGTCGCCGATCAGCGCGTGCGCGATGCCCAGACGCTGCTTCATGCCCAGGGAGTAGTTCTTGATGCGGCGCTTGGACTCCGCCGGCGTCAGTGAGACCAGCTCGAGCATCTCGTCGACGCGCGACTTGGGCAGGCCCATCGTCATCGCGGCGAGCGTGAGCACCTCGCGGCCGGTGCGGCCGTCGTGCTGAGCGCTGGCGTCGAGCAGCACACCGACGTGGCGGCCCGGGTTGGGGAGGTCGGCATAGAGGCTGCCGTCGATCGTTGCCCGACCACGTGTTGCGTTGGTCAGGCCGACCATGATGCGCATGGTGGTCGACTTACCCGCGCCGTTCGGTCCGAGGAAGCCGGTGACTTTGCCGGCCTCGGCGGTGAACGACACGTCGTCGACCGCGGTGAAGGTCCCGTAGACCCTCGTCAGTCCTTCGACTTTGATCATGATGCACATCCTGCCCTGCGAGCCGCCTGAACTGCATCGGACATACGGATGACCTGCGACCCGACGAAAGTATGGGGCCGGTCTCGACCGCGGCATCGGGTCCGCCGGACTCAGGTTCACTAACGTGGAGGGCGTGCAACAACGCTCGCCCGACGACTATCAGCCGCGCCTGAGTCTGTGGGGACACGTCTGGCGCTATCTCGCGGCGCTGGGAATCAGTGCGCTCGGGTTGACCAGCAGCGTCGGCGGCTGGCCGGACTGGCGTTTCGGGCTCGACCTCGGCCTCGGCCTCATCAGCCTGGTCCTGGTCTTCTGGCGGCGTCGCTGGCCGGTCACGATCACCACCATCGTCACCATCGCCAGCGCATTCTCGATCCTCGCAGCGGGTGCGTCCGCCCTCGCCCTGGTCTCGCTGGCGACGCGGCGGCGCTGGCGCGAGATCATCCCCGTCTCGCTGCTCAGCTTCGCGGCCGGGATGTTCTGGTTCGGCGTGATGGACTCCTCCACCCCCTCGATCGGACCCTCGGCGTTCGCGATGTGGGGACTCAACATCGGTCTCAGCGTGGTGATCATCGCGGCGATGGTCGCCTGGGGCATGTACATCGGCTCGCGGCGCGAGCTGATCGCCGCGCTCCGGCTCCGCGCCGAGACCGCCGAGGCCGAGCAGGCGCTGCGTGTCGCCCAGGCGCGCGAGACCGAGCGGCGGCGGATCGCTCGCGAGATGCACGACGTGCTCGCCCACCGGATCTCCCACATCGCGATGCAGGCGGGGGCGCTCGCCTACCGCGAGGACCTCTCCGGCGACCAGCTCCGGACCGAGGTGAGCACCATCCGCGACGGCGCCCACCGGGCGCTCGAGGACCTTCGTACCGTCCTCGGGGTGCTCCGCGGCAACGGCGAGGATCCCGAGACCGCGCCCCAGCCGACGTACGCAGATCTCGGCCGTCTCGTCGAGGAGACTCGTGCCGGCGGCATGAACATCACCATGGAGGACGACGTCGATGGATCCCCGCCGGAGGCGGTCGGGCGCTCGATCTACCGGGTCGTGCAGGAGGGCATCACCAACGCCCGCAAGCATGCGCCCGGCGCGGCCCTGAAGGTGTCGTTGCGGGGCTCCGAGGAGCACGGGATCGACGTGCTGCTGCGCAACCGGCTCGGCTTCGACTCCAACACTCCCGGCTCCGGCCTCGGCCTCATCGGGCTCACCGAACGCGTCGACCTCGCCGGCGGTCGGCTCACGCACCGCACGGAAAAGGATGTCTTCATCCTCGAAGCCTGGCTACCGTGGGGCCAGTGAACAGCCTAGAGGCCAGCCCGGACAGCCCGATCAAGATCAAGGTGGGGATCGTCGACGACGACCCGCTCGTGCGTTCAGCCCTCGGCCTGATGCTCGGCGGTCAGGCCGACATCGAGGTCGTCGGCGAGGCGACCGACGGCCAGGAGGCGCTCACCCTGGTCCGTACGGCCGCCCCTGATGTGGTGCTGATGGACATCCGGATGCCGCGGGTCAACGGGCTCGAGGCGACCCGTCGGGTGCTGGCCGAGGCCAAACCTCCGCACGTGATCGTGCTGACCACCTTCGGCGCCGACGAGTACGTCGTAGACGCGCTCGCCGCAGGCGCCGACGGGTTCCTCCTCAAGGACACTCCTCCGCCCGAGATCGTCGCCGCGATCCGTACGGTCATGGTCGGGGAGGCGATCCTCTCCCCCAGGGCCACGCGCACCCTGATCACCCGGCTCCGAGCCGAGCCGACCGGTGAGCGCGCCGCTGCCGCCGTACGCCGGCTCGACACCCTCACCGAGCGTGAGCACGAGGTCGCGCTCGCTGTCGGGCGCGGGCTGAGCAACGCCGAGATCGCCAAGGAGCTCTACCTCTCGATCCCGACCGTCAAGGCGCACGTCTCCCGTCTCTTCGACAAGCTCGGCGCCACCAACCGCGTCCAGATCGCGATCACGGTCCACGACGCCGGGTTGGTCTAGCCTCAGACCTCGTAGACGGCCCCCGTGGCCGCCAGCTCGATCGGCCCCTCGTATGCCGAGCGGGCCTCGCGCACGGCGTCGGCGGAGTCGTGCCAGGGCGGGACGTGGGTGACGATCAGCTTCTTGGCCCGGGCCTTGGTGGCGTACTCGCCCGCGTGGACGCCGGTGATGTGCACGCCGGGCGGGTTGTCGACGCCGTCGCGGAAGGCGGCCTCGCACAGGAACAGGTCGGCGTCCGCGGCGATGTCGAGGAGCGCCTCGGTCTCGGCGGTGTCACCGCTGTAGCCGATGACCTTGCCGTTCGCCTCGATCCGGAGCCCGTACGCATCGACCGGATGCTCCACGGCGGTCGGGGTGATCACGAACGGCCCGAGGTTGATCTGCCCGGTGTAGGTCGAGAACGCGAACTCCTCGCGCATCCCGGGGCGCTTGGGCAGGTCGTAGGCCTTCGCCAACCGGCGGCCGGTGCCCTTGGGGCCGTAGACCGGGATCGGCGGCTGCGGGCCGGTCGGGTGCCACTTGCGTAGGACGTAGTAGGAGGTCATGTCGACACAGTGGTCGGCGTGCAGGTGGGAGATCAGGACCGCGTCGATCAGCAGCGGGTCGACGTAGCGCTGCAGAACACCGAGCGCGCCGTTGCCCATGTCGAGCACGATCCGCCAAGTCCGACCCGTCGAGTCGTCGGCCTCGACGAGATAGCAGGAGGCCGGGCTGTCGGGTCCGGGATAGGAGCCCGAGCACCCGATGATGGTCAGCCGCATCCCGGAGGTCATCCCATGCCTCCGGCGAACTGCTGCGCGGCCGCGAGCTCCGGGCCGAGGAACCGGGCGCCGATCGCCTTGAACTCGGCCGGGTTGCCGGTGGTGAGGAACGTGTAGGTCGGCTCCCCGCCCTCGCGCATCAGGTCGTTCTCGGCGAGGACGCGGTAGACGTCCTTCGCCGACTCCTCGGCGCTGCTGACCAACGTCACGTTGTCGCCCATCACATAAGAGATCACACCAGTCAGGAGCGGATAGTGGGTGCATCCGAGGATCAGCGTGTCGACCCCGGCGCTGGTCAGCGGATCCAGGTACTCGTGCGCTGCGGCGAGAAGCTCCTCGCCTCCCGTGGTGCCGGCCTCGACGAAGGGCACGAACCGAGGACAGGCCCGGGTGTGCAGCGAGACGTGCGGCGCGGCGGCGAAGGCGTCGTCGTACGCCATCGACTCGGCCGTCGCACGGGTGCAGATGACCCCGATCCGACCGGTGCGGGAGGCGGCGACGGCGCGACGGGTGGCGGGCAGGATGACCTCGACCACTGGCAGCGGCCGGTAGCGCTCACGGGCGTCGCGCAGCATCGCCGCCGAGGCGGAGTTGCAGGCGATGACCAGGGCTTTCACGCCCTGCTCGACGAGGTGGTCGAGGCACTCGAGGGCATACTCGCGGACCTCGGCGATCGGCTTGGGACCGTAGGGGGCGCGGGCGGTGTCGCCGACGTAGAGGATCGACTCGTGGGCGAGCTGGTCGATCACGGACCGCGCCACCGTGAGACCGCCGAAGCCCGAGTCGAAGATCCCGATCGGGGCGTCGCGATCGGGCTGGGCTGAACCCAGGGGCGAGGGCGAACCCAGGGACGAGACGGACTGCACGATCGTCAAGGCTAGGCCCAAACACCGCCTCTTCGCAGTGCTGGGGGTCACTCGAGACTCACCCGAGATCCATCTCACGTTCACGAGCGGCGCGCGGCAGACCGAACTCGACTCAGTCACTGGACATTCGCTGCACGTTCGCCTTGGGCGCCATCGGGTTCACTTAAGGTGTGCCGGTGCGTCGCCTCTTCCCGCTCGTCTCCGTCGGTGTCTTCATCGCCGTCGTGCTCGTCGTGGCGCTCACCGCGCTGCCCGACGGTGCCGACCGCGAGGAGCGTGAGCCCAGCCAGGTCGACCGGAAGGTGCTCGCGATCTCGATCGACGGGTTGAACCCGGACGCGCTCGCGAGGCTCGGGCAGGCGAAGACGCCCAACATCCACCGGCTGGTCGACGAGGGCGCCTCGACGCTCAATGCCCGCACGGCCTACGAGAAGAACATCACCCTGCCCAACCACACCGGGATGGTCACCGGCGACCCGATCGACCTCGACGACGGCGGCCACGGGGTCACCTGGAACGTCGGCGACCCGTCGAGGTCGATCGCGGCGACGGAGGACTCGGTGTTCACCGTCGCCCACGACGCCGGGCTCAGCACCGGGGTCTTCGTGACCAAGCAGAAGTTCGAGCTGTGGCAGCGCGCCTGGGAGGACGACATCGACCTCTTCGCGGCCGTGGACGACCACGACCGGCTGGTCTCGGAGGCCGCGAAGGACCTGGCCGCCGAGCAGCGGGACCTCACCTTCGTACATCTGTCGCTTCCCGACGTCGCCGGCCATGCCTCGGGTGGGATGTCGCCGGAATACCTGAGCGCCGTCGAGGAGTCCGATGTGCAGGTCGGCCGGCTCCTCGATGTCATCGACGCCGACCCGGGCCTCGAGAAGGAGCTGGACGTCATCCTGACCGCCGACCACGGCTTCAGAGCCGGGATCACCAACCACTCCGAGAAGGTCTACGAGAACTACCGGATCCCGTTCATCGTCTGGGGTCCCGACGCCGGGGCCGGCGAGGACCTCTACCGGCTCAACGCCGACGACTACCGCGATCCGGGCAAGGGGCGTCCCGGGTACGAAGGCCCTCAGCCCGTACGCAACGCCGACCTCGGCAACCTGGCCCTGGACCTCCTCGGCCTCGGCCCCATCGAGACCAGCGACATCGGCAAAGAGCAGACACTCGACGTGAAGTGACGTTGTCGAAACCATCCACGAGCAGGCACGTCTCTGAGGTACGTTTCGAACGTAACCCTCCCCAAGGAGCGTGAATGTCAGTCAGCCGGATCGCTCGAGCGGCATTGCACAGGGGCCGACGCGCGCAGCGGGTCACGATCATCGGAGCCGGCATAGGCGGACTGACGCTCGCCGTCGAGCTGCGCCGCTTGGGCATCGACGTCGAGGTGTACGAGGCCGCGACCGATCCGCGACCGAGCGGCGACGCCGTCTTCCTCCCGGCCAACGCGACCCGGCTCCTCGAGCGCATCGGCATCGAGCCCGCTCTCGGTGACGCCTCGGCGAGAGTCGACGGACTGATCTGGCGCGACGGTCACACCGGTGCCGCGATCGGCCGGCTGCTCTCCGCCGAGGGCTACGCCGCTCGCACCGGCGCGCCCGGGTACGGCATCGGTCACGCCGACCTGCACGCGCTCCTGCGCGAGGCGTTCGGCACCGACGGGCTCCACCTCGGCCACCGCGTGGTCGGTCTCGCCGACGACGGAGGCGGGCCGGCCGTGCTGGAGCTCGTCGGCGGCGAGTCGGTCGAGGCAGATCTGGTCATCGGCGCCGACGGCGCCCGCTCGATCCTGCGCGAGCTCGTCATCGGCTACGACGACGCCCAGTTCTCCGGCTGCCTCGCCTGGCGCGGGACCGTCCCGCGCTCGCGGCTCACCCTGCTCCCCGATCCCGACCGGCTGCAGCTGTGGCTCGGCGCCGACGGCCATCTGATGCACCATCCGGTCGGCGGCGGCGACCATGCCTTCCTCCTGGTCAAGCGACAGACCGGGCCCTGGGCCCCGGAGCCGTGGGGCTGGCCGGCCGACCCGGACGAGCACATCCACGCGTACGCCGGCTGGCATCCCGCCGTGGTCCAGATGATCTCTGCGGCGCCGGTCTCCGAGCACTGGGCGCTCTTCCACCGGCCACCCCTGTCCACCTGGTCGCGCGGCAGGGTCACGCTCTTGGGGGATGCCGCTCACCTGGCGCTCCCCCACCACTGCCAAGGTGCCGCCCAGGCGATCGAGGACGCCGTCGTCCTCGCCGGCTGCCTCGCTGCCGATGACGACTGGGATCGTGCCCGAACCAGCTATGAGGTACGCCGCCGCGACCGCACCCGCCGGATCCAGGTCGCCGCCGTGGCTGCTGCCGACGTCCTCCACCTGCCCGACGGCCCACGCGCCCAGGCCCGCAACAAGCGGCTCGGGTCACCTGACGCCTACGACCGCCATCTCGCCTGGATCCACGAGCACGACGCCGCGGCCGGCCTCCCCCGCCCGTAACTCCGTGGCCCACTTCGGCGTTGCCAAGGTGTGAGAGCCTTCCCCGGACGCAGAGGGTTCATCGCGCTAGGCATCTGGACGATGTACGCCGCCGCCATCGCCGTAGCGCTGGCACAGGTCGGCTCCGGTCCCGGGGTCGGCAGCGGACGGCCGCTCGCCCCCGGCAGCCCCGCCGCACTCATCGCGCAGCACGACTGCTGGAGCGCGAAGGCCCCGGGCGACATGACCGGCAGGCTCCCCAGCCACGCCATCATCGCCACCGGCGCCACGCCGCGCTACGTCGACTCCGGCCTCACCGGCAAGGCCCTCGACCAGGTCTTCGAGGGCGAGGACCACGGTCTTGTCGTCTACGCCTTCTGCCGCTGAGGCTGACCGCGCCGCTCAGGCCCAGAGCTGGCCCTCGAGGCCCTCCTCGGCGTCGTCGATGGTGCCCTCGTACGCCCCGGTGGAGAGGTACTTCCAGCCCCCGTCGGCGACGACGAAGGCGATGTCGGCCTTCTCGCCGGCCTCGAGGGACTTGGCGGCCTGAGCGAGGGCGGCATGCAGGATGGCGCCGGTGGAGATGCCGGCGAAGATGCCCTCCAGCTCGAGGAGCTCGCGGACGCGGCGTACAGCGTCCCGAGGGCCGACGGAGAAGCGGGCGTCGATCAGGGACGCGTCGTACAGCTCGGGGACGAAGCCCTCGTCCAGGTTGCGCAGGCCGTAGACGAGCTCGCCGTAGCGCGGCTCGGCGGCCACGATGCGTACGTCCGGCTTGGCTGAGCGGAAGAAGCGACCGACGCCCATGAGCGTGCCGGTCGTGCCCAGGCCTGCGACGAAGTGGGTGACGGAGGGCAGGTCGGCCAGCAGCTCGGGGCCGGTGCCCTCCTCGTGCGCGAGCGCGTTGGCGGAGTTGCCGTACTGGTAGAGCATCACCCAGTCGGGGTGCTCTACGGCCAGGCGCTTGGCGACCCGGACGGCCTCGTTGGAACCACCGGCGGCGGGCGAGGAGACGATCTCGGCACCCCACATCCGCAGCAGCTGGCGCCGCTCCTCGGAGGTGTTCTCCGGCATCACGCACACGATCCGGTAGCCCTTGAGCTTGGCCGCCATGGCCAGCGAGATCCCGGTGTTGCCCGAGGTCGGCTCGAGGATCGTGCAGCCGGGACGGAGCCGTCCGTCCTTCTCGGCCTCCTCGACCATCCGGAGAGCCGGGCGGTCCTTGATCGAGCCGGTCGGATTGCGGTCCTCGAGCTTGGCCCACAGCCGTACGTCGGGCGATGGCGAGAGGCGGGGCAGGCCCACCAGCGGGGTGCCCCCGACCGACGCCAGCAGGTTGTCGTAGCGCATGGGGTCCATGGTCGCATCAACCGATCGGCTGATGCCCACAGGCGCCGATCGCCCGATCCGTGAGACCGCGGGGCACGACAGGCTCAAGGTATGCATCAGGAGCGAGAACCAGCGGTCGTCGTGGACGGCCTGCGCAAGACATACGGCGAGAAGGTGGCGGTCGACGAGATCAGCCTGATCGTCCACGAAGGCGAGATCTTCGGGATCCTCGGCCCCAACGGGGCCGGCAAGAGCACGACCGTCGAGGCGATCGCCGGCCTACGGGTCGGCGACCGGGGCCGGATCCGGGTCCACGGCATCGACCCGTGGACCGACCGCGCCGCCCTCACCGAGGTGCTCGGCGTGCAACTCCAGGAGGCGAAGCTGCAGCCGAAGATCACGGTCCAGGAGGCCCTGGAGCTGTGGAGCGCCTTCTACCCCGACCCCGAGCCTTGGGCGCCGCTGGCCGAGCGGCTGGGGCTCGGTACTCACCTGAGCCAGCGGTTCGAGGACCTCTCCGGTGGCCAGCAGCAACGGCTCTCGATCGCGCTGGCGCTGATCGGCCGGCCGCGGGTCGTCGTGCTCGACGAGCTCACCACCGGTCTCGACCCGCGGGCGCGTCGCGAGGTGTGGGACCTGGTGCGGGACGTACGTGACCGGGGCGTGACCGTCATCCTGGTCACCCACTCCATGGAGGAGGCGCAGACGCTCTGCGACCGGATCGCGATCGTCGATGCCGGCCGGATCCGTGCCCTCGACACCCCGGCGGGGCTCATCGACGCAGGCACGGCCGCCACGATCACCACCTTCGACACCTCGGCCGCGATCGACCTGGTCTCCCTGCGCGAGATGGACGGCGTCACCGCCGCGTACAGCGCCAACGGCACCGTCACCGTCGAGGGCGCCGAGGGAGTGGCACTCGCCGTCATCGAGGCGTTGCGTATGCAAGGGGTGTCCCCTCAGCGACTCCGCGTTGCTGCCGGAAGCCTCGACTCCGCCTACCTCGACCTCACCGACACCCCGCAGGAGATCACGCGATGACCAGCCCGACAGCAGCCGTGATCCGGACCGAGTCCAGGCTCTTCGCCCGCGAACGGCTCTCGCTCTTCTGGATCGTCCTGTTCCCGAGCCTGCTCCTGGGCGTGCTCGGGCTCATCCCGAGCTTCCGCGAGGAGAGCGCCGACTTCGGCGGCCGGAGCCTGATCGACCTCTACGTCCCGGTCACCGTGCTGCTCTCGATGATCATGGCGTCGATCATGACGATGCCGGCGACGCTGACCGGCTACCGCGAGAACGGGATCCTGCGACGACTCGGCACCACGCCGGCCAAGCCCGCCGCGATCCTGCTCGGCCAGGTGCTGGTGCACGCCGCCGCGGTCGCCGCCTCGTCGGTGATCGTGATCCTTCTCGGCCGGGTGGCGTTCGGGACGCCGCTGCCGGGCTCGATCGCCGGGTACGCGGTGGCGTACGTCCTGGCTCTGGTCGTCTCGCTCGGGATCGGGGCCGCGATCACGGCAGCCTCACCGAACGCCAAGACCGGGCAGGTCGTGGGGATGGTGGTCTTCTTCCCGTGCATGTTCACCGCCGGGGTCTACTTCCCGGTCGAGGTGTTCGGCGGCACGGTGCGCGACGTCATCTCGCTCACACCCTTCGGCGCCGCCTCCAACGCCCTCAACGACGCCACCGGCGGGAGCTTTCCGGGGCTGGTGGACCTGGCGGTGATGGGCGGCTGGGCGGTCGTGCTCTACCTGATCGCCGTGCGCATCTTCCGCTGGGAATGAGAGGGTCTGACCATGACCTCGGCCATAGAGCTCGAGCAACAGTGGGACCGCAACCTGAAGGTGCTGCCCTTCGTGCTGCTCGCGCTCGCCACCGCCGTCTGCGTCGCGACCTTCCCGGTGATGGGACCGGTCACGGTCACGACCCGGATCGTCTTCGGCGTGCTCGTGGCCGCGACCGCGGTGTGGACCTGGCGATGGACCTATGTCCACACCCGCCCACACCCGGTCGGCTACATCGGACGTACGGTCCTGGTCGCCGCCCTCACGATGCTGCACCCGCTGTTCTGCATCTTCGCCTGGATCGGGTTCCTGGACGCCTTCGATTCGTTCCGGGGCCGGTGGCGGTGGGTGGCGATGGCGGCCACCGCGTTGATCATGGCCACCGGCCAGGTCGGCGGGCCACCGCCGTACGACGAGCGGTGGCAGGGCGCGCTTCTGCCGGTGCTGTTCCTGGTCAACTTCGGGCTGGCCTCGTTGATGGGCCGCTACAGCATCCATCTCGACACCGTCAGCCAGGAGCGGGCCGACACGATCGTCAGTCTGGAGCACGCCCTCGCCGAGAACGCCCGCCTCCAGGAGCAGCTCCTCGCGACGTCGCGGGAGAGCGGCGTACGCGACGAGCGCGAGCGTCTCGCCCGCGAGATCCACGACACCATCGCGCAGTCGCTCGCCGGTGTCGTGGCCCAGCTCCAGGCCGCGGAGGGCTCCGCGGACGCTGGAGACGCCGGAGACGTACGCCGCCGGGTCGCCCGGGCGACCGAGATGGCGCGCACCGCGCTCGTCGAGGCCCGGCGGTCCGTCCAGGACCTCACGCCCGCGGAGCTCGCCGACGCGCGTCTACCCGATGCCTTGTCGGCGTCGGTCGCGACCTGGCGCGACGACCACGACGTCGAGGCCTCCTTCGTCGTTGTCGGCGAAGCCGCGGCGCTGCACTCCGAGGTCGAGGCGACGCTGTTGCGGATCGCCCAGGAGGCTCTCGCCAACGTGGCCAAGCACGCCGGGGCATCGAGGGTCGGCGTCACGCTCACCTTCGACGAGTCCGAGGTCATCCTCGACGTACGCGACGACGGTTGCGGTTTCGACCCCACCGCTCCCCGCCGTGACTCGGCCTTCGGCCTGGGAGTGATGCGCAACCGCGCCCAGCGCCTCACCGGCACCTTCACACTGGAGTCCGCCCCAGGCACCGGCACGGCCATCTCCGCAACCATCCCCGCCCTCCCCCAAGGCGCCGCATGACCCCGAGGCGTCACTTTCTGACGCCGAGGCGTCGATTCTCGGCGGCGAGAAGTCACCTTCTGACAGATAGAGGACCACAGTGATCAAGATCGTGGTCGCAGACGACCACCCGGTCGTACGCGACGGGGTGGTCGGAGTGCTCCGCGCCCAGGGCTTCGAGGTCGTCGGCCAAGCCGGCGACGGCGCCGAGGCGATCGCCCTCGTCGAGGAGCTCGACCCGGACGTGCTCGTCCTCGACCTCCGGATGCCCGGGACCGGTGGCGTGGAGGTGATCGAGCGGCTCCAGGCACGGGAGTCGCGCACCGGCGTACTGGTCCTGACGACGTTCGACACGGACACCGACGTGGTCGCCGCGATCGAGGCAGGGGCGACCGGCTACCTGCTCAAGGACGCCCCCACGCCGGACCTGGTCCGGGCCGTCCGGGCGACGGCCGCCGGCGAGACCGTCCTCTCCCCGGCGGTGGCGACCCGGCTCGCCTCCCGGCTCCGCTCGCCGGGACCGACGGCTCAGCTGAGCCCGCGCGAGCGCGAGGTGCTCACCCTCGTCGCCGGCGGGACGACCAACCGCGCGATCGCGGCGAAGCTCTTCGTCAGCGAGGCGACGGTCAAGACCCACCTGGGTCACATCTTCGACAAGCTCGGCGTCACAGACAGAGCAGCCGCGGTCGCACGAGCGTACGACCGCGGCATCCTGGGCTGACGCCCTGTCTCTCTGCGAGCAGAAATCGACGCCTCGCGACCAGAAGTCGACCTCTCGCGGTCAGAAACTGACGCTTCGGCGTCAGAAGCTGACCTCTCGGGGAGGGAGGGTCAGCAGCCGCCGGCAACTGCCGGGAGGACTACTACCTGGTCGCCGTCTTTCAGCTCGGCGTCCAGGCCGCCGATGAAGCGGACGTCCTCGTCGTTGATGTAGACGTTGACGAAACGACGCAGGTCGCCGTTGTCGATGAGGCGCTCCTTGATGCCGGAGTGGTTCGCCTCGAGGTCGTCGATGAGCGCGCTCAGGGTCTTGCCCTCGGCGCTGACTGCCTTCTCACCGGCGGTGTAGGTGCGGAGGATGGTCGGGATCTTGACCTCGATGGCCATGGGTTCTCCTAGCTGGATTTTTCTCGGGCGCGTCACGACAACGTCGCGACGATGCTGATTTCTTCCTCGGTGACGTTGCCGTCGACGATGCGGAACGATCGGAGCTCGACCGGTCCGTCGTCGGACCCGTGCTCGCGGGTGCTGACCAGCACGTAGTGGGCGTTCGGCTCCATCGCGAGGCCGATGTCGGTGCGCGAGGGGTAGGCCTCGGTCGCCGTGTGGGAGTGGTAGACGATCACCGGCTCCTCGTCGTTCGCGTCCATCTCCTTGTAGAGCTGGAGCAGATCGCTGGAGTCGAACTCGTAGAAGGTCGGCGAGCCGGCGGCGTTGATCATCTCGATGAACCGCTCCGGCCGGTCGGACCCCTCAGGGCCCGCGACGATCCCGCATGCCTCGTCGGGATGGTCTCGCTTCGCGTGGGCGACGATCGCGTCGTAGGTCGCCTGGTCGATGGTCAGCACAGGATCAGCCTAGGCGGGCCGAGCAGCGACGACGTACGTGACCGGGTGCCGGACACGGTGACGACCGCGCGCCGCGATGGTGTAGTCAGGACGCCGCCCAGAGCGCTTCGACGATGGTCTCCTGCAGGATCCCGACCCACTGGTAGATCCCGTAGACCTGGCCCGCGGGGTCGTCCTCGGGCAGCGAGTCCCAGAAGTCCTCGTCGCCGTCCTCGACCCCGAGCCGGGTCGCGAGCGCGAGCCGGACGTCGGTGAACGAGCGCATCCACGCCTCGGCGTCGGCGATCGAGAGCTCGACGTCGATGACCATCCCGTCCTCGTCCAGCTCGGGCGGCAGCCCGGCCTCCTCGAGCGCGTCGATGATCGTCGAGGCAGCCCGCGCCTTGCCGTCGCGCAGCCCGCCCTCGGTGAACCGCCGGAACTCCCCGGCCGCCTCGGTGTCGTCGCCGTAGGCCGAGGGGAAGAGCCGCTTCAGCACCGGGTCCTCGGGCTCGGTGGTCGGACCCGAGAAGTCGAGCATGGCCTCCAGCGGGTCATCGCTCTCGGCCGGCGCGGCCACCTCGTTGCGCAACAGCTCGACGAGCTGAGAGGCCAGCGAACGGAGCAGGTCTGCCTCGAACCCGGAGAAGTTCGCGATGATCTGCTTGCTGCGGCGGTGGTAGCTGAACCCGCCCATCAATCTTGCTTTTCCAGAGTCGCCCACAGGCCGTACTCGTGCATCGCCTGCACGTCGCGCTCCATCTCCTCACGCGATCCGGAGGAGACGGCCGACTTGCCGTCGTGGTGAACCTCCATCATCAGCTTCTCCGACTTCTTCTTCGAGTAGCCGAAGTATTTCTGGAAGACGAAGGTGACATACGACATCAGGTTGACCGGGTCGTTCCAGACGATGGTCACCCACGGGGTCGCGGGCGCTACGAGGTCGTCGACCTCGGGCTCGTCGAGCTCCACGGGGCTTGGCGCACTCATGCCGCCGCCTCCGTAGCGCAGGCGCAAGGATACGGATTCGGCGACATGAGGACCTTGTTGGTCACTCGCTTGCGCTCGCTCATGACATCCATCGTGCCACGATGTGCCAGTGGACTCGACAGCGGACTCGACCGCGCTCCTGACAGATCATTACGAGCTGACCATGCTCCAGGCAGCCCTCAAGGCCGGCACCGCGGAGCGCCGTGCGGTCTTCGAGCTGTTCCCCCGGCGGCTGGCCGGCGGTCGCCGCTACGGCGTGGTGGCCGGGGTCGGGCGGGCGCTCGATGCCATCGAAGCCTTCCGGTTCGGCCCGGAGCAGCTGGCCGTCCTGGATGGGGTCGTCGACGGCCCGACCCTGGAGTGGCTGGCCGGTTACCGCTTCACCGGCGACATCTGGGGGTACGCCGAGGGCGAGACCTTCTTCCCGCACTCGCCCCTGCTCGTGGTCGAGGCCAGCTTCGCCGAGGCGGTCCTCCTGGAGACGGTGCTGCTCTCGATCTACAACCACGACTCGGCGATCGCCACCGCGGCCTCCCGGATGACGCTCGCGGCCGGGGAGCGCCCGTGCATCGAGATGGGTTCGAGGCGCACCCACGAGGCGGCCGCCGTCGCGGCCGCCCGCGCTGCCTACGTGGCCGGCTTCACCGCCACCTCCAACCTCGCCGCCCGCGCCCGCTTCGGCGTGCCCACCACCGGCACCTCCGCCCACGCCTTCACCCTCCTGCACGACACCGAGGAGCAGGCCTTCCGGGCGCAGGTCGCCTCCCTCGGCAAGGGCACCACGCTGCTGGTGGACACCTACGACATCGCGGAGGCGGTGGCGAAGGCGGTCGAGATCGCCGGGCCCGAGCTCGGTGCGGTGCGGATCGACTCCGGTGACCTGGGGCTGCTCGCCCATGACGTACGTCGCCAGCTCGACGACCTCGGCGCCACCGAGACCAAGATCATCGTGACCAGCGACCTGGACGAGTACGCGATCGCCGGCCTGGCCGCCGCCCCGGTCGACGGCTACGGCGTCGGCACCCAGCTGGTCACCGGCTCCGGTCACCCGACCGCCGGTTTCGTCTACAAGCTGGTCGCCCGGGAGGGTGCCTCCGGCGACCTGGAGCCGGTCGCCAAGAAGAGCGCGTCCAAGGCCTCGATCGGCGGCCGGAAGTACGCCCTGCGCCGCCGCGACGACAAGGACGTCGCCGACGCCGAGGTGATCGGCATCGGCGCCCAGCCAGCGGGCGACAACAACGACCGCTCCCTCCTCACCCAGCTCCTGAGGAAGGGCGAGGTCGTCGGCCGTGAGCCGCTCGATGCGGCACGTGAACGCCACCAGGCCTCGGTCGCCGAGCTCCCCGTCGTCGCCCACTCGCTCCTCAAGGGCGATCCGGTCATCCCGACGCTCTTCCAATGAGGCTCGGGCTTCCAGTGAGGCTCGGGCTAGTGTGGCGAGCATGACGCGTGCACTGATCGTGGTCGACGTACAGAACGACTTCTGCGAGGGCGGGTCCCTGCCGGTCGCCGGCGGGGCGCGGGTGGCCTACGACATCGGTCAGCTGCTGCGCGAGCGGGCGGCGAGCAAGGAGCCGGAGCCGACGTACGGCCTGGTCGTCGCGACCAAGGACCACCACATCGACCCGGGCGACCACTTCGGCAACCCGCCGGACTACGTCGACTCCTGGCCGGCACACTGCGTGGTCGGCACCGACGGCGAGGCCTTCCACCCCAACCTGGACCCGGTGACCTTCGACGAGATCTTCCGCAAGGGCGAGTACGCCGCGGCCTACTCCGGCTTCGAGGGCGCGGCCAACGGCGGCGCCACTCTGGTCGACTGGCTCCGCGGTCGCGGCGTGGAGGAGGTCGACGTCTGCGGGTTGGCGACCGACTACTGCGTACGTGCCACCGCGCTCGACGCGCGAGCGGCCGGGTTCCACACGACGCTGCTCTCCGACCTGGCCGCCGGAGTGGCGGCGCAGAGCACCGCGGCGGCCATCGAAGAGATGCGCGCCGCCGGGGTAACGGTCTCATGACAGAATTGGGAACTTTCCGCCGATAAGGCACGTCTGAAGGTCTATTCTCTTCCGAATGGCTCCGATCTCGGCGACAGCCCCTCTTCGCCAACCCCTCTTTCGGTGGTTCTTCGCATCCCGCTCGATCAACCTGGTCGGCAACTTCATGGCGCCCGTCGCGCTGGCCTTCGCGGTGATGGAAGTGAGCGACGCGCCGATCGCGATCGGCGCGGTCCTCGCGGCCCGGACCATCCCGATGATCGTCTTCATGCTCATCGGCGGCGTGCTCGCCGACCGGATGGGCCGGGCCCGGATCCTGTTCGCCTCCAACCTGGTCTCCGGCCTGAGCCAGGCGGCCGTCGCCGTCCTCGTCATCACCGGCGTCGCCGAGCTGTGGCACCTGATCGCCCTCTCGGCTCTCAACGGCATCGTCTCCGCCGCCGGCCTCCCGGCCCAGCAGGGGATCATCCCGCTCGTGGTGCCGCGCAACATGTTGCAGGAAGCCAATGTGCTGCTGTCGCTGACCCGGGCGGTCGTCGCGGTCGCCGGCCCCGGCACCGCCGGCCTGCTCGTCCTCAGCGTCGGCGCGGGCTGGGCGCTCGCGATCGACGCCGCCACCTGGCTGATCGCGGCTCTGCTGTTGCTGCCGGTCAAGCTCAGTGGCACTGCCGCCAAGGCGTCCATCGTCGGCGACCTGCGTCTGGGCTGGGACTACTTCCGCACGACCAGCTGGCTGTGGCTCTGTGTCGGCGCCGCGACCATGCTCAACGCGCTCTACGAAGGCGGGCTCCTCACCCTCGGTCCGCAGCGGGCGGAGGGTTCGTCGCTGGGCGCAGGCGGCTGGGGGCTGATCCTCACCTTCCAGGGGATCGGCGTCCTCGCCGCGACGCTCGTGCTGATGAAGGTCCGGCTCGAACGGCCCCTGTTCTACGGCATGATCGGCATGGCCGTGTTCGGCCTGCCGATCGCGGCGCTCGGCTTCTCCACCGACCTGGCGGTGCTGCTTCCCGCAGCCGCCCTCTCCGGCGCCGGCATCCAGGTGTTCAGTCTCGGCTGGCAGCTCTCGATGCAGGAGAACGTCCCTGCAGAGCTGCTCTCCCGTGCCTCGTCCTACGACCAGCTGGGGACCTATATCGCGATCCCCATCGGACAGCTGGCGATGGGACCCTTGGCCGCTGCGTACGGGATCGAGAACGTGCTCGCGATCGCCGGCATCGCCTTTGTCGCCATCGCGCTGGCCACGCTGCTGAGCCCGGCCGTCCGCCGCTTGAGTCGCGCGAACTTCACCGCCGAGCCTGGCGGCGCCCCGGCGCACTAGGGCCTCACGACCACCTGTCGGCAAGGGTGCGGATCACGTTGAGGTTGCGGTTGGTGCTGACCGCGATGTGGCGCTCGACGACGGCGTTGGTGATCTTCGTCTGGTGGAAGCTCTCGGTGAGCAGGTGCACGGCGCGGCCGATGACATAGACCCGCTCACTCTCCCCCGCCCGAGCAGCCAGCGCCTCGCGGGACCTGGAGTCGCTCTGCTCCTTGCACAGGAACACGAACTGCCTGCCTTCGTGCCCCGCCCCAACAGCCGCGGCGTCGTTGGCGATCACCTTCAGCTCGGCGGGCGTGATGCAGATCGTCGGCACGTCGAAGAAGCGGTCGGCGGCGAAGGCCTCCTCCAGGATCGCCTCCATCTCGGCCCGGTCGCCGACCGGGTGCTCGAAGCGTACGTTGCCGGTGTTGATGTAGGTCTCGACGTCCGTTCCGCCTGCCCTCACGACCGCGGCGATGATCGCCTGCTTCGGGAACTTCCGGTTCGCGCCGAGATTGATGGCTCGCAGGAACGCGATCCAGGTGTGCCGTTCCGTTGTCATTCTCAGATAGTCTCCACCCGTCCGCCGCGCCGCAACCCCGACCCTGGAATCCGACCGATGCCTTCACAGCAGCTGCTCTCCTCGGCAGCCCCGACCGCCTCGGGCTCCGCTTCGGCGAAGACCCTGGACCTCTCCAGCGACCTGGTGGTCTACGCAGCGCGTCTCATGCGCCTCGTACGCCGCACGCTCGACCTTCCGGCCAGCGTCCGCGTCCTCACGATCCTTGACGCCATCGGGCCGCTCGGCATCACCGAGCTGTCTCGCGCCGACGGCTGCTCGCAGCCCACCATGTCGGCCCAGATCGCCCAGCTGGTGGAGACCGGACTGGTCACCAAGACGCCCAACCCGGCCGATGCGCGGGCCAGCCTGGTCACCCTCACAGATGCCGGCCGGGCCGACCTGGCCGAGGTGCGCGACCGCATCTCCCGGCTCATCGCCGAGCGGCTCGAGTCCCGCAACCGCACCGAGGCCGAGCTCGAGGCCGCCGTGGCCGTCCTTCGGGACCTGGTCGAGGGCGACTCCCCGACCGTCTCCTAGCCCGGGCTCAGGCCGAGCGCGGCAGCCGCAGCGGCGACCACCGCGGGATCGGTCTCCCAGTGGCCACCGTCGTCGGCTTCGCCCAACGCCAGCCGGGAGGCGGTGGTGATCCGCCGCTTCGCGGACAGATGCACGCCCTCGACACCGAGCGCGGCGAGCGTGCCGATCGCGTCGACACCGACGCCACCGCCGGCCAGGACGTCCGGACCGTCGACCGCCACCATCGCGGCGATCCTCGCCGCACCCGCGCCCGCCGTCGGCGCGCCGCCTGAGGTGAGCACCCGGTCGACCACGCCGGCCAGCGCCCGGACCGCCGCGACCGGGTCGGCGCTGAGATCGACGGCGCGGTGGAACGTCACCGTCGCCTCGTACGCAGCAGCCTCCTCCGCCAGCCGCCGGACCAGCTCTACGTCCGGTTCGCCGTGCGGGGTGAGCGCGCCGACCACGATCCCGTCGGCACCGGCCTCGAGGATCATGTCGACCTCTCGCTTCAAGAGGTCCCGCTCCTCCCCGGAGTAGCTGAATCCGCCCAGGCGCGGCCGGACGAGCACGTGGACGCCCTGCCACCCGTCGTCGGACTCGATGCCGCCGACCTCGTCGAGGACCGCCTCGACGAGCCCCTGCGACGGGGTGACGCCGCCGACCTCGAGGGCCGAGCAGAGCTCGATCCGGGTCGCCCCGCCCGCCCGCGCCACGCGTGCCCCGTCCACCGAGGTCACCGCGATCTCCAGCGCGGTCGCGCGCGGTCTGTCCGGGAGACGGCTCACGCAGAGCCTCGCGCCGCCCAGTCGCGCAGAGTGTCGATGCGGGCCTTCAGCTGGTCGGCGTTGGCGACCGCGGCGGGCGGGCCGCCGCACTCCTTCCGGAGCCGGTTGTGAGTGACGCCGTGAGGAGTCTTGGTGCGGTGGTGCCAGGCGGCGACCAGGCCGTTGAGCTCACGACGGAGCACGGCGAGCTGCTCGTGGGCGGCGACCGCGGCGACCGGCTCGTCGGCTGCGACCGGCCCCGAGGCCGACTTCTGCTTGCGCGCCCGGTCGCTCTGCCGCTGCCGGAGCAGGGTCTTCATCTGGTCGGTGTCGAGCAGCCCGGGGATGCCCAGGAAGTCCATCTCCTCCTCCGACCCGACGTGCACCTCGCCGGAGTGGCCGAACTCGCCGCCGTCGAAGAGCACCCGGTCGAAGCGCGCCTCGGAGCCGAGCGCCTCCCAAGGTCCCATCGCCTCGTCGTCGGCCGCGCCCTCCTCGGCGTTGGCCGCGGCCATCAGCGCGTTCTCGGCCGCGAAGATGTCGTCCTCGCTGGTGACCTTCTTGCCGAGCACGTGGTCGCGCTGCAGCTCGAGCTCGGAGGCGAACCCGAGCAGGTTGGGGACGGACGGCAGGAAGACAGAGGCGGTCTCGCCCCGCGTCCGCGCACGTACGAAACGCCCGACCGCCTGCGCGAAGAAGAGCGGCGTCGAGGTGGTGGTCGCATAGACCCCGACCGCCAGCCGGGGAACGTCGACGCCCTCGGAGACCATCCGGACCGCGACCATCCAACGGTCGTCGGACTCGGAGAACTTGGCGATCTTCTTCGAGCCGGCCTTCTCGTCGGAGAGCACGACGGTGGCGCTCTGACCGGTGATGGTCTTCAGGGTCTTGGCGTAGGAGCGCGCCGAGTCCTGGTCGGTGGCGATGACGAGCCCGCCCGCGTCGGGCACGTGACGCCGCACCTCGGTCAGCCGCTTGTCGGCGGCCGCGAGCACCGACGGGATCCACGAGCCGGCCGGATCGAGTGCGGTCCGCAGCGCCTGCGAGGTCAGATCCTTGGTCAGTGGCTCGCCGAGGTGGGCGGCGATCTCGTCACCGGCTCTGGTGCGCCACTGCATCTGGCCGGAGTAGGCCATGAAGAGCACCGGCCGGACGACGTGGTCGCGCAGCGCCTCGGCGTACCCGTAGGTGTAGTCGGCCGCCGAACGCGGCACGCCGTCCTCGCCCGGGGCGTAGGTGACGAACGGGATCGGGTTGGTGTCGGAACGGAAGGGCGTCCCGGTCAGTGCCAGTCGACGCGCGGCCGGTTCGAAGGCCTCCCGGACCCCCTCGCCCCACGACAGCGCGTCGCCGGCGTGGTGGACCTCGTCGAGGATCACCAGCGTCTTGAACCGCTCGGTGCGGATCCGCATCGCGAGCGGGTTGACCGCCACCCCGGCGTACGTCACCGCGATCCCGACGTAGTCGGCCGAGGTCTTGCCCTGCCCGGCCGAGTAGGTCGGGTCGATCGCGATCCCGGCCCGCGAGGCCGCCTCGGCCCACTGGACCTTGAGGTGCTCGGTGGGCGCGACGATGGTGACCCGATCGATCAGCCTGCGGCCGAGGAGCTCGGCGGCGACGGTCAGCGCGAAGGTCGTCTTACCGGCGCCGGGCGTCGCCACTGCCAGGAAGTCACGAGGCTGTTCCGCCAGATATCGAGACAGCGCCTCCTGCTGCCAAGCACGCAGCTTGGGCGCAGTACCCCACGCGGCCTTGTTGGGCCACGCGGGTGTGAGGGCGCCGGGAAGGTCGGCGCCACTCACTCGTCGTCGCCCTCGCCACCGCTAGGCGGCATCCCCTCGAAGATCTCTTTACAGTCGGGGCAGACCGGGAACTTGGACCCGTCGCGGCTCGGCACCCACACCTTGCCACACAGCGCGACCACGGGCGTACCCATGACCATCGCCTCGGTCAGCTTGTCCTTCTCCACGTAATGGGAGTAGCGGTCGTGGTCACCCTCCTCGGTGGGGACGTCCTGCTCGCGGATGTCCTCCCGTTCCTTGACGGCTTCTTTCGTGCCGAATCCCAGGATGCCCATGCGCCAACCTTACAAGGGTCCGTCAGTTGAGTCCCGGGTCGGGCGGCCGCGTGGCGTGAAAGGCCAGCTCACCGGGCTGGCGTCGAAGCACCGCGGCCCACATCGAGCCCACTTCGTCGAGGAAGGAGTCATAGGGCTCGCTGTCGACGACGTACCAGGACCCCTCATCCACCTCGCCCTGCAGCTGGGCAGCGCCCCAGCCGGCGTAGCCGGCGAAGATGCGCAGTCGCGACAGAGTGCCGTCGACCAGCTCCACGGGCGTGTCGAGGTCGAGCAGCCCGAGTCGCCCGACCACCGGACGGAACCCCAGCGGCGGGTCGTCGGCGTCGACCAGTAGCGCGACCGCGATCGCGGCGTCCTTGCTCACCGGGCCGCCTTGGAACAGGACGTCGGGATCGGCGACGGAGCCCGCCCACGGATGGAGCACCTCGGCGACCGGAACCGGCGAGGGCCGGTTCAGCACGACACCGAGCGCACCGTCGTCGTTGACCTCGATCAGCAGCACCACGGTGTCGACGAAGTTGGGATCGCGAAGCTCCGGCGTGGCCACCAGCAGCCGACCGGCGCGTACGTCCGTCTGCTCGGTCATGACGCCATGATCGCATCACCTGTGAAACATCAGCCGTAACCAGAAGCCATCACGTATGAAGACTCCGGGGCCGGCACTTAGGGAGTGCGGAGGGAGACCCGCGGGAGGGCGCGCCGGCGCCCGGAGCCTGGCTTGATGAGGCGGTACGCGGCCTCAGGCCGCCGAGCGCACCGACCGGAACATGTCGACGAGACCAGCGAAGGGCCCGCGGTCGACGATCGGGGCGGCCGGTTCGTACTCGGCCCGGGCCCGCAGCTCGATCATCGAGCCGATCTGGACGCACTGGGCGTCGGCGAAGGCACCTTTGCCCGCCATGACGGCAAGGGTGAGGTGCTCCTTGGTCCGCGCCCTGGCCAGCGCGTCGGCCATGGCCTCGTCGACAGGAAGGGCGTGGTAGCGGTCGAGGACCGCGCGGAGTCCCGGCAGGTCGTCGGCGGTGCCGTGCCAGGCCCGGACGACGGCCTCCTCGAGGTCCATCGGCTGGTCGGCGAGCTCGGTCTCGATGCGGCCGGACAGGCGGGTGTGCCAGCGCAGCTGCAGGGCGGCGAGCAGGTCGAGCTCGTCGGCGAAGGTTTCGGTGACGCCGGGAAGATCCATGGGCAGCAGGCCGTCTCGACGCTCGTCGACGGCGGCGACCACGCCGCGGAGGATCTCCCCGCGCTTGTGATGGCTGGTCCAGCTCATTTGTCGGCTCCTTGCGGAAGTTCGTTACTCACATACCGTGAGTACGTACCTATAGTATTGAACATACCAAGGGTATGGCCAATACCTGGGACGGTGATTCCGAACACGGCCGTTAGAGTGGCCGGGTGGCAAAGTCGTCCGTGAGCAAGCTCGTCCCCAAAGTCCCCCCGCTGTCGTCGGTCCCGGGGATGTCGCGGCGGCAGCAGTTCTCCGCCTCGACCAAGAAGACGCTGGTCGAGGTCGCCGAGAGACTCTTCACCGAGCACGGCTACGCGAGCACGTCGCTGGACGCCATCGTGGCCGGGGCCGAGGTCACCAAGGGCGCGCTCTACCACCACTTCAGCGGCAAGCAGGCGCTCTACGAGGTCGTCTTCGAGAAGGTCGAGGCCGCCACCGCACAGAGCATCGACGCCGCCATGCGCGAGTCGAAGGACCCCTGGGAGCAGGCGCGCGCCGGGCTGCGTACGTTCCTGGAGGCCGTCCAGCAGCCCACCTACCGCCGCATCGTCGTGCAGGAGGGGCCCGCCGTCCTCGGCTACCAGCGCTACCGCGAGCAGGAGGAGCGCTCCACGTTCACCGTCGTCGAGGACATCGTCGCCGCCGTCCTGCGTGCCGGCGACCGGACCGTGGACGACGAGATGGTCGCGACCTTCGCCCGGCTCTTCTTCGGGGCGATGTCAGCGGCCGGCGAGTCCGTCACCGAGGCCAGCGACCCAGCGGACGCCGCCGAGCGCATCGACTTGGCTGTGACGTACCTGCTGACCGGGGTCCAGACCCTGGCGCAGCAGGGCGTCAAGGTCGAGGACATGCGCTGACCCACCGGTCAGCGACGAGCGCTACTTGACGCTCACCCCACCGGGCTCGACCTGGCCGTTGCCCTTCGGGATCAGGTCCAGCCACACCTTGCCCGGCGGGATCTCGATCGCGGCACCGCTCGCGTCGGTGAACGTGACGGCGCCCTTCTCGCCCTTCTTCACCCAGGTGGCGTTGACAATCTGGCCAGCGCGCAGGATCCACGCCTTGCCCCTGCCGGTGAAGTGGGAGACCGGGACGATCGCGCCGCCCGGATCCTTGTAAGGGGCGATCGTGGTCTTGGTCTGCGCGACGACGACGGTGTCGGCGAGGAACTGGCCGCTCTTGGACATGTAGTTGTTCTGCAGGCGGTACTTGCCACCCTTGAAGACCCAGTTGTCCGTACGCGCCTGGGAGAACTTCACGTCGACGGCCTTGGCGGGCTTGCCACCGGTCAGCTCGGTGGTCGGGTCGCCCCACGGCATGAAGTCGGCGGGCCGCTTGGCCTTGCCGCCCTTCTCCGCAGCCTTGCCGGTCTTGGCGACCTTGGCGACCACGCTGTGCAGGAAGTCGTGGGGCTTGCTGGTGTCGCGTACGACGTAGGGGGTGGACATGTCGATCCACTCCACGTCGTGCTTCTTCAGCTGCGCATAGGTGTAGGGCGCGGCGCCGCTGGTCATGATCTTGGCGGCGATGGGCGCGGCGATCCCGGCGTCGGTCGCCCGCATCGACCGGACCGGGCCGGCCTCCTTCGGGAGCTGGGAGTAGTACGCGACGGCCAGCCGAGTCACGCCACCCTCGACCAGCTCCTGGACGACCATGTCCGCCTTGGCGAGCCCGTACTGCGGGTCGCTGGCGGCGGTGTTGTCGATCTTGACGATGTAGGCGGGGTGCTTGCGAGCGGCGGTCTGCCCCTCGGGGAGCTGGGCGCCGGTCAGCGGCTCGTGGTCGGGCTCAGCGGGCGCGGAGGGCGACGGCTTCGTCTCCTTCGGCTCCTCCGAGGAGCCACAGCCGGTCAGGACCAGTCCCGCGGCGGCGAGCGTTGCCGTCGCTCGCAGCAGGAACCCCGGGCGGGACGTGCGCATCATCGATCTCCATCTGCATCGGCTCAGCTACCTTGACGAGTGTCAGACGGTAATCGTTGCACCCAACGCAGGCTCGCCCGGGGTTCCTCGCGTGACCAGATCAGGCGACTGTTGCGCCTCCATCGACGTACAGGGTCTGGCCGGTGATGTAGGAGGACTCGTCGCTGGCCAGGAAGGCCGCGGCGGCGGCGATGTCGGCGGGCTCGCCGACGCGCTTGACCGGGTTGGCGTCAGCCGAGAGCTTGCGGAACTCGTCGACGTCGAGACCGAGGCGGGCCGCGGTCTGGTCGGTCATCTCGGTGGCGATGAACCCGGGCGCGATGGCGTTCACGTTGACGCCGAACGGGCCGAGCTCGAGCGCGAGGGTGCGGGTGAAGCCCTGCACGCCGGCCTTCGCCGCGGAGTAGTTGGCCTGGCCGCGGTTGCCGGTGGCCGAGGTGGAGGAGACGTTGATGATCTTGCCGTACTTCTGCTTCACGAAGACGGACTGCGCGGCCTTCGACATCAGGAAGTGGCCCTTGAGGTGGACGTTCATGACCAGGTCCCAGTCGTCCTCGGTCATCTTGAAGAGCAGGTTGTCGCGGGTGATGCCGGCGTTGTTCATCAGGATGTGCAGCCCGCCGAGCTCCTCGACGATGCGCGCGACCGCGGCCTCGGTGTCCGCCGCCTTGGCGACGTTGGCGCCGATGCCGACGGACTTGGCACCCTCCACCAGCGGGAGCTTGGCTGCGGCCTCAGCGGCGGCGGCCTCGTCCAGGTCGATGATCGCTACCGAGGCACCCTCCTCGGCGAAACGCGTGGCGACTCCGAAACCGATCCCTCGCGCTGCCCCGGTGATGACTGCGACGCGTCCATCGAAACGACCCATGATCCAAGCTCCTTCGTGTGACTCAGGCTCTATGACTCAGCCGACAATGACGTGCGGCCCCCGCCGACTGTAGCGAGGGCCGCACGTCGTGTCGCGAGGTGTCTACTGATTGGTAGCAACCCAGGCGTCACGCACGGCCACGCCCAGATCGGGGTGGTCGGTGAAGAACGCGTCGACGCCGGCGTCCAGGTAGGGGCCGACCTCGCAGCCGAGGTCACCGATCGCGATCGGGTCGGTGCCGATGCGGCACTCCTTGGGAAGGTTCTTGTTCTCGGCGCGCATGGTCCAGATGACGGTCGGCAGCCCGGCGCGCTCCGCACGGTCGGCGAGGTCGGTCGGCTCGCCCAGCGTGCCGTCGGCGTTGCGCGGGATGAAGTAGTACTTGTACGGCGCCACCTGGTCGGCGTACTTCCTGATGCTCCGCAGGCCCTTGTCGGTGACCAGGTAGTCGTTGGTCACGCCGGTCCCGGCGACCACCTGGTCGTACGGGGCACCGCCGAAGTCGATCAGCTGCACCAACTTGGTGCCGATCATGCGGTTGAGGTCCTTGAGGTTGCTGACCTCGAAGGACTGGATGACCGCGGCGGCGCGCTTGCCGCCCAGACCGTGGCGCTTGAGGCTCTTGACGAGCGGCTCCTCCATGGAGAGGCCGATGGAGTCGAAGTAGGTCGGGTGCTTGGTCTCCGGAGCGACGCCGATGGTGCGGCCCGTCTCGGCCTCCTTGGCATCGACCAGGTCCAGCACCTCCTCGATCGTCGGCACCTCGAACATGCCGTCGTAGGCGGTGTTGGCCGGACGGTCGCCGGGGATGCGCTCGACGGCACGCAGCGTCTTCAGCTCGGCGAGGGTGAAGTCCTCGGTGAACCAGCCGGTCAGCGGCTTGCCGTCGATGGTCTTCGTGGTCTTCCGGTCCGCGAACTCCGGGCGGGCGGAGACATCGGTGGTGCCCGAGATCTCGTTCTCGTGACGGGCCACGAGCACGCGGTCCTTGGTCGAGACCACATCAGGCTCGATGTAGTCGGCACCCTGCTGGATGGCCAGGTCGTACGCCGCGAGCGTGTGCTCGGGCCGGTAGCCCGAGGCACCGCGGTGACCGAAGACGATCGGGTCGGCGTGCTTGTGCTTGGCCGCCTGGACGGCGGTCGTGGGCGTGGGCGCCGCGGAGGCGGGGGTCGAGACCAGGAGGGTCCCGGCGGCGAGCGTCGCGGCCGCGGCGAGCGTGAGGGTACGCATACGAGTGGGGTTCGGCATGGTCATGACCCGATCACACCGGTCCCCGGAGACCCCGGGCCCGGTGTGCGGTGAACGACGAATGACGATCTGTCGACGGGCCTCAGGCCGCGTCGGCGGCGTCGGCCGCGTCGTGCGCATCGGCGGCACGTCGCTCGGCGATCACGTTCTCGAGCACGTCGGGGCGGTTGGTGATGACGCCGTCGACACCGCGGTCGAGGACGGCGCTCATGGTGGCGGCGTCGTCGACGGTCCAGGAGTGGATGTCCATGCCGAGGGCGTGCACGCGGGCGACGTAGCTCGCGTCGAAGGAGCCGTAGTGCGGGTTGATCTGGTCAGCCCAGGTGTAGCTGTCCAGGTCGGGGTAGGCCGGGGTGCCGAGCAGACCGACCGGCACCTCGGGCTGGATGCTCTTGTAGGTCTTCATGGAGCCGAAGTCGAAGCTCTGCACGGCGAGCCGGCGGGCGGCGACCGCGGACCGGACGTAGCCGGGGAAGGAGTCGAACTCAGCCGCGACCTTCTTCTCGATCCCCGGGTAGAGCCCGGGCGACTTGAGCTCCATCAGGATCCCGGAGCGCGACGACCGCACCTGCTCGACCATCTCCTTCAACGTGGGCACCGGCTCACCGGCGTACTCCTCGCCGAACCAGGAGCCGGCATCCAGCGTCTTGATCTCGGCGAGCGTGAAGTCCTTGACCCGCCACGGCGAGCGGCCGGGGAAGCGCTGCTCGACGTCGGTCGTACGCGACAGGGTGGTGTCGTGCATCAGCACGAGCTCGCCGTCCTTGGTGGCCTGCACGTCCGACTCGATCCAGTCGGCGCGCTGCTCGATGCCGACGGCGAAGGCCGCGAGGGTATTCTCCGGGGCGTACGCGCTCGCCCCACGGTGGGCGGTGACGGTGATGTCGTCGGCCCGGTTGGCCTCGACAGCGTTCACCGCCACCGGAACGAGCATCGTGCCCGCGGCCAGCGCGACGCCGGCCAGAGCTGAGGTGAGGGACTTGGTCGCGACAGACGACACGGACATTGCGCACTCCCGGGATCAGTGGACAACAACTGATCTCGAGTGAATCGGTCCTCGCCGAACTCGCCCCGGCGGGCTGATGGCCGAAGCCGTACGCCTCGGTGAACTCAGCCCAGCACGGCACGCAGCCGGTCGGCGTACTCCCGCTGCTCGCCGTCCTTGTACTTGTGCCGGGGCCAGAAGAAGCCCTTGAGGCCGTCGCCGCGGCGGCGCGGGACGACGTGGAGGTGGAGGTGCGGGACCGACTGGCTGACCACGTTGTTGATCGCGACGAAGCTGCCTTGGGCGTCGAGACCGTCGACGACCGCGGCGGCCAGGCGCTGGGCATTCGCGACGAAGCGTTCGTGCAGTTCGGGAGGGAGATCGAGCAGCGTCGCCAGATGCTTCCTGGGCACCATCAGGATGTGTCCCTTCTGCACCGGCCGATGGTCGAGGAAGGCCAGGAAGGCGTCGCCCTCGAAGACCACCTCGGCCGCCAGGTCACCGGCGACCACGTCACAGAAGACACAGCTCACGCCGCCACCTCCGTTGCGCGAGCGCCATGGTACGGACGCGGCGGCGTGTAGATCTCATGGTTCGCTCGCTCACGACTCGTCTCCCCACGACAGCGTGGCGACCACCAGATCGACGGTCGGAAGTGCCAGGTCGGTGAGGTCGGGATGCGGGAAGGAGTAGATCAGCCGCGACTCGTAGAGCCGGTCGGGCGAGGCGACCCACCGCTCCCCCACCGTGGTCGTCTCGGCCTGCAGCGGGTGTCGCATCATCCCGAACGGTGCCGGCCGGTTCAGCGCGACCGCCAGCGCAGTCGAGCGCCGCCCGACCCGCTGCAGCCAAAAGGCCAGGAACGCCGCGCCCTGCTCGGCGGCCGCCTCCTTGGCGGCGACCATCCACTGCGCCCACTCGGGCTGCTCGATCTTGGACCGCTGCACCTTCGGGAGGACGTTGTCGACCAGGTCGGCGAGCTGGTAGTCGCGCACGTCCTCCTCGGACATGTCCACGACGTACCACTCCTGCCCCTTCGGCAGGCGCAGGTCGACGTGCGGCTTCGGACCGAGCGCCTTGAGCACGTCCTTGATGCCCGCCCGGAACCGGTGCGGTCCGGCCGGGTCGAAGGTGACGTAGGCGATCTCCTCGATGTTGACGGTGAGGAAGTCACGCAGTCCGTCACCGGTGCGCAGCTGCGCGCGGCGCCGGGTGTCCTCGGCGAGGAACGTCTCCAGCGCCTCCTGGGAGGAGAAGAGCATCGCCTCGTACGGTGGCCGGTTGCCGCGGTCCCCGGGAAAGACCCGGATCCGGGCCTCGTCGAGCTGGGGAACGACAACCTGCCCCGTACGCAGCGCGGCACCGACCGCGTCGATGTCGGCGGCCGCAAGGGCCGCCTCCAGCGCGTGGTTGCGGTAGCCGTCGATCATCTTCCGAGGCTAGCGCCCGGAAGCGGCCGGTTGAGGCTAGGCAGCCCCGAGGCGCTGCGGCGTGTCGTCGTCGCAGGTCGCGAAGAAGTTGCCCACCTCGTCGACCATGTGGCTGAACGACTCCGCCGCGAAGAGCACCGGCTGGTAATGGGTGATGTCGTAGTCGACCGTCGCCATCTGGGCGAAGTCGAGCGGACGCACCTCCACCTCGCGAAACTCCTCGATCTCGCCGTAGGACGACAGCAAGCCCGCGCCGTAGGCCCTCAGCTCGCCCTCCTCGTGGAGCACGCCGAACTCGATGGTGAACCAGAAGACGTCGGCGACGACCTGGAGCGCCTCTCGGGTCTCGACGCGTCGTGCGGCCGCACCGGCAAGCCGCTTGACCTCGGCCACCTGCGGGTCGGCGAGGAGGTTCCCGTGGCCGATCACCTCGTGGATGATGTCGGGCTCCGGGGTGTAGAGCGGCACGGCGTGATGGCGCAGGTACTGCGTCGAATGGAACTGCCGGTCCGCCAGGCTCCCGTAGAACTCCTCCAGCGGGACGATCCCCGCGGCCGGGACGTACTCGAAGCCGGTCAGCGCCTTCAGGCCGGCGCTCACCTCGTCGAGCTGCGGCACCCGGTCGGTCGGGAGGTCGAGGGCCTCGACGGCCGCGATGTAGTTGCGGCAGGCATATTTCGCGTGCAGCGGCGCGATCTCACGGCACACCGTCCGCCAGATCTCGTTCTCGGTGTCGGTGTAGTCGATCCGGGGCACCGTCTCCCCGGGCTTCCAACCAAGCGCCGCGGCAGCTATCTCGCTCCGCCGAGCCCGGTAGTCCTGGTCTGCGAACCCGGGGTGGTTGTCCCCCAGATGCACCTCGACCTGCCCATCATCGCCCACGGTGACGGGCGAGTAGAGCTGTCCTTCCTCGAACATCCTTACCTCCATGTGACGTACGCCTCACAACCCTATCGCGCACGCAAGAGAAGTCATTTCGCCCCAGAGACGAAGGGCCGGAATTTTTACCGCCCAGGAGCAGAATCCCGCCACGGCGCCGATGTGCGGGGCCACAACCCCGTTCCGACCAGCACACCCCCACCACGGCAGGAAAGTGCGACCCACCCGAACACGCGCATCGGGGGTGCGGGTGGCGAAGCCCCCGCCCCCGCGCAACACCAACCACGCGCAGCTAAGGGGGTGCGGGGGATATCCCCCGCCGCGACGCGAAGCGTCGCCTAGATATGACAAACCGACGCGGCCCTCCGTATGGAGGGCACACGTCGGCCAAAGGTTTGTGGAGCTGCGGGGAATCGAACCCCGGTCCTCGAGCGCCGTGCCAGGTCTTCTCCGGGTGCAGTCTGTGGGTGGCGTTCTCTCATCCCCGGGGCTCGACGCAGACACGTCCCCGACAGGCTCATCCGACTAGTTGTCCCTCATGCCCCGTCGGCATGTGCATGAGGTGAGTCTCCTAGATGACGCCTGGTTCCGAGCCGGAGACGGATACTCGGTCAGACGCTTCGATCACCGCGTCAGGCGGCGAGAGCGAAGGAACTGCGCTTAGAGTCGGCAGTTATTGGTTTCCAGCGATCGTTTACGAGATGACGCTGGCTCCTCGACCCGCTTCCCCTGGGAGCAACGTCCCAAGTCGAAACCGATCAGCCCCTTTTGAGTTTTCAACGCCTGCAACCAGGCAACGACATAACACTACAGGCCCCCGCCGACATTCCCCACTCGGTTTAGCCGGTCATCCCCTTGAGCTTGCGCCCGACCTCGACCTCGGCCTCGCGCTTGGCCGTACGCTCGGCGATCGTGTTGCGCTTGTCCCACGACTTCTTGCCCTTGGCGACGCCGATCTCGACCTTGGCGCGACCGTTGAGGAAGTAGAGGGCGAGCGGAACGACGGTGAGGCCCTTCTCGGTGACCTTGCGCTCGATCTTGTCGATCTCGGCGCGGTTCAAGAGCAGCTTGCGCTTGCGGCGGGCGGCGTGGTTGGTCCAGGTGCCGTTGAGATATTCGGGGATGTGGATCCCGTGGATCCAGGCCTCGCCCCGGTCGATGTCGACGAAGCCGTCGACCAGCGACGCGCGACCCTCACGCAGCGACTTCACCTCGGTGCCCTGCAGGACCATGCCGGCCTCGTAGGTGTCCTCGATGTGATAGTCGTGACGCGCCTTCTTGTTCTGCGCGATCATCTTGCGCCCCTGCTCCTTCGCCATTCTCCCATTCTCTCAGGCACAGGGGCATGACCGCGAAACGTTTAGGACCGAGCCGCCCAGAGATCAGCCCAGCAGCGGTGCCGGATCGACCGGGGTCCCGTCGCGCAGGATCGTGAAGTGCAGGTGACAGCCCGTGGACCAGCCGGTGGTCCCGGCGTACGCCACGGCCTCACCGCGCCCGATGCTCCCCGAACGCTTCGCATAGCTCGAGATGTGGTTGTAGACGGCGGTGTAGGAGTGCCCGTTGACCTTGCCGAGATACAGATGAAGGCGGTTGCCCCACACGCTCGAGTACGAGGTCGAGATGATCTGTCCCGAGTCGATGGCAAGCAGCGGGCGACCGCACGGCGCGTGGAAGTCCGTGCCGTTGTGCAGCGCCACGTAGCCGTAGATCGGATGCTTGCGGATGCCGTAGGGCGAGGTGACGTACGTGTCGGTCACCGGAGCCCCGAAGAGCCCACCGACCGAACCGACGTTGCGGTCGGAGCCGGAGTCCGCCGAGGCGAGCGACCGGATCTTCGTACGCAGCGCCGACTCCTCGGCCTCGAGCTTGCGCAGCTCGGCGGCGTCCGCCGCTCTGGCCGCCTCGGCGGAACGCCTCGCGGTGGCTGCCTGCTCGGCCAGCGTGGACATCTCGGCGTGGGCAGCCTCGGCCTGATCCCGGAGCGAGTCGACCTCGGCGACCAGCTTGCGGGCCTTCTTCTCCTTGGCCGCGATCGCGTCGGTCGCCTCCTGCACCTCCGCCTCGCGGACGACGAGCATCGTCTCGGTCGCCTCCATCCGCTGGAGGGTGGCGTCCTGGCCCGCGGAGGCTGCGTCGGTGTACGTCTGCTGGCGCATCAGGTCCTCGAGGGAGCCTCCCGAGAGCAGGGCAGCCGCCTGGGCGAGCTGCGGGTCTCCCCCGGTGAACCGGGTCAGGATCGCGTCACGCATCTCCTCGCGCTGCCCTTTGACCTTGGCCTGCCCCTCGGCGAGCTGCCCCTTCGCCTCGGCGAGCAGCCGCCTCTGCTCGGCCAGCTCGCTCTCGAGCCTGGCGTGGGTGGCCTGTGCCTCGGCGAGCCGCGCGTTGAGCTCGTCCAGACGCGACTGGGCCCGGTCGAGCTTCTTCTGCGCCGCGGCGTACGTCGAGGACGCATCCCGCAGGCCGGCGCTGGAGTGCTCGAGATCCTTGGCGGCGGCCTTCTGGTCCCGCTCGACCTCACGCTGCTCCTGCTCGAGGCGCTCCCTCTCGTCGGCGGAGGAGGGCAGGGTGGGCGAGAGGAGCACGGCAGCCACCACGGCGCAACTGAGCACAGCGGCGAGCGAACCGGCACGGGGGCTGCGGACACGGGGGCAGTGCACGGCCCAGACGCTAAGCGACCCGGGTCAGACCTTGATGTATTTGCGGGTGAGCAGGAGTGTCGGAACGAGGGTGAGCAGGATGCCGAGGAGCGCGACGATCGCGAAGGAGCTGAAGAACTCCTCCCAGCCGACCCACTGGGTCACCGCTGTGGACGAGAGCCGCTGCTCGACGCCGAAGTGCATCACCGCGGCCAGAGCGACCCCGGACAGGCCGATGCCGACCAGCGCCACCACGAGCGACTCGAGGAGGAACGGCAGCGCGATGTAGAGGGTCGAGGCGCCGACCAGCCGCATGATCCCGATCTCACGGCGGCGCGCGAAGGCTGCCAGCCGGATGGTGTTGGCGACCAGCAGGAGCGCCGCGACGATCAGCACGATCGCGCCGACCAGCGCCGCGCTCTGCAGCCCGTCGACAGCGGCGAGGATGGGTCCGGTCACCTCGTGGACGTCACCGACGTGGTCGATGCCGTCCAGGCCGGCGACGGCCTCGATGATCTCGGCGGAGTGGTGCGGGTCGGTCATCGTGACCCAGTAGGACTCCCACATGTCTCCGGCCTTGACCACCGGGTCGGGACCGCTGACGCCTTCGACGTCGAGAGCCTGCAGCCGCTTGTAGGCCTGCTCCTGGCTCTCCGGCTCGATCTTGTCGACGTATCGGTTGTCCTCGAGGGCGTCGGTGATGACCTTCTTCTGGCTGTCGTCGACGGCACCGGCGCACTGCGGGTTGCGGTCGTTGGCGCCGTTGCACATGTAGAAGGTGATCTGGAGCTCGTCGCCCCAGACCTCCTCGGTCAGCTGGGCCTGCTCACGCAGCAGCAGGCCGACACCGGCCAGGGTGAGCGAGACGAGCAGGGTCAGGGCCACCGCGACGTGCATCGACAGGTTTCGGCGGAGCCCCTGGCGAAGCTCGGTGAATACATAGCGCAGCTGCATGGCGGGTCGAGAGCCTTTTCTGGGTTGTAGAACCTGGTCGACGGTGAGGGGGCCGGCTCAGAACTGAGCGCCGTAGCCGCCCTGGACCTGGTCGCGCACGAGGTGGCCGTGCTCGAGCTCGATGACGCGCTTGCGCATCTGGTCGACCATCTGGACGTCGTGGGTGGCCATCACGATGGTGGTGCCGGACCGGTTGATGCGGTCGAGCAGTCGCATGATGCCGACGGTGTTGCCGGGGTCGAGGTTTCCGGTGGGCTCGTCGGCGATCAGGATCATCGGCCGGTTGATGAAGGCGCGAGCGACGGCCACCCGCTGCTGCTCCCCACCGGAGAGCTCGTCGGGCATCCGGTCGCCCTTGCCGTCGAGGCCGACCAGCTCGAGCGTCTCCGGGACGCGCTGACGGATCTCGCGGTTGGAGTGACCGGTCACCTGCATCGCGAAGGCGACGTTCTCGGCGACGGTCTTGTTGGTCAGCAGACGGAAGTCCTGGAAGATCGTGCCGACCTGGCGACGCAGCCGCGGCACCTTCCAGCCGGCGAGCCGGTTGATCTCCTTGCCGGCGACGTAGACCCGGCCCGAGCTCGGCCGCTGCTCGCGCAGCATCAGCTTGAGCGCCGTCGACTTCCCCGAGCCGGACTGGCCCACGAGGAAGACGAACTCCCCCTTCTGGATGTCGATCGAAAGGCTGTTGAGGGCGGGTCGCGCCTGCCCTGGATAGGCCTTGCTGACCTTCTCGAAGCGGATCACCCCGCCGAGGGTAGTGCAACCGTGGTGGGCTCAGCACTTCGGCTCTGAGATACCGACCCCTGTACTCTGACGACGTGCGCTCTGCAGTCCGGATCCTCCTCGGTGCCGTAGTCCTCACCGCCATTGCGGTCGGGGTCGGCGTGCTCACCCTGAAAGACGAAGAGCCGGAGACGCCCGAGGTGAAGGGCGACCTCAGCACCGCTGACACCACCACGATGCATGTGCGCCGAGGCGCTTTCTGCGACAGCGTCCCGACCGAGGACGTCACCGAGGCGCTGGGTGGCGCCGCGACCGAGAAGAAGGCCTACGGCGACGGTGACCAGACCGTCATCGCGGGCGAGGTCTCCGACGTCGCCCAGGAGTACGGCTGCATCTGGACCGGGCCGGAGGACTCGGCCACCTCTGCCCGCGCCTGGGTCTTCGCCCCGCCGGTCACGCTGGACTGGGCCACCCAGATGACCAAGAGCGTGCCCAAGGGCTGCAAGGCCTCGTCGAGCCCTGCGTACGGGAAGCCGTCGGTCGCACTCACCTGCGTCGACGCGAAGAAGCAGCCGAAGGTGGTCCTGCGCGGCCTGTTCGGCGACGCCTGGCTCTCCTGCGAGCTCACCGGCAAGGCCGGCGAGGCGACCGCGACGCTCCAGAAGCGCGCCTCCCGCTGGTGCCTGGTGACGGCGACAGCCGCCTCCGCCTGACCGACGGCCGCCACCGACCATCGGCCTGGCAGGGCAGGGCAGGGCAGCGCTATTTGCACGAGTTAAAGTCGAGTGCTTTAATCGACTTAGTCGCTCAGGCCTTCGGTCGCATCACCGGGCGACACGCGCCGCCGCGGGCCCTGAGTCAGAGCAGAGCCCGCCGGCGAGAGCGGGTGGGGTCCTTAGGGATGGGGATCCCACCCGCGACGCGAGCCAGCCCAGCACCGCGTCGGCGAACTCCGCGGGCTTGTTGCGATGCACGAAGTGGCCGACGTCGAAGTGGACGAGGTCGGCCTCAGGGATCCGGTGGGCGACCTTCTGGATGTCTTCCGGCGGGATGTGGCTGTTGCCTCCGCCGGCCACGATCAGGGTCGGCATGGGCAGCAGCTCGAGCTGCTCCCACATCCATGCGTCGTAGGTCGTCGCCTCCACGAGCAGGGACGCGATGCACTCCCAGTCGTGCGGCATCGGCCTGGTCGCGCGCCCGGGGCCCCGGCGATCGCGCGGCGCAGGTGGCACGACGTCCTCGATGACCAGCCGGGAGACCAGGTCGGGTCGGTGCATCGCGACCAGGAGGGCGACGTTGCCGCCGGTCGAGTGCCCGACGACCACTGCACCCGAGATCTCCAGCGAGTCCATCGCCACGATGACGTCGTCGGCGATGAGCCGGTGCGAGTACTCCGAGGCCCAGTCCGAGTCCCCGTGCCCACGCAGGTCGAAGGCGTGAACCCGGTGCTCGGCCGCGAACGACGGCACGACCCCCTGCCATCGCTTCGCGCTGCCTCCGAGCTCGTGCAAAAGCACCATCGGCGTTCCACCCTCGGGGCCGTAGACGTCATAGACGTACGCCGCCCCGCGGCCGGGAAGTGGAAGCCTGGTGCGCGTCTGCGCAACCATCAGATCAGTTCTGCTCGGCCTTCTCAGCACCCCGACGCCAGCGGATACCGGCCTCGAGGAATCCGTCGATGTCGCCGTCGAAGACGGCCTGCGGGTTGCCGACCTCGTAGGTCGTGCGCAGGTCCTTGACGATCTGGTAGGGGTTGAGGACGTAGTTGCGCATCTGGTCGCCCCAGGAGGCGGCGACGTCGCCCTTGAGCTCCTTGATCTGCGCCTCCTCCTCGGCCTTCTTCAGCGCGAGCAGCTTGGCCTTGAGCACGATCATCGCGGCGGCCTTGTTCTGCAGCTGCGACTTCTCGTTCTGACAGGAGACCACGGTGCCGGTGGGGATGTGGGTCAGCCGGACCGCCGAGTCGGTGGTGTTGACCGACTGGCCGCCGGGACCCGAGGAGCGGTAGACGTCGACCTTGATGTCGTTCTCGTCGAGGTCGATCTCGTCGGTCTGCTCGAGGACGGGCACGACCTCGACCGCGGCGAAGGAGGTCTGCCGGCGGCCCTGGTTGTCGAAGGGGCTGATCCGGACCAGACGGTGGGTGCCCGCCTCGACGGAGAGGGTGCCGTAGGCGTAGGGAGCGTGGATCGCGAAGGTGGCGGACTTGAGCCCGGCCTCCTCGGCGTAGGAGGTGTCGAAGACCTCGACCCGGTACTTGTGCTGCTCGGCCCAGCGGACGTACATCCGCATCAGCATCTCGGCGAAGTCGGCGGCGTCGACGCCGCCGGCACCGGCGCGGATCGTGATCACGGCCTCGCGGGAGTCGTACTCCCCCGCCAGCAAGGTGCGGATCTCCAGGCTCTCGACGGCCTTCTTGACCCGGCGCAGCTCGGCCTCGGAGTCGGCGAGCGAGTCGGCGTCGCCCTCCTCCTGGGCCATCTCGACCATCAGACCGAGGTCCTCGATGCGGGTGTGGAGCTCGGTGAACTTGTTGAGCTCGCCCTGCAGCATAGAGAGGCGTCCGGTGACCCGGGTGGCGTTGTCCTGGTCGTCCCAGAGGTCGGGCGCGGCGACCTGCTCGCCGAGGTCGGCGATCTCAGTGCGCATCGCGTCCAGGTCCAGCACCTGGCCGATGGTCTGCATCGTTGCCTGGAGCTGCTTGATCTCGGTGTCGAATTCGGGGCCTGCCACGTCTTACAGGTTACTTGACCGGTGGTTCGCCACCCGATTCGCCGCCCCCTCAAATATGCGCTCGCCCTCCGGCATGGGGAACCGGAGGGCGAGCGCCAGGGGGATGTCGCCAAAAGGGATATATCGGCGTGAGCCCGTCGGAACGGGCCCTAGAGGCCTCAGGCCTGATGGATCGAGCCGGCGAACCAGCCGTCCCAGGCAGCCTCCTCACGAACAGAGGCACCAGGCTTGGGGGCGTGCAGCATGATCGCCTGGCCGTTCTCCCAGCGCAGGAAGATGCCCACGTGGTAGACGGGGCTACCCCAGAACATCAGGTCGCCGCGCTGGATCTGGTCGTTCGGCACCGAAGGCAGCGCAGCGGCCTGGTCTCGCGAGACCCGGGGCAGCTCGATACCGGCGGCGCTGAAGGCGTACTGCGTCAGGCCGGAGCAGTCGAACGAGCTCGGGCCGGTGGCACCCCAGACGTACGGGTCACCGATCTGCTCCGAGGCGACGCTGATCGCCCGCTCGATCTTGCCCTGCTGGCTCGCGGCGAAGGCCTTGGCCTCCGCCTCGGCCTTCTTCTTCTCCTCCGCGGCCTTCTTGGCCGCGATCGCTGCCTTGCGCTTCGCCTCGGCAGCCTTCTGGGCGGCCTCGGCCTTGCGCTGCTGCACGTCGACAGCCCTCTCGAGCTGCTTGATGTCGGTGAGCATCGCCGTGGGGGTGGCCGAGGCCTCGAGGACCGGAGCCTCCACCACGGTGGCCGACTCGGCGGTCGGCTCGTGGGCGGGCGGTGCGGCGTTGGCGGCGGGCACCGCCACCAGGGCGCCCGCGGCGATGCCGCTGGCGAGGGTGACGCGACCGAGGAGCTTTCCGTGGCCGCTGAGCGATCCTGCGATCGTCCGGACGACGGATACGTTTGGCGCCCGGAACGGGCGTGCCGTGCCTCGATGGGCAGGGCGGGATACGGACTTGGACATGCGTGAGTTCCTTCCCACGCCTGCGAGGTGAGCTGTCGGGTTCGGGCTAGAAGGTTGCCCGGCCATCTTGCGATGGCTTCACCCCGAGCGACCGTCCGAGTTAGTCGCGTGGATCTTGGGTCCCCCGCTCCTGTCCCATACGTACTGCTGAGTGTGAGGGGTAAGGGGGTTCAGTAGTAGGGGCCGGCTTCCGGAGGGACAGGATTCGGCGTGAACCGGGGCCGGTCGTGCGTTCTGCACGGCTCAACCAAGGTGACATGGCAACTCGAGCGGATCCAATCCGGAATGTGCGGATCTGGGGCAGAATCCGCGCGTTTACGCGTGATTTTACCGCCGTTTGTGAGTCATCTCACCGGCAGACAGCCGTTTGAGGCTGGGTCCGAGCGGCCCTCACTCCGCCGCTTCGAGCCGGAATCCGACCCCGCGGACGGCGACGACCTTCTCCTGCACACCGGCCGCCTCGAGCTTCTGACGCAGGCGTCCGACGGTGACGTCGAGCGTCTTCGTCGAGCCGTACCAGTTCTCGTCCCAGACCTCCGCCATCAACCGGTCCCGGGAGACGACCTTGTCGCGGGAGGCGGCCAGCACGGCCAGGAGCGCGAACTCCTTGCCGGTCAACGTCACCTCGCGCTCGCCGGCGTAGACACGGTGGGCGGCCACGTCGATGCGCAGCGCGTCGTCGTCGTCGCCCGGCTCGACCGGGCCGGAGCGGCGCAGGAGCGCCCGGACGCGAGCCTGGAGGACGGCCAGCGCGAACGGCTTGGCCAGGTAGTCGTCGGCGCCGGCGTCGAGCCCGACCACCAGGTCGATCTCGGCGTCACGAGCGGTGAGGATCATGATCCCGCCCTCGTAGCCGTTGTCCCGTGCGGCCTTGCAGACCTCGAGCCCATCCATGTCGGGAAGGCCCAGGTCGAGCAGCACGAGCTCGGCCTCGTAGGGGGGCGCCAGCAGCTCCAGCGCCTTCTTGCCGGAGTCGACCCAGGTGACGTCGTACCCCTCACGCTGGAGCGTGCGCACCAGCGGAGCGGCGATGTCCTCTTGGTCTTCTACGACGAGCACGGAGTTAGACATGAAGAGAACAATAGTTACAGGCCCGTAGGGCTTGTGAAGAGATCCCCCCTTTCAGATAAGCGCGTGATCACATTGTTAGGTCCGAGTTGCTCGATCCCGAGCGGATCCGAGGCTCCCTCGGTGACCTCGTCCCAGGTGACGGGAGCTGCCACCGTCGGGGTGTCCTTGCCTCTCAGCGAGTAGGGACAGATGGTCGTCTTCGAGCCGGAGTTCTGCGACCAGTCCAGGAAAACCTTGCCTGACCTGCGGCTTTTGGTCATGGTCGCGGTCACCTTGCTCGGGTTCGCCTTCTGTAGGTCCTCGGCGATCTCCTTGGCCAGCGCGGTGGCCGCGTCCGGTTCGACGGGCTCCGGCAGGGCGGCGTACAGATGCAGGCCCTTGCTGCCGCTGAGCACCGGCGTCGCGGCGAGGTCACGGGCGCCGAGCGCCTCGCGCACCAGCAGCGCCACCTCGCAGCACTCCTGGAGACCGGCCGGTTCGCCGGGGTCGAGGTCGATCACGATCCGGTTCGCACCGGCCGGGGTGTCATCGGCGCCGACCGTCCACTGATGGACGTGCAGCTCCAGCGCGGAGAGGTTGGCCGCCCAGGTGAGCGCGGCGAGGCTGTCGAGGATCGGAAAGGTGAGTGTTCCCTCTTTGTGGTCGGCGGTTCGGGATCCCGTTGTCGGAACGATGACCGTGCGGACCCAGCTGGGGGTGCCGGCCGGTGCGTTCTTCTCGAAGAACGACATGTCGCCGATGCCGTGCGGCCAGCGGATCCTCGTCACGGCGCGGTCCTGGAGCTGCGGCAGCAGCGCCGGCGCCACCTGGGCGTAGTAGTTGAGCACCTCGCCCTTCGTCATCCCGGTGCGGGGATAGAGCACCTTGCTGAGGCTGGTCAGGGTCAGCACCCGGCCGTCGACCTCGACGCGTACCTCTTCTCGTTCGACCATCACAGATCCTCCGGTGAGACATCGTCCCTGATCCCGATGAAGCTCGGCTGGCGCAGCCGGCCCTTGTAGCTCGCCGACGCGACGGCGGTGCCGTGGGTCTCCACCTCCACGACGAGGAGGGGCTCGACCCAGTGCGTGCCGCGAACGTCCACCGTCGGCACTCCCCCGTCGGGGTCGACGTCGGGACCGGCGAAGGGGCTGCGCCCGGTCTCGCGGAGCAGCTCTCCGAGCCGCTGGGCACGTTTGCCGGTGATGCCGCTGCCGACCCGCCCGCGGTAGATCAGACCCTGGGGAGTCGGCTGTCCGACGAGGAGGGCGCCGAGACGTTCGGTGCCGCCCTCGGTGCCCACCTCGGGCCGCCAGCCGCCGACCACCAGCGACGCCCGATAGCGGTGGGCCAGCTTGATCCAGTCCTTGCTCCGCTCCCCCGGCCGGTAGCGGCTGCCGCGCCGCTTCGACACGATGCCCTCCAGCCCCTGCGCCCGCGTCACCTCGTGGAGCATCTGCCCGTCGTCGTAGGTCGCCGGCAGCTGCCACGAGCCCAGGTCGCCGTCGGCATGGACGGCCTCGAGGACCTTGCGCCGCTCGGCCCAGGACTCCTCGATGAGCAGCCGCCCGTCCAGACGGAGAAGGTCGAAGACCATGTACGTCGCGGGGATCCGCTCCGCGAACCTCGCCGCCCGGCGGACATCGCGGTTGTGCATGCGGTCCATCAGCACCCGGAAGTCGGGCAGTCCGGAGTCGTTGAGCGCGATCACCTCGCCGTCGACGACGATGTCGCGTTCCGGCCCTGTCGCGATCTCCGGCCAGGCGGGGGTGGCGTCGTTGCTGTTGCGAGTGATGAGCCGGGTCTGCGTACGTCCTTGCTCTGACTCTCCGACGAGCCGGATGCCGTCCCACTTGACCTCGTGGATCCACTCCTCCCCCGGCGGAACGTGGGCGCCAGGTGTGGCGAGCATGGGACGCATGTGTCCATCTTGCCTCTACGAAGTCGCTGCACCGGGCAGATCTGGGCCGATCTTCATGGCGCCCGGGGCACGTCCGTCGTTGGGCGCTACGCCAGATCGGGTACCTCGGCCGGTGATCGGCCGCTGCGCTCAACCGTGCAGACCTAGTGTCGGGGTCGCGGATCAGCGACCCGTCGGCCCGATTCGGGTTGGCGGAAGGGTCCGATTCCGCTTCGCACCCGAAGGGAAGAGAGGGCCCAGACCCATGACCATCTACCTGCGTGTGCTGTTCGTCTTCGCTGCGCTGATCGCCGCCGCAGTCGCTGCCTACATCGGGCTCATGCCCCTCGACGCACCATCGTGCGGGACCGGGCTGCGCAGCGAGGGCATGTGTTCCTGGACCACTCCCGAGGAGCGCCGCCCGGAGGCACTCGCGTGGCTCGCAGGCTCAATCGGCCTGGTCTTGGCAGCGTTTCTCATCGGCCGCTACCGCTGGACCGGCCGCGACTTGTGATCGCACGGCCCGAGTCCCGGAGAAGCCTGCGACTTCACACATGTGCGCGGAAGTGGCGGCACGTTCTCGGCTCGAAGACGTCAGAACCACGCATCTGCACGGATGTTGCGACGGCTGATCGAGCGCATCGCTTTCGCTCGCCGTGTGACGCATGGGGTTAAGGGGTACCGAGAATCCGGGATCCGGCAGATACTGGGCAAGTCGTTGCCGTTTGCGGAGGGGAGTCACTATGCGTGCGATCTGGAAAGGCGCGGTGTCGTTCGGGCTGGTCAGCGTGCCTGTGAAGCTCTACTCGGCGACGGAGTCCCACGACGTCTCCTTCCGCCAGGTGCAC
Source organism: Nocardioides panzhihuensis (assembly GCF_013408335.1). Taxonomy (NCBI): domain Bacteria; kingdom Bacillati; phylum Actinomycetota; class Actinomycetes; order Propionibacteriales; family Nocardioidaceae; genus Nocardioides; species Nocardioides panzhihuensis. The sequence continues at coordinate 781,557 of NZ_JACBZR010000001.1, read as the reverse complement.
CAGGCCGACGGCGGCCGGATCCGCTATCAGCGGATCTGTTCGGTCGACGGGGAGGAGGTGCCCTACTCCGAGATCGCGAAGGGCTATGAGACCGAGGACGGCGAGATGGTCGTGCTCACCGACGACGACTTCGCCAACCTGCCGACGACCTCCTCGCGCGAGATCGCGGTGGAGAAGTTCGTGCCCTCGGACCAGATCGACCCGATGCTCTTCGAGAAGAGCTACTACCTGGAGCCGGAGAACACCGGCGTCAAGCCCTACGCGCTGCTGCGTCAGGCGCTGCTCGAAGCCGACCGGGTCGCCCTGGTGACCGTCGCGCTGCGACAGCGCACGACCGTCGCCGCGCTGCGGGTGCGGCCGACGGACAACGGCGACGTGATCGTGCTGCAGACGATGATGTGGCCCGACGAGATCCGGGTGCCCGACTTCAACGTCGAGGCGGGCGAGATCAAGGACTCCGAGATCAAGATGGCCAACATGCTCGTCGAGACGCTCGCGGGCGACTTCCACCCCGAGGAGTTCTCCGACGACTACGCCGATGCCATCGAGGAGATGGTGAAGGCCAAGATCGAGGGCGGCGAGGTCGAGCGGACCCCCACCTCCACCAAGACCTCCGGCGAGGTCGTCGACCTGCTCGCCGCTCTGCAGCGCTCTGTCGCCGCCGCGAAGAAGTCGCGCGGTGAAGAGGTCCCGGAAGAGTCGTCCGACAAGGACGAGGACAAGGGCGAGGAGAAGGGCGAGGAGAAGGCCTCGGAGGCCTCTTGAGGACGTAACCGCGCGGAGCGCGGAGACGACCCGGCGCGACACGCAGAAAGTTTCTGGTGCGGTCGTGTCGAAGAGGGCAGGCTCTGCTCGACGCGTAGGCGACGACGCTCGACGGAAGCGTCGCGCAACCGCAAGGAGAGACTGATGCGCTACATGATGCTGGTGAAGATGGCCCCCGACGCCGGGCCGCCCCCGGTGGCCCTGATGGAGGCGGTGGAGGGCGAGATCAGGCAGCAGTACGCCGACGGCATCCTGCTCGACGCCGACGGGCTCGGTCCCGGGCTGGAGATCCGGCTGACCGCTGGGGAGGTCACCCACGTCGACGGGCCGTTCGCCGAGGCCAAGGAGGTCGCTGGCGGGTTCTCGCTGTTCGAGGTCCGCTCTCACGATGAGGCCGCCGAGCTCGGGCGACGGATGGTCCAGCTCCATGAGGAGCTGTGGCCCGGGCAGGACGTGGCCGTGGAGATGCGGCCGTTGGTCGGTCCGCCGGCGCCTGCGGAATGAGCTCTGGTCCACTCCGTCCGGACCCCGAGGAAGCGATCGTCGCGGTCTGGCGCAACGAGTCCGTACGCCTCCTCGCCGGTCTGGCGCGAATGACCCACGACCTCGACCTGGCCGAGGACCTCGCCCAGGATGCCCTCGTCGCGGCGCTGGAGCAGTGGCCGCACGAGGGCATCCCTCGCAACCCGGGGGCATGGCTGATGTCGATCGCGAAGCGGCGCGCGATCGACGGGTTCCGCCGCGACGAGGTGCTGCGCCGCAAGGTCGCCCTGGTGGGCCACGAGCTGGAGGAGGGTGAGATGCCGGACCTGGCCGCCGCGGTCGACTACATCGAGGACGATGTGCTGCGGCTGATGTTCCTCTCCTGCCACCCCGCCCTGGCGCCCGACTCCCGAACGGTGCTGACGCTGCGGCTCGTGGGTGGGCTGACCACCGCCGAGATCGCGCGGGCCTACTTCGCCAAGGAGTCGGCCGTGGGCCAGCGGATCTCGCGGGCGAAGCGCACCCTGGCCGAGGGCGGAGCGTCGTTCGAGCTTCCGGTGGGCGAAGAGCGCGCCGCACGTCTGCGCGAGGTGATGCAGACGATCTACCTGGTCTTCAACGAGGGTTACGCCGCGACGTCCGGGCCGTCGTGGACCCGACCCGAGCTGTGCCTGGAGGGGATGCGGCTGGCCCGGATGCTGGCCGCGCTCGCTCCTGGGGACCCCGAGGCGCAGGCGTTGCAGGGGCTGCTGGAGATCCAGGGCTCACGGCTCGCGGCCCGGGCGGACGCAGAGGGGAGTCCGGTGCTGCTCGAGGACCAGGACCGGACCCGGTGGGACCAGCTCCTGCTGCGGCGCGGCCTGGCCGCCGTCGACCGGGCGAAGGCACTGGCCTCGTCCGGCACGCCAGGCGGGAGCTATCTGGTGCAGGCGATGATCGCCGCGTGCCACGGCCGCGCCCGCACCCCCGACCAGACCGACTGGGCCGAGATGGCGCGCCTCTACGACGTGCTCGCCGCCGCTGCCCCGGGCGCCGTCATCGAGGTCAACCGGGCCGTGGCGCACGGACGTGCCTTCGGGCCCGACGCGGGGCTGGCGATCCTGGCGGCCATCCCCGACGGTGCGCTCGCGGGATCTCATCTTCCGGCCGGCGTACGTGGTGACCTGCTGCACCGCGCCGGGCGACACGTCGAGGCCGCGGCGGCGTTCGAGGAGGCCGCTGCGGCGACCGCCAACGCCGAGGAACAAGAACTTCTGCAGAAACGCGCGGCCGCGTGTCGAAACGACGACAGCTCGTCCGACGCGTAAGCATCAACCGGGCCTCACCGGCTCGCCAACCGCTGGATTAGGGAAGATCGCCATGACCAAGACCACCACCTCCGCCGACGGCTCCACGATCGCCTACGACGTCGCCGGCACCGGCCCGGCGCTCGTCCTCGTCGACGGGGCGATGTGCTACCGCGGCTTCGGACCTTCGCAGGACCTGGCCGACGCTCTCTCGGACCGGTTCACCGTCTACCGCTACGACCGCCGCGGCCGGGGCGAGAGCACCATCGCCAAGCCCGCTGAGGTGGGCACCATGGAGGCGGTCGAGCAGGAGGTCGCCGACCTCGGCGCCGTGATCGAGGCGGCTGGCGGTCACGCCCATCTGCTGGGCCTCAGCTCCGGCGCCTTCCTCGCGCTCGAGGGCGCGCGGGCGGGGCTGCCGATCGACAAGATCGTCGCCTACGAGGCGCCTCTCATCCTCGACGACACCCACCGCCCCAACGACGCCGACCTGGCGCAGCAGGTCGAAGCGCTCGTCGAGAAGGGCAAACGGGCAGCCGCGATCGAGCTGTTCATGCGCGTGGTCGGCATGCCGCTGGTCGCGGTCAAGATCATGCGCCTGTCCCCGATGTTCAAGAAGCTCACCCCGGTTGCGCACACGCTGACCTACGACCTGGGCATGTGTGTGCCGTTCCAGCAGGGCCGGCCGTTGCCGAACGGCTACTACAAGAACGTGTCGGTGCCGGTGCTCTCGGGGGCCGGCAGCAAGAGCCCGACCTACATGACCAACGCCCAGCAGGCCATCTCCAAGGCGGTCCCCGACGGCCGCTACGTGGTCCTCGACGGGCAGGACCACATGGTCAAGGCCGAGGCGCTGGCGCCGGTCGCGACCGAGTTCCTCACCGCCTGAACGGCTCCGTCGAGGGGCGGCCTATCCTGGCGCCATGGCGCAGCTCTGGGACATCTCCCCACCGGTCCACGCATCGTCACCGGTCTTTCCCGGTGACCATGCCACCGAGGTCGACTGGACGTTCCGGATCGGCCCGGGGTGCCCGGTCAACGTCGCCGAGCTGACCCTCTCGGCCCACGTCGGCGCGCACGCGGACGCTCCGCTGCACTTCACCGACGGTGGCACCCCGGCCGGTGAGATGTCGCTGGAGCCGTTCCTCGGACCGTGCCGCGTGGTCGACGTCTCCGACGTGCGGCCGCTGGTCACCGTCGATGACATCGACGTCACCGACCTGCCGCCGCGCGTGCTGTTCCGGACGTACGCCACCCAGCCCACCACCTGGGACGACGACTTCTGCGCGCTCGACCCCGCGCTGATCGACCTGCTCGCCTCGCACGGGGTGAGGCTGGTCGGCACCGACGCGGCCAGCCTGGACCCGTCCGACTCCAAGGACCTGCCGGCGCACTTCGCGACCCATCGTCACGACGTACGCATCCTGGAGAACCTGCTGCTCGACGAGGTCCCGGCAGGTGACTACGAGCTGATCGCGCTCCCCCTCAAGCTCACCACCGCCGACGCGGCGCCGGTGCGAGCCGTGCTCAGGCCGCTCGCGGAGGTCGCCGGATGAACCGCGACGACGTGGTCGCTCTCGACCAGGCCGACCCGCTGGCCCCGCTGCGGGACCTCTTCGACCTGCCCGAGGAGACGATCTACCTCGACGGCAACTCGCTCGGTGCGCTCCCCCGCGCCACCGCGGGCCGGGTGGCCGAGGTGGTCACCCAGGAGTGGGGACGCGGGCTGATCGAGTCCTGGAACACCGCCTCCTGGATCACCCTTCCCCAGCGCGTCGGCGACAAGATCGCCCGGATCGTCGGCGCAGGTGAGGGCGAGGTCGTGGTCGCCGACTCGACCTCGCTGAACGTCTACAAGGCGCTCGCCTCGGCGCTCTCGATCGCCTCGGCCGACGCACCTGAGCGGCGGATCGTGATCAGTGAGCGCAGCAACTTCCCGACCGATCTCTACATCGCCTCCTCGCTGTGTCGCGAGCGCGGCTACGAGCTGGTGCTGGTCGATTCGCCCGACGAGATCGAGGGCCTGCTCGACCGTGCCGCGGTGCTGATGCTCACCGAGGTCAACTACCGCACCGGATACCTGCACGACATGGCCGCGGTGACCGCGCGCGCCCACGAGCACGGTGTGCTCGCGGTCTGGGACCTGTGCCACTCCGCGGGCGCCGTGCCGGTGGACCTTCGTGGTGCTGATGCCGACTTCGCGGTGGGCTGCGGCTACAAGTTCCTCAACGGCGGCCCCGGCGCGCCGGCGTTCCTGTGGGTCAACCCGCGCCACGTCGACCGCTTCGAGCAGCCGCTGTCGGGCTGGATGGGGCACGCGGCGCCGTTCGAGATGTCGCCCGGCTACCGGCCGGCGGAAGGGGTCTCGCGCTACCTGTCCGGCACCCCCGCCGTCATCGGCATCTCCGCCCTGGAGTGCGGCGTCGACACGCTGCTCGCTGCCGAGGCGTACGGCGGTCTGCGAGCGGTGCGGGAGAAGTCGCTCGCGCTGACCCGGCACTTCGCCGACCTCGTCGCCTCCCGGCTCCCCGGGTTCGTGATCGAGTCGCCGCTGGACGACGCGCGGCGCGGAAGTCAGCTGTCGCTGAGCCTCGGCTCAGGCGAAGGGGCGTACGCGATCGTGCAGGCGCTCATCGAACGCGGCGTCATCGGGGACTTCCGAGCCGGCTCCCCGGACATCCTGCGCTTCGGTGTCACCCCGCTCTACACGCGCTACGTCGACATCTGGGACGCCGTCGACCACCTGGTCGCGGTGATGGACAACGACGAATGGCGCGCGGAGCGCTTCTGGACCCGAGGAGCAGTCACATGAGCAGCACGCAGGACCTTCCGATGGACTACTCCGACTATCTCCACCTGCCGGAGGTGCTCGGCGCGCAGAACCCGCTCTCCGGCGACCACCACGAGATGCTCTTCATCGTGCAGCACCAGGCGATGGAGCTGTGGATGCGGCTCGCGCTGCACGAGCTGACCGAGGCTCAGCGGCTGATCTCGGTCGACCAGGTGCGCCCGGCGTTCAAGGGGCTGGCCCGGGTCTCCCGGGTCATGGAACAGCTCGTGCACGCCTGGGACGTCCTGTCGACACTGACTCCGACCGAGTACGACAAGTTCCGCCCCTACCTGGCCACCGGCTCTGGGTTCCAGTCGTGGCAGTACCGCTGCATCGAGTTCGCGCTCGGCAACAAGGCGGTCCACACGCTTCGCGTGCACGAGGGCCGGCCGCACGAGCAGGATGTGCTGGCTGCGTACGGGCGGCCATCTCTCTACGACGAGTCGCTGCGACTGCTGTCCCGGCGAGGCTTCGACATCCCGGAGTCGCACCTGACCAGGGACTGGAAGCAGGAGTACGCGGCGTCCGACGCCGTCGAGGCGGCCTGGCGCGATGTCTACCGCGACCCGGAGAAGCACTGGGACCTCTACGAGCTCGGCGAGGAGCTCACCGACCTGGAGACCGCCTTCCGGGTCTGGCGGTTCCGGCACGTGACCACCGTCGAGCGGATCATCGGCTTCAAGCCCGGCACCGGCGGGACCTCCGGTGTCGGCTACCTGCGCAAGCAGCTCGACATCATCCTGTTCCCCGAGCTGTGGGCGATGCGCACGGGGCTGTGAGGGCGTGTCTCCCAAAGACACGGCGGCCGCGAGCGGCGTTTCGGAGCGATCTGGCAAGGCGGCGCTGCGAAGGCATCCTGGAGGCTGTCGAGCGGCGCCAACGCAGCCAGATCGGATGCGAAACGTCGCGTAGCGGGCGTGGATTTGGGAGACACGCCCTAGCGGGCAAGCTTCGCCCGGAGCCGCTCGGCGAGGCGTACGGAAGCCTCGATCTCGACCTTGCGGATCGAGACGGACTCGATGTTGATGCCGAACGGCACGCCGAGCTGACGGCAGAACGACATCAGCTCGAGCGCCGTCGCCTCGGCCTGCTCGAGCGAGGCGTCGAGGGTGTCGGCGGCGTGGCGCAGCTCGTTCTCGATCCAGCGCGGGACGTCCACGCCGAGCCAGCGGAGAAACTCCAGGGTCTTCATCGAGCCGCACACGGAGAAGGTGAACACGAGCGGCACCGGCTCCAGCCCGCGGGTCTCGCACTCGTAGCGGTAGTCGGAGACGAGGTTCTTGGCGGCGTTGACGTCGTAGACGACCTGGGTCACGAAGTAGGAGCAGCCCGCCTCCTGCTTCGCGATCAGGCGAAGGTGCTCGTCGCCCTTGGCCGTGTGTCGCTCGGGGATCGCGACCGCACCGAGGAGCAGGTCGGGGTTGGTCTCGTTCCGGATCTCATGGGCGCGGCGCAGGCTGGTCGAGACCCGCTTCTCACCCGAGGAGGCACCGACGAAGACCGACAGCGCCTTGGCCGGGTCCTGGGTCTTGACCCAGTCCCGCAGCTCCCCCTCGTCGTATTTCCCGGTGGCTCGATAGACGACGGCCGGCACGTCGAGATCGGCGAGGTTGCGCTCGAGGAACTCGGCCGGGTCGAGGGTGCGTACGAACGGGAAGGGCCGTTGCTCGGGGTTGCGATCGGACTCGTCGTCGATGTCGTAGAGGATCAGTCCGTCGACATCCAGCGGCCGGATGCGCTCGAGCGTGACCTCCGCGATCTGCTGCACCCTCTCGGGGTCCGTCGTCACCCTCGGTGGGGTGACGGCGAAAAGCAGAATCTCACCGGCTCGGTCACTGATGCGCTGCTGCAGATCCACAGCCTCAACGCTAGCCGAGGAGTGCCGGCTCGGCGCGTCTGTCCCACCCCAGCGCGCCGAGTCGGCGCATCAGTAGACGCTCGGGCCCGAGACCGGGTCGCCGTAGGTGTCCGGCTTGATCTTGAACAGCTCGGCACGACGCTTGATCGTCTCGGCACGAGCCAGGCGCGGCTTGTCGCTGCCGTCGCGGATCACGCGGCCGCCCTCCTCGAACTTGTGCAGGAACTCGTGGGCCCAGGTCACGTCGGACGGGGTGGGGCTGAACGACTCGTTGATCACCGAGGGCTGCTCGATGTCGAGGCAGAGCTTGCCGGTCATACCCATCGCGACGCCGTCGGCGGACTGCTCACGCAGGAGCGGGTGGCTGCTGCCGACCGTCGGGCCGTCGATCGGGCCGGACAGGTTGCCGATCCGCGAGGCCAGGACCAGCTTGGTCCGCGGGTAGGCCATGGCGAGGGGGTCGTTCTCCGCGCCGGTGTCGCGGCGGTAGTCGCCGGAGCCGAACGCGAGCCGGTAGGCGCCACGTGCGCGGGCGATCGTGGCGGCGTCCTCGATCCCGAGCGCCGACTCGAGCAGCGGGATGACGGGGGTCCCGCCGCCCAGTCGCTGGAAGGTGTCCGTCACCTGGTCGGGCGACTCGGTCTTCGCGAGCATCACGCCGGCGAGCGTCTCGATCCCGGCCAGCGCCGAGATGTCCTCGCTCCAGTCCTTGGTGGTCCAGTCGTTGATGCGCACCCAGGCACGGCCGCCGCCCTTGAGCCAGCCGGTCACGTTCTCACGCGCCTGCGACTTCAGGGAGGTGTCGATCGCGTCCTCCATGTCGAGGATGATCTGGTCTGCGCGGCTGAGCTGCGCGTCGTCGAAGATCTCGGTACGCATCGCGGAGACCAGGAGCCAGGACCGGGCGTTGTGGCCCTCGACTCGGTTGGCTTCGCGCACCTCGCGCTTCTCGGCGATCTGGCTCGTGCTCATCGTTCGTCTATCTCCCTACTGGCGTCCTGGGTGGACGCGATTTTGACGGTAAACCAACGTCTCGGTGACTCGCGAGTAGGAAGCCTGCGGGCAGAGCTGGTTGAGACGTAACCCACATCGAGACCCCTGGAGCCGGGAGACGCTCACAGCCCTCCTGGACCAGCCACCTGGAGCCCAACGGCGTCAACGGGAGCCATATGCGCGATTCAGGACGTAAAAACACGTCGCCGCTCGGATAGTCTGCCGAAGTCCCCCGACGCAGCGTTTGTTCACCGAAGAAGGATTCCTCCCATGTTCAAACGGGCTTGCTTGGCGCTGGCGCTCCTGGCCGGGGCGTCCCTCATGGTGCTCTCACCGGCACCGGCTCATGCGATGACCGACTCATGGGCCGAGTGGGCGCCGGTCTCCGGGACGTCCAACGACTTCTCCACGACGATGACCCAGCGCTCGGCCGGCTTCCCGCAGGCCCAGATGACCAGCGACTCCCGCGCCAACGTCGCCCTCCCCAGCGGCGCGAGCACCTTCCTCGACGCCAGCACGCCGCCGGGGGCGAAGTACGGCTCGAGCCGCGGCTCGGCCTACATCAACCTGCGACCGAAGGCGGACACCCCGAGCGGCGCATCGATCACGACGTACGCCTTCGAGAACCCCACGCCCGACACCGGCTGGGCGTTCGTGCTCGGTGACATCGACTCCGACCAGGTCCAGATCCTGGCGACCGACGAGAACGGCGACCCCGTCCCGGCCGCGGAGATCTCCTCGTGGTTCCAGGAATCGTTCAACTACGCCGGTGGGACCGACCAGCCGATCTGGAACGCGGCCACCTCGACGCTGACCGGCAACCCGACCGCCACCGACACCAACGGCGCCAGCGGCTGGTACGAGCCCGACATCCGGATCACCAGTCTCTCCTTCGTCTTCACCCGCCGCGCCGGGTTCCCGATCTACCAGACCTGGTTCGTGAGCAGGGCGCGGCCGATCGGCGGCGCCGTCACCGACGTGTCCACCTCCGGGTCCTGCCCGGTCGAGGAGTCCGTGCTCACCCTCGTCTCGCCCTACGGCGAGACGCTGGCGACCACGAGCCCCGCCGCCGACGGCACCTACTCCTTCGGCGAGCTCGCCACCCAGGACGGCTACACCGTCCGGCTCGCCCGGCCCGAGGGCTGTGCGACGGTCGGGCAGTCCGAGGCGGCCGTGAGCAACCGTGGCAACGACGACGATCCCGCCTCCCGCGCCGACTTCGAGGTGCGGCAGGTGATCCCGCAGGCCATCAGCGGCACCGTACGCGACTCGGCCGGAGCCTCGGTCCCGGGCGCGACCGTGACTCTCACCCGTCCCGACGGGACCACCGCGACCACGACGACGAGCGTGGACGGCAGCTATCTCTTCGACGACAACGCCACCGACACCGGCTATTCGGTGACTCTGACGGTGCCCGACGGCTACACCGCGGGCCCGGACGGTACGACCCGATCCGACATCACCATCGCCGACAGCCCGGTCACCGACCAAGACTTCGTGGTGAACCAGCTGGCCAGCGTCTCGGGCACCGTGACCGGCGGCGGCAACGGGCTCGGCGGCGTCCAGGTGCGCCTGGTCCCCGCAGGCGGCGGCGCCCCGATCACCACGGTCACAGACGGTGACGGCAACTACCTGCTCGACGGCGTGCCACCCGGCGACTACACCGCCGAGATCGACGCGCCCGAGGGCTACTCCGGCGCCACCACGCGGCCGGTCACCGTGGCCGCGAGCGACGTGACCGGCGTCGACTTCGACCTCACTCGCCCCGGCACGATCGCCGGACAGGTCACCGACGCCTCGTCCGGCGACCCGGTCGCCGGGGTCAACCTCACGGTCGACGGTCCAGACGGACCGGTCGCTGTCACCACCGGCGACGCTGGCGCCTACCTCCTCGAGGACCTTCCTCCGGGCGACTACACCATCACCGTCACCGCGCCCGACGGCATGCGCGTGGTCGGCGAGACGACGCGTACGGTCACGATCACCTCGGCCGGCGAGATCCGCGGCGGGCAGGACTTCCGGGTCGATGAGGTCGCCTCCCCGAGCCCGACGCCGACCCCCACGCCGACCCCCACGCCGACCCCCACGCCGGACCCGACGCCGGACCCGACACCCGACCCGACACCGGACCCGACACCGGACCCGACCGACGTCCCGACGCCGGGCGGAGACGAGAATCCGTCGGCGGCCCCGAACCCGGGACCGCCGACGGAGATCTCATCTCAGAGCTCGCTACCCGAGACCGGCGGCCCGTCGTGGGTGTTCGCCGCGCTCGGCATCTCGCTCATGCTCGCCGGAACAGTGCTCACTGTGACGGCTCGGCAACGCGCCCGAAGGCACGGTTGACCTCTTCGTTGACCACCGAGGTCGCCCAGATCTCCCGCCGCAGCGGGTGATCCAGGATGGCCTCGGGGAAACGCTCACGGATGGCGGTCGGGAAGTACGCCACCAGCCGCTGCGTCATCTCCGGATCCGTGGCCGGATCGGGAAGGCCCTCAGCGACCAGCTCGCGGCCCCGCTCGATCTTGGCCCAAGCGAGCACGACGGCCAGCTCGGGGGCGGTGAGGCCCTCCCCCGCCTCCAGACGGCGAGCCACCTCGGTCGATGACGGCAGCCCCTCGACATCGCGGGTGAGGAGACCGTCGGTGACCCACTCGGCGATCTGACGCTCGTGAGTCTCGAGCAGCTGCGGCGCCGAGGCGACCGCACGGGTCAAGGTCACGTTGTGAGCCTCGTTGTGAGCGAGCACCAGCGCGGCGACCTCGTCGGTCATCTCCTCGAGCAGCTCGTCACGCTCGGCGAGGGTGAGCGAGCCGGCGCGTACCTCACGGTCCAGCAGGATCTTGAGGTTCACCTCGTGGTCGGAGGTGCCGACACCGGCGGAGTTGTCGATCGCGTCGGTGTTGATCAGCCCACCCTTGCGGGCGAACTCGACGCGCGCGGCCTGGGTGATGCCCAGGTTGCCGCCCTCGCCGATGACCCGCACCCGTAGGTCGGCGGCATCCACCCGGACGCCGTCGTTGGAGTGGTCCCCGGCATCGTCATGGCTCTCGTCAGAGGCCTTGACGTACGTCCCGATCCCGCCGTTCCACAGCAGGTCGACCGGCGCGCGCAGGATCGCGCTGATCAGCTCCTGCGGCGTCAGCCGCTTGACGCCGGTCGCGAGACCGAGCGCCTCGCGCACCTCGGCACTGATCGGCACCCACTTCAGCTGCCGCGACCACACGCCGCCGCCTGCCGAGATCAGCGAGGTGTCGTAGGACTCCCAGTTCGACCCGGGCGTCTCGAAGAGACGCTTCCGCTCTCGGAATCCCGTCGCCGCGTCGGGCGTCGGATCGATGAAGATGTGCCGGTGGTCGAATGCAGCCACGAGCCGGATCCGGTCCGAGCGCAGCATGCCGTTGCCGAACACGTCTCCGGACATGTCGCCGACGCCGACCGCGGTGATCTCGTCGACCTGCGGGTCGATGCCGAGCCGCTTGAAGTGGTGCTGCACCGAGACCCAGGCACCTCGCGAGGTGATCCCCATCGCCTTGTGGTCATAGCCCGCCGAGCCGCCGGAGGCGAACGCGTCGCCGAGCCAGAAGTCGTACTCCGCCGCGACCGAGTTGGCCAGGTCGGAGAACGTCGCGGTGCCCTTGTCGGCGGCGACGACCAGGTAGGAGTCGTCGGCGTCGTGACGCACCACGTCGGGCGGCGGCACGATCTCCCCGTCCACCCGGTTGTCGGTGACGTCGAGCAGGCCACGCAGGAAGGTGACGTAGGCGTCGGGACCGGCCACGCCCTTGGGGACGAAGCCGCCCTTCGCGCCACCCGGCACGATCACGGTGTTCTTGACCTGCTGCGCCTTCGCCAGCCCGAGCACCTCGGTGCGGAAGTCGTCGCGCCGGTCGCTCCACCGCAGCCCGCCACGGGCCACGGCGTCGAAGCGCAGGTGCACGCCCTCGACGTTGGGCGAGTAGACGAAGATCTCGTACGCCGGTCTCGGCAACGGCAGGTCGGGCACCTGCTGCGGATCGAACTTGAACGCGAGGTAGTCCCGACCGCGGTAGTAGTTGGTCCGCGTCGTCGCCAGGATCGTGGCGACGTAGCTGCGCAGGATCCGGTCCTGGTCCAGGCTCGCGACATCGTCGAGTGCCTCGATGATCGCCTCGGCCCGCTTCGTCTCGACACGCGTGGTGAGCGAGGGGTCGAAGCGAGTCTCGAACAGCTCCACGATCTGCCGGGCGATGCCCGGGTTGGCGACCAGCGCGCCCGCGATCGTCGCGAACGAGTTGGGGGTGCCGCCCTGGCGCAGGTAGCGGCCGTAGGCGCGCAGCACCGTGATCTGGCCATGGTCGAGACCGGCAAGGACGAGCGCGTTCAGGCGGTCGACCTCGCTGCGCCCGGACCAGGCCTGGTGCAACGCTGCGACCAGCTGGGTGGGCGTGCCGACGGGGGTGCCGGCGTAGGCGAGGCCGAAGTCGTAGATGAACCACTCCTCCGACCCGGACGTGCCGACCCCCTCCAGGTCATAGGGCCGCTCGTCGGTGACCTCGAAGCCGAAGGAGGACAGGATCGGGAGCATCAGCGACAGCGAGAGCGGGCCACCGGTGCGGTAGATCTTGACCCGGAACCCGCCGGGGCTCTCCGGATCCTTGTAGAAGGAGAAGTCGACCGCCTCGCCCTGGTGCGAGAGCAGCTCCAGGCGAGTCAGGTCGGCGGCGCCGGTGTCGGCGTCGAAGTCCTCCTTGTAGGCCTCCGGGAAGGCGTCGAGCACGTGCGAGAGCCGGGCCGCCCCATCCTCTCCGGCGTGGGCGATGACCGCGCTGACCAGGTCGTCGCGCCAGCTCCGGGCGGCCTTGCGCAGCCGCGACTCGAGGCTGTCGACCAGCCCGGGGGTGTCCAGGGCCTTGCCCAGGGACTCCGTGGTGCCGTGGACGACGAAGTGCACCCGGGCCGTGGTGGACTCGCTGATGCGTACGGTGAACTCCAGGTCGGTGCCACCCAGGACATCGAGGAGCACCTTCGAGAACCGCTCGCGGACCGTGGTGTTGTAGCGGTCACGCGGCAGCGAGACGAGCACCGAGACATAGCGCCCGTACGTGTCGGGCCGGACCGCGACCCGAAGGATGCGGCGCTCGATCGCTCCCAGCGCAGCCTCGGCGAGCGCGGTCAGCTCCTCGGCGGAGGCGTGGAAGAGCTCTTCGCGCGGGTAGGTCTCCATCGCGTCGAGCATCGCCTTGCCGGTGTGGCTGCGGGGGTCGTAGCCGGTGTGGTCGAGGACCGCGGCGACCTTGCCGCGTACGACCGGGATCCGGGTCACCGACTGCCGAGCCGACTTCGTGGTGAAGAGCCCGAGGAAACGGTGCTCACCGACCACCTCACCGGCGCCGTTGAAGATCTTGATGCCGACATGGTCGAGGTAGGCGGGCTCCCCGACGGTCGAGCGCGAGTTGGCCTTGGCGAGGACCAGCATGACCTTGTCCCGGGCGTGGGCGGCGACCTTGGGCGGCATCTTGCCGTGGTCGGGAGCCTGCGGCGGGTCGGCGCGCAGGATGCCCAGGCCGGTGCCGGAGCGGCCGCGCAGGTAGTCGCCGTCGAGGCGGTACTCGCGGTAGCCGGTCAGCAGGAAGTGGTCCTCGGCCAGCCAGGCCAGCAGCTCGGCGGCCTCGGCGGCCTCCTCGCGCGGCACGCTGTTGGGCGGGGTGTAGCGCAGACCGGCCGCGATCTCCGCCAGCCGGCGGTGCAGTCGCGGCTCGTCCTCGATGACCTCGCGTACGTCCTCGAGGACGCCCTCCAGACCGGCGACGATCTCCTTGGCCGTGTCGGGGGCGAGACGGTCGATCTCGATGTGCATCCAGGACTCGCGGATGTCTCCTTCGTTCACCCCCTCGAGCGCACCGGTCACGTCACGGGCGACGTCGATGACGGGGTGGACGACGAGATGGATGTCGAGACCGCGGCGGTAGAGCTCGGTCTTGACCGAGTCCACGAGGTAGGGCATGTCGTCGACGACGATCTCGACGACGCTGCGACCTCCGGCGGACCAACCATCTGCAGCAGTGGTGGGGGTGAGGATGCGCACGGCAGCGGTGCCCTGCGGGCGGCTCGCTGCCAGCGCCAGATGTGATCCCACCGCGCCGGCGAGGTCAGCCTCGCTGCGACCGGTGAGCTCCTCAGGGGCTACGTGGCGGAAGTAGGTGGTGCTCGGCAGGCGGAACTGCTGGACCGTCTGCGAAGCTTGGACAGGTTTGATATGCGTCTCCGTTGACACACCTGTCACGGTATCCCGGGAGTACTCCGGATAGGCGGTCGGATCCGAAGGAATCGCCGATGCCAGTCATAGGCCCACAGCACCCTCGCGGAACCGGCCTCTTGAGCATACTCGGGGAATGTGTCGGTTCTCTCGGCCGCTCTACTGATGACTCTGGGGCGACTAGGCGTCATGATGTGTACTTATGAGTAAAAAGCTGTCGATCGACCTGGTCTACGATGCCCCGATCGCAGCCGTCTCCGGGATGCTCGCCGACGCGGCGTTCCGCGAGCAGGTCTGCGACGCCCAGCACGCGCGGTCCAAGAGCGTGGCGGTCACCGGGTCGACGGTGAGCATCCGCTACGAGCAGGCCGTCAGCGGGGTGCCCGGGTTCGCGAAGAAGTTCGTCGGCGACACCATCGAGGTTCACCAGGACGAGGTGTGGTCGGCCGACTTCACCTCTGGCGACCTCAAGCTCACCCTGCCCGGCAAGCCCGGCTCGCTCTCCGGCGTCGTTCGACTGGCCGAGAACGGCCCACGGACCATCGAGACGGTCACCCTGACCGCTACCGTGAATGTGCCCCTGGTCAGCGGAAAGCTGGAGGACCTCATCCTCTCGATCTTCAAGAAGGGGCTCGAGAAGGAGCACGAGGTAGGCACCCGCTGGCTCGCCGGCTGACCCTCTTTCATCCCCGTCCCAACCCGCAGAAGAGCCCCAAAGGATTCGGCAATGACGACGACCCTTCAGCACGAGCTCGTCTACGAGGCCCGTATGGGCGACGTCTCCGCGATGCTGGCTGATCCTGGCTTCCGCGAGCGGGTCGCCGACGCCCAGGGCGCGCTCCGTCGCCGGGTGACCATCGGTGGCGCCCCACGCGAGGTCCGGATCGACCGGGTGCAGTCGACCGTCGGCGTACCCGCCTTCGCGAAGCCCATCGTCACCGGCGACCTCACCGTCCACCAGAACGAGGTATGGTCCTCCGACACGGTCGCCGTTGTGGACATCACCGTCCCCGGCGGCCTCGCCACGCTGCGCGGCAACATCTCGCTCTCCGAGTCCGACGGGCGCACCACCGAGAGCGTGCGGCTGAACATCAAGGTGCCCGTCCCGCTGGTGGGAACCAAGCTCGAGGAGTACGTCGAGCAACTGATGCTGAGGGCCTTCGACCTCGAGCAGGCGGTCGGCGCGGAGTACCTCTCCCGCTGATCTCACCGGTTCTCACCGATTTGGTGCAACCGAACCGGAAAGCCATCCGTCCCTATTGCGGCGGGCACTACGTTGCCGGCCGTATCGGCGCCTCGGATCGGGAGGGTCCTGGGCCGTTCAAGGGGGAACTCGATGGTCAAATCTCGCACTCGCGCCCGGCAGCTGGTCTCGGCCGGCATCGGGCTGGTCGCGGCCGCACTCGTCGTCACCACGACGGTGACGGCGAACTCCGGTGCCGCGAGCGGCACTACCGGAAAGGGCACGCTCAAGCTCGTCGCAGCCGCCGACACCGTCGAGGTGGCGTCCTACGAGGGGGTGGCGTACGTGGAGCCGTCGGTCTGGCTGGCCGCCTATGACGCGGCCTTCGAGTTCCGCGCCAGTCACACGGCCTACGACAAGCCGGTCAAGCTGACCAAGACCGTCATCCGGGGCAAGAAGCGCACCACCACGACCGCGCCGGCCTCGATCGTCGACGGCATGAAGGGCTTCAAGGACGGCCTTCGGGTCACCCTCAAGAACAAGGCCGGCAAGGTCGTCCTCGACGAGAGCCGGCCGCTGTGTCCCGGCGGCTACGACCGGCAACGGGTGCAGACCGACGGCGCGACCGGCCCGGTCTACCCGGAGTTCTGCGGCGGCAACTGGTTCACCAAGGGCGTCCTGTACGGGATCGAGCGGGGCATGGCGGTCCCGACCGTCTCCGACCTCGAGTTCGAGACCAAGGGCGAGACCGCGCTCACCATGACGCTGAGCGTCAGCAAGCCTGTGGCCGACTTCCTCGGTCTGCCGAAGGCCAGCCGCAGCGCCAAGCAGAACCTGGTCATCGTCGACGGGTGCCCCGAGGGCGGCTGCGAGGGCGGCGAGGGCGAGATGAGCACTCACTCTGCCCATGGAGCCGATGAGGACCAGGGCGCTCGCACCGTGGTGCCGCGAGAGTCGCTGGAAGGCGCCGAGGACGGTCGTGGACGCCTCCCGCTCGGCGGCGGCGCCGGAGGTACGTCGCACGGCAAGCCCGCGAAGAGCAGCCTGCCCGACCTCGTCTCCGTGCCCGCCTGGCAGATCTCGACCGCGGTCGACGAGGAGGGCACCGATCGCCTCAACTTCGCCGCCAACGAGTGGAACGCCGGGCCGGCGCCGATGGTCGTCGAGGGCTTCCGTCGCGGCACTTCTCCGGTGATGGACGCCTACCAGATGTTCTACCGCGGCGGTAAGCAGGTCGGGATGAAGCGGACCGGCACCATGGAGTTCCACGAGGCGCCGGAGCACAACCACTGGCACTTCCTCGACTTCGCCAAGTACGAGCTGGTCGATGCCAAGGACAAGGTCGTCTCGACCAGCGGCAAGCAGTCGTGGTGCCTGGTGCCCACCGACCCGGTGGACCTGACCGTGCCCGGAGCGACGCTGCGGCCAGGTCAGACCGGTCTGGAGTCGGCCTGCGGCTCGAAGTCCGCGCTCTGGTTGCGGGAGACCCTGCCGTCCGGCTGGGGCGACACCTACGACCAGTCCCAGACCCAGGCCTTCGACCTCACCAAGGTCAAGAACGGCACCTACCGGATCAAGGTCACCGTCAACCCGGACGGCAACCTCTACGAGACCACCCGGTCCAACAACGTCAGCCATCGCACCGTGATCGTCGGCGGCAAGGCCGGCGCCCGCACCGTCACCGTCCCGCCCTACCAGGGCGTCGACACCGAGACGTGGTGGAACGAGAGGTGAGCTCGGCCTGAGACTGCGGTGCCGGCGCCGATCTACCCGATGAGCTGCGGGATCTCCTGGGTCGCGAACCAGCCGAGGTCCTCGTCGGGGTCGGCGTCGGCGGGCCGGTCGGCCAGATCGGCGTGGACCGCCGCGACGAGCTTGAGCGGGACGATCTGGTCGCCAAGAGCCGCGGGAGCGTCGACGACGACCACGACCCTGCGTCCGGGACCGGCGAGGAGCGCCGCCGAGTCGTCGGCAGCGCTCATCAGCGCGGCGTACTCGGCCTCTTCGCTGTCGTCGGGCGCCGCATAGCCGTCGGCGGTGCCGGGCAGCTCACCGTTGGCGTACCAGTCAGCGAGCAGCTCGAGCGTGGCGGGTACGTAGATGCGGGTCACGCCTCGGATTCTCTCAGACCGCTCACTCGCCGGAGCTCTTGACCACGCGCAGCCCTCGGGGCGCCCGGAAGCGGCGACCCGAGGCGGTGTCGAGCAGCTCGTCCAGCGCCTCGCTGATGCACTGCCCGAGCAGCGACGCGTCGGGCACCAGGTCGCGGTCGGCGGTGATCGCGAAGAAGACCTGGCCGTCGTAGGAGGTCATCCCGATCGCGAGGGTGTGGCCCTCGGCCAGCGGGTGGATCGGATAGGAGGCCACCAACCGGGAGCCGGCCGCATAGCGAGGCTCTTGGGGGCCGGGCACGTTGCACACCGAGAGCAGGTAGTCGTGCTCGCTCTCGGCAGCCACCCGGGAGCCCACCATGTGGAAGGTCGCCGGGGCGAAGCCGCTGATCCCGGCCAGCCGCTGCGCGCTGACGGTGCGGGCGTTGGCCTTGTGCTGCTCGAAGGAGTAGGACACCTGGTGGAGACGGACCACCGGCGAGGGCTCCGCCACCGGCAGCACCACGAAGTGGGGCGCCACCGCGGAACCGAGCTGGGTCGGGTCGAGCTCCTCGTCGATCACCGAGACCGGCACCAGCGCCGGCACCTGGCGTACGCCTGCGAGCGACTCCTGGCGGGTCATCAGCCAGGCGCGCAGACCGCCGGTGACGGCAGCGAGGATGACGTCGTTGACGGTGCCACCGTGGGTGTCCCGGATGCGGCGGAAGTCGGCCAGGTCGGCCTGCAGGGTGACGACCAGCCGCTGCTGGGAGAGCGCTCCGTTGAGCGGCGTGGGCCGCTCCGGAGCCCGGCGGGTGACCACCCGGGCGATGCCAGCGCCCGCGTTCTGGACGTCCTTGGCCACACCGGTGACCCGGCCCAGGGCGAAGCCGCCCAGGCTGCGGGCCGTGCCGGTCAGCCCGCTGACCGAGGTGACCGCGTCGAAGACCGCGCCCGCGACCAGGCGCGCGCTCGACTGAGCCTCGGGCGGCTCCCACAGGTCGGGCACGACCGGCCCGACCTCGGGCTTGTCGTCGAGCAGGAGCTGGACCAGGTCGACGGTCTCGGCACCGTCCACCAGCGCCTGGTGGGTCTTGGTGACCAGCGCGACCCGGTCGCCGGCCAGCCCCTCGATCACATACAGCTCCCACAACGGCCGGGAGCGGTCCAGAGGCCGGGAGACGATCCGGCCGGCGAGGTCGAGGAGCTGCTCCATCGAGCCCGGGCGGGGCAGCGCGGAGCGGCGTACGTGGTAGGTGAGGTCGAAACGGTCGTCGTCGGCCCACACCGGGTAGGCGATCCGACCGGGCACGACACGGACCCGTTGGCGGAAGCGGGGCACGAAGGCCAGCCGGTCCTCGACGTGCTGGAGGAAGGCGCCGTAGTCGAAGCCCTCCGCCTTCGGCTCGATCAGCTCGATGCTCGCCATCTGGTGCGGCACCGACAGCGTCTCCCCGTCCAGGAAGGCCACCTCCCGCGGTCCGAGTCGATCCCGCTGACGCTCGCTCACGGTCACTCGCTGATGCTCGCTCATGTCCTCTCAGCCCCCTCTTTGGTTCGTATGCGATTGTGGCAGACGCCAGCTTGAAACCAGCCCACGAAACGGGGGAGTAATGCGCCTCACGACCCGGATCATCGCGGTCGTGGCTGCAATCTGCGGGATCGCGTCCGTCGCGACAGCCTGCGGAAACGACATCGCCACCGAGCCCAGGACCGACAGCGACCCGGTGGTCGTCGAGATCAACTTCTCCGGTGATTCGGTCGATCCCCACGGGACCAAGATCGACGTCCCCCTCGGGCACGGCGTCGAGCTCGACGTCACCGCCGACGCCGCCGGCGAGGTCCATGTGCACTCCGACCCGGAGCAGTCGGCCGCCTACGGCGTAGGCACGACGCGGATCAGCCTGGGCGCGTTCGAGATCCCCGGTCAGTACGAGGTGGAGTCGCACACCCTCGGCAAGACCATCGTCACCCTCGAAGTCAAGTGATCCTCACCCACGGCGTGGGTGGTCGCCAAGACCTCCCACTGCCGCTCGAGTACGTCATCGCGGGCGCGGTCCTCGCCCTTCTCGTCTCCTTCGGGCTGCTGGTGCTGACCACCAAGCGTGCCGCCGCGGGCAAGGAGATCGCCAGCACGGATCCACAGAGCCGGAACCCACGCGGCTGGCCGCTGCCGCGCCTCGGGCGTGTCGTCGACTCCCCCGCCTGGACTGCTCTGTGGCGCGTCGTCGGAATGGTGATCTTCGCCTACTTCGTCCTGGTCGCCTTCGCCGGGCTCGACAACGCCAACAATCCCATCTTCGGGATGACGTACGTCTGGCTGTGGGTCGGCATCGTCCCGTTCTCGCTCCTCTTCGGACCGGTCTGGAAGGCGATCAGTCCGGCCCGCACGATCGTGGCCGGACTGACCTGGCTGCGCGGCGCCGGCGATCCGCCGCTCCGCCTGCCCGAGCGTCTGGGCTACTGGCCCGCCGCGTTCACGCTGCTCGCCTTCGCCTGGCTCGAGCTGGTCTACCCGGAGAACAACTACCTCGGTCCCGTACGTCTCTGGCTGGCCGTCTACCTGGCCGTGATGATCCTCGGTGGCGTGCTGTTCGGCGAGAAGTTCCTGGAGCGCACCGATCCGTTCGAGGTCTACTCGTCCCTGACCGCGCGCCTGTCGGTGTGGGGCCGGACCGCGGCCGGCAACCTGGTCCTGCGGACCCCGCTCGGCAACCTCGACACGCTGCGTCCGGCGCCGGGCCTGGTCGCGGTGGTCTCGGTGCTCTTCGGCACCATCGTCTACGACTCCTACCGCGAGTCACCGCAGTGGCTCCAGATCGTGCAGAACCCGGAGATCTCCGGGTCCACGGCCTACCTGATCAACAATGTCGCGCTCATCGCGCTGCCGCTTCTCGTCGCCGGGTTCTACTCGGCCGGGACGATGCTGACCGGTGTCGGTGACGTGCCTCGGCGGGCCCTCCCCGCCGAGCTGGCGCCGTCGATGGTGCCGATCATCGCCGGTTACGTCGTGGCCCACTACCTCAGCTACTTCTGGGAGAGCGGGCTGGCCACCTTGCGCAACGCGTCGGACCCGATGGGGACCGGAGCCGACTGGTTCGGGACCGCGGACATGCCGGTCTCCTACTTCTTCGCCTACCACGGCACGCTGTTGGCCGTCATCAAGGTGGCCGCGGTGATCGTCGGCCACGTGCTCGGCGTCTGGTCGGCCCATATCCGGGCGCTTCAGGTGCTTCCGAAACAGCATCTGGTGGTCGGACAGGTGCCTCTCCTGCTGACCATGGTCGGCTTCACCGTCGGTGGGTTGTACCTGCTGTTCGCCGCATAGCGCATCACTGCTTCACGATTCACCCACCTCGCATCCACAAAGAAGCGCAACACTGCCTAAGGTGGGCTAACAGGTTGGCGCCCTGGTTTACGGCCGCTTGCCGAGTCTGGGAGACTGAACCTTATGTCTGGTACCCCCCGCTTCCTGACTCTTGCCGACGTCGCCGAGGTCCTCAACACGTCGAGCGCACAGGTCTATGCCCTTGTCCGCCGTGGTGAGCTGCCCGCTATCAAGATCGGCGGACGTGGCCAGTGGCGCGTCGAGGCCAGTGTCCTCGAGAAGTTCATCGATGACATGTACTCGCAGACCAAGGCCTTCGTGGCCGACCACCCGTTCGTCGAGGCTGAGAGCAGCACCCCTGCGCCCGCAGCCACGCCGGACGCTTCTTGAGTCATAGCAAACTGAACCCCCACAACTAAACCTTCCCCACAACAACGCGAAGAGCTGCCAGGCATTATGCCGAGCAGCTCTTCGCGTCTTGGTTCAGGCGAGGTTCTCGGTCTGCGCGTCGAGCTTGATCTTCAGCTCATGACGGGCGCCGTTGCGCATCACGGTGAACTCGACCGTCTCCCCCGGCTGATGGGCGCGGATGGCGACGATCATGCCGATCCCGTCGGTGACGGTCACGTCTCCCACCTTGGTGACCCGGTCGCCGTCCTTGAGCCCACCGGCGGCCGCCGGTGAACCGGCCTCGACCACCGAGATCAGCGCACCTTTGTGGTCGGCGGCCTGTACGTCGACCGAGGCGCCGACGATCGGGTAGGTGGCCTTGCCCGTCTTCAGGATCTGCGCGGCGGTCACCTTGACCTGGTCGATCGGGATGGCGAAGCCGACGCCGATGCTGCCGCTCTCTCCGCCCTCTCCGCCACCCGCGGTGGCGATGGCCGAGTTGACCCCGATGACCTGGCCGACGAGGTTGACCAGCGGACCACCGGAGTTGCCGGGGTTGATCGCCGCGTCGGTCTGGACGGCATTGATGTAGGAGGTGTCGTCCTCTGTCTGCCCGGTGCTCACCGGCCGCTGGAGAGCGCTGACGATGCCGGAGGTCACCGTGGAGCTGAGCCCCAGCGGCGAGCCGATCGCGACCACGCCCTCCCCGATCCTCAGTCGTGAGGTGCTGCCCAGCGAGGCCGGGTCGAGCTCCTTGATCTCGGGCACGTCGAGGACGGCGAGGTCGTAGACCGCGCTGCGCCCGACCACGTCGGCCTTGTAGCGGCGGCCCTTGTGATCGACGACCTCGATCCTTCCCTTGGCCTTGGCCGCGTTGGCGACCACGTGGTTGTTGGTCACCACGTGGCCGTTCCTGTCGAAGACGAAGCCGGAGCCGGTCGCGGCGTCCTCCACGCCCTGGTATTCGGCGAAGATCTGGACCGTCGACGGCAGCAGCGTCGCGGCCACCTTCACGATGTCGGCGTCGTCGGCGTTCAGTGGCGCGTCGGTCTCGATCGAGCCCGGCTCGAGCCCGCCGCCGGCCAGGCTCGACATGTCGTCCTGGTCCTCGAGCACGCCGCCCGCATAGCCACCGAGCACGCCGAGCAGGAAGGCGACCGCCGCAGCGAGCGCCCAGATCGGGCCGGGGACACGACGGCGCGGCGAGGAACCGGTCGGAGCGCCGGACAACGGGGGCGGTGGACCGTCGAAGCCGGGCAGGGACGGGCCCGGCGGCGGCGCCGAGGGAGGCAGTGGAACGGCGTCAGCGGCCGGCACCGGGGCCGGGGCCACCGGGCTGCCGGGCATGCCTGGCAGCGGCACCTCGGCGGTGTCGCGCTCGTCCTCGCCGAGGCCGTCGGGGGACGACTGCCCGGCCGAGGGCACGTCGGGCGCATCAGTGGGAGGCGCCCAACGGGAGATCGGCCGCGACTGGTCGTCTTGTGGTTCCTGCGTCACGGCACCCATTCTTCCCACTCGCCCCAACAATGGGCAGTCCGGGGCTCGTGTCGTGTCGCTCGGTAGCCGGTCAGCGGCGTACGTGAGCGATGACTGGGGAGCCCGGGGAGCCCGGAACCTGGGTGACCGCGGTGACCGGAAGGTTCCTCGGAACCGGCGCGTCGGCGGGTGCGGCGGCGAAGGCGAACATGCCGAACACCGCGGCGCCGACAGCGCCGCCACCTGCCGCGACCATCACCAACGTACGCCGCATCGACCGAGGGTCGGTGTAAGTCTCGCCGAGGTCGTCGGTGGGCCACACCGACGCGGCCAGGGCGCCCCCGCGAAGCGAGCCCTTCAGATCGGCCGGGGCACAGACCCCGGGGTCGACGCTGAGACCGGCCAGGCGCCGCTTCAACCAGCCCTCGCGCTCGACCGACCTGCGGCACGCGCAGCACTCGTGCACGTGCGCCCAGGCGCGCTCCTCCTCTGCGGCGTCGAGCTGGCCGTCGAGAAGAGCGCTGGTCCGCGCCCCGAGGTGATTGCCGAGAAGACTCATGAAGCCCCGCCCCACAACACCTTGGGCCCGGAGTGGCGCAAGCGCCCCCCGCGCGGGGCGCGGTGGGCGAGGGCGTCACGGAGCATCGCCCGGCCGCGGTGGATGCGCGAGCGGACGGTGCCGAGCTTGGCACCCAGGATCTCGGAGATCTCCTCGTAGGAGAGCCCCTCCACGTCACAGAGCACGACCGCGGCCCGGAAGTCGGGGGGCAGCGTGGCCAGCGCGCGCTCGATGTCGTCGTCGAAGCGCTGGTCGGTGTAGGCCACGTCGGGCGTCGGACCGCTGCTCGTCAGGCGCGAGGCGCGCTCGTCGGAGAGGGCGTCGAAGCGGATCCGCTGCTTGCGGCGGGCCTGGTCGAGGAAGAGGTTGGTGGTGATCCGGTGCAGCCAGCCCTCGAAGGTGCCGGGGCTGTAGGTGTCGAGAGAGCGGAAGACCCGCACGAAGACCTCTTGGGTGAGGTCCTCCGCGTCGGGGCGGTTGCCGGTGAGGCGGTAAGCGAGCCGGTAGACCCGGTCGGAGTGCTTCTCCACGATCTCGTCCCACGTCGGCACGCCCGACGAGGCTCGCTGGTCGAGCTCGTCGAGAGCGGTCTCGTTGGTGGGCTCCGCGGTCATGGTGCTCCTGTGTGCCTCGCTGATCGCTGACATCTCCTACGGTAGATCGCCTAGGACCGGAAGGGCTGAGAGTTGCCTGTGAGGCTCCTATTTTTCCGCTTCCTATGCCCACCTAACGCATGAGTTGGATCAGGCGTTCCCGCACCGTTACACGAAACAGGTTAGGTTTTGCGGTGTGACCAGCCCTGTTTCGCCCGCAAGTTGGACCTACGCCGACGAGTTCGTCGCGGAGGACGACCTTCTCGCTGCCGCCCGTTCCCGGGCCGAGGAGGTCGGAGTCGCGCCCATCGGCCCGGGCGGCGGTGCCACGCTCCGCTTCCTCGCCTCCGTCCTCGATGCCAAGAACGTGGTCGAGGTCGGCACCGGCACCGGCGTCTCCGGACTGTGGCTGCTGCGCGGCATGCGCCCCGAGGGGGTCCTGACCACCGTCGACGTCGAGACCGAGCACCAGCGGCTGGCCCGCCAGACCTTCACCGAGGCCGGGTTCGGGCAGCGACAGGCTCGATGCATCGCCGGCGCCGCCCTCGACGTACTCCCCCGGCTCACCGACAACCACTACGACGTCGTCTTCGTCGACGGCGACAAGACCGAGTACGCCGCCTATCTCAAGGAGGCGCTCCGGTTGCTGCGTCCCGGTGGCGTCGTCGCCTTCGACAACGCGCTGTGGCACGACCGTGTGGCCGACCCGTCCGTACGCGACGAGGAGACCGCCACCATCCGCGAGCTCAACCAGCTGGTCGCCGACAACGACGGCCTGATCCCGCTCCTTCTCCCGGTCGGCGACGGCCTCCTGCTCGCCCGCAAGATCTAGCCGAGACGGCCGAAGCGTCACCCCCGACGGCCGAAGCGTCACTCCGGACGGTCGAGATGGCACCGCGGTGCCATCTCGGCCGACGTACGTGACGTCTCGGCCCGACGTACGTGACGTCTCGGCCGACGTACGTGACGTCTCGGCCGACGTGTGTGACGTCTCGTCAGGAGCCGACGCCGGAGAGCGGGTCGGCGCCGGCCAACCAGCTGAGCAGCACCCGGGCACCGAAGCCGGTGGGGCCGGGGGTGAGCTCGTGGACGTCGGCGTACGCATCACCGCAGGCGACGTCGATGTGGGCCCACGGGACGCCGCCGGTGAAGTGGCGCAGGAAGAGCGCGGCGGTGACGGCGCCCGGCCCACCGGGGGCGTTGTCGGCGTCGGCGACCTTCGAGGCGAGCTTGTCCTCGTAGTCCGCGACCAGCGGCATCCGCCACAGGGTCTCGCCGGAGATGTCGGAGGCCTCGGCCAGCTGCGCGGCCAGCGCGTCGTCGTCGGCGAAGTAGCCGGCCATCGTCTGCCCGAGCGCCACTCGCATGGCTCCGGTCAGGGTGGCGATGTCGACCAGGGCGTCGGGTTTGATCTTGTCCGCTGCGTAGGCCATCGCATCACCGAGCACGAGGCGGCCCTCGGCGTCGGTGTTGGTCACCTCGGAGGTGCGGCCGCCGTAGTGGGTGATGACGTCACCGGGACGCAGCGCGGTGCCAGAGATCGCGTTCTCGGCTGCGGCGATGAGGCCGACCACCTTGACCGGGCAGCCGACCTCGGCCAGCGCGGTCATCACCGAGAGCACCACCGCGCCGCCGGTCATGTCGCGCTTCATGTTGACCATGCCGTCGCCGGGCTTGATGTTGAGACCACCGGTGTCGAAGGTGATGCCTTTGCCTACCAGCACCACCGTCGGCGCCTTCCGCCCGGCCTTGGGAGGCGTGTAGTCGAGCCGGATCAACCGGGGCGGCGTGGCCGACCCTTGGCCGACCGCGACGATGCCCCCGAAACCGTCTGCGGCGAGCTGGTCCTCGTCCCAGACGGTGATCTTCAAGCCGCTCTCGGCGGCCAACGATGTGGCCTGCTCGGCGAGCCAAGCAGGGTTCTTGAGATTGCTGGGGACCGAGGCGAAGAACCGCGCGCGCCAACCGGCGCGCGCGATCGCCTGAGCTCGGTCCAACGCTGCCGCCTGGTCATCACCCAGGTCGGCGAGAGTGATCGTCTCCACCGGCGTCCACGGGGCGCCCTCGGAGCGCCAGTGGAAGAGGAAGGACCCCAGCGTCGCGCCGGCCACGAACGGCTCCAGCGCGACCTCGGGATCGGTCGCCGCGATGGTGGTGACCACATCCGACCTGTCCCGCACGGCGCGAGCCAGCGCCGCCCCTGCCCGCCGGAAGTCGTCGCGACGCTGCGCGCCGACACCGATCAGGAGGATCTGCCGCAGGGTGCCGGAGCCGGTGACGGGGTACGTCGTCACCTCACCGGCGCTGCCGGTGGCACCTTCGAACTCGAGGTGACCCAGGAGGTCGTGGTGGTCGCCCAGATCGGCGGCCCCTGGGCCGATGATCAGCGCGTCGTCGCCCGGGATGACCGGCAGCGCGATGATCTCGGCATCGTGGCTCTCCGGACCGAGCGGGCTCAGCGTGAAGGTGGGCGGCCCGACCTGCGGCGGCAGCGCCTGTGACGGCAGCGTTGTGGTCATCTACGCGTTCAGCCCAAGACCTTTGATCTCTTCGCCGAGCGCGGCAGCCTCGTCGGCGTTCAGCTCGACGACCAACCGGCCACCACCCTCGAGCGGGACGCGCATCACGATGCCCCGACCTTCCTTGGTGACCTCCAGCGGACCGTCTCCTGTCCGCGGCTTCATCGCCGCCATGCGGCACCTTCTTCCGTGTCTCGCGTGTCGGCGCTCACCTGCCGGATGGCCTCGGAGCGCGCATTGCTCCTCCATTATCCCTCATCAGGTCAGCAGACCTGACGGCAAGGTGGGGGTTTCGGCGGGTTGACCTGCCTTGAACCTGTCAGATGACCGAGGTTCCGTAGGCCCAGGTCAGCCAGATCGCGAGGATCACCAGCGTGAGGTGCACCATGATCGCCGCCCCGGAGGCCTCGAAGAATTCTCCGCCACGCTCTCGACGGTCGGCTCCCGCGGATCGGTCGTAGGCATCGTCGTAGCGGTCGTCATAGCCGTGACCGTAGGACTCGTCGTAGTCGTAGCCCTGGTCGTACGCCTGGTCGTACGCCTGGTCGTAGCCCTGCTCGTAACCGGCATAGGCAGGCTCGTCGTAACCCTGGTCCTGCCGGCGTCGACGCGGCTGCGGCCGGGATGCGCGCGGGGCGGGTGCCGGAGGTTCGGCCCAGTCCTGCTCGCGGCCCTGCGCTCGGTCGTGCTCCGGCGGACCGTAGGAGTCCAAGGAGTAGGGATCGTACGCCTCAGGCTGCTGTCCCGACCGCCGAGCAGGCTGCCGGCTCGGGGCCTGCGGTGGCGCCGGCTGGGGTGTCGGCTGGGGTGTCGGCTGGGGCGCTGGCACGAGGTCGGGTCCGGGCGCCGGGCGCGGCGCGGGCTGTGGGGCCGGGCGCGGCTCAGGTTGTGGGGCCGGGCGGGGCGCGGGAGCCGGGGCCGGCGCGGGTGCCGGGCGAGAGGCCGGGCGGGGAGCGGGCGCGGGCTCAGGGCGCGGCTCAGGGCGCGGCGCGGGGCGGGGCGCGGGGCGGGGAGCAGGTCGCGGGGCGCGCGGCGGGCTCGGCTGCTCGCCCGGGTAGTCCGAGTAGCTGCTGTCGCGGCGGTATCGACGATCGGCGAACTCGTCGTGGCCGTCGTTGCGGCGGTCGTCATAGCGATCGTCATAACCACGCGGTCTCCGCTGCGGCGGCTCCTGACGACGCCCCCATGGGTCCTGGCCGCTCTGGGTCCGGTCCGGCGCGGGTGGGCGCGGCTGAGGCTCCTCGGGCGCCGGACGCGGAGGCCTTGGACGCTCTCGCGCCGGCTGCTCCGGAGCTCGCCGCTCCTGCGCTGGGCGCGCCGGCGCCGGGGGCGCTTGCCGCGATCGTTCTTGCCGCGGACGCACTGGGGCCTCAGAGACCGGCGGCTGCGGCGCGGAAGGCCGCTGCGGTGCCGGCGGAGCCGGAGCCGGCGCCGGACGCCCTGCCACCCGGCGACCGCTCTGCCCCTCACGCGGCGGGGCCGGCGCGGGAGCGGGGGCTGGCGCGGGGGCTGGCGTGGGAGCGGGAGCGGAGCCGCGCTCTACCGGGGCCATCACAGCGGTCTCGTCGACACCTCGGGCCGCCCGTCGGGGCTCCGGCCGGCGATCGCCCGGGCGTCCCGGCTGAGCGACCGGCTGCTGGATGGGCTGCTGGACCGGTCGGCGCGGGTCGGCGTAGCCCGCCCGGTCGTCGACCTCGGCATGGACGTCGTGGCCGACATCGGCGTAGCCAGGCTCGCCGTAGCCGTAACCGTCCTCGGCGGCGTACGCCTGGTCGTAGCCGCCGTTGTACGCGTCGTCATAGCCCTCGTCGTAGGCGTCGTCGTAGCCGTAGCCATCGTGGTCGGCGGCCCCGGCACGCTGCTCCTTGAGGCGCCGGAAGAGCAGGTAGAGACCCGCGATCGCGGCGAGCCAGATCCCGAAGAGCCCGACGACGCCCGGGATGTCCCCACCGAGGAAGAAGGACGGCGGCGAGGCGAGGAAGAGCACCCAGACCAGCAGACCGGCGGTGCCGGCGTACAGGTGGATCTTCTGCGGCAGCCCCAACCGCTGCGGCTGCAGAAGGTGTGGCTTGAGATAGGTGAGCGCGACGATGACCGCAACGAGTGCGGTGACGGCGTAGACGAGTACGGCAGCGAAGCTCACGGCAGCGATTCTGTCCTAGACGTCGGGCGAGCCCGAATCGGGCTCGGGCGTGTGTGTGATGAGTCCCGTGACTCCGACCTCGGCACCGGCATGCCCGCCCGCGGTCGACTCACGCCATTCTGCCTCCTCGGCAAGGCGCGCGATCAGGGAGTCCACCTCGGCCATCCGGTAGCCGCGGAACCCCACCGAGAAACGTACGCGGCGCAGGTCTGCCGCCTCGAGAACGCGGTCCCGGGGCACCAGAGCGTCCGGCTGGTCGCCGTACTCCTCCCCCATCGGCGCACCGGCTCCGGCTGCGACGAGGGCGACTCCTCCGAGAGCCAGCACGATCAGTGCCGCGAAGATCCAGCCCATCCTTCAGTCACGCGCCTTCAGCATCAGCTCGACCGCCTCGTCCACGTCGTCGGTGAGGGTGATCATGTCCAGGTCGCTCTGCTTGATCCGCCCGTCGGCCAGCATCGTCTCGCGCATCCAGGTGAGGAGCCCTTCCCAGTGCTCGACGCCCATCAGGACGATCGGGAACTGGGTGATCTTCTTGGTCTGGGAGAGCGTCATCGCCTCGAAGAGCTCGTCCATCGTGCCGAGCCCGCCGGGCATGACGACGTAGCCCTGGGAGTACTTGACGAACATCATCTTCCGCACGAAGAAGTAGCGGAAGTTGAGCCCGAAGCTGACGTAGTCGTTGAGCCTGGCCTCGAAGGGCAGCTCGATGCCGAGGCCGATCGACTCGCCACCGGCCTCGAGAGCGCCCTTGTTCGCCGCCTCCATCGTGCCCGGGCCGCCGCCGGTGATCACTCCGAAGCCGGCCTCGACCAGGCCGCGCCCGACCGCCTCGGCCTGAGCGTAGGTCGGGTGGTCCTGGGGCGTGCGCGCCGACCCGAAGACGCTGATCGCCGGGCCGATCTCGGAGAGGTCGTTGAACCCCTCGACGAACTCGGCCTGGATCTTCATGACCCGCCACGGATCGGTGTGGACCCAGTCGCCGTGGCCGGAGCTGTCGAGCAGTCGCTGGTCGGTGGTGCTACCGGCGGGGCGTCCTTTGGTGGGGCGCGGGCCGGAGCCGCTACGTCGGGTCATGCGGTCAACCAATCACGAAGGGCCTGCTCGCAGGTGATGATCTCGGAGATGTTCACGTGCTCGTCGGCCTTGTGGGCGTACATCGGGTCACCTGGACCATAGTTGACCGCCGGTATGCCGAGAACGGTGAACCGCGCCACATCGGTCCAGCCGAACTTGGGCCCGACCTCGCCGCCGACGGCGTCGATGAAGGCCTTGGCGGCCGGGCGGTCCAGCCCGGGCAGCGCACCGGGCGCAGAGTCGGTGAGGGTGACGTCGTAGCCCTCGAAGAACTCGGTCACGAACGCCAGCGCCTCCTCCTCGCTCCGGTCCGGGGCGAAGCGGAAGTTGACCGTCACCACGCACTCGTCGGGGATCACGTTGCCGGCCACTCCACCGGAGACGAAGACCGCGTTGAGGCCCTCGTGGAACTCGAGCCCGTCGATGACCGGCTTGCGCGGGACGTACGCCTCCAGACGGCGCAGCACCTCTCCCGCCTTGTGGATCGCGTTGACACCGCGCCAGGAGCGGGCACTGTGGGACCGCTCGCCGGCGGTGCGCACCTCGACCCGGAGCGTGCCCTGGCAACCGGCCTCGACGCCGGCGTTGGAGGGCTCCATCAGGATCGCGAAGTCGCCGGCGAGGAGGTCGGGCTCGCTCGCGGCCAGCTTGCCGAGGCCGTTGTGGACCGCCTCGATCTCCTCGGCGTCGTAGAAGACGTACGTCACGTCGCGATTGGGCTTCGCCAAGGTGGCGGCGAGCTTGAGGATGACCGCGTCTCCCGACTTCATGTCGCAGGCACCGAGCCCATGCAGGACGCCGGCGGCCTCGTCCAGGCGGCTCGGGAAGTTGCCGTTGATCGGCACGGTGTCGAGGTGGCCCGCGATGACCACCCGCTCCGGCAGCCCGAGGTCGGTGCGGGCCACGATCGAGTTGCCCCGCCGCTCGACGACGAGGTGGGCGTAGACGCTCAGCGCCTGCTCCACGGCATCGGCCAGCTCCAGCTCGTTGAGGCTCACCGAGTCGATGTCCATCAGCTGCCGGGTCAAGGTCACCACGTCGGTGGTCAGGTCGAGCGTAGCCATGGCACTAGTCAATCAGGGGACCGTTCGGCCACGTGCGCGAGGACACCGTCGATGATCCTGGCCAGCCCATAGTCGAGCTCGCGGGCGGGGTCGGTGGCAGCCTGGTAGGTCTCCCCCGCGGCGGTGCCGACCCGGTTTGCCAGTGGATAGTGGCTGCCGGCCATGACCTCGTTCAACGTGTCGTAGTTGGCGGCCCACCACTCCGCCTCCGTCATCCCGGTGACCTTCTCGGCGCGCCGCTTCATCAGCTCGCTGCGGGCGATGTTGCCCGCGAACCCCATCAGCACCGCGACCGTCTGGTCCATCTCCAGATCGGTGAGCCCGAGGCCGTCGACGGCCTGCAGCTGCCACTCGTAGCGATCGCTCATGTTGGGCCCCAGCCAAGGGCGTACGTCCTGCACCTCGAGCAGCCAGGGATGGGCACGGAGCTCGTCGTGCTGGAGCCTGGCGAGCAGCTCGAGTCGCTTGCGCGGATCCTCGGGCAGGTCAGGCAGCACGGTGCGACCGGTCACCTGGTCGGCCATGAGCACCAGCAGCGCGTCCCGGTTCGGCACGTACGAGTAGAGCGTCATCGCCCCCAGGCCGAAACGCTGGGCGATCGCGCGCATCGTCACCGCGGCCAGGCCCTCGGCGTCGGCGAGGTCGATCGCGGCGTCGACGACCTCGTCGACGCTCACCTTCTGCTTCGGACCCCGCTTCGTCTTCGGCTCTTCGGGCGCCACGGTCCGATGGCGCCACAGCAGGCGCAGGGACGGGTCCGACTGGTCTGGCTGCTCCGGCACGACGCTCATCGTAACCTCCTCCAGAAAAATTTCGTACATGGTACGGAACAAATGCTACAGTCGCTCCGTTGACATCTTCGTACAGCGTACGAAATTGAAGGAGCGTGTATGCAGAACGACTCGAAGCCGGTCCCGCCGCGATGGCTCAAGCCGATGAACAAGGTCTTCATGACCCTGTCGAAGACCGGGATCGGGATGAAGGAGCTGCCGGTGCTGACCGTGCCGGGCCGCAAGAGCGGCAAGCCCCGCAGCACGCCGCTCTCGGTGCTGGAGCTCGACGGGCAGCGCTATCTGCTCGAGGGTTTCCCGGGAGCCGACTGGGCCCGCAACATCCGTGCCGCTGCCGGCCGAGCCACGCTCCGGGTCGGGCGGAAGACAGAGGAGGTGCACCTCGTAGAGGTCGATCAGGAGGAGGCGCTGACCGTGCTCAGGGCCTGGCCGGAACGGATGGCCGACGGAGCGAAGATCATGCTCGATGCCGGGGTCGTCACCGCGGTGACGCCGGAGGCGTTCGAGGCTGTCGTCGGCCGCTGCGGCGTGTTCCGGATCGAGGTGGCCCGATGACCACGGCTCCCCTCTCCGCGCGGGGCGTGCACAAGCGCTACCGCGACACCCAGGCGCTCGACGGCCTCGACCTCGAGGTCGCCGCCGGCACCGTGCACGCCCTGCTCGGGCCCAACGGCGCCGGCAAGTCGACCGCGGTGAACGTCTTCGCGACGCTGACCCGCCCCGATGCCGGCCAGGCGCGCGTCGGCGGCCACGACGTCGTACGCCACCCCGCCCGGGTCCGCTCCACGATCGGGCTGGTCGGACAGAGCGCCGCCCTCGACGAGGCTCTCCACGGCCGGGAGAACCTGGTCATGTTCGGTCGCCTCCACGGTCTGTCGAAGACCGATGCCGTACGCCGCTCCGCCGAGCTCCTCGACGCCTTCGGTCTCGTCGAGGCCGGCGACCGGAAGGTCTCGGGCTACTCCGGCGGGATGCGGCGACGCCTCGACATCGCGGCCGGTCTGGTCATCCGACCGCGGATCCTCTTCCTCGACGAGCCCACCACCGGGCTGGACCCGCGCGCTCGCCACGAGGTCTGGGAGATGGTGCGGCGGGTGGTCGCCGACGGGACGACGGTGCTGCTGACCACGCAGTATCTGGACGAGGCCGACCAGCTCGCCGACATGGTCACCGTGCTCGGCGCGGGCAGGGTGATCGCCGAGGGGACGCCGTCCGCGCTGAAGAGCGATCTCGGCGGCGACCGGGTGATCATCACCGCGGCCGAGCCGGACGACCTCGACAAGATGGCCGGT
The DNA here is from genome assembly GCF_013408335.1 of Nocardioides panzhihuensis. NCBI lineage: Bacteria > Bacillati > Actinomycetota > Actinomycetes > Propionibacteriales > Nocardioidaceae > Nocardioides > Nocardioides panzhihuensis. Next base: position 748,599 of record NZ_JACBZR010000001.1, on the reverse strand, counting down.
GCGCTCGGCGCCGCGGCGACCGTCGACCTCGACCGGCTCGAGGTCACCGTCGAGGCGGGGGCGGCCGGCGGCGGAGCCGCGGTCGTCGACGTCGTACGCACACTCGACTCCGCCGGCATCACCGTCGACGACGTGCTGCTGCGCCGACCGACCCTGGACGAGGTGTTCCTCCACCTGACCGCACCCCACACCGAGCACCCGCACGAAGGAGCCACCCGATGACCGCCCTGTCCTCGACCCTGCGCCAGACCTGGGTCATCACGCTCCGCGACCTCAAGCACTGGCAGCGCGAGCCGTGGGGCCCGGTGTTCGGCATCCTGTTCTCGATCATGATGCTGCTGATCTTCGGCTACCTGTTCGGTGGCGCCATCGAGATGCCGGGCGGCGGGACGTACCTGCCCTATCTCCTGCCCGGGGTGCTCGCGCTGACCATGATGTTCGGGGTCGACGGCATCATGGCCGTGGTCACCGAGGACACCAAGCGGGGAGTCACCAACCGGTTCCGGTCGCTGCCGATGAGCAGTGTCGCGGTGCCGCTGGGGCGGGCGGTCGCCGACCTCGGCAACTCGGCGGTCCAGCTGGCAGTCCTGATGATCGGCGGGCTGCTGATCGGCTGGCGGATCGAGGGCTCGTTCCTGGAGGCGGCCGCTGCGGTCGGGCTCCTGCTCTGGCTGCGGCTGGCGATGCTGTGGCTGGGCATCTTCCTGGGCCTGGCCCTGCGGATGGAAGGTGCGCTGATGATGGTGCAGGTGCTGGTGTGGCCGCTGGGGTTTTGCTCGAGCCTGTTCGTCTCGCCAGAGACGATGCCCGGCTGGCTCGGCACCCTGGCCGCCTGGAACCCGGTCTCGGCCACCGCCACCGCCGCTCGCAACCTTTTCGGCAACCCGACCGGGATCACCTCCGGGCTGCTCGCCGACCACGCGATGCTGCTCGCGCTGGCCTGGCCCGCGGTCCTGCTGGCGATCTTCGTCCCGCTGTCCATGCGCGCCTTCCGGCGACGCGGCTGAAATATTTCTCGGGAGAGCTGTCGGATCGGCGTCGGGCCGTTCGTGGAGTAGGTGAGAAGCGGCCGTACGGACCGCGACAGACCACCACGAGAACGACGAAACGAGAGGCACCATCATGAGCACCAGCACCTACACCCAGGCCACGACGACCGCCACCACCCGCCAGTTCGCCGCACGGATGCCGGTCTGGCTCGTCAGCACCGCCGCCGTCCTCATCGGCGCCCTGGCCACCGGGGTCTTCGAGCTCGCCGCCCGCGCGGTCGGAGTGCCGTTCAACGTCGCCCTCCCGGGCACCGGCCTCGAGCCCGCCGCGATCCCCGCGACCGGGCTCGCCTGGGCCGTCGCCGAGCTCGGCCTGATCGGCATCATCATCGCCGTCTGCCTCGCCCGCTTCGCCAAGCGTCCGAGCTCGACCTGGAAGCGCACCGCCTGGACCCTGACCGCGCTCTCGTGTGTGCCGAGCCTGGTCGCCGTCACCGACTCCTACGCCACCAACATCATGCTGGTGGTCTCCCACCTCGTCGCGGCCGTGGTGATCGTCCCGGTCATCGCCGCCCGGCTGGCGGAGCGGAACGCGCGCCGGAGCTGAACGCCCGGACGCCGGGGTAGTCCGGTAGCGATCTGCCTATTACTCACGAGTATTTAGGCAGTTCGCTACCGGACTACCCCTTTTTTCGCGCCACGATCAGCTCCCCGACCCCGGGCATCGGGGTCGTACCGGCCACGAATCCCACCTCCGTCAGGTCCCTCAACAGGGCCGGGCGAGGGTGGGTTCGGTAATACATCACGAACTTCGGCCGCCACACCGCATTCCGCACCCGCATCGCCAGGTCGAAGCCGGTGAGCATCCAGTAGGCCGGGCGCGTCGGCCTCGGCCCCTGAGCGGCCGGCAGCGCGAAGATCCCACCCGGCCTCAGCGCCCGGTGGATGCCGGCGAAGAGCGGGAGCCGCTCCTCCGGCAGAAAGTGCCCCAGCGCCCCGAAGCTCACCGCCAGGTCGTACGCCGCGACGAACGGCAACGCGCGAGCATCCGCCCGCACCAGGTCCGCCTCCGGGTGGGCGACCCCGGCCTGCTCGAGCATCCCGGCGCTGAAGTCGACCCCGGTCGGCGGCTCCGCAGTCACCTCCGCGAGCACCCCCAGCCCGGCGCCGGTGCCGGTGCACACGTCGAGGCCGCGCTCGAACGGCCCGTGCTCCCGCAGAGCATCCCGAGTGGCGGCGAGGAACGGCTCGGGCGTACGGAACGGCGTCGCGTCGAACTTCGGCGCCAGCAGGTCATAGCCGCGCTCCACCGATGACAGCGCCTGGACGGCGAGCTCGCGAAACGTCGGTGCTTCCACACCTCCAAACCTAGTGGGAACGCAGCAGGGCCGAAGCCGATCGAGCTCCGGCCCTGCTGGGCGGTTGTGCGATCAGGCCTTGGCGACCGCGATCTGGGCCTTCTCGCCGTCACCGAGGTCGACCGGGTTGCCGGCCAGCGAGTCCACCACGTCGTACGTCGTGGCGAGGGTCTCGCGGGCGATGAGGTCGGCGTGGGTGGTGGCTGCCTGGCGTACGGTCTCGGAGCCGGTCACCGACAGGGTGATGCGGTCCTCGACGTTGAGGCCGGAGTCCTTGCGGGCCTGCTGGACCGCGCGGACCAGGTCGCGGGCGAGGCCCTCGGCGGCCAGGTCGGGGGTGACGACCGTGTCCAGGACGATGAAGCCGCCTGCGCCCGAAGACGTGCCCAGCATCGAGACGGCGATGTCGTCGGTGGCGGCGCCGGCGACGGTCTCCAGGGTGTACTCACCCTCGACCAGCGCCAGGCCACCGGCGACGACCTGACCCGATTCGTCGACCGACCAGTCACCGGACTTGGCGCCCTTGATGGCCTTCTGGACGTCCTTGCCCAGCCGCGGCCCGGCGGCGCGGGCGTTGACGGCGAGCCTCTGCTCGATCCCGTAGGTGCCGGCCTCGTCGGAGTCGGCGGCAAGCAGCCGGACGGACTTGACGTTGACCTCGTCGGCGACGATCTCCTCGAAGCCCGCGATGTCGGCGCCGACCACGGTCAGGCGGCCGAGCGGCAGCCGGTTGCGGAGCTTGCGCGCCTTGCGCAGGGCGGAGGTCGAGGAGCAGACCGCGCGCACCGCGTCCATCCGGGCGACCAGGTCGTCGTCGGCCGGCAGGTCCTCGACGACCGGGTAGTCGGCCAGGTGCACCGAGCGACCGCCGGTCAGGCCGCGCCAGATCTCCTCGGTGGTCAGCGGCAGCAGCGGCGCGACCAGGCGGGTCACCGTCTCGAGCACCGTGTAGAGGGTGCCGAAGGCGGCCTTGTCCTCGTTCCAGAACCGTTCCCGGCTACGCCGGATGTACCAGTTCGTGAGCACGTCGATGAACTCACTTGTCGCCGAACACGCCTCGGCGACGTAGTAGTCGTCCATCGCGGAGGTCATCGTTGCGACGTAGTCGCGCAGCTTGGCCAGGACGTAGCGGTCGAGCGGGTCCTTGGACGCCGTGGAACCGGTGGTCTCCAGGTCGGCAGCGTTGGCGTAGAGCTGGAAGAAGTACCAGCTGTTCCACAGCGGGATCATCACCTGGCGTACGGAGTCCCGGATGCCCTGCTCGGTGACGACCAGGTTGCCGCCGCGCAGGATCGGCGAGGACATCAGGAACCAGCGCATCGCGTCGGCGCCGTCGCGGTCGAAGACCTCGTTGACATCGGGGTAGTTGCGCAGGCTCTTGGACATCTTCTGTCCGTCGGAGCCCAGCACGATGCCGTGGCTGATGCAGCTCGAGAACGCCGGGCGGTCGAAGAGCGCGGTCGCCAGGATGTGCAAGGTGTAGAACCAGCCGCGGGTCTGGCCGATGTACTCCACGATGAAGTCGCCCGGGAAGTGGTGCTGGAACCACTCCTCGTTCTCGAACGGCACGTGGTTCTGGGCGAAGCTCATCGAACCGGAGTCGAACCAGACGTCGAGGACGTCGGAGACCCGGCGCATCATCGACTTGCCGGTCGGGTCGTCCGGGTTGGGACGGACCAGGTCGTCGACGTACGGCCGGTGCAGGTCGGGGTTGCCCTCGGCGTCCTTCGGCAGCGTGCCGAAGTCGCGCTCGAGCTCCGCGAAGCTCCCGTAGACGTCCAGACGCGGGTAGGCCGGGTCGTCGGACTTCCACACCGGCACCGGCGAACCCCAGAAGCGGTTGCGGGTGATCGACCAGTCGCGCGCGTTCTCCAGCCACTTGCCGAACTGGCCGTCCTGGATGTGCTCGGGCACCCAGCGGATCTGCTGGTTGAGCTCGAGCATCCGGTCCTTGATCTTGGTGACCTCGACGAACCAGCTGCTCACACCCTTGTAGATGAGCGGCTGACGGCAGCGCCAGCAGTGCGGGTAGGAGTGGTTGTAGGACTCGCGGCGCAACAGGATCGTGCCCGCGGTCACCGAGCCCCCGGCCTCGCCGCGAGTGACCGCCTTGAGGTGGTCGATGATCTGCAGGTTGGCATCGAAGACCTGGACGCCGGCGTAGTCGACCACCGGCGCGGTGAAGCGCCCGTCCTTGCCGACCGGCATGACCGCCTCGATGTTCTCGCGGTCGGTGATCTCCTTGTCGACCTCACCGAAGGCGCCGGCGGTGTGCACGACGCCGGTGCCGTCCGTGGTCGTCACCGCGTCGTCGGCGGCCACGACCCGGAACGCGTTGGTGTGGCCGGCGTAGTAGGAGAACGGCGGGGTGTAGTTGCGACCGAGCAGCTCGGTGCCCTTGTAGCGCCCCAGCACCGTCGCCTCATCGGCGTCCGGGAAAAGCTCCTTCTTGTACGCCGCGAGGCGGGCCTCCGCGAGGACGTACTTCGCCGTCTTGTCGGTCCCCGGGACCGGCCCCTCGACGACGACGTAGTCGATGTCGGAGCCCACCATCACGGCGAGGTTGGACGGCAGGGTCCACGGCGTGGTGGTCCAGATCAGGATGTGGGCGCCGTCGAGGACCTCGTCCTCCCCGGTCGCGTCGAGCGCGTAGCCGACGGTGACCGCCGGGTCCTGACGCTCCTTGTAGACGTCATCGTCCATCCGGAGCTCGTGGTTGGACAGCGGGGTCTCGTCCTGCCAGCAGTAGGGCAGGACGCGGAAACCCTCGTAGACCAGGCCCTTGTCGTAGAGCGTCTTGAAGGCCCAGATCACCGACTCCATGTAGTCGGGGTTGAGGGTCTTGTAGTCGTTGTCGAAGTCCACCCAGCGGGCCTGGCGGGTGACGTAGTCGCGCCACTCGCCGGTGTACTTCAGCACCGAGGCGCGGCTGGCCGCGTTGAACTTGTCGATGCCCATCTCGGCGATCTCGTCGGTCGTCTTCAGACCGAGCTGGCGCATCGCCTCGAGCTCGGCGGGCAGGCCGTGGGTGTCCCACCCGAAGCGCCGCTCGACGCGCTTGCCGCGCATCGTCTGGTAGCGCGGGACGATGTCCTTGACGTAGCCGGTCAGCAGGTGGCCGTAGTGCGGCAGACCGTTGGCGAACGGCGGGCCGTCGTAGAAGACGAACTCGTTCTCGCCGTTCTTGCCGGCGTCGCGGTTGTCGATGCTCGCCTGGAAGGTCCCGTCCTTCTTCCAGTAGTCGAGAACCTGCGTCTCGATCTCCGGGAAGCGTGGGCTGGCCGGGACGTTGCCCGCGTTGTGGGCTGAGGTGACCTTCGGGTAGGCCATCGGCGGCATCTCCTGCTGGGTGGTAGTGGGTTGTCTTCACCACAGGGACGATCTTTCGACCGCGGTACCACCCTGCTTACGATCCCGGTGATCGAGCTTGTCGAGATCGCCACTTCGTTACGGCTGTGACGGGCCACTCCCGCCGGGTTCTACTTGCCTTCGATCTGCCGGAGGCTTTCTTCCCGGGGCTCGCCGCTGATGACGGCTCGAACGCCTGTAAGGAAGAGAGTACGCCGCCCGGCGCCCGCCACGCGAACCCGATCAGACCGCGCGCCACATCCGCACGTGCGGGCCGATCTCCGGGTCGTCCCAGTGCTCGCCGATCTCCACGAAACCGGCTCGCCGGTAGAACTCCGCCGCCGACGTACGAGCGTTGCACCACACCAGCCCACCGCCCTCGGCCGCGACATGGTCGAGGGCGGCCTTCAGCACCTGCGTCCCGACACCTGTCCCGCGCCATCCGTCCTCGGTCGCCATCCCCCTGATCCGCCACCCCTTGCCGGGATGTTCGGGCAGGTCAGGGCAGGGTTCCGGAAAGAGCCCGACGCAGCCGACGACGGTCCCGTCGGCGTCCGTAGCGGCGTACGTCGCGACCCCCGGATCGTCGTCGCCGGTGATCCTCGCCGCCTCCGGCGGACCGCCGTTGCGCAACACCTTCGCCCGCAGCGCATAGGTGTCCACGACCGGCACCCGACTGACGGTGAATCGTTCATCCTGGATCACGCGATGACCCTATCCGCGCCGGCCAGGACATCGATCTGACCCCGCACGAGCGACGATGCGAGCCGACTCGACACCTGGCAGGATGCGCGCATGAGCCTGATTCGCTACGAGTTCACCGACGGCTGCGCGCGCATCACGATGACCAACCCGGACCGGGGCAACGTGTTCAGGCCCGAGGCGGGCGCGGAGATGCTGGCGGCGATCCTGCGGGCCAAGGCCGACTCGGCGCGGGTGATCGTGCTGGCCGCGGAGGGGAAGTACTTCTCCGTCGGCGGTGACCTTGCCGGCTTCGCGGCCGCCGACGACCTGGGGCCCTACATCCTCGAGCTCGCCGAGAGTGCCAACCGGATGATCACCGAGCTCGTACGCTGTGACGCGATCGTGGTCAGCGCCGTCCAGGGCACGGCCGCGGGGGTCGGCTTCCCGCTGGCCGCGGCCGCCGACATCGTCATCGCCACCGACAAGGCGAAGTTCAGCCTCGCCTATGCCAAGGTCGGGCTCTCGGTCGACGGCGGTGGGTCTCTCCTCGTGCACACCCTCGGCCTGCACCGGGTGCTCCGGCTGACCCTGCTGGGCGACATGCTGTCCGCGACAGAGGCCTTCGACGCCGGGCTGGTCGCCCGCGTCGTACCTGCCGAGGAGCTCGCCACCGCGGTCGACGAGGTCGTCGCGACCCTTCTGGCCGGGTCCCCCGAGGCCCTCGCTCGCACCAAGCGCCTCGTCCGCGACGTGGCGGACCCCAGTCCCGAGTCGGCCCTGCGCCGAGAGGCCGAGTCGATCTCCGCGCTCGGCGCCTCGGCCTCCGGCCGCGAGGGCATCAACGCCTTCCTCGAGAAGCGCCGGCCGAGCTTCGGAGCCTGAGGCACCGAAGCCTGAAATCATTGGTCAAAGGGCCCGGCTCTCAGCCAAGGTGGCCGCATGAGCAACGATCAGCGGCAGGTGGGTTTCGACGGCGTCTGGCTTCCCGACAGCGAGGACCCACGCCACCAGGACAAGCCCGCCGTCGGTGAGCTGGCGAACTACCGCGACTATCTGCGTCACTACCGGCTCACCCTCGAGCTCAAGTGCCAGGACCTCGGGCCCGAGGATCTGGCGAAACAGAGCGTGCCGCCGAGCGACCTGAGCCTGCTCGGACTGATCCGCCACATGGCGCGGGTCGAGCAGAGCTGGTTCCAGCGCGTGCTGAAGGAGAACCTCGACCTGCCGCGGCTCGACGCCGACGACCCCACCGGCGGCTTCCACAAGGTGGAGCCGACCCAGGAGTCGGTCGACGAGGCGTTCGCCAGCTGGCGTGAGCAGGTCGCGGCAGCCGACGAGTGGCTCGACACCATCGACGACTCGGTGCTCGGCGAGACCCGGGATGTCGGCCGCGGCGGCGAGCCGATCAGCATCCGCGACATCCTGGTCCACATGATCGAGGAGTACGCCCGCCACGCAGGCCATGCCGACCTGCTGCGCGAGGTCATCGACGGGCGTACCGGGCAGTAGCCCCTCCCCTGCCCAACAGGCAGTTCCTGAGACTAGGCTGAGACAGCGGTCACAAAGACCGTTACCGCGCTGAATCAAAGGGAGACCATGTCGACGTCGACCGCCAACCCCACCAGCTCGGGCCCAGGGTCCGGGCCCAACGTGCCCCGTAATTGGAGGGCGATCGTTATCTGGAGCGCCGTCGCTGTCGTCGGCGCCGTCTGCTGGGCAATGCTCGCCCTGTCCCGAGGCGAGGAGGTCTCGGCACTGTGGATCCTGTTCGCTGCGCTGGCCTCGTACGCGATCGCCTACCGGTTCTACTCGAAGTTCATCGCCGACAAGGTGCTGAAGGTCGACGACACCCGGGCCACCCCGGCCGAGCGGCTGGAGAACGGGCAGGACTTCGACGTCACCGACCGGCGAGTGCTCTTCGGGCACCACTTCGCCGCGATCGCCGGCGCCGGCCCGCTGGTCGGCCCGGTGCTGGCCGCGCAGATGGGCTACCTGCCAGGCACCATCTGGATCATCGTCGGCGTCATCCTCGCCGGTGCCGTGCAGGACATGGTCGTGATGTTCTTCTCGATGCGCCGCGACGGCAAGAGCCTCGGTCAGATGGTGCGCGAGGAGATCGGCAACGTCGCCGGCGTGGCCGCGCTGATCGCCGTCTTCGCGATCATGATCATCATCCTGGCTGTGCTCGCGCTGGTCGTCGTCAATGCGCTCGCGGAGTCGCCGTGGGGTGTCTTCTCGATCGGTCTCACCATCCCGATCGCGCTGTTCATGGGCTTCTACCTGCGCTACCTGCGCCCCGGCCGCGTCAGCGAGGTGACCGTCATCGGCGTCGCGCTGCTGCTGCTGGCCATCATCGGTGGCGGGTACGTCGAGGAGATGGGCCTGGCCAACGCCCTCACCCTCTCTCACGAGACGCTGGTGATCTGCCTGGTCGTCTACGGCTTCGTCGCCTCGATCCTCCCGGTGTGGATGCTGCTCACCCCGCGTGACTACCTCTCCACCTTCATGAAGGTCGGCGTCATCGTGCTGCTGGCCGTCGGCCTGGTCCTCGCGGCCCCGGCGCTGCAGAACGAGGCCGTCACCGACTTCGCCACCAACGGCGAGGGTCCGGTCTTCGCCGGCAAGCTGTTCCCGTTCGTCTTCATCACCATCGCCTGCGGCGCCCTCTCCGGCTTCCACGCCCTGATCGCCTCGGGGACGACGCCGAAGATGGTCGCCAAGGAGTCCCAGGTCCGGATGATCGGCTACGGCGGCATGCTGATGGAGTCGTTCGTCGCGATCTCCGCTCTCATCGCCGCCTCCGTGATCGACCAGGGCATCTACTTCTCGATGAACGCCTCCTTGGGCGCCACCGGCGGCACCCCGGAGACCGCCGCCGCCTTCGTCAACGGGCTCGGCTTCTCGATCACACCGGCCGACCTCGAGGCAGCCGCGGCCAGTGTGGAGGAGACGATCATCTCCCGCACCGGTGGCGCCCCGACCCTGGCGTTCGGGATGTCGCTGATCTTCACCGAGGCGTTCGGTGGCGGCCTGGCCGCATTCTGGTATCACTTCGCGATCATGTTCGAGGCGCTCTTCATCCTGACCGCCGTCGACGCCGGCACCCGCGTGGGCCGGTTCATGCTCCAGGACACGATCGGCAACGTCTGGAAGCGCTACGCCGACACCTCCTGGCGGCCGGCGGCCTGGTCGGCCTCTGCGCTGGTCGTACTGGCCTGGGGCTACATGCTCTGGATCGGCGTCGGTGACCCGCTCGGCGGGATCAACCAGCTCTTCCCGCTCTTCGGCATCGCCAACCAGCTCCTTGCTGCGATCGCGCTGACCCTGGCGACCACCCTGCTGATCAAGCACGGCAAGCTGAAGTGGGCCTGGGTGCCGGGCATTCCGCTGGTCTGGGACCTGATCGTCACCATGACGGCGAGCTGGCAGAAGGTGTTCAGCGACAACCCCGCGATCGGCTACTTCGCCCAGGCCTCTGCCGCGCGCGAGGCACGCGACGCCGGTGAGCTCTACGGGGTTGCGAAGACCCCCGCGGACGTCGACCAGATCATCTACAACTCGACCCAGAGCGGCATCCTGCAGGCAGCGTTCGCGCTGCTGGTGATCGTGATCGTCGCCGGTGCCGCGGTGACTGTGGTCAAGGCGATCCGCGCCGGTGGGCTGCCGACCACCGAAGTGCCGAAGGTCGAGTCGAAGATCGTCGCGCCCTCCGACTTCTTCGCCACCAAGGAGGAGAAGGAGGCCGTACGCGAGTGGGAGGCCTCCCAGAAGGCGCCGGTCTCGTGACAGTGCTGACCGATCGTCTCGCCGGCGCCTGGCGGCTGCTCCGCCAGGCGACCGGGGAGGCGAAGTGGGACGAGTACGTCGCTCGGTGCGAGCACGAGGGCGTCGAGCCGATGAGTCGGCGCGCGTTCGAACGTCACCGGGCCGACGAGAAGGAGCACAACCCGCAGGCTCGCTGCTGCTGAGATGTCGCGTGGGTGGTCTCGACAAGCTCGACCACCGGAGGCACTCGCTGCTGCTAGCGATCTAGCGGGGGCTGTCGTCGGTGAAGGCGGCGTCGAGCCAGGCGTAGACCTGCGAGTCACCTCGGGTGACGAGCAGGACGACCTGCTTCTCGGCGTCGCTGACCGGTTTGCCGTTGATCCAGCTCCGGACGATGTCGGAGGCGGCGCGGCGTACGACCTCCACGCCTTTGGCCATCGCCCACTCCGGCGCCGGGTGGCCCTTGCTGGTCGCCACTCCGGGGACCTCCAGGGTCCAGGTGCCGTCCTCGGCCTGGAGGAGCTGGGGCATAGGCAGCGCGCTCTTCTTGCTCACCTGCTCATGTTCGCACGTCGAGACCGTCGATAAGGGACCGCTCAGGCTCGGCCACTAGACTGCGCCCCGTGACGAATGCAGCTTGGGCCTTCGGCCTCGTGACGTACGCCGCCGACACTGGATCCGACAAGGGCAGTGTGCTCGACGTGTGGTTCCCCACGCCCCAGCTGGGTGAGAAGCCCGCCGACGCGACCGCGCCGGCCGAGCTCACCGCGCTCGAGGGCGCCGACGAGGTCCGTCAGGTCACCAAGCGGGTCGCCGTCGTCGAGGTCAAGGACCTCGAGACCGCGCCCGAGACGGCCGAGGACGTCTGGCTGCGGCTCCACCTCCTCTCCCACCGCCTCGTGCAGCCGCACGGGCAGAACCTCGACGGCATCTTCGGCCTGCTCACCAACGTGGTGTGGACCAGCGCCGGCCCGTGCGCCGTCGAGGGCTTCGAGCTCACCCGCGCGCGCCTGCGCGCCGCGGGCCAGCACGTGACCGTCTACGGCGTGGACAAGTTCCCGCGGATGGTCGACTACGTCGTCCCGAGCGGCATCCGGATCGGCGACGCCGACCGTGTCCGCCTAGGCGCCCACCTGGCCGCCGGCACCACCGTGATGCACGAGGGCTTCGTCAACTTCAACGCCGGCACTCTCGGCGCCTCGATGGTCGAGGGCCGGATCTCCGGTGGGGTCGTCGTCGGCGACGGCTCCGACGTCGGTGGCGGCGCCTCGATCATGGGTACCCTCTCCGGTGGCGGCAAGGCCGTGATCTCGGTCGGCAAGCGCTGCCTGCTCGGCGCCAACTCCGGCCTCGGCATCTCCCTGGGCGACGACGCCGTCATCGAGGCCGGGTGCTACGTGACGTACGGGACCAAGGTCACGCTCCCCGACGGCACCGTCAAGAAGGCCGGCGAGCTCTCCGGGGCCTCCAACATCCTCTTCCGCCGCAACTCGGTCAGCGGCGCCATCGAGGCCGTTCCGTGGAAGGGCGAGGGCATCGAGCTCAACGCCGCCCTCCACGCCAACTGACCCGCGCCGAAGACCAGAGTGCTCCGTTGAAGAAGCTCGTCACCACACTGGTGGTACTCGGCGTGATCGCCGGCGGCATCTACTGGGTCGTCCAGGCCGCGACGGACAAGCTGGACTCGATCCTGCCCGACCTGCAGCACTGCACGGCGGTCGCAGGCGAGTACGAGGCGCGCTTCGACCCCGAGCAGATGGGCAACGCGGCCGTGATCACCGCGCTCGGCCTCAAACGGGGCCTGCCCGCGCGGGCTGCGACGATCGCGATCGCGACCGCCATCCAGGAGTCGAAGCTCTACAACATCAGCCATGGCGACCGGGACTCGCTCGGCCTCTTCCAGCAGCGTCCGTCGATGGGCTGGGGCACCGAGGAGCAGGTCCAGGACCCGATCTACGCCACCAACAAGTTCTACGACGCGCTGGTGAAGATCGAGGGCTACGAGGACATGGTGGTCACCGAGGCGGCCCAGGAGGTGCAGCGCTCGGCGTTCCCCGAGGCGTACGCCGACCACGAGGACGAGGGCCGCGCGATCGCCTCCGCGATCAGCGGCTACTCCCCCGCCGCGCTGTCCTGCCGGATCGACGAGCCGGAGGCCGGGTCCGGGAAGCCCCAGGCGACCAAGACCGAGATCAACCAGCTGCTCGGCGGCATGGTCCGCCGGGCTCGGGTGGAGGGATCGACCGTGGTGATCCCGGTCGAAGCCGGCAAGACCGGCGAGCGCGGCGGCTGGACGGCCGCCCACTACGTACTCGCCCGGGCGAGCGAGTTCGGCGCCACCTCCATCGCCTACGACGGCCGCACCTGGTCGGCCGGCAAGGACGAGGAATGGGCCGAGACCCCCGACGCCAGCGGCGAGCGCATCGTCATCACCCTGGCATGACTTTTTCCGTACGTGAAGATTGGTGACGTGAGCGCAACCGGGGGTCCGCCGACCAGTCCGCCCCCAGGCACGCCGACCCCGCCCGGGCGGCCCTCGGCGCCGCGTCTGCCGGAGCCGGCGCGCGAGGCGCTGCGCAAGTCCGCGCGCGAAGCCAGGAAGCAGCTCCGGCCGGTGCGCAAGCACCTCATCGTCCTCGGCGTCGTGATCGCCGTCGCGCTGCTCTTCGCGGGCCTGCGTGTGCTGGGCGTCGGGATCAGCGGCATCCCGGTCTTCTCCTCCGAGAGCTGCACCGTCACCGCCGACGGCGAGACCTACGACCTCTCCTCCGAGCAGGCCGAGCACGCCTCGGCGATCGCCGCCGAAGCCGTACGCCGCGGGCTCCCCGCCCGCGCGGCCTCCGTCGTGCTCGCGGTCGAGCTCGCCGACCACGATCTCGACCGGCCGGCCTCGGAGGCGTCCGCCCTCTACGACCGCCTCTCCGGTGTCACCGACTATCGCCGGCAGTCCGTGCCGGGCGTCGCCCAGCAGATCGGCGACGGCTCCCGCGACTCCTACCGCGACGCCGAGCCGGAGGCGCGGGCCCTCGCCTCCGCGCTCACCGGCAACACCCCCGAGGCGTTCTCCTGCGTCGTCAAGGGCAGCGCCGACGAGGCCCCCGACGAGCTCAGCGGGGCCGGACTCACCTCGCGTGCGGAGGCATTGCGCGAGGACGTACGCGGCGCCTTCGGCCGGGTCCCCGAAGGCGGTTTCCAGCCGGGTGGCGTTTCCACCGGACACATGGTCGGCTCGGCCCACTACGAGGGCCGCGCCGTCGACTACTTCTTCCGGCCGATCAACGCGCGCAACAACATCAAGGGCTGGGCGGTGGCACAGTATCTCGTCGCCAACGCCGACCGTCTCGACATCGAGACCGTCATCTTCGACGACCGCATCTGGACCAAGCTCCGCTCCGCCGCCGGGTGGCGCGACTACGACCTCCCGCCCCGCCAGGGCGACATGTCGATCCTCGAGCACCGCGACCACGTCCACGTCGACGTCGCCGACTGACCGCCGAGACGTCACTCCCGCTGGCCGAGTTGGCAATCCAGTGCCCACTCGGCCGACGTAGGTGACGCCTCGGCCGACGTACGTGACGCCTCGGCGGGGTCTATTCGGCCAGACGGGAGACCGCGGCGTCGACGCGCTCGTCGGTGGCGGTGAAGGCGATCCGGACGTGGGACCGGCCGGCGCGGCCGTAGAAGGCGCCGGGGGCGGCGAGGATGCCGCGCTCGGCGAGCCAGTCGACGGTGGCCCAGCAGTCCTCTTCGCGAGACGACCACAGGTAGAGGGACGCCTCGGAGTGGTCGATGCGGAAGCCGGCCGACTCCAGCGCCGCCTTGAGCTTGGTGCGCCGGGCGGCGTAGCGGGCGTGCTGCTCCTTGGCGTGCTGATCGTCGGCGAGCGCCGTGACCATGGCGACCTGCTGGGGGCCGGGCATCTGCAGGCCGAGGTTCTTGCGGACCGCGAGGACCTCACCGAGGACGGAGGCGTCTCCGGCGACGAAGGCACAGCGGTAGCCCGCGAGGTTGGAGCGCTTGGAGAGCGAGTGGACGGCGAGGATGCCCTCGTAGGTGCCGCCGCAGACGTCGGGGTGCAGCACCGAGACCGGCTCGGCCTCCCAGGCGCACTCGATGTAGCACTCGTCCGAGATCAGCAGCGTGCCCCGCTCGCGCGCCCACTCGACCGTCTTGCGCAGGTGCTCCACCGGCAGCACCCGCCCGCTCGGGTTGGACGGGGAGTTGATCCACAGGATCTTCGGCACCCTGGGCCCCAGGGCGACCAGCGAGTCGGTGGCGACGGTGTCGGCACCGACGAGCGCCGCAGAGACCTCGTAGGTCGGGTAGGCCAGCTCCGGGTAGGCGACGAGGTCGCCCTGTCCGACGCCGAGATGCAGCGGCAGCGACCCGATCAGCTCCTTGGAGCCGATCACCGGCAGCACGTTGTCCAGCGCGAGGCCGTCGACCCCGTGGTTGCGCGCGAGCCAGTCGATCGCGGCCTGACGCACCGCGGGCGTACCGATCGTCGTCGGGTAGCCCGGGGAGTCAGCGGCCCCGCGCAGAGCGTTCTGCACGACCTGCGGGGTCGAGTCCACCGGGGTCCCGACCGAGAGGTCGACCAGCCCCCCGGCGTGCGCGGACGCCTTCTCCTTGAACGAGGCGAGCTTGTCCCAGGGGAAGTCAGGCAGCCGTTGCGAGACCGGGACCGAGGCCGCGTACGGAGTCGGCATCAGTCCTGGTTCTGCGGGGGCAGCGCGGCGACGAACGGGTGGTCCTTGTCGATCTCACCCATGCGAGCAGCACCACCGGGCGAGCCGAGGTCGTCGAAGAACTTGACGTTGGCGTCGTAGTACTCCTTCCACTCCTCGGGGGTGTCGTCCTCGTAGAAGATCGCCTCGGGCGGGCACACCGGCTCGCAGGCGCCGCAGTCGACACACTCGTCGGGGTGGATGTACAGCATCCGCTTGCCCTCGTAGATGCAGTCCACCGGACATTCGTCGACGCAAGCCTTGTCCTTCACGTCAACACAGGGCTGGGCGATGACGTACGTCATTCGGGGCTCCTCCAAGCGGTTTCACGAAAGTCAGAGGGGCGCGACTGGCCCTTCCGAGGACAGCCTAGTATCCCCACGTGCCTGCTCATCTCCTGGGACCACATGTCGTCGGCAAGCGGATCGTCGTGCGCCGCCTCGTCCCCGGCCAGACCGGACCCACCGGTGGCCCCGCCTTCACCGACATCCTCGGCGTCTGTACGTCCTGGGCCGACGGCACCGCGGTCATCGAGCGCGAGTCCGGGGAGCAGGTGAGGGTGCCCGTCGCCGAGATCGTCTCCGGCAAGCCGGTGCCGCCACGGCCGAACGTACGTCTGCGGATCGGCGTGCGGGAGGCCGAGCTGCTCAGCGCCGCGATCTTCCCCGGCACCACCTCCGAGCCCTTGGGCGAGTGGGTGCTCTTCGACCACGAGGTCTCTGTCCGCCGGCGGCCCAACTCCGCGCTGGCGATCGGCGACCCCGGCCTCGGTCTGGCGGCGGCGCTCGACCGGGTCGAGAGCTACTACCGGAGCCGCCACAAGCACCCCCGGGTGAAGGTCGAGGTCGGGTCCGCCGCCGAGGAGGCCGTGGTCGAGCGCGGCTGGGTCGAGGACGTCACCGTCGAGTTCCAGCTCGCCGGGCTCGCCGCCACCCGGCGACTCCTGCCGCCGCCCGTCGAGGACGCCCGCGTCGAGCTGCAGGCCAACGACGCGCAGGTGCTGATCAACCTCCGCGACACCGCGCGGATCATGGGCACGATGAAGAACGACTGGCTGGCCATCCATGACCTCGAGGTCGCCGAGCCACACCGTCGCCAGGGGATCGCCACCAAGGCCCTCGCCACCCTGCTGGAGTGGGGCGCCGAGCGTGGCGCTCGCGCCGCCTGGCTGCACGTGGAGACCGACAACGACGCCGGCCTCGCCCTCTACGAGGGCCTCGGCTTCACCGAGCACCACCGCTGCCGCTACTACTCCTCGCCCACTCCGTAGCGGAACTGTCCGGGCCCGCTCATCCGGAGTTCCGCGAGTGCTCATCTGCGCTTGGTGAGGTGGTGGAGCAATCCCCACCTAAGGAGCACTGATGGGCATCACCAGGCGAGGCATCATCACATCCGCGGGCGCGCTCGGCGCGGCCGCTGCAGTCGGTACGACGCTGGGCGGCGCGCTGCCTGCGGCGGCGGCGTACGAGAAGGACTCGGGTAAGCCACTGATCGGCAAGGCCAAGACGCCCGATCTCCACGTGATGAGCTTCAACATCCGCTACGACCGCGAAGGCACGCAGCCCGGCCAGCCGGACTACTGGCCCGAGCGCAAGCCGCTGGTCACCGCTTTCGTCGAGCTCGAGAAGCCGACGATCGTCGGCGTGCAGGAGGCCGAGTTCAGCCAGCTCGGCGCGCTCGAGGCCGGCCTGGGGCCGAAGTACCGGATGCTCGGGTTCGGGCGCGACGGCGGCGCCGGCGGCGAGTACTCCTCGATCTTCTACGACGCCTCCCGGCTCGAGGCGCTGTGGTGGGACCAGTTCTGGCTCTCCGACACCCCCGACGTGATCGGCTCGGCGACCTGGGGCAACTCGGTGACCCGGATCGTCACCTGGGTGCGGTTCCGGGACCTGGCGACCGGAACCGAGTTCCTGCACGTCAACTCCCACTTCGACCACCAGTCCGAGAACGCACGGGTCCGGAGCGCGGAGGTCGTCCGCTCCCTCATCGCCGACACCGGGCTTCCCGCCGTGTTCACTGCGGACTGCAACGCCACCGCCGAGGCCTCAGCTCCCTATACGACGCTGGTGACCGACGGCGGGCTCGTCGACACCTGGCTCGCGGGCACCCAGCTGACTCCGCGGGTGGGCACCTTCCCGAACTACGGCACCCCGAACCCGGCCGGCACGCGCATCGACTGGATCCTCACGACGCCCGGCATCACCGTGAAGTCGGCAGCGATCAACACCTGGACCAAGGACGGTCGCTGGCCCAGCGACCACACCCCCGTCCAGGCGCTCGTACGCCTACCCTGACAACAGGTCCCACAGGTTCCCGAAGGGGTCACGAAAGACCTGGAGGGTGCCGTAGGACTCCTCGCGCACCGGTCCCACGAGCTCGATCCCGGCGGCGACCAGCTTCTCGTACGCCGCCGGGAAGTCGTCCACCCGCAGGAAGAACGTGACCCGGCCGCCGGTCTGGTCGCCGACCCTCGCGGTCTGCACCGGGCCGTCGGCCCGGGCGAGCAGGAAGCCGGTGCCGCCGCCCGGCGGACGCACGACCACCCATCGTTTCGGGCGCCCGTCGTTCGTCGTCGCGGGCACGTCCTCGGTGACCTCGAAGCCGAGCACGTCGCGGAAGAACTCCACCGCCTCGTCGTACTCGGGCACGACGAAAGTCGCCAGATCAAGATGCATCCTGTCCTCCTCAGCGGGTCAGACCATGGGTTGACCAACCCGGTTGACCAACCTACCGTTGACGCATGGATGCAGCGCATGTCGTGAAGGTTCAGGAGGCGAAGACACACCTGTCGAGCCTGCTGACCGAGGTCGAGGCGGGCGGCCAGGTCGTCATCGCCCGGGGTGACCGCGCCATCGCCCGCCTGGTGCCGATCGAACGGCCGACGAGGCGGATCCTCGGCGGGCTTCGCGTGAGCGTCCCCGATGAGTTCTTCGACCCGCTCTCCGACGACGAGCTCGCCGCCTGGGAGGGCTCGCTCGATGAAGACCTTTGAGCGAGTCCTCCTCGACACCCATGCGTACATCTGGCTGGTGAGCGACCCGGACCGGCTCAGCGCCTCTGCCTACGAGGCCGTCATCGACATCGACACCGAGGTGTTCGTCTCGGCGGCGAGCCTGTGGGAGATCTCGACCAAGGCTCGGCTCAGCAAGCTCCCCGGCGGAGGCACCCTGGTCGCCACCTTCGAGGATCGCACCCGTCTTCATGTCCTGCAGCGACTGCCGATCGACTTCAACCATTCGCGCCTCGCCGGAGAGCTCGACTGGGACCATCGCGACCCCTTCGACCGCATGCTCGCCGCACAGAGCATGCTCGAGAACCTTCCCCTGGTGACCAAGGACAGCAGGCTGCAGGCGTACGGCTCCATCCACACCGTCTGGTGATCGCGTAGTCGAGGTCAGCAGGTCCTCAGGTCGGGAGCTGCGGGGCCTTCGTGGGTCAGCGCATCGAGGGTGAGTGCGATGGCGGACGCGCTCATCGGGATGAGCAGGTGCTCGGAGAGGTCGAGCGCGCAGGCGTCCTGGATGCGTACGTTGGTGGTGTTCGGGCCCTCGGCGAGGAAGCCGGAGGTGTAGGGCACGACCACTTCGTCGGTGGCGGTGACGATCTGGGTGTAGGAGATGTCGCCCAGGGTCTCGTCGCCCGCGTTCAGGTCGGCGAGGAACTGCGAGCCGACGGCCTGCTGGGAGCAGGAGACGCAGAGGCCGGTGGTTCCGGTGGCGGCGCCGGTGACACCCTCGGAACTCATGATCGAGGTGCCGTGGTTGGACGGCGCCAGGCCGACGAGGTCCTCGACGTAGGCGGCACCACCGAGGTTCTTGATGTAGTAGCGGGGCATCATCCCGCCCTGGGAGTGGCCGACGAGGGAGACCTTCTCGGCGTCGGTGACCTCGCGCACGCGCTCGATGAACTCACCGAGATGGGCGGCCGAGTCCCGGATGTCGCCGGTGGCCCGGTTGCCGTAGTCGAGGGAGTAGACGCAGAACCCAGCCCGCTTCATGGCCAGCGAGATCGGGTCCAGCAGCGAACGACGGTCACCGAAGGTGCCGTGCACCAGGATCACCGGCGTCGGGCGCTGGGCCGAGGGCGCGCACCCCCAGTCGTTGGCGCCGACGGGGTCTCCGAGAGGCGATCCCGGCAGCGGGACCCCGGTCCGGCTGGTCCCCGCGCCGGCGGAGGCGGAGAACGGGACGAGGACGAGTGCGACAGCGGCGAGAAGGCTCAGCAGGAACGGGCGCATGACAATGTCAACGAACTGATGTGACTCACGTCACGACGAAGTACTCGTTGGCGGCCCGCGCGCGGCGACATCTACGATCGTGAGTGGCGCCGCCGAGGAGTGACGACCCTCAGCCAGCGGCAAGGCGGCGCCCGCGCGTACGGCGGATCGACGAGAGGCTGATGAGACATCAGCGAAGGTGTGGTGGCACCGCGACCTAGCCCCCGCCCACACCTCCAGGGCCTCGCCACCTGGAGGAAAAGATGCAACCGATAGACCGTACGCTCGCTGGCCAGCTTCCCGCCGTCACGCCGGGCGACGCCGTTCGACTCGCCGGGCACGTGCACCGGCGCCGCGAGCTCGCCGCCGTCACCTTTCTCGTTCTTCGTGACCACACCGGCCTGGCGCAGGTGGTGGTCAAGCCCGCCGACGGACAGGAGGTTCCCCCCGAAGAGACCCCGGTCGAGGTGGTCGGCATCGCCACCGCCAGCTCGCAGGCCCCGGGTGGGGTCGAGGTCACCTCGCCTGTGGTCACGGCGCTCTCCGGACCAGCACACACCCCGCCGGTCGAGCTGTGGCGACCAGAGATCGCGGCCGGGTTGCCGACGCTGCTCGACCACGCTCCGGTGACCTGGCGTCATCCGGCGGTCCGGGCCCGCTGGGAGGTCGCCGCCGCATCCCTGCGGGGCTTCCGGGCGACGCTCGACTCGGCGGGGTTCACCGAGGTCCACTCCCCCAAGATCGTGGACTCGGCGACAGAGTCCGGAGCGAACGTCTTCGAGATCGACTACTTCGGTCGGCCCGCCTATCTCGCCCAGTCACCGCAGTTCTACAAGCAGCAGCTGGTCGGCGTCTTCGAGCGCGTCTACGAGGTCGGACCGGTCTTCCGCGCCGAGCCGCACGACACGGTGCGACACCTTGCTGAGTACGTCAGCCTCGACGTCGAGCTCGGCTTCGTCCGCGACCACCGCGACGTGCTCTCGGTGCTCCGCGAGGTCGTCGCAGGCATGCGTGCCGGGATCGAGACCCATGCCGCCCGCGCCGTCGAACGGCTCGGGCACGACCTGCCGGTCGTGCCCGAGGAGATCCCGGTCATCCACTTCGCCGAGGCGCTCGAGCTGGTCGGGGCACCCGAGGACGAGCCCGACCTCGCTCCCGAGCACGAGCGCGCCCTCGGGGCGTGGGCCCGGCAGACCTACGGCTCCGACTTCCTGGCCGTGGAGGGCTACCCGATGCGGAAGCGGCCGTTCTACACCCACCCGCAGCCGGGCGACGAGCGGTGGAGCAACAGCTTCGACCTGCTCTTCCGAGGCCTCGAGCTGGTCACCGGCGGGCAGCGCCTGCACCGCCTGGCCGACTACGAGGAGGCGATCCGGGCGCGCGGCGAGGAGCCGGCGGCGTACGCCTCGTACCTGCAGGCCTTCGCCCATGGGATGCCGCCGCACGGAGGCTTCGCGCTGGGGTTGGAGCGCTGGGTGGCACGGCTGGTCGGGGCGGCCAACATCCGCGAGGTCACGCTGTTCCCGCGAGACCTGCACCGCCTCACGCCCTGACCCGCTGGTCGAGCCGCCGGAGCGGCTCGACCAGCGGTACCCGTCAACTGGGGTCGGCCGGGGGCTTCTTCTTGGACTCGTCGGTGCACTCGACCTCGTCCTGCGGGTTGTAGACGGTCTTGAAGGTCTCGGTGTCGACCTTCGAGCCCGTGCCGGCTTTGTAGAAGTCGCGCCAGACGTTGATCGAGAAGCCCTGGGCGCCGACGGTGTTCTCGCAGTTGCCGTCGGTGATCTTCTGCTTGCCCGGCGACTTGAAGTCGTAGCGGTCACCGGTGCGGGCCTTGATGTCCCAGATCTTGGTGGACCACATCTCGACGGTCACCGAGCCCTGGCTGCTGCCGCCGGCGGGGTTGACCCAGGAGCGGATCAGCACGCCGTACTTGGTGTTGTTCTTGAACTTCAGGTCCAGCGAGGGCCAGGCGACGGTCGCCTCGCGGCCGATCGGGTAGCGGTCGATGTAGAGCGAGTGGGCTTTGTGCTCGACGTCCTGGAGCCCGGCGAAGAACATCGCGTTGAACGTGGTCGTCGCCATCTGCGAGACACCGCCGCCGTAGTCCTCGCGGAAGATCCCGTTCTGGATCATCCAGCCCTTGGTGAACCCGTTGGCAGCCGTACGCTCGCCGACGATGCCGTTCATCGAGAAGGTGTCGCCCGGCGCGAGCACGGTGCCGTTGATCAGCTCGGCGGCGCGACCGATGTTGACGTTGCGGTATTCGGCGTAGGGGAAGTTGGTGGTGAAGGAGGAGACCTTCTCCTTGATGCCCCAGGCCTTGGCCTCTTCGGTGGTTACCTTGGGCTTGGCGACCTTCGACTTCACCTCGACGGTGCGCTCACCCTTGGGCGCGGTGACGACGTCGAGGAAGACGGCCTCCAGGTCCTTCTGGTTGAAGGTGACGCCGGGCTTGGCGGGCACGACCTTAGGGGTGCCGTTGACCATCTCGACCGTCGCGTCGACCGGCTTCGCGGCGTCGTCCGCGAGGGCCTCCTTCAGCACCTTCTTCAGCTTGCTGGGCGCGACCGAGGCCTGCAGCTCGCCGTCCTTGGGGTCGAAGCGGATCGCGTCGCCGAACTCCTTCGGGGACAGCTGCACCGGGGTCTTCTCGAACTTCAGCGTGATCGGGCCGGAGACCGCCGGGTTGGCGACCTTGTCGACGGCCTCCTTGACGTCGGTCTCGTCGACGTCCGGGGTCAGCTCCTCGAGGGAGACATCAGCCCTGCGGTCGCCCTCGACGAGCAGCTGACCGGCGAGCGCGCTCTGGAGCGCTTCGTTGCTGACTCCCTCACCGGCGACCGGCTGGGTGGTCTTGACCTTGCCCCGCTTGATGACGACGTCGCCGTCCTTGAAGGGGGTGCCGGCGCGCTTGCTCACCTTGGCCGCGACCTTGGCGAGCAGCTTGTCGTCGGCCTTGATGACAGGCTCGATCTCGCCGCCGCCGGTGAAGTGCTTCCACAGCTTCACGGGGCTCCAGCTGCGCGCGGCGTCGGCCTTCGCGATCGTCGCCTCGGCATCGAAGCTCAGACCCGCCTCGGCCGGGTTGACCTCGGTCTTGCTGTCGCCGGCGGCCACGTCGATCGGCTGACTGTGGGCCGGGGCGAACTTCTGGTCCAGCAACGGCGCCGCCTCGGCGGCCGTCATGCCGCCGACGTCCACGCCGGCCACCGTGGTGCCCTCGGGGATCTTCTCCCCCGCGACGGCGTACGCCGCGGCCCAGCCGGCGAAGGCCAGGACGGCGACGCCGCCGGCGACCGCGACGGCGATCTTGGCCCCGGTGCCGAGCGGCTTGCGCTCAGCCGCGACCGGCTGGGCGTAGTCGGGCTGCGCGTAGTCGGGCTGCGCGTAATCGGGCTGCGCGTAGCCGGGCTGCGCATCGCCGGGCTGCGCGTAGGGCTGGTAGGCGGAGTGGTCGACGGCATCCTGCGCGGGGTCGTGCACCACGAACGGGCCGACGCCGACGACGGTCTCCTCGAGCGGCTCGTCGAAGTCCGGGCTCTCGTCGGCCGGACGGTAGAACGCCATCTCGGTCTCCGCGTCGTCGGCCAGGTCGGGCGCGGCGGCGACCGCATCCGGCTCGGGAGCGAACTCGCGGTTCTTCGAGACGAACAGGTAGTTGTCGTCCTCCGGCAGTGGCGCACGCTTCGGCAGCTCTGAGCGCAGCATCGTGCTGCGCAGCAGGGTCTCCTCGGCGGGATCCTCGTCGGAGTCATCGTGTGAGTCTGCCTCGGCGGAGACGATCCGGGTCGCACCGTCGGGCTCGTCGGGCACATTGGCGACCGGCTTGGCGCCAGCGGACTCGGCGACGCGAGCGTCGATCTCGATCTGCGGGATCATGACCGTCTCGACGGCGGCATCGTCCGCGCCAGCTTGGCTGGCGTTGGACCCGGCCGCGTCAGTTTGCTTCGCAGGCTCGGGGGCCTTGGAGGCCTCACGCTCAGTGGACATGCGGCAGAGCCTAGGACCTATACCCCCCTAGGCCGAACCCGTAGCCCATCTTGGGACGTTCGTCACTTGCCGGAGTGGGCGCGATCCACCCTCGAAGTGGCCCTTGACACAGTCGCCGTCGCGACCACGATCATCAGCACGGCCCAGAGGATCATCAGGTATCCCGCGAGGTCGCCCGCGACGGCGTACCCGCCCGCCGGCCGCGGCGTCGCGGCCAGCGCGACCACGATCCCCCAGGCCGCGGCGTACGCCACCCTCGCGACTCCACGTGGGAGTGCGAGCAGAGTCGCCGAGGACGCAGCCACAGCGAGCAGCAGGCCCCACCACCACGGGTGGACGGCGACCGCCGCGACCCCGACGAGGAGGCCGGCCAGGAGACCGGCCCCGCAACGAGCCAGGCCGCCGCCGAGTGGTCTCACAGCCCGGCGAAGAGATCCGGACAGGCTTGGCCACCGAGACCCGAGTCGGCCCCGCTGTGCCCGTCGAGGTCGCCCTTGGCGATCCGGAAGTGCTCGTGGGACCACGCGGTCGTACCGAGGCTGTTGGTCATCGCGAACATGCCCTGCTCCATGTCCATCTGGGTGGGATAGGCGCGCATCGCGGCGACCTTCTGGTCGGCGTACGTGGTGCCGTCGATCGCGGCGGCGATGTCGACGTCGGGCGTCGCCATCGGCAGCGGGCCCTCGGGGTCCATCCCACCGAGCGCGTCCTCGTCTCCAGAGTCCCGGGCAGCACGCAGACCCTCACGGATCCAGCTCTCCGCGATCGCGGTCCAGAAGATCCGGTCGATCTCGTGGGCCTCGCCGAGCTCCTTCTTGTAGGTCGGGACGGCGGCGAGGTGGGCAGCGTACGTCGCGACCCGGTGCGCCTGGATGTGGTCCGGGTGGCCGTAGTTGCCGAACTCGTCGTAGGTGACCAGCACCTGCGGACGCACCTCGCGGATGATCGTGACGAGGTGGTCGGCGGCTTCGTTGAGGTCGGCGTACCAGAAGGCGTTCTCCCGGGCGTCGGGGTCCGGCAGCGCGTGGGTGCGGTCCTCGCTCCAAGTCATCCCGGAGTCGCGGTAGTTGCCGAAACCACCCAGCCAGCGGTGGTCCACCTCGCTGCCGTCGGGCGCCTTCAGCGCCGCCATCGCGTCCTCGATCTCCCCGCGTCGGTGCTCGCCCAGACCGTCCTCCTGATCGGCGGCGAGGTGGGCCAGCCCGGGCACCAGGATCTCGCCCATCTCTCCTGCCGTGCAGGTCACCAGGGTGACGCGGGCGCCCTCGGCGAGATATTTCGCCATCGTCGCTCCCGTCGCGATCGTCTCGTCGTCGGGGTGGGCATGAACGAGCAGGAGGCTCTTCTGTGAATTCACGAACTCGATCCTAGGTCGGGGCGCTTTATCCGCTTCGGGTTGTCGGGGAGGTCGACGGGCTCGGGAGCG
This sequence comes from Nocardioides panzhihuensis, assembly GCF_013408335.1. Classification (NCBI taxonomy): domain Bacteria; kingdom Bacillati; phylum Actinomycetota; class Actinomycetes; order Propionibacteriales; family Nocardioidaceae; genus Nocardioides; species Nocardioides panzhihuensis. The sequence goes on along the minus strand of NZ_JACBZR010000001.1, from coordinate 724,093 downwards.
ATCGAGTCGTCCGGCGGGCCCTCGGGGATGTCGAGCCAACCGTCGTACTCGTCCACCAGCAGCTCCAGGACCAGCTCGGGGGCGTCTGTCTCCACCGACCACGGGTGGTCCTCGTCGTCGTCCTCGCCCTGGTAGCGCTCGCGGTCGACCCGCGCGGTCCAGCCCTCGCGCTCGAGCTTCGCTGCGGCCGAGCGGGCGTGCTCCTCTTCGAAGAAGATGCCACGCAGGGTCGCCGCCTCGGGCAGACCGAGCACGTGACGCAGCGAGCCGAGGAACGGGCGGTCGGGCTCGAGCCAGTCGACCGAGTCGAGGTCCTCGGCCGCCAGCCAGAGGATCTGGTCGTGCTCGCGCGGTCTCGGCTCGCCGGCCACAACCCGGGCGGTCGCGGCGATCAGGCGGGCCCCGGTGGTCGAGCCTGTCGAGACCCCGATGGCCGACTCCCCCTGCATCCAGTCGAGCACCTCGATCAGGCAGCCGAGCTCCTCACCGATCTCTCGGACGAGGGCTGCCTCGGGCGTCTCCCCCTCCTCGACCTTGCCGCCGGGAAGCTCCCAGCGCCCGGCGGCCTCGGGCGGGGACATACGCCTCGCGGCGAGCACCTGCTTGCCGTCGGCGCTGAGGATCGCCGCGGCCACTACGGTCTTGGGGCTGTTCACGTGTGAGATTCTTCCCTAGACGCCCGGAAAGCATGGTCTCTTGGGTACGCTCCAACGCCGTGCCCCGCCCTCTGCTGCTCTTCGCCTGCCCGCTCCTACCCGGGGGCCGATCATGAGCGACCAGCACTGGCCGCCGCGGCGTCCGGGCGAGCCGCGCCCGCCCTACCGAGGCCAGCAGCCCTACCCGGGCCCGCGGGAGCCCCACCAACCACAGGCACAGCCGGGGCGACCGCAGCAGCCGTACCCCGGGCAGCAGCCCCATCCCGGCCAGCAGCGGCCCCACCCGGGCGGGCAGCGCTACCCCGAGCAGCGGCCCTACCCACCGGAACAGCGGCCCTACGGCCAGGAGCCCTACCCGGAACAGCACTATCCCGAGCAGCACTATCCCGAACAGCCCTACCCCGAACAGCCGTACGCAGAGCAGCCGTATCCGGAGCAGCCCTACCTGGAGCAGCCCTACCCGGGGCAGCAGCCCCCGGCGTACCCCCAGGGCCACGGCCCTGGCCGGTTCGGTCCCGAGCCGAAGAAGCGGCGCTGGCCGAAGGTCCTAGTCGGCCTGCTGATGCTCGCGCTGGTCGGAGTCAGCGGCTATGGGGCGTACGACTTCTACGAGCAGACGCAGAAGTGGAAGCAGACCACGACCGACGACATGCTCGGCGTCGGCAGCGACCTGACAGTGGCCGTCGCCTCCCTGCGTAGCGTCGGCTGGGAGGTCACCGCCGCGGACATCGGGGCCTGGCTCGAGCAGCCGGGCGCCTACGGCGACGGTCTGGGGCTGCGTACGCTGCAGGCCGATGAGGCGACCAACACCTTCTCGGTCGCGGGCTACCGGACCTGGCAGGACACCTACGCCAAGCGCGACCACACCACCGTCGTGTGCGCGGACATCACCCTCGGGGCGGGGGCCAAGAATCCGCTCAACGAGACCATCACCGCCTGCCCCGACGACGTCCCGGAGACTGCACCGGACCCAGCGCCGAACCCGGGCGAGACCACCGAGACGGAGGCGAGCGGGGTCACCGGCCACCTCGCCGAGCTGGCCGTGCAGGCCTCCGAGCAGCGCGCCGCCGGCGCCTCCGCGGGCAGGCTCATCGAGGTCGCCGCGCCGACGAGGCCGGTGGGCGACGTACGCGCCGACTCGACCGCGCTCGTGTGCGCACCCGGCACCAGGGACCTGGGCGAGGGCGAGGGCTATGACCTGGGCAAGCTGATCCCGGTCCGACTCTGCGCGGTCGAGGGTCTGCCCAACACCGGGACGGAGAGCACCAAGGGCGACAGCTACTACATCGACGGCTCCGAGGGCCTGACCGTCGTCAACGCGCGCATCTCGGGGGCCGCAGCCGCCCTGGTCAAGAAGGCCGAGAAGCAGGGTGTCGACCTCATCGCGAGCAGCTCGTTCCGGACCATGAAGAAGCAAAGGGCGCTGTGCAAGGAGGATGCCACCGGCGGCTGCCCGACCGGCGACTACGCGCTGACGGCGCAGCCCGGCCACTCATCCCACCAGCTCGGCATCGCCATCGACTTCGAGGAGCCCAGCGCGACCGGCGGCAAGACCTGCGCGACACGGGCCTCCGAGCCGACCAGCGAGGTGTGGTCGTTCCTCAACAAGACGGCACTGGCCTTCGGGCTGAAGCAATACTCGGTCGAGGCCTGGCACTGGGACGCCTACGGCGGGAAGGACCGCTGCGCGCCGATGTGACCCCTCAGATGTGACCCGTCAGGCGCGCGGCAGGCGGGCCAGCTGCCGCGCCTGCGCGACCAGCGTGCCGGCGGAGTCCCACACCTCGCAGTCCTCCTCGAACATGCCGCCCGAGAGGTTGCGGGAGAAGTGGGTGACCTTGAGCCAGCCCGGCGCCGGCTTGTGGCGGATGTGGCAGGTGAGCTCGAGGGTCGGCGCCCAGCCCGGGAGCTCGAGGCCGAAGGTCACCGGCGGGAGCGCGTCGAGCACCTGCAGCAGCGAGAGCGGGTCGGGCTCGCGGTCGTGGTGGCGGAACCAGCCGGTGAAGACGGCCTCACCGCTCGGCTTGGCGCCGCCCCAGACGAACTGCTCCTTCGGCACGCAGAGCTCGTAGCGGTCCAGCATCGGCACGAACTCCTTCACCTGCTCGGGCGCGGTTGTCGAGGAGAGGCACTCCTCGAGCGGCGGCAGCTCCGGCTCGGTCGCGGTGACCCGCTCGAAGCCGCTGCTCTTCGCGTGGAGACCGTCGAGGTCGGCGTACGTCGCCGTGGTGGTGATCCGCAGCTCCTCGCCCTGCCACAGCTCGGCGGTCGCGATGGCCAGCGACCCCTTGTCGCGCTTGGTCTCGATGCGGACCTCAGCCGGCCCGGGTGTGCTGGCGCCGGCGTAGAACGCGCTCAGCACGATCGGGTCCGGATGACGCGGCAGGTGGGCCCGCAGCGCGTTCCCGCTGACCGCGAGCAGGTAGCCGCCGTTGACTCCGCCGCCGACCACCCAGCCGGGAGCGAGGTCGGCTGCATAAGTGCTCTGGTCGGTCCTGCGGACCGCGATGTCCCGGTCGAACTCGGAAACCTGCGTGCTCTCAGCCATGGGGAGAAATCTAGATCGGTACGCGATGTGGTGGACGATGAGGGCATGACCGAGTCGAAACCAGAGTCGAATGCGGAGGACCCCCGTCACCCGCGTTGGGTCTACGGCCACGGCGACGAGCCGGACCCCCGGTTCACGCTGGCCAACGAACGTACGTTCCTGGCCTGGGCGCGCACGGTGCTCGGCCTGCTGGCCGGTGCGGTCGCGCTGCACTCGTTCCAGGTGCCCACCGTCGAATGGGCACGCAACGGGTTGATCGCCGTGCTGGTGCTCACCGCGATCCTGTGCACGATCCTCGCGATGGCCCGTTGGGCACGGGTCGAGCGTGCGATGCGGGAGCGCCGCCCGCTTCCCGCCTTCACCGCGGGCTTCGTGCTGGCCGGGGCGCTGCTGCTGGTCGGCGTGCTGCTGGGCGTCTCGCTCGTCCTCTGACCCACCTGCCGGCTCCGCCGGGCCCGTCGATCGCGCACCCGTCATGCTCGGCAGGGCAGACTTCGCCCTATGACCCCTCGACAAGCTCGGGACGGCGCCCAGCTCAAGCCGGTCCCACACGGGCTGCTGCAGGCCTTCCGGGCGTACGAGAGCGCGTTGATGTCCGACGACGTCGCCGCTCTGGACGCGCTCTTCGCCGACTCACCGACCACGCTGCGCGGTGACGCGGCCGGGCTGATCGTCGGGCACGAGCAGATCGCCGCCTTCCGCGCGGCGCGGGGCGGCGCGCCGAAGCGGCGCATCGTGCAGACCCACGTCCAGGTGATCGACGAGGACCACGCCCTCATCGTCGCCGTCACGGAGCTCGACCGCGGTGGGCGCGGGCTGCAGACGCAACTGTGGGCGCGGGACCCGGTGCGGATCGAGTACGCCGGCTGGCAGGTCACCGCGGCCCACGTCTCGGCGCCCGAGCCGGCCTTCGACAGCCGGATCTGGCGCACCGTCGGCGACCCGCTGATCTCCTCGCACACCGCTGACGGAGCTCTCTCGGGCGAGACCGTGGCGGTCAAGGATCTCTACGCGGTCGCCGGCTTCGCGGTCGGCGCCGGGAGTCCGGCGTGGCTGGAGCAGGCTCCGGTGGCCGACTCGCACTCCGCTGTCGTCGCCACCCTGCTGGATGCCGGAGCGTCGGTCCGCGGGATCGCGCGCACCGAGGAGTTCGCCTACTCGCTGTCGGGGCTCAACGCCCACTACGGGGCACCGCCGAACCCGAAGGCTCCCGGCCGGATCCCCGGGGGCTCCTCGTCGGGGTCGGCGACCGCGGTCGCGCTCGGCCACGCCTCGATCGGGCTCGGGACCGACACCGGCGGCTCGATCCGGGTGCCGGCCGCCTACCAGGGCCTCTACGGGATCCGTACGACTCACGGGGCCGTCTCGCGCGAGGGGCTCCACCCGCTCGCCAAGGCCTTCGACACCGTCGGGTGGATGACGCGCTCCCCGTTCCTGCTGCAGGCGGTGGGGGACGTACTGCTGCCGGACTCGCCGGCGGCCGACGTCGACGAGATCCATCTGGTGCCTTCATTGGTCGGGCTCGCCTCCGACGACGTCGCCACCGCTGTGGGCGACGCGCTGCCCGACGCCAAGCCGCTGGCCTGGGCGCCGTCGCTGGACGAGTGGCGCCAGGCCTTCGTGACCGGGCAGGCCTACCAGGCCTGGCAGGCCCACGGAGCCTGGCTCGAGACCCGGCTGGACACGCTCGGCGAGGCGGTGCGCGGGCGGTTCGAGATGGCTCGGTCCGTGACCAGGGAGCAGGCCGCGGAGGCGCGCGCCGTGCTCGCGCAGGCCCGTGCGGAGATCCTCGACGTCGTCGGCGACCGCGTCCTCGCCTTCCCCAGCGCCTCCTCGGTGGCGCCGACCGCGGCCGAGGCGGCCGAGGTCCGCGACGACACCTTGCGGCTCACCTGCATCGCCGGGATCGCCGGCCTGCCTGCCGTCTCGATCCCGGTCCGCACCGCGACCGGTCTCCCCGCCGGTCTGTGCCTGATCGCTGCGCCCGGTCGCGACCGCGACCTGCTCGCCGTCGCTGCCCGACGCCCGGCTGTCCAGGCGTGAGCCCAACGACCGCTGAGGGCTGGACCTACTTCTGGTACGCCTTCAGCTCGGGGCGCTCCGCGTAGATCTCGTCGATGATCGAGGTGTCGAACAGGTCCTCGGCCGAGACGTCCCAGCCGGCGGCGGCGAGCGAGTCGACGGTCTGCTGCTGGAGCTCCTCGGAGACGGTGAAGAGGCCGTTCTTCTCGGTCTCCGGCGTCGAGATCAGCTTCTGCGACTCCTGCAGGCCACGCGTGGTCCTGGCCGCATCGACCTCACCGAAGCTGGCCTCGAGACCGTCGGAGTCGCCGGCAGCCTTGTCGTAGTGGGTGGTGACGACCTCGACCACGTCTTCGGTGGGGTTCTTGAAGGTCTCGGCCCAGCCCTTGATCTCGGCGGTCAGCAGCGCCTCGAGGAGGTCGCGGTTCTCGGCGAGGTACTGGTCGGTGACCGTGTAGGTCTCGGCGACGTACGGCACGCCGTTGTCGGCGAGCGGCAGGTCGGTGGTCTCATGACCGGCGAGCTCGAGGGCGATCGACTGGTTGGTCAGATCGGCCAGGAAGCCGTCGACCTGACCGGCCGTCAGCGGCGTCGGGTCGAGCTCGACCGGCACCACCGTGATGTTGTCCTTCTCCTCCTCGAGCCCGTTGGCGGCGAGCATCGCCTCGAAGACGGCGACGTCGGACTCCTGGACGCCGATCTTCTTGCCCGCGAGCTCGGCCGGCGAGGCGATGTCGCCGCCGCCTTGGAGGGAGAGGATCGTGAGCGAGTTCTTCTGGAAGGTCGCGCCGATGATCTTCAGCGGCGCCTCCTGCTCGGCGATCGCGGCACCGACCGCGACGGCGTCGGTGATGGCGACCTGGACCTTCCCGGAGAGCAGCTTGGCGACGCCGTCGTCGGGGCCCGAGATACCCTTGACCGCGTCGAAACCGGCTTTCTCGTAGTAGCCCTTGTCCTCGGCGTAGTACGCGCCGGCGAACGTCTCGTTCTTGATCCAGGAGTACTGCATCGAGATCGTGCCGAAGCCCTTCTCGCTGCTGGCCGGTTCCGGATCGGAGCCACAGCCGGCCAACGTGGTGGCCGCGACGACGGACAGGAGGGCCGCGGCGGCCCAGTGCACGTTCCGGGGACGAACCGGCCTACGTCGCGAGGCCCGAGTGGCGGAGGTAGACATCGAAACGAGTTCCCTTCGAGGAGGTTCGGGTGCTGGCCGGTCAGGTCGTACGGCGCAGCAACGGCGGATGCAGGTGCTCGGCGGAGCCCCGTCGGAAGAGCTGAGCCGGGCGACCCCCGTCGCGGGTCGTCGTGCTGCCCGTCGGCTCGAGGAAGGCCTCGGTCTTGGTGACCTTGCGATGGAAGTTGCGGGGGTCCAGACGCTCACCCCAGACGATCTCGTAGACCCGGCGCAGCTCGGCGACCGTGAACTCCTCGGCGCAGAAGGCCGCGCCCAGGGGCGAGTACTCGAGCTTGGAGCGGGCGCGCTCGACGCCGTCTCGGAGGATCGCGGCATGGTCGAAGGCGAGACCGTCGGCCACACCGTCGACGGCCAGCAGCGAGTCGACCCGACACCACTGCGCGTCGGCCGCGTCCGACCCCGCCGCAGGGACCGGAAGGTCCGGCGCCAGCGCGAGGTAGGCGACCGTAACGACCCGAGCCCGTGGGTCCCGACCCGGAGCCCCGTACGTCGCCAGCTGCTCGACGTGCACGCTCCCCGGCCGCATGCCGGTCTCCTCGGCGAGCTCGCGCGCTGCCGCCTCCTCGAGGCCCTCGTCATCGCGGACGAACCCTCCCGGAAGCGCCCAGGCGCCTCGATGGGGCTCGATGCCGCGGCGTATGACCAGGGCGCAGAGCGCCTCGTCACGGACGGTGAGCACAACGAGGTCGACGCTCACCGCGAACTTGGGGCACTCCACGTGGCAGACCCTAGATGATCGAGCGGCGCGCTCCGAGTCATCCCTCGGCGATCGCCCCCGCGGCGACGGCGAGATCCGCCACACCGGCGGCGAGCTCGTCCGGCCGGTCGGTGGCCAGGTCCAGGTGGAAGCCGAACAGCGACGAGTCGACGAGGGTGACGATCCGGCCGGCACGCTCAGGGGGCGCACCACAGCCGGTGATGTAGTCCCGGAGCGCGGCGTACCACAGCTCGTTGGTCTCGCGGACGACCGAACGGTAGGGCTCCATCCCGATCAGCCCGGTCGCGGCCGCCTGCAGGTAGATCTGCAGGCAGCTGTGCAGCGGGTCGGAGCGGTAGGCCCGCCACAGCGCCTCCACCCCGGCGCGTACGCCGTCGGCCGGCTCCAGCGCGGCGACCGCGGCCACGGAGTGCTCGTTGGCGCGCGCCACCACGGCGGCGATCAGCTCGTCGCGGCCGCCGAAGTGGTAGATCAGCATGCGGTCGCTGGTGCCGATCGCGGCCGCCAGCGGACGCAGGGTCAGCCCGATCAGGCCGTGCTTGAGCACGTGCTCGACGACTTGCTCGAGGAGCTCCTCCTTGCGGTCCATGGAAAGCATTATGCCGACCATGTAGCGACTGCTACATTTCTCAGTGATGTAGCGGTCGCTACACGTGCCTGAGGAGGACCCGTAGATGTACGCCGCCACGCTGCTCGTCGTCGCGATCGCGATCGAGGTCGCCAGCACCGCGCTGCTCCCCCGGACCGAAGGGTTCCGCAACCTCGGCTGGTCGGCCGCTGTCCTGGCCGGCTACGGCACCTCGATCTGGCTGCTGTCGATCGTCGTGGAGCGGATGCCGGTCTCGGTGGCGTACGCCATCTGGTCAGGCCTCGGCACAGCCCTCGTCGCGGGCATCGGCGTGATGTTCCTCGGTGAGCACCTCACCGCGGCGAAGGCAGGCTTCCTGGCGATGATCGTCGTCGGTGTCGTCGGGCTGAACCTCTCCGGCGCTCACTGATCAGACCGCGGCGGCCGCAGCCCTCCCCGCCGCACGTCCCGAGAACAGGCAGCCGCCGAGGAAGGTGCCCTCGAGCGCGTTGTAGCCCATCATCCCGCCGCCGCCGAAGCCGGCGACCTCGCCGGCAGCATAGAGCCCGGGCAGCGGGGTGCCGGCTGACGTCAGGCAGCGGCCGGACAGGTCCGTCTCGAGCCCGCCGAGGGTCTTGCGGGAGAGGATGTGGAGCTTGACCGCGATCAGCGGACCGGCTTCGGGGTCGAGGATCCGGTGCGGCTTGGCAGTGCGCTGCAGCTTGTCACCGCGGTAGTGGCGGGCGGCGTACAGAGCGGTGACCTGGGCGTCCTTGGTGAAGTTGTTGGCGATCTCGCGGTCGCGGGCCTCGATGATCCGGCGCAGCTCGCCCTCGTTGATCTGCGGGCCAGACGGGTCCTTCTCGGCGAGGCCGTTCATGCCGTGGACGAGCGCGGTGAGGTTCTCCGCGACCACGAAGTCCTCACCGTGGTCCATGAAGCTCTTCACCGGGCCTGGTCCCTTGCGCGCGCGCTCGGCGAGCAGCCTGTAGTCCTTGCCGGTCAGGTCGGGGTTCTGCTCAGAGCCGGAGAGCGCGAACTCCTTCTTGATGATCTTCTCGGTCAGCACGAACCAGGAGTAGTCGTAGCCGGTCTGGCGCAGGTGCTTGAGGGTGCCGAGCGTGTCGAAGCCGGGGAAGAACGGTGCCGGAAGGCGCTTGCCGGTCGCGTCCAGCCACAGCGACGAGGGACCGGGGAGGATCCGGATGCCGTGGTTGGCCCAGATCGAGTCCCAGTTGCGGATGCCTTCGACGTAGTGCCACATCCGGTCATCGTTGATGATCCTGGCGCCGCTCGCTCCGGTGATGGCGAGCATCCGGCCGTCCACGTGGGCCGGGACGCCGGAGACCATCGACTTCGGCGGGGTGCCGAGCCGTGCCGGCCAGTGCTTGCGGACGAGGTCGTGGTCTCCGCCGATGCCGCCGGAGGTGACGATCACAGCCTGGCCGCGGAGCTCGAAGTCCTTGATCTCGGCGCGCGAGGAGGCCTGCCCGCGCTCGATGCCGCTGGGCTCGAGCACCTTGCCGCGTACCCCGACCACCGCCCCGTCCTCGATCACCAGGTGGTCGACACGGTGCCGGAAGGCGAAGGTGATCCGACCGGTGTCCGCGTGAGCACGCACCCGCCGCTCGAAGGGGTCGACGACGCCCGGCCCCGTCCCCCAGGTGATGTGGAAGCGAGGCACGGAGTTGCCGTGGCCGTCGGCGCGGCCGTCGCCACGTTCGGCCCAGCCGACGACCGGGAAGAACCGGTGGCCCATCTCGCGCAGCCAGGACCGCTTCTCCCCGGCCGCGAAGTCGAGGTACGCCTCTGCCCAGCGCCGCGGCCACAGGTCCTCGTCGCGGTCGAACTGAGCCGATCCCATCCAGTCCTGGAGGGCCAGCTCGGGTGAGTCCTTGATTCCCATCCGGCGCTGCTCGGGGCTGTCGACGAGGAAGAGCCCACCGAGACTCCAGAATGCCTGGCCTCCCAGGGACTGCTCCGGCTCCTGGTCGACCAGCAGAACACTCTTTCCTGCATCGGCGGCCTCAGCCGCTGCCGCCAGGCCGGCGAGGCCGGCTCCCACCACGATCACGTCGGCGTGCTTGGTCATGTCGGCAGATCCTGCCACCTTCCATACCGGCGGGTACATGAAACCTGTCGCCCGACCGTTCCGTCTGGTGGACAGTTGTCGGACTCGCACCCCGAAGCCGCCTCCGAACGGTGTCGGAGCGGATAGATTTTTTGCTCGTGATCGACCCCAAGATGACCGCGAAGAGGCAGCAGAAGTGGGTCCAACGCGGCATCGACCGCACCGAGTCCTGGCTGAGCCGTAGTGGCAGCAGTCTCGGCCCGCTGATCCCGCACATCGCCACCGCGGGAGTGCTCATCGGCGACGAGGACCACGGCTGGATCCCCCAGGGCCTGGCGTACTCGCCCGAGGCCGAGCTCCTGCTGCAGGGCTACTACGGCGACAAGCTCGGCTCTGCGCTCGCGCTGATCGACAAGCCGTCGGGCGAGCTCATCAGCGCCGTCTACCTGGGCGGCCCGAAGGGCAGCGTCAGCGGCCCGGTCAACGCCGGCGGCGTCGCGGTCATCGGCGACGAGGTCTTCGTGTGCCGCGAAGGCAACCCGCCCCGCCTCTACCGCTACTCGCTGGCGCAGATCATCCACGCCGAACCACTCTCGACCGTCTCGACCGTCTCCCCGCTGGTCGCCCTCGCCGCCGGCTCCTACCTCGCAGCCACGAAGGATCTCCTCTACGTGGGGTCGCACGCCAACAACCGGATCTACAAGTACATCCGCAAGGACGACACCTGGCAGATCAAGACCCCGATCGGCGTACGCACCCCCGTCGGCACGCAGGGCGTCGTGGTCCGAGAGGAGGAGTACGTCTTCAGCGTCTCCCGCGGCCCGGCCAAACGCAGTCAGCTGATCGTGCAGGACCGAGTCACGATCCGCCCCCGTGCCGTGCAGTGGCTACCCAACCTGGCCGAAGGCATCGCCGAGGTCGGCGAAGAGTTCTTCGTGACCTACCAGTCCGGCGCCAGGCCGTACTCCCGCGGCTCCTCGCGAGGCCAGGCCTGGCCCTCCGCACACATGACCCGCACTCCCCTGGCCAAGCTCGGCCTGGAGCCGCGGAAGTCGACAGAAACCTGATCGAACCTTCCGATCAAGCCGGCCAGTCGGTGATGTCAGCGAACTCCTCGCCGTGCCGCTTGAGCCACTTCGCGACGTACGGGCAATGCGGAATGATCCGCTTCCCCTTCGCCCTCACATCGGCCAGCGCGAACGCCACCAGCTTCGAGGCCAGCCCCTGCCCGTTGTAGGCCTCGCCCACCTCGGTGTGCACGAAGTCCACGTGCTCGTCGTCCGGCAGGCGGTACGCCGCCAGTCCCGCAACGGTCTCCCCGTCGCGGATCTCGTAACGATGCTTGGCCGGGTTGTCTACGTACTCGATCTCGCTCACGCACCTATTGTCACCCAGCGTGGGTGGGCTCGGGGCTGCTCGGGGCTGGTCGTCTTCGTTGGGTTGGGCCGCCGACCCGTTGTGGATGGTGTTCTCGCCGTATCCCGGAGTCAAGGACGGCCTTCGGCCGCCGGCTTCGCCGGCCGCTGTCGCGGTCCTTGACACCGTGATCCGGCGAGAAATTTGGCTGGCTATCGGGTCGGCGGCGGGGTGTGGCGCAGCGGATTTCGGGTTGGGTACGGGATTGGGATCGGGGGCCGGCCGGTCCTGCCAGGGGAGGTTTGCGGGGCGCTGTACTAGACGATGACACCTTGTGAATCGTTCGCAAGGGGGCGCTCCCGTGTCTTGCTGGAGGTCGCCGGGTCGTCGGCTAGGACAGAGGGCCCGACCTTGTGAATGTTTCACAAGGTCGGACCGGCAGACAGGGGCAGGCCCGGGCGCGCGCTCAGACGCGACGACTGAACCGGATCCGCCCATCCGGGAGGCGTTCATAGTCGTAGTTGGGGTCGTGGATCCGGCGATGATCGCTCGGACACAACAACACCATGTTCGCGAGATCGGTTCCGCCGCCTTGAGACCACGGTTTCAGATGATGGGCCTCGGTCCAGGCCGCTGGTGCATCACAGTCCTCAGCCTGGCAGCACTTGTCCCGTAGCCGGAGTGCTCGGTGTTGGACCGGGGGCGCCAGGCGGGTGGTGCGACCGAAGTCGAGGATCTCGGAGTCTGTGCCGAGGACGACGGGGATGAGGTCGGCGTTGCAGGCCATCCGGCGGGCCTCGGCGGCGGTGATCTTGTCGCCGTCGAACCCGAACGCAGCGGTGCCGAGGTCGTTGCGGAGGTCCTCGACGTTCATGGTGATGAACACCGTGGTGCCGTGGCCACCATGGCGGGGGAGCTGGTCGATGTCGTAGGTCTCGATGACTCGGGCGAAGGCCTGGCCCAGCAGCCGGTCATAGGGGGCCTTGCGGCCCCGGTCCTCAGCGGAAAGCTTCCTCGGCTGGGCCAGGGAGTCCAAGAGGGTGCGCAGCCTCATCCCGACCGCGTAGGAGACCCGGGCGTGGATATCGACCGTCCCGTCGCCGTTGGCGCGGGATTGAAAGAAGGTGCGCCGCTGGGCTTGTTCTTCCTCGCGCTGCAGGGCTTTGGCTTCGGCGGCCTCGAACCGTTCGGGGTCGACCTCGACCAGGATCCGCTTCCCGATGTTCTTGAGGTCGTCAGCGGTCAGCCGGGTGGCGTAATCGACCAACAGCTTCTCCGCGTAGGCCAGATCCTCGCGACTGGCAGTCGGGTCGGCCTCGACCGCCTCGAGGGCCTTGGTGATCACCCTCGCCTTGTCCTGGGACACCACGCCCTCAGCGAGGCCGGCGGCAGCGAGCTCATACTTCGCGAGCGCCGCGGCGAATTTCACCTCAGCACGGCCGATCTTCTTGTCGACCAGCAACTCGGTCAGCATCCACCCCGAGACGTCTTTCGCGCCGGTCTCTTCGGCGATGTCACCGGCAGCAGCGAGGATCCGGAGCTTCAGCGCGGCCTGTTTGGCCTGGATGATCTCCAGGCGCTTCAGCCGGTCTTTCTTTTGGCTGGTGCGCCAGTAGGCCGGGTCCCTGGCGAGAAGGTTGTCGAGGGAGGACTCCAGGGCAGCGAGCTCTGCGTCGATCGGGTCCACAGGGTTGGTGCCCCAGTGGTTGATCTCGGGTTCGAGACTCATCGCGGCCGCCCTCCTCTCCGGCGTGTAGAGGCGTGTCGTGATGGGTCTGATTCTACTCGTTTCGACCGTTCGATTCTACTTATATTCGCAGGTCAAGCCTTGTTTTCGCGGTGAGCGAACGACCTCATACTTGTCATGTCGCGGGACATCGGTGACAGTTCTGCATCAGGACATCGGTGACACTTCGAATCACCTTGGTGGTGACACTTCTGGCTGGGTTTGGGTGGTGCCTGCCAATGAGCCTGTTGATCCTCGTGTCCGTCTCGCGATCGTGGAGTGGCCACGTGATGCGCCGCGGGGAGCGGTGACGACCTTCTGTGCCGAGCACGAGATTTCTCGCAAGACCTTCTACTCGATCCGTGCCAGGGTTCGCGCCGAGGGCGCGGCCCCAGCGCTTGAGCCCCGCAGCCGGCGGCCCCAGGCGAGCCCTTCTCGGATCACCGAGGTGGTCAAGCAGCAAGCCCTTGAGGTGCGTGCGGCACTGGAGTCCTCGGGCCTGGACCACGGCCCGATCAGCGTGCACGACAAGATGCACGCGATGGGGCTCGACCCGGTCCCCTCGGTCGCATCGTTGGCACGGATCTTCCGTGCCGCTGGTGTGGCTCGTCTTGAGCCGAGGAAGAAGCCCCGCTCGGCGTGGCGTCGGTTCGTGTACCCCGCACCGAACGCGTGCTGGCAGCTGGATGCCACCGAGTACGTCTTGACCAGGGGCCGTAGGTGCGTGATCTTCCAGCTCATCGATGACCACTCCCGCTACGCGGTCGCTTCCCATGTGGCGTGGGCAGAGACCTCCGATGCGGCGGTCGCCGTCTTCGACAAGGCCCTCACGGCCCACGGCGTGCCCCAACGTCTGCTGTCCGACAACGGCCTGGCGCTGAATCCGACCCGGCGCGGGATATTGGGCCGTCTCGTGGTGCGAGCGATGGAGCTGGGAGTCGAGCCCATCACCGGCAAGCCCTACAAGCCGACCACCCAGGGCAAGAACGAACGCTTCCACCAGACCCTGTTTCGCTACCTCGACAAACAACCACTCGCCGCCAGCCTGGCCGAGCTGCAGGCCCAAGTCGACACATTCGACCAGATCTACAACACCCAGCGCCCCCATCAAGGGCTACCTGGCCGCGTCACGCCGCAGACGGCGTGGGAGGCCACCGAAAAGACCGAGGCACCGCGACCCACGCCGACACCCTTCACCCCTGCCCACCGACCGCGACCAGCGGTGATCCCGACCGACCTGCCGCCCGACACCCAAGCTCGGAAATTGACCTGCGTCGGCACACTCTTCCTGGACAAGGTCCAGTACAAGGTCGCCAGAGGACGTCGTCACGAACACGTCCTGGTCATCACCAGCGGTGAGAACATCACCATCGCCGATCTGGACGGCGAGATCCTCATCGAGCACACCCGACCCGCACCAGGCGTCACCTACGTCGGCAACGGGCGACCCCTCAACCCCGGCCCCGGAAACCTCAAAACGTCACCGATGTCCTGACACATCAAACGTCACCGATGTCCTGATGCAGAACTGTCACCGATGTCCTGAGACAAGACAGAACGACCTCATACTTGTGGATGGTAAGTGGCCCGAAGGGCCACCCTCCCACCCCACGAACAGCACCGTTCCGAAGCGAGACTTCGCTGCGCCACACCCGGGCCGCCGCCCCGATAGCCAGCCAAATCTTCTCTCGACGGATCCCGGTGTCCAGGACCGCGAAGCGGCCGGCGAAGCCGGCGGCCGAAGGCCGTCCTTGACTCCGGGGTTCGTCGAGAAGACCCTCGAAGCCGGGTCGGCGGCCCAGGCCGACCCTCGGGTGGGACGATCCGGCAGGGAACCGTGTTGGTCTCGACACGCCTCCGCCTAGCGGCTCCGGCGGCTCAACCAGCGGGGCGAGGGGCTCTCGACCAGCGGAGGTCGGGGTCTCGACCAGCGGAGGTCGGGGTCTCGACCAGCGGGGATGAGGTCTCGACCAGCGGGGATGAGGTCGAGCCGGGCAGAAGCCTTACCCAACGAAGATGCAGAAGACATGCCCAGCAGGATCCGCATAAGCCCGCAACGGCTCCTCAGGATCACCAGACCGGTCGTACCGAAGCTCAGCCCCCAACCCGAGCACACGAGAATGCTCAGCATCCAGCTCCTCGACAGAACTTACGACCGTGTCGAGATGCATGTGCTTGACCGCCCCAGGCGCAGGCCAGCCGGACGGAGCCGTCTCGGACTCGTCGACCCGATTGAACGCCAGCGCGCGACGCCCGTCGGGCCACGTCAGGACGAGCCAGTCGTCTTCTCCAGGCTCCTCGTCGCCCGGCCGGTAGACGAGACCGAGGAGCTGGCGGTAGAACTCCGCGAGGCGGCGTACGTCGGTGGTGTCGAGGACGGTGTGGAGCAGCTCAGCCACGCTGCCTCAACTCCGGGGCGGACCGAGCCAGCGGGGCGTGGTGCCGCGGTAGTCGTCGTAGGTCCGGCCGAAGCTCCACGCCAGTGCGTGCTCCTCCGCGGGGATCTGGATGCGGTCCATGGCCGCGACGAACGCGGCGACGGGGACCAGCGGGAGCCACCCGCCACGCAGCAGCGCGTGAGCGGTGAGGACGCCGGTCATGCTGACGTACATCGGGTTGCGGGTGTAGCGGAACGGGCCGTCGGTGACGACGGCGGTGGTGCGCTCGGGCTCCAACGGATTCACCGTGGTGTGCTTGCGACTGAACGCATGCACCGCGCTGGCTGCCACATAGACCGATGCAGCCGCGAGGGCGCCGGCGGCGACGGATCTCACCGCTGTCGGTCGGCCTCGTGCAGCGAGCAGATGCTGGGCAGCCAGGCCTGCAGCGACGTAGACGGGCGGAGGCACCTTCGGCATACCTTCCACCGTAGCCCGGACGACAGGCCGGCACGCCCTCTTTCCTGGGTAGTTCCTAGTGGAGCAGGGCCCGGACCAGGCGTTCGGCGGCATCCGGGGCGGGCTCGGTGCGCTCGAGGGAGTGGAGCACGAAGCCGCCGACGAGGGCGCGCACGAACTCCATGGCCGGCAGATCGGCCGGCAGCTGGCCGACCGCGACCGCGGTCTCGATGCGGGTGGAGACGGTCGCGGTGATGCCGAGGGCGTCGTTGAGCCGGGCGCCGATGTCGGGGCTCTCGCAGGCGGCGGCGACGAGCGAGCGGACGAGACCGTCGTTGCCGGGCTGGGCGACGAGGTCGATGAGATCCTGCATCCACGCGATCAGGTCGGCGCGGATGTCCCCGGTGTCGGGTACGACCGGGCGGTCGGGCAGCAGCATGTCCGCGATCAGGGCATCGGCCACGACCGCGCTCTTAGAGGACCACCAGCGGTAGATCGTCTGCTTGGAGACGCTCGCCTCGGCCGCGATGCCCTCGATGGTGAGATGGTCGTAGCCCCGCGCCGCGAAGAGCCGCCCGGTCGCCTCGAGCACCGCGAGACGAGCCTCCTCGCTGCGTACGGCGCCTCGACGGCGAGCTCCTGTTGACGCTGGCATGAGCGGCATCCTATGCGTAGATGTGACCCATCACTCGCTCAGCGATCCTTGTCCACCAGGGTGCAGGTGATTTACTGGACGCACCGTTGCGAATAACCGGAGGGATGCCGCCATGGCGGAGCTGTTGTATCGATTGGGCAAGACGGCCGCGCGCCGCGCCTGGCTTGTGATCCTTGCCTGGGTGCTGGCGCTGTCCGGCGCCGCCGGGGCGTACGTCGCCTGGTCCGGCGACCTCACCACCAGCTTCGACATCCCGGGGCTGCCCTCGTCCGAGGTCGTCGACGAGCTCCAGGAGGGGCTGCCCGATCTGGCCGGCGGCTCCGGCACCATCGTCTTCCGGACCGAGGACGGCAGCCCGCTCAGCGCTACCCAGAAGCAGGAGATCCAGGCGCTGATCACCAGCGCCGAGGGCCTCCCCGACGTCGCCGCGGTCACCGACCCGTTCCAGACCGAGGCCCAGCGCGAGGCGCAGGCCGAGAAGGTCGTCGAGGGACAGACCAGGCTCGAGGCCGGCCGCAGCAGGCTCGAGCAGGCTCAGGCGAGGCTCGACAAGGCCCAGGCCGACATCGACGAGGCTCGCGCCCAGACGGAGGCCGCCGGGCTGCCGACCACCCAGATCGACGCCCAGCAGGCCGCCCTCGACAAGCAGCAGTCGAAGCTCGACGACAGCGCCGCCGACCTCGAGACCAACGCCGCCGAGGCCGAGAACGGCGCCCAGCTGCTGGAGCTCTCCGAGGAGATCCGGATGGTCTCCGCAGACGGGTCGGCCGCCCTGGTCAACGTCGCCTACTCCGTCGGCCGTCTGGAGATGTCCGAGGAGACCAAGAAGGCCACCGTCGACCACTTCACCGACGACCCGATCGACGGGATCGAGGTCGGCGTCTCCGCCGACATCTCCCAGGAGGCACCCAACCCGATGGGGCCGGGCGAGATCGTCGGCGTCGGCGTCGCCGCGATCGTCCTGCTGGTCATGCTCGGCACCATCATCGGTGCCGGCGTCCCGCTGATCACCGCACTGACCGGCGTCGGCATCGGTGCCCTCGGAGCGCTCTCCCTCTCCGGCGCTCTCCAGATGGCCTCGATGACCCCGATCCTCGGCCTGATGCTCGGCCTCGCCGTCGGCATCGACTACTCGCTCTTCATCCTCAACCGCCACCGCAAGCAGCTGCTCCACGGCTCAGACGTCACCGAGTCGATCGCGCTGGCCAACGGCACCGCCGGCACCGCCGTCGTCTTCGCCGGGTCCACCGTGATCGTCGCGCTGGTCGCGCTCAACATGACCGGCATCCCGTTCCTCGGCCTGATGGGATCGGTCGGCGCCGCCTGCGTCGCGATCGCCGTCCTGGTCGCGATCACGCTGACCCCGGCGATCCTCGGGCTCGTCGGCGGTCGCATCGTCTCCAAGCGAGCGCGGAAGAAGGTCAGCAAGCAGGACGCCGCCGAGGCCCACGCCAAGCCGATGCCGACCTGGCGCGCGCTGGTCACGGTCGTCGCCTCCGTGATCGCTCTGCTCGCCCTCGCCGTCCCCGCTCTCGACATGCGCCTCGGCCTGCCCGACGGCGGCTCGGAGCCCGAGGGTTCGCTGGCCAAGACCGCCTACACGATCACCGAGGACAGCTTCGGTGCCGGCGCCAACGGCCCGCTGCTGGTCGCCGCCGAGCTGCCCGACGGACTCAGCGAGTCCGGCGTCCAGCAAGCACAGCTGACGGTCGCCAGCACGCTGGCAGACCTCGACGACGTCCGCGCCGTGGCTCCTGTGGCGGTCTCCGAGGACGGTCGCACGGCCGCCTTCCAGGTCGTCCCCGAAGAGGGCCCCAACAGCGTCTCCACCAACGAGCTGGTCGACGCGATCAGGGAGATTCCGGCGGTCAACGGCGACATCACCCTCGGCGTCGCCGGCGCCACCGCGGTCGCGATCGACGTGTCCCAGGGGCTCACCGACGTACTCCTCCCCTACCTCGGCGTCGTCGTCGGACTCTCCCTGCTGATCCTGATCCTGGTCTTCCGCTCGATCCTGGTGCCGCTCATCGCGACCGGTGGCTTCGTGCTCTCCCTGCTGGCGACGTACGGCATGGTGGTCGCGGTCTTCCAGAAGGGCATCGGTGCCGAGCTGATCGGTCTCGACAGCACCGGACCGATCCTGAGCTTCCTGCCGATCCTGCTGGTCGGGATCCTCTTCGGCCTGGCGATGGACTACCAGCTGTTCCTGGCCACCGGGATGCGGGAGGCGTACGTCCACGGCGCGCCGGCCCGCGTCGCCGTCGCCCAGGGCTTCCGGGCCGGGCGCTCGGTCGTGATCGCGGCCGGGCTGATCATGGTCTCCGTCTTCGGAGGGTTCATCTTCGCCGAGTCGGTGATGATCCGCTCGATGGGCTTCGGCCTCGCTCTCGGTGTGCTGCTCGACGCCTTCATCGTCCGGATGCTGCTCATGCCGGCCCTGATGCACCTGCTCGGCGGCTCCGCGTGGTGGCTGCCGAAGTGGCTCGACCGCATCCTCCCGAACATGGACGTCGAAGGTGCCGCGCTCGAGCGCGCCCACGGCTCCACCGCCGCCGACGAGGCCACGGCGAAACGAGAGCAGATCAGCGTCTGAGGTGTCGGTGGCGGCCGGTAAGGTCACCCGCGTGAGCGAGGAAGTGACCGCGCGAAGCGCGGACTTGACCCCGGAGCTGGATGTCCTGCGCCGTGTCTTCGGATACGACGAGTTCCGCGGCGACCAGGCCGAGATCGTCGCGCACGTGGCCACCGGCGGTGATGCGCTGGTGCTGATGCCGACCGGTGGCGGCAAGTCGCTGTGCTACCAGATCCCGTCGCTGGTCCGGCCCGGCACCGGCGTGGTCGTCTCGCCGCTGATCGCGCTGATGCAGGACCAGGTCGACGCGCTCTCCGCCCTGGGGGTGCGCGCCGGGTTCCTCAACTCCACCCAGATGCCCCATGAGCGGCAGCAGGTGGAGCAGGCTCTGCTCGCCGGCGAGCTGGACCTGCTCTACCTCGCCCCCGAGCGGCTGCGGGTGCCGGAGACCGGGCGACTGCTCGATCAGGCCAAGATCTCGCTGTTCGCCATCGACGAGGCCCACTGCGTCTCGCAGTGGGGTCACGACTTCCGGCCCGACTATCTGCAGCTCTCACACGTGCACGAGCGCTGGCCGGAGGTGCCGCGGATCGCGCTGACCGCGACCGCGACCGCGGAGACACGCCGCGAGATCGCCACCCGGCTCAACCTCGAGGACGCCCGCCACTTCGTGGCCTCCTTCGACCGGCCCAACATCCAGTACCGGATCGCTCCGAAGGACAAGCCCGCCAAGCAGCTCCTCGACCTGATCCGCGCCGAGCACCCCGGCGAGGCCGGCATCGTCTACTGCCTCTCCCGCAACTCGGTCGAGCGCACCGCCGCGACGCTGGTCGGCGCCGGGATCCCCGCGCTCCCCTACCACGCGGGTCTCGACGCCCGGACCCGCGCGCAGAACCAGTCCCGCTTCCTCCGCGAGGACGGCATCGTCATGGTCGCCACGATCGCCTTCGGGATGGGGATCGACAAGCCTGACGTACGTTTCGTGGCCCATCTCGACCTGCCCAAGTCGGTCGAGGGCTACTACCAGGAGACCGGCCGAGCCGGACGTGACGGACAGCCGTCGACCGCATGGCTGGCCTACGGGCTGGCCGACGTCGTCCAGCAGCGGCAGATGATCGAGACCTCCGAGGGCGACCGGGCCCACAAGCACCGGCTCGGCCAGAACCTCAACGCGATGCTGGCGCTGTGCGAGACCGTCGACTGCCGGCGGGTGCAGCTGCTGCGTTACTTCGGCCAGGCCACGGAGCCCTGCGGCAACTGCGACACCTGCCTGACGCCGCCGGAGTCCTGGGACGGCACCGTCCCCGCCCAGAAGGTCCTCTCCACCGTGATCCGGCTCGACCGCGAGCGCAACGGACAGCGCTTCGGCGCCGGGCAGATCGTCGACATCCTGCGGGGCAAGGAGACCGAGAAGGTCCGCCAGTTCCGCCACGACGAGCTCTCGGTCTTCGGCATCGGCACCGACATCGCCGAGAGCGACTGGCACTCGGTCATCCGCCAGCTCCTGGCCCGGGAGATGCTCGCGGTCGACACCCGCTACGGGGTCTTCTCGGTGGCCGACGCCGCCGGTCCGGTGCTCCGCTCGGAGCAGCAGCTGATGCTCCGCAAGGAGCCGCCGCGGCAGGCCCGGCGCAGCAGCTCCGGCGAGCGCAAGCCCAAGGTCGCAGCCGCCGACCTGTCCCCGGAGGCCGCCGAGGTCTTCGAGCGCCTGCGCGCATGGCGCGGCGAGGTCGCCAAGGAGCAGGGCGTGCCTGCGTACGTCGTCTTCCACGACGCCACCCTCCGCGAGATCGCCACCCGGCTGCCGGCCAGCCGCGACGAGCTCGGCACGATCAGCGGGATCGGCGAGGCGAAGCTGGAGAAGTACGCCGACGGGGTGCTCGCCGCTCTCTGAGCGGTCCGGCCCTAGGCCGCCAGCTTCTCGGTCCGCGCATAGCTGGCCGGCACGAGCGGGCGGGCGGCGGCCAGCTCCTGCGCTTCGCGTTGCCGAGCGGCGGCCTCGGTGTCCCACCAGACCAGCAGCCGCAGCAGCAGGCCGCCGGTCAGCAGGCCCGCGAAGAGGTCGCTGGCCCAGTGCCAGCCGAGGGTGTAGGAGACGGCGACCGCGTTCAGCGCGATCACGCCGACGCCGACAGCGAGGAACCGCACGGTGGTCCGCGAGGCGGCGGTGTAGCGCGCGATCAGATAGACCGCCATGCCGTAGATCAGGACCGCCTCGGCGGCGTGGCCGGACGGATAGCTGATCCCGTGCCAGCCGTCCTTCAGGATCCCGCCGGCGAAGAACTCCGCGTCCTGCTCCGTGGGAGCCGGGCGCGCCAGCAGCACCTTGAAGCCACCGACGCCCACGTAGAAGGCGGCCTCAGCGGCGGCGGCGCAGATGATCGGCCGCCAGCTGCGCCGACGGTAGGCGACCACGACGGCGACGGTCGCGAGCACGGGCAGGCACACTGCCTGACCGGCGATCGGGTCGAGGATGTGCTGGAGGACGTAGTGCACCTCCGGCGGCAGCATCCGGCTCCAGAACTCGTGACCGTGGGTGTCGACGTCCTGCAGCGGTCCGGCGGCGAGGATGGTCAGCAACACCAGCGCCCCGCCCAGCGCTGATACCGATATGAGCCTCCGAGGTCGGTTCACAGTCATACGACGCTAGATGCCCCGAGCGTCCTATGTCCAAGCCGGGTTCCCTGTGGGTGGCGTCGGTCACCCTCGTTAGGGTCTACCGCGATGAGTCCCGAGGTCTGGTACGTCAGCTATGGATCGAACATGTGTCGCGACCGTCTCGGCACCTATCTGCTCGGTGGCTCCGCACGGCTTCGACGCGGTCCCGCACACACGGCCGTCCGCTGCGTACGTCGCGATGCTCGTGCAGGGGCTCGGCGAGGCGCGAGGTTGGGACCGGCGGCGGGCCGAGGCGTACGTCATGGAGCGCTGCTGACCGCCTCGCGCAGCCGGCGCACAGCGCTGGGCCCGACCCCGTGAACGGCCAACAGACTGTCCAGGTCGTCGGGGAGATCGGAGAGCGTGCGGTAGCCCGCCGCCAGCAGTCCCCCGGTGGCGGGTCGACCGATCTTCACCCCGTCGAAGAGCGGTCCGGCATCGTCGGTCGTCGACATGTGGATCAGGCTACGGCTCACCCGCACCCGCGCGCGAGCACCGAGGTGAACAGCCACTAGCCTGCGCCCATGAGCATCGGACAGGCGGGCGAGCGCGACCTTCTCGAGGGGATGGTCGACATCCAGCGGAACGAGATCTCCGAGATCCTCGCGGACCTCGACGATGAGGAAGCGCGCAGGAAGCTCGTCCCGTCGCTGACCACACCGCTGGGGCTGGTGAAGCATGCGACCTTCGTGGAGAAGGTGTGGTTCCACTCGCGGGTCGCAAACGTGTCGCGCGAGGAGATCGGGCTACCTGACACGGTCGACGAGAGCTTCGTGCTCGATGCGGAGGACACCGTCGAGTCCGTCCGCGCCGCCTACCTCGCGGCCTGCGAGCACTCCCGCCAAGTCGCCGCCGCGCATGAGCTGGACGAGGCGTTCCCCTGGCACGGGAAGCAGGTGACGCTGCGGTTCGTCTACGCGCACATGATCCAGGAGCTGGCCCGCCATGCCGGCCACGGCGACATCCTCGTCGAGCAGATCCAGGCAGCCCGAACGGCCTAACCGAGCACCGTCCGCGTGGTGGCCTCGTTGACCGGCCGCTTCCGGGAGAAGGCGCCGAGGTCGATCTTCAGGCCGGTGTGCTCGCCGGTGTAGATGACCGGGTCGGCGTCGTGGTCGTGGCCGTCCTCGACGGCCGAGACGATGGCAGCGAGGAACCGGCCGGCGATCGGGGCGTTCTTGAACTGGTTGCCGCTGGTGCCCATCGCGACGTAGAAGCCGTCCGCGTCGGTGCGGTCGTAGATCGGGGTCCAGTCGTCGGCCACGTCGTAGACGCCGACGACGCCGGAGGGCTGGTTGGGCACCCGGAGCTCGGGCAGCCGTCGGGCGGCGCGGGTCACCTGGGCGTCGTAGCGCTCCCGGGTGACGTGTGCGTTCGCCTCGTCGGGCGAATCCAGCCACTCGAAGGGGTCGCACTCCGGCTCGGTGCCACCGACGACCCAGGCGCCACCCGGACCGGGTCGCATGTACGTCCCCAGGTCGATGTCGAAGACCGCCGACCCGGGCGCCTCGTCGGTGCCGTAGCCCGGCGGCTGGGTGACCTGGTGCACCTCCTGCCGCAGCGGCCGCACTCCGATCGTGAACTCCTCCCCCACCCCGGCCAGGCGGTTGAAGCCGCCCGACCACGGCCCGGCGGCGTTGACGACGACCGGCGCCTCGGCGCTGCGGCCGTCGGCGAGCCCCAGCCTCCACGTCTCACCCATCCGGTCGGCGGTGACCACCTCCGCGCGGTAGACGGTGCGCGCACCACGATGCCGGGCAGCCTCGGCCAGGTTGTCGGCGGCCAACCGTGGGTCGTCCACGTAACCGGCATCCGGGGTGTAGATCGCCCCCAGAGAGACGGTCGTCTCCGAGTAGAACGCATCGTCGGTGATCGGCTTGTTGGGCCAGTAGGCACCCACGTCGAGCTGCGGGAACCTCGTCGAGAGCTCGTCCGGCCTCAGGTAGGTGAACGGCACCCCGACGGCGGCCAGTCGCTCGATGCTCGGCCCGACCGGCACAATCGGGACATCGAGATGGAGCCCACCGGTGCGATGGAAGCGCGCCAGCGGCACCTCGGCGGCGTCGAGACCGAGGTGGTCGGCCCACCGCTCCCACATGAACTTCGCCTCCCACGCCGTCGCCGTCGTGTCGTAGGTGGAGTAGAGGAAGCGGATCACCGCGCTCGAGGCGCTGGTCGACCCGAACCCCGCACCGGCCCCCTTGTCGAGGACCAGCACGTCGCGACCACCACGAGCCAGCTCGTACGCCACGGCGGATCCGATCACGCCCGAGCCGACGACGATGGCATCGGCTCCCATCTTCCGGGCGCTTTCGGTCACGTAGGTCTCCTCAGATGTCGATGACAAGGTCTCCCAGCGGCTTCGAACAGCATGGCAGGAACTTGCCGGCGGCCACCTCGCGCGGTCGGATGCCGCCCGCGTGGTTCATGTCGACCTCGCCGGAGAGGAGGGTCGACTTGCAGGTGCCGCACATCCCCTGCGTACACGATGACGGCAGGCGTACACCGGCGGCCTTCACCGCATCCAGAACAGTCTCGTCGGGAGCGCACTCGAGGTCGCGGCCGCTGCGCTGCAGCCGGACCTGGTACGCAGCCCCGACCGCCCGCTCCGCGGCCGGCTCCTCGCTCGCGGGAGGCGGCTCGGCGAGGACGAAGCTCTCCTCGTGCCACTGTGCCGGCTCGCCGCCCAGCGTCTCGAACGCCGCCCGCGCGGCGCCCATGTAGCCCGCCGGACCGCAGCAGAAGACCTCGCGTTCGCCCAGGTCAGACACCAGGTCGGCGAGCTGTTCGGGGCTCATCAGCCCGGTCGGCCCGTGCCAGGACGCATCCGGCTGGTCGACGACCCACACGACGCTGGTCCCGCCATGGGTCGAAGCCAGCGCCTCGAGCTCGGCGCGCTCGATGAGATCGGCCGGCGTACGGGCATGGTGGACGACCACGACGTCGGCGGACTCGGCGAGATCGGCCAGCGTCCGCAGCGTCGAGAGGGTCGGCGTGATGCCGCTGCCGCCCGAGAGCAGCAGGTAGGACGACGAGGGGTGCTCCCGGACCGAGAACCCGCCCATCGGCCCGCTCGCCCACAGCCGGTCGCCGACCGCCAGCCGGTCGTGGAGCCAGCCGGACATCGGCCCGTCGGGGACGCGCTTGACGGTGATGGTGAGCAGGTGCGGCCGGGTCGGCGGCGATGAGATCGTGTAGCACCGCTCGACCTGCTCACCCTCGATCGTGGCGCGCAGCGTCAGATACTGCCCGGGCGCGAAGGCGAACTCCTCGCCGTTCACCGGCGCCAGGGTCACCTCGACCACGTCGTGGGTCACCCTGCGCACCCGACGGCACCACAGCTCACCCTCGAACGGCCGCTCCTCGGGCAGGATCCCGGCTCCCAGCGGGGACGGGACGGCATAGAGCGCCGACGTCGGCAGCGGCGCCGCGTCAACAGGCCACGGCTCGGTCATCTGCTCCATCTCTGTCATCTCATCGCTCCCATGGTTCTGCTCGGGTCGTCAGGCGCTAGATGGTCAAGCACAGCCGCAGGGCGTCGTAGACCGCGGCATGGACGTTCCGGCTGGCGACGGCGTCGCCGACCCGGAACAGCTGGTAGCTGCCCGCCGTGTTGCGGGACGCCGTCTGCGGCGTGCCGGACAGGAGTGCCGCCTGGTCGACCTCACCGAGGTTGATCGATCCGGGGACGAGGTCGAAGTAGAGCTCGTCGTTGGGGGTGGTGCCGTGCTCGACCACGACATGGTCGACATGCCTCTCGACCTCGGCGCCTTCTGCGTACTCGCTGATGAGGGTGGCGATCAGCCGGTGATCGGAGCCCGCGGGCGCGCGGCGCACCGCGGCCAGCCGACGGGCCACCGTGAGAGTGACGTCGTGCGCGGCGAAGGCCCCGAGATAGGCCGGGCTGTTCATCGAGCCGACGGAGATGCCGATCATGCGCTCCGGGGTGACCAGCTCGACCTGGCCGCCCAGGGTCGCCAATTGCTCGGCCGCGTCGAGCGCGGGCTCGGCGCCGTTGTCGTCATAGACGAGCACCGAACCGTTCCCGGCGGTCAGCGTCCCGTCGAGCACGTCCCAGGTGTCGTTGACCAGCTCGGCTCCCATCGGGACGCACGAGCGGTCGGGGAGGCCGCCGGTGGCCACGACCACGATGTCCGGGTCGAGGCTGCGGACGAGGTCGGCGTCGGCGTAGATGCCGAGCCGGAAGTCGACCCCGCTGTGCTTCGCCTCGGTGACCCGCCAGTCGACGATGCCGATCAGGTCGCGGCGGCGTCCGGTCGAGGAGGCCAGCAGGAGCTGACCACCTGGTCGATCGGCGGCCTCGAGGACGGTGACGGCGTGGCCGCGCTCACCGAGGACGCGAGCGGCCTCGAGCCCGGCGGGGCCGGCACCGATCACCACCGCCCGGCGACGACGGGGCGCTGGGGGCGTGAGGTGGGGCAGCGACTGCTCACGCCCGGTCGCGGGGTTGTGGATGCACTTGGCGTCGCCGGACTCATAGATCGCGTCCAGGCAGTAGCTCGCCCCCACGCACGGCCGGATCCGATCCTCCTCGCCGCGGGCGACCTTGGCGACCAGGTGCGGGTCGGCGAGCTGAGGCCTGGTCATCCCGACGAGATCGAGGAGCCCCTCCCGGATCGCGTAGCGCGCGGTCGCGACGTCGTTGATCCGGGCGGCGTGCATGACCGGGACATCGACCCGGCGGCGTACCTCCCCGACGAAGTCGAGGAACGGCGCCGATGGCGTGCCCATCGAGGGGATCGCCGCGGCCAGGCGGGCGTCGGTGTCGATGCCGCCCTTGATCACGGAGAGGAAGTCGACGCCCTCGTCGACATAGCGGCGCATCACCTGCTCGGTGTCGTCCAGCCCGAGACCGGAAGGCAGGTCCTCGTCCATCGCCATCCTGAGGCCGACCACGAAGTCGGGGCCGACGGCGGCCCGGATCGCACCCAGGACCCGCAGCGGAAAGGCCAGCCGCGCCTCCGGGTCTCCGCCGAGCTCGTCGGAGCGGAGGTTGGTGGCCGGCGAGACCCAGGCGTCGAAGAGGTGGCCGTAGGACTCGACCTCGATCCCGTCGAGGCCAGCCGCCTGACACCGCGCGGCCGCCTCGGCGTAGTGGCCCACGATCCGGTCCAGGTCCCACGCCTCGGCGGCCTTCGGGAACGAGCGGTGCTGCGGCTCGCGCAGCCGCGACGGGTAGACCAGCGGCAGCCAGTCGCCGGTGTAGCTGCTCGTACGTCGCCCCAGATGCGTGATCTGGCACATCACCGCGGCGCCGGCCTCATGGACGTCGTCGGAGAGCCGGCGCAACCAAGGGACGACCTCGTCGCGGTAGAGCAGCATGTTGCCGAACGCCGGCGGGCTGTCCGGCGAGACCACCGCGGAGCCGCCGATCATGGTGAGCCCGACCCCGCCGCGCGCCTTCTCCAAGTGATAGAGGCGGTAGCGGTCCTTCGGCATGCCGTCCTCGGTGTACGCCGGCTCGTGGGAGGTGCTCACCACACGGTTGCGCAGCGTGAGGCCGCGGAGCTGGTAGCTCGTCAGGAGGGGATCGGCGCTGGGGGACACAGGACCAGCGTGGCGCTCCGACACTGTTCAAGAAAAGCGCACGTTTCTGTTCCTTACCATGCGATCTGATTGCACAATCAGAACCATGATCGACCCGCGGCTCCACGTGCTCAGGGTGGTCGCCGAGCGCGGCACCGTCTCGGCCGCCGCCGCCGACCTCGGGTACACCCCTTCGGCCATCTCCCACCAGCTCCGCACGCTCGCCCGCGACGTGGGCGCGACGCTGCTGGTGCCGGAGGGTCGCGGCGTACGTCTCACCGGGGCCGCCCTCACCCTGCTCGAGCGCACCCACGACCTGTTCACCCAGTGGGAGGAGATCCGCGCCGACGTCCAGCAGGCCTCGGGGACCTCCCGCGGCTACCTCCGGATGGCCGGGTTCTCGACGGCCGCATCGGCTCTGCTTCCCCCGGTCGCGGTGGCGGTCAGCCAGGCGTTCCCACAGTCCACGATCAGGATCATCGAGGCCGACCCGGACGTGTGCTTCGACATGCTTCTCGCCGACCACGTCGACGTCGCCGTGGTGGTCAGCATGTCCGAGCTCCCGCCGACCGCCGACCCGCGCTTCGAGCAGGAGCGGCTGATGGAGGACGCGCTCGACCTCCTGGTCCCCGCCGACAGCCCCCTCGCCACACGCTCCCGGGTCAGGCTCGCCGACGCCGCCGAGGAGCACTGGATCATGGAGCACCCCGGCCGTCCCTACCACCAGCTCGTGACCGCCGCCTGTGCCGCGGCCGGCTTCACCCCCGAGCACGCCCACGAGGTCGTCGAGTGGGACACCGGCGCCGCCCTGGTCACTGCTGGCTTGGGCGTCGCCTTGGTGCCCCGCCTGGCCCGGATTCCCCACTCGGACGGCCTGGTCCGGATCCCGCTGCGCGGCGAGGCCAGCCCCGTCCGGCACGTCCGGACCAGCGTACGCAGCGGCACCTCGCGCCAGCCCGAGATCGCCTGCGCCCTCGCCGAGCTCAGAAGGGTCGCCACCTCCCTCGCCGGGGCGGGCGCCGGTTAGGGCAGATCCGAGCGCCCGGCGCCGAGCAGCGCGTCTCGCCCACCAGAAATCATTCGTACGTCACCACAACGCTGCCGCAGAATGACTGACGTGCCGACCCTGAGCCAGTTCGCCGCCTTCGCGCTCGCATCCGTCATCTTCATCCTGATTCCCGGCCCGAGCGTGCTCTTCGCTCTCGGGCGCGCCCTCACCGCGGGCCGGCGCGAGGCGGTGCTCGCCGTGGGCGGCAACGCGCTGGGGCAGTTCGGTCAGGTCCTGGCGGTGGCCGTCGGGCTGGGCGCGCTGGTGGCGGCCTCCGCGACCGCGTTCACCGTCGTGAAGCTGGTCGGCGCGGCGTACGTCATCTATCTCGGCGTCCAGGCGATCCGCCACCGCGCTGACGCCCGGGCCGCCCTCCACGGCGAGGACGTCGCGCAGACGACCGCCTGGGGAGCGATCCGCACCGGGCTCATCGTCGGGGCGACCAACCCGAAGACGATCGTCTTCCACCTGGCCTTCCTGCCTCAGTTCATCGACGCCTCGGCACCGGCGGTCCCTCAGATCCTTCTGCTCGGCGCGATCTTCTCGGCGATGGCCTTCACCTGCGACTCCGGCTGGGTCTTCGCCGCCAGCCGCGCGAAGGCCTGGTTCGCCCGCAAGCCCAAGCGCCTCGACAGCCTCGGCGCAGGCGGCGGTGTCGTCATGATCGGCCTCGGCGCCACCATGGCCACCGCGAGCCACGGCGCCTGACCTGCCGCGACATTTCGAGGACAGGAACGTCCGGGTGAACCAGACTGGGAGCCATGCGGACTCAATGGAGAATCTCGGGCTTCATCGCGGCTGCGACCGCCGCACTCGTCATCGCTTCGGGGGCAGCGGCCCCTGCCCAAGCCGAGGAGCAGGAGCGACAAGACCCGCTGCTGGCCTTCAACCACGCCTGGGCGATGGTCGACCGGGAGACGGCCGACGCGATCGAGCACTCGGAGTATCTCGGGAGGTTCGCCGACCGCCGGATCAACACCGGCAACGACGGCAGCCAGACCTGGACCGGTCGCTACCTGCTCGGCAAGGAGACCTACCTGGAGTTCTTCGGACCGGGCGACGCGCCCGATGCCGTCGCCGGTGACACCGGGCTCGCCGTCTCGGCGGACAAGGACGGCGACCTGGCGACGGCCTCCGCCAACCTGCACGACCTCGGCGTCGACCCGGTCGAGTTCACCCAGGTGACCGATCTCGGCGACGGCGAGCCGATCCCCTGGTTCGACGTCACCTACCCGACGGCCACCTACGACACCTTCTTCTCCTGGGCGATGGAGTATCGCGACGAGTTCCTCGAAGACCCGCGGCTCAGCTTCCCGCCGGCCGCCTACGAGGGTGACGTCAGCCGCGACCGCTACAACCGTGACCGCTACCTCGACCATCAGATGCGCGACGTCATCGGCATCCAGATCGCCACCACCGAAGCCGACATCGAGAAGATGGTGCCGCTGTGGCGGGCCGCCGGGATCACGATCCGCGTCCTGAAGAGCGGCGGCGTCCTCGCCTTCGACGGCATGACCACGATCCGTCTGCTCCCGGTGCCGGCCGAGGAGGCAGGCGTACGCCACATCGTCCTCGCTCTCAACGAGCCGGCCGAGGAGCCGCACACCGAGACGATCGGCAGCTCGACGCTGCATGTCGGCCCGGGGGCGTACGCGCTGTGGACCTTCGATCCGATCGAGGCCACCCCGGCGACTCGGTCCAACGGCTCCGGCGAGCCGCTGCACCCCGCCTTCGGGGGCTGAGGTAGTAGCCTCCGCAACGATGGCAGGGAACAGTCGGCAGGCCGGCACGAGCGTGACCAGCCGGGCGCTGGCGATCCTGGGCGCGTTCGACGAGCAGCACCGGGCGATGTCGCTCAGCGACATCGCCGAGCGCTCGGAGATTCCGCTCGCCACGACTCATCGCCTTCTGGGCGAGCTCTCCCGGTGGGGCGCCCTGGATCGGCTGCCGACCGGCGAGTACGTCATCGGCCGCAAGATCTGGGACATCGGCCACCTGGCACCTGCCGAGACCGGACTGCGCCAGGTCGCCGAGCCGTTCCTCCACGACCTCTACGGGGCGACCCGCGCCACCGTGCATCTCGCCGTACGCGAAGGGACCGAGGTGGTCTACCTCGACCGGCTGCGCGGCAACCAGTCCGTCCCGGTCGTGAGCAAGGTCGGCGGACGCCTTCCGCTGCACGCCACCGGCGTCGGCAAGGTCCTCCTCGCCCACGCCCCGGGCGAGGTCCAGGACACCGTGCTGGCCGGGCTCACCCGGATCACGTCCTACACGATCACCCAGCCCGGCACCCTCCGTCGGCAGCTGCGACAGGTGCTCGAGAAGGGCTATGCCACGACCCGTGAGGAGATGACCCTCGGCGCCTGCTCCATCGCCGTACCCATCTATCAGGGCGACCAGGTGGTCGCATCCCTCGGCCTGGTGGTCGCCTCGCTCAAGGGGAGCGAACAGCGGTTGTACGGCGCGCTCCGCGTCGCCGCCCAGTCGATCGGGCGCCGACTGTAACGACAATTTGCCAACACTTTCCACTGAATGGAAGCAGTGGCGACAGTCACAGAGGCATCACCTCTTAGGTTCGTTCCATGAATGTGTCCCCAACCACATCGACCGCCGCTGCCGGGGGCGCCACCCGCAGCCTCTGGCCGGTCATGCTCTGCTGGCTCGCCGTCGCCCTGGACGGCTACGACCTCGTCGTGCTCGGCGCGGTGATCCCCACCTTGGCCGACACCGGCGCGCTCGGGTTCACCAGGGCGTCGCTGACCACCGCCGCCACGCTCGGCCTGGTGGGTGTCGGCATCGGTGCCGTGGCCATCGGTCCGCTCGCCGACCGGTTCGGCCGCCGGGTGACGCTGATCAGCAGCATCGCGCTGTTCTCCGTGCTGACCCTTGCCGTCGCCTTCGCTCCGAACGCCACGGTGTTCATCGCGCTGCGTTTTCTGGCGGGGCTTGGCCTGGGCGCCTGCCTGCCGACGGCCCTGGCGTTCATGCGAGCACGCCCGCCAGGGACGCTCGGGCACCGCGATGACCCGGATGATGACCGGCTATCACGTGGGCGCCGTGCTCACCGCCCTGCTTGCTCTGTGGGTGATCCCGAAGCTGGGTTGGGAGGCGATGTTCGTGATCGGCGGTGTCGCGGGGCTGCTGACGGTGCCGGTGATGTGGGCGAAGCTCCCGGAGTCGCAGGCCTACCTGGAGACGGTCGGGGCCGAGAAGGTACGCCCCTCCGAGGTCGTTCGCGGCCGCCTGCTGTGGGTCAGCCTGGGACTGTGGGCAGCGTCGTTCTGCGGGCTCCTGCTGGTCTACGGCCTGAACACCTGGCTGCCCACGATCATGGGCGAGGCTGGCTACTCCCTCGACGCCGGGCTCGGCCTGCTCCTCACCCTCAACGTCGGCGCCGTGATCGGCCTGGTCCTCGCCGGCCTGATCTCCGATGCCAGGGGCAACAAGCCGACCGTCGTGACCTGGTTCGGCGTCGCCGCGGTGATGCTGGCCCTGCTGTCGATCAAGATGGAGAACAGCTTCCTGGTCTACGGCGCGGTGCTCGCCGCCGGAATCTTCGTCTTCAGCGCGCAGGTGCTGGTCTACGCGTTCGTCAGCCACCTCTATCCCGCCAGGACCCGCGGCACCGCGCTCGGCATGTCCGCCGGCATCGGCCGGGTCGGCGCCATCGTCGGGCCGTTCCTCGGCGGCGCGCTCCTGACCGCCGGCATCGCCTACCCGTGGGGCTTCTACGCCTTCGCCGGAGCCGCCGTCATCGCCATGCTGGCCCTGCTGACGGTGCCGGCGCACCCCGAAAGCTAGGCCAGAACCCAGAAGCAGTCCGCTTCCCCGTCCCGAGGCAGGAAATGTTGTTGCCCATGCCGACGGCCTTTGCCAACCTCGGCCCATGACGACGACCACGCAGACCACCCCCGCACCTGCACGTGTTGCGACCGCATTGACCGTCTGGTTCGCGGGGTCTGCCATCGGGGCGGGAGCGCTGCTGGCGGTTCAGCCGATGACCGGCCTGGACCCAGAGCTGTTCGTGCTGGTAATGCTGGCCCCGGCGATCGGCGCGGCTACCGCCTGGCCGCTCATTCGTGGCCGTGAGCCCTGGTCGATCCCCAGGGTCTCGTCGCAGAGGCTGGCAACCTCGCTCTTGGTGGCGCTGGCGGTGGTCGCGGCGTACTTCGTCGTCGTCTCGGTCGCCCGCGGAAGCGCTCCGAACGTGCCGTCACAGATCGGTGGAGCCCCGGTCGTCGTCTTCGTCCTCCTGCAGGCGCTCGGCGCCCTCACCGAGGAGATCGGGTTCCGGGGAGTGCTGCTCCAAGGTCTGCAGCGGTGGCTGTCTCGCCCGGTCTCCGGGGTCATCACCGGCGTGCTGTTCGGACTGTGGCACGTCCAGTACTACACGCTGCCCCCGCTCCAGCTCGCCGCGTTCATCCTCGGTGCGGTCGCGCTGACGTTGACGATGGTCTATGTCATGTCCGGCTCGTTCTGGCAGCGGATGGCGACCTGCACGCTCATCCATCTCGGCGCGAACCTGGCCCTGGCGTTCGTCGGCGACGACACGATCCAGATGACCACCTTCGCCGCAGCGATCATCGCGGGCGGCTTGGTCGCAGCACTCCTCGAGTACGCGCGCCGCCGTTAGCCGAGCGCCGTCAGACGAGCGCCGGGTGGAGGTGCTCGGTCTCGATCGCGACCCGGGCCTGCTCTGCCGCAGCCCGTAGGGCGACGGCGACCGGCTCCGTACGCAGCCTCGCGGCCAGGAAGCCCGCCATGAACGCGTCGCCGGCTCCGTTGGTGTCGACGACGGTGGCGGGCACCGCAGCCACCTCGTGCCGGGACCCATCCGCCTCCAGCGCGATCGCACCCTTCGCACCCAGGGTGCAGACCGCGAGGCGGGGGCCGCGATCGAGACACGAGGCCATCAGTCGCCACGGGTCATCGGTGCCGTCGTCGTTCATGAACACGCTTTCGGCGGCGCGCAGGAAGGGCTCGCGGAAGGTGGCGACGCCGTCGTAGTCGTGCAGGTCCATCCACAGAGGTGTCCGCGGCGTCGACATCGCCCCGAGCACCAGCCGCCCCAGCTCGCTCAGATCGACCACCGCGAGATCCGCGGCAGCGATCGCGCTCACCGCCGCCTCGACCGCGTCGACGCTCGGGGTCGACGGGGTGGAGACGTACAACGAGACCCGGCCTCCCCCGTCGGCCATGAGGTTGATGTGCCGCTCGGTCTGCTCGCTGGCGATCGCCTCGACGACGACACCGGTCCCGCGCAGCCGCTCCTGCAGCCGCGCGCCGTCCTCGTCGCCGCCGAGCTGGGCCCACAGACGTACGTCGACGCCGAGCCCGGCGAGATGGAGCGCCTTTCCTGCGGAGGTGCCCCCGACCGTGTGCCAGGACCGGCGCGCGAACTGCATGTGAGGCACCGGCTCCGGCAGACGGTCCAGGGCGATCAAGTGGTTCCAGGACGTGGGACCGCACACCACGACCTGCGGAGTCGAAGACATGCCCCTATTCAGCACCATCGGCCGGTGTCACGCACCGCGATCACAGGAGCCGGGCGCTTGTTGCGGGTTGCTAATGTTACGGACAGTAACTTATCCCCCGGAGGAACGATCGTGAGTGGCTCGACGCGCCTGCCTGCCGCGCAACGGCGAGAGATGCTGGTGGCAGCAGGTGTGGCGATCGCCCGTATCGAAGGCGGGCGAGCCGTCACGCTCGCCCGGGTGGCCGAGGCCTGCGGGGTCTCCAAGCCGATCGCCTACCGCCTCTTCGACTCCCTCGCCGACCTGCTGACCCAGATGGAACGGCAGATCGTGACCGGCTACGAGACGGTCGTGCTCGACGCGCTCGAAGACGCGCGACGGGCCGGGGCGTCCCCGACCGAGCTGTTGGCGGTCTTGGCGCGGACCTATGTCGGCCACAGCCTGGATGCGGGCGCGGTCTACGACACGGTCTCCGCGGCCCGCGCCGCTACCGAGGAGGTCGAGGACCACTTCTTCGAGGTGCCCGAGGCGTTCTCCTGGGTCTGCCGGGAGATGTTCGGCGCACCGGCGGGTGAGGAGATCGCGTTGCTGGCGATGTTCCAGGGCGCAGCCGACAGCCTCGTCACCGCCATTCAGGCCGGCGTGATCGAGCAGGGCGCCGCCGTCGACCATCTGGTGACGCTCTTCTCCCCGCTCGTGCCGGCCGAGGCACGCTCGTGAACCCGCTGGCCGCGATCGGCGGCATCGTCGGGTTCGGAATCGCCGGCCTGGACCCGTTCGGTGCGCTCGTGGTCGTACCTGCGCTGGCTGCCGGCGTCCGGCGCCGCGTGATCATGCTGTTCTTCGGGACGGCCTGGCTCGCCACCGTCCTGACCGGGATCGCGCTCGGCGAGTCCGTCCAGCACGTCGCCGCCTGGCTGCGCAACCTGTTCACGGTCCCCGACCCGGTGCGCCTGACGGTGCAGCTGGTCCTCGCCGCCGGCCTCGGGCTCTGGGCCGCCTACCGCTGGGCCCACCGCAACGACACGAAGCCGGAGAAGACGAAGCCGAGGCTGGCCGGACCCGTCGGGATGAGCCTGATGGGCACCTTCTGGGGCGTGAGCGCGTTGACCGACCCCAGCTTCTTCGGCGTCGCCACGATCGGCGCGAGCATGCAGAGCATGCTCGCCGTCGCTGCCGTCTTCACCGGATGGTTCCTGATCAGCCAGGCGCCACTGTGTCTCGTCGTGCTCACTCTCGCTGCCGGCCGGGACTCCCGCCCAGTCCAGCGCGCGATCGGGTTCGCTCGCAGCACCGCCCGCCCGGCTGCGTACGTCATGACCGCTCTCCTCGCCGCGGCGTCCCTCTTCCTGATCGTCAACGGCGGCACCTACCTGGCCACCGGGACCTACTGGCCCGGCTGACCGGGCGCGCCCTCAGTCGGTGAAGTCGACCGCGACCTCGGACGCGTTCCGAAGTGGTGCGAGGCTCTCCGCCTCTGCCACGAGCGCCTCCTGCCGCTTGCGGCTCAGCGGCGTGAACGCATGGAACGCCTCGAGCTCGATGTGCAGCTTCCGACCGCACTTGCGGCCGCGCCAGGTGCCGATGATCTCGCCGTCGGCGAGGACGGCGCCGGGCGCACCGGCGGCTCTCCAGACGTGCCGGTGATGCGCGCTCTTCACGATCGTCACCCGGTCCCGCAGCTGGGTGTAGGGGTCCCGGGGAGGAAGCATCCGTACGCCCGTGGGCTTCTTCGCCGCTCGGAGCGTGTCGAGGTCGGCTGCCAGGATCCAGGCCGTCCCGTCGAAGTCGACCTCCACCAGCTCGTCGTCGAGCTGGCTCCACAACGGATCGACGTCGCCGACCCGCACCCCCAGCCAGGCGGCGAACCCGGCCCGATCGGACGGCCCGTAGGAGCGCAGGTAGCGCCGGAGCAGCTCGGCGCGCGACGTCTCGGGCTCTGCTTTCGCGAGGGGACGGTCGAACCATTCCTCGGTCAGGACGAACGGAGCCTTGTTCCCGGCCCGCGGTGCGAAGCAGACGGTCCGCTGCAGCGCCATCAGGCGAACACAGAA
The DNA here is from genome assembly GCF_013408335.1 of Nocardioides panzhihuensis. Classification (NCBI taxonomy): domain Bacteria; kingdom Bacillati; phylum Actinomycetota; class Actinomycetes; order Propionibacteriales; family Nocardioidaceae; genus Nocardioides; species Nocardioides panzhihuensis. The sequence continues at coordinate 688,388 of NZ_JACBZR010000001.1, read as the reverse complement.
GTGCACCACCGCCTCGCCGATGGGCTGACCCTTCGCGTAGGGCCCCTCCTCGTTCCAGACTCGGCGCTGCTGCGCGGTCAGCTCGGGCTCGACCCGCTCGGCAACCTCCGCTCCGAGCTCGTCGATCGCCAGCTGCCGCCCCGACAGCACCTCTCGCGCCGCCGGGGTGACGATGTCGACCGCCTCGGTGACGGTCAGGTCGAGTCGGTCGACTGCTTCCCCGACGCCTTGCACGAAGTGCCGTCGGGCGTCCTCGGTCACCGGCAGCACCCCGGTCGTATACACGTCCGCGTCGGTGGCGGGTAGGTAGTACGGCGCGCCCCGCATGCTCCACGTCAGCAGCATGCTCCTGTCCTGGAGCGCCGCCTCGATCGCGTCGGCGCTCACGCCCTCGACCCGCGCATGGAAGGCGAGCAGCGCCGAACCGGGCGGACTGTCCTGGACGCCACATCGTGCGGCGGCCGCCAGCAGTTCCTCCGCGTCCAGCCGGACGTCGAGATGGTGCGACGCGAGGCGGAACGCAACCACCTTCTCCCGCTCGAGCCGCTCGGCCATCAGCCCAGAATACGTCCCGGCCAGCGACGTCACGCGGCTCCGTTCCGGGATCTCAGCGCGGGCCGCGATCAAGGCCCGCAATCAGCACCAGCGCGGCGAACCCGTCCTCGGTGCCTGGCCAATGGGCTCGAACCGCGTCGATCCCGGCTCGACGGACGACGCCGCGCAAGACGGCGGCAACGATGATCGCGTCATCGGCGTAACCCAGCACCGGGATGAAGTCGGGCACCAGGTCGATCGGCAGAGCGAGATAGACCATGAGCAGCCCGAGCCTGACCCGTACGCCGCGAGGCATCGATCTGTCGGCCGCGAGCCGACGCAGCAGCCGCACCACGTCGGGCAGGATCCGCAGCGCCTCGCGCAGCAGCTCGCCGCGCGGACGGACGACGAGCAACGCAACGACGAGACCGATCCAGGTGAGCAGCAGGGCAGCCACGACGCCGATCGCCAGGTCCCACCAGAACGAGCCGGTCATCGTCATCCTCCGAGGCACGCCGCGCTCCGACGGCGCGGCACCTCGTGATTCCACCACGGCGGCCCGGAGAAAGGCGTCGTCGTCTCCGTCCGCGAGCAGTACGCTCGATCAGGCGACGAGCTGACCTCGGCGCCGTCATGGTCCACGGAGGAACCCATGCCACTCACCAGAGTCCACAATCTTTCGATCTCCCTCGACGGCTTCGCGACCGGCGAGCCCCAGTCGGCCGAGGCGCCGTTCGGCCACGCCGGTGAGCGCCTGCACGAGTGGATGTTCGCCACCCGCTTCTGGGACGCCGCCGGCTCCGCGGGCGTCGACGATGCTCTCGCGCGGCAGCACAGCCAGGGCATCGGGGCCGAGATCATGGGCGCGAACAAGTTCGGACCGCCGGGCTGGCAGGACGACACCGACTGGAAGGGCTGGTGGGGTCCCAACCCACCGTTCCACTCGCCGACCTTCGTCCTCACCCATCGACCGCGTCCGTCGCTGGAGATGGAGGGTGGCACCACCTTCCACTTCCTCGACGCTCCCCCGGCCGAGGCCCTGGCCGCCGCCTTCGAGGCGGCCGATGGCCAGGACGTACGCCTAGGGGGCGGTGCGACGGTGGTGCGGGACTTCGTCGCCGCCGGCCTCGTCGATCTGATGCACCTGGTCCAGGTCCCGATCGTCCTCGGTCGCGGCATACGCGTCTGGGATGGTCTGGAGGGCGCCGAGAACGACTACGACATCGAGGCCGTCTCGACCCCCAGCGGTGTCACCCACCTGACTTTCACCCGGAAGTCAGCCGCAGCCCCGCAGCCCTGACCGGCCCAATTGTTCGAGGAACCGTTCGACGTCCCTCCTCGAGCGAAGTCGGACGAACCGGAGAGGGGCATGGCGAGGGTCGACCAGCGCTGCCTCATACCTCTCGATCTGCGGCGCGTACGAGTCCCACGCCCAGCGGATCACCGAGTCGCTCGACCTCCAGAGCCGAAGCCCGCCCCAGCCCTCACGGTTGCCGTTCCAGAGCTCCTCACGCCTCGCGGCGCGCCGCAGCGTACGCAGGGTGACCTGCACCATCACGCGCCACCGCGGCGGATTGACCCAGACGACGAGTTCCGCTTGCTCCCACACCAAGGTGCCGACCTTGCTCTGGTAGTTCCCGTCGATGACCCAAGCGTCTGCGCGGGTCACCTCGCGGACCCTGTCCGCGAACACCTCCGGCTCCTCCTCGACCCACCCCGGACGCCAATGAATCGCATCGAGCTCGATGTACGGCACGCCAAGGATGCCCGCCAACCTTCTGGCGACCGTCGACTTGCCCGACCCCGAGGATCCGACCACCGACACCCGCCGGACCGAGCCGGCCACCTCAACCATCCGGCGATCGTAGTGCGCGAGGGCATGGCGCCTTGACCGCCGTCGCATTGTCGACGACGGCGATTGGATCCCCGGGCGGCTCGAGCCAGATCCGGTCGGCCTATCTGCGTCTGGTGAACCGGATGTCGCCGTTGGGTAGGCGTTCATGGAGGTAGGCGGGGTCGTGGGCGCGGTGGTGGTGATGGCTGCAAAGGAGCGCGGCGTTGTCGAGGTCGGTTGTTCCGCTTTGTGCCCAGGCGAGCCAGTGGTGGGCTTCGGCCCAGGTGCCGGGGATGTCGCAGCCTTCGGCTTCACAGGTCGCTGACCTGAGCAGGAGCGCGCGGCGTTGCGCGGCGGTGAAGAAGCGTTCCTTGCGGCCGAGGTCGAGAACCTCGGAGGCACCGCCGAGCACGGCGGGGACGATGTTCGCGGTGCACGCGAGCCGGCGGGCTTCGGCTGCGGTGATCGGGGCGCCGCCGAGGATCTGGCCGATGCCGGCGTCTTTGCGGAGCTGGTCGAGGTCGATGGTCACGATCACCGTGGTCGCATCCCCACCGTGGATGGGGAGCCGGGTCGGGTCGAGGGTCTCCAGCATCTGGCAGAACGCTCGTCCGAGCCTGCGGTCGTAGGGCAGGTAGTCGCCGGTCTCGGTGCGGGTGCCGTCGTCGCGTCGCGGTGAGGCGAAGGCCTCCAGGTTGGTGGCGAGCCGGTCCGCGGCCGCGTCCGGGATGACCGCAGTGATGCGGGTGGTGCCGTCCCCGACCCGGCGCATGGCCAGGCGGGTCTTCTTGTGGGCGTGGGCTTCTTCGGCTGCGAGCCGTTTGGCTTCTTCGGCTTCGGCGATCTCGGGGGCGATGAGATCCAGGATCCGGCGCCCCAGGCGGCGCAGCCGGGCGGGGTCGAGCTGGGTCGCGTAGCCGACCAGAGCCTCTTCAGCTTTGGACTTGATCTCGGGGTCGAGGTCGCCCGGCAGTTCGTCGAGAGCCGCGACGATCACCTCGGCTTGGGCGAGGTTGCAATCCCCGGCGCGCATCGCCGCCGCGACCCGGCCCTAGGTCCGATCCAGCGCGGCCGCGAGCCGCAGGTCGGCTCGCAGGACCTCTGGGCGTTGGTGGGTGTGGTGATGCAGCCACGCGGCCACATCACGCGCAGCGCTGTCCGCAGCCACATCATCAGCAGCCGCGATCACGCGTAGCTCGAGCTCCGCCAGCTGGGCTTTGGCCCGGGCGATCTCGACGAGTGCGGCGGCCTTCTGATCGGTCGCCATGAACGACGGATTCGCATCCGCCACCTGGTCCAGGGAGGCGGTGATCGCGACCACGGCCTCCAGCACAGGATGCTGGGGCTGTTGCAGTGCGGTCATCACGATCACCTCCCGACGTACGAACTCAAAGGATCTGCACACACGCAGATCCGGCTTTGGTTCGCTGGTCCCGGAGGCCCGTCAAACACGGGCTATTACTTACCCTCGCAGCTCAGCGCTCACGCCCCTGGATCCCCTGGAATACCCCACACCCGTTGTCTCCCGGGCGGAGAGGCACGCCTCTGTCGAGGTGGTCGGCCTTCACGTTCACGCCTACCCCCACCCTAACATATTATGGGCCGCCAGGCACGCGGAAACAGGAAAGGAAACAGGTCGAAAACCCGATCAGGGACAGATATCCCCAACCCAAACTCGAACCGCTGCTGGAAGCCCGCAAGACACCCGAATGGCACCAACCCAGACACCCTGCTTCTAAATCTCCCAACCCAGACAACGTATTGGCCCCACCCGTGCTGGAACCAGACACGAGACCAAACGGACACACATCAAGACCCCCGCCCGCAGGCGGCCAGCGAGCCGCCAATCAGTGCAGCCCAACGTCCGCCGCAGTCACACGCCAAGCATGAAAGGCGACCGTGAGCCCCGCCCGCGTAGGAGCACAGGTAAACGGCCCGGCCCCAGCTACGAGGTCCGGCGCGAACGGGACAAGACGAACCAACTGAAGAGCGCCACCGTCGACCCCGGCCCGAACAGCCAGCGCGTCGCCGGATCGGCTGACCCGGATGAGAACCCTGCGGTCGCGCCAGTCAGGCACCGGCGCCAGCGACCAGTCCGACCTGCCATCGGTGACGACGGCACCGACCTGCGGTCGACCGTCGGCAAACTCGACGCCTGCCTTGACCCAGTGAGCCTCGCCGACGCGTACGAAGATCCCGGCCTGGTCGAACTGCTGCGAGAAGGCGGCCGTGAACTCGACCTCGACCGCGGTGTCTTGGTCGAAGGGAGCCAGCAGGGCGTGCTCGCTGTCGTGGACGAACCCGTAGGAGGTCGTACGCCAGGCGTCACTCCCCTCTCCCGCGGTGACGAGGAGGTCGGAACCCCGCTCGACAGCGGCGACAGGCGGATGGGTCCATTGCCCGCTCCCCCAGCGGATCGACGTCGGCTTCAAGGCGTCAGCCCTCGCTGATGGTCATTCTGGCGATCCGGTCGCCGTCGACGTCGAAGACGAACTTCGAGCGTCCGTTGGCATGGGTGGAGCGCCAGTCACCGACGACGGTCACCGCGGCGCCCGCAGTCTGGACCTCTTCGACGGCGAGGGTGCCGTTCGCGCCGATGAACTCGTTGTCGCTCCACCCCTTGATCTGCTCTCGTCCGGTGAAGACCCGTCCCCAGTCGTCGACAGCTCCACCCTCCGCGAATGCGTCCAGGAAGGCGGTCTCGTCGTGTCTGTTGACGGCCTCGATGAAGGCCGCGACCGGCTCCGGGATCGTCTGGTCTGTCATGTGCACTCCTTCTCAGCGGGTGGAGTAACCACCGTAAGCACGACGTGGTGACGAACCCGGCTCATGACGACGCGGTCGCCACGGACTCAGTGTCGCTCCTCGAGCCCCACGGCCTGGCGCAGCGTACGCACCGAGTCGGCGAGGTCCTCGTCGTCGCGAGCCCGGGACTCCATGAGGTCGGAGAGCGCCGTGGCGATGACGTTGAGCTTCTCGTGGGCCGCCTGCTCCGAGCGCCGCCCAGCGTTCTGGAGCAGCACCAGCAGCAGCAACGAGAGGACCGAGGACCCGGTGTGCACCGCCAGCTCCCACTTGGTGCTCGAGGACCAGAAGGGAAAGCTCACCGCCCACAGCAGCAGAGCGCCCACGATCACGTAGAAGAAGGGAGCATGGCTGACCACAGAGGTGACCACCTCCACGAAGCGTTCGAAGGCGTTCCGCCCGTCGCCTCGCTGGCGTGACTTCCTGGCGCTGTTCTCTACCGTCATGCGGTCACCGTAGCCCCGATCAAGCAGCGATGACCGAGGTGGCCAGGACGTACGCGGCCGTGCCGGCGAAGATGCTCAGCGTCATGCTGCCGCGCCACAGGTGCAGGCCGATGGTGATCGCGAGTGCCAGAACAGCCGGACCGGCCGACGCCGCCACGACAGGATCGGTGTCGCGGAGGGTGTAGACGGCGAGGATGACCATCATCCCGACAGGCATCCGTTCGCCGATGTGGGCCATCAGCGCGCTGTGCCGAAGCGGCGCCAGCATCGCGAACGGGGCGGCGCGGAGCGCCCAGGTCACGGCCGCGGAGACGGCGATACCGGACAGGACGTACCAGGGATCAGGCACGGCGGCTCCTCCAGGCGGCGAAGAAGTACGAGCAGACGAGCGCCGCGGCGAACATGCCCATCGCGATCAGCAGCATGTTCTCTCCCGAGACCAGCGCCGCGAGGATCGCGCAGGCGAGCGCGAGAGCCGGGATCGGCAGCGACCGGCGGACCTTGTACGCCTCGAGCCCGAGCACGACGAACAGCGCGGTGACGGCGAACTCGAGGCCCACGACCTCCGGCGGGATCATGGAGCCGACCCCTGCGCCGACGGCCACGCAGACCACCCAGGCGAGATGGAAGAAACCCTGGATGCTGAGGATCCTCGCCCGCGACCACTCCGCCGACTCCGGTGTCACGGTGAGCGCATAGGCCTCGTCGGTGAGCGCGAAGGTGCTGTACGCCTTCCACCCGGCGCCGCGCACGCGGTGCAGCGGGAACGAGATCGCGTAGAAGACGTGGCGGAAGTTCACCAGCAGGGTGCTGACGGCGATCTGCGCCAAGGGCGCCGCGGCAGCCAGCAGGCCGACCAGCAGGAACTCCATGGTGCCCGCGAACACGATCGCGCCGAGCACGGGCGCCCACCACCAGGCGAGGCCGGAGTGGACCACCAGCACGCCGAGCGCGAGGCCCAGCGGGATCACCGCGACACATGCGGGCAGCACGGCCCGCCACCCTGCGGCGATCTCCTCGCGAACCCCTGTCGGCTCGCGGTTCGCCGTGTCCATCTCCATCACTTGCATACGAGCAAGCGTAGGAGGGTCCCGGCACTCTTGGGTTGCCCATCGACGATGCTAAAGTGCCACTATGCGCAATGATCATCCGATCGATGACCTGGATCGCGCAATTATTGCCGAACTGGAAGACGACGCCCGACTGAGCAACACCGAGCTGGCGCGACGGGTCGGACTGACCCCGGCGCCCTGCCTGCGCCGCGTGCAGCGCCTGGAGCGCGACGGGGTGATCAGGGGCTATCACGCCAGCATCGACCCGAAGAGCGGCGGACGCGGGTTCGAGGTCATCGTCGCGATCGACATCGCGGTCAACGACGGCAAGACCATCGAGGACTTCGAGACCGCAGCCGTCGCCGTTCCCGAGGTCACCGAGATGCGGCGCATGCTCGGTCAGCCCGACTACTACCTGCGCGTCCAGGTCGCCGACCCCGAGGCGTACGAGACGCTTCTCCTCGGGACGATCTCGCGGCTGCCAGCGGTGAGCCGCCTGCTCTCACACCAGACGATGCGGCTGGTCAAAGGCTAGAGCCGCGGACGGGAAGCCAGATCAGACCGATCGTACGCAGCGAAACCCGATGTGGGTGGTCGCGGTGTCGTCAGCCTGCGGTGAGCGGGCTGCCGGCCGGTAGCGCAGGCAGTACTCCGGGGCGCACAGGTGCGAGCCACCCTTGAGAACCCGACGCGGGATCGTCGACCCGTTCTCAGCGCTCGCGGCTGCCTGAGCCGCCTCCCGCGACGACGGCCCACACCGGCAGCCGTCGCCACATCCACCCTGCGCCTCGAGCAGGTTCACGGGCTCGCGCTCGAGCTCGGGTTCGTGTCGCTCGGTGTAGAAGTCGGTCGTCCATTCCCAGACGTTGCCGATGCAGTCCACCAGGCCGTAGCCGTTCGCCGGGAAGGTCCCCACCGGCGAGGTGCCCACCCATCGGGCGGCGCCGGTGTTGCGCCATGGGAAGGAGCCCTGCCAGGTGTTCGCCATCAGGCGGCCGTCCGGGTGCACCTCCTCACCCCACGCGTACGTCGCGTCGGCCAGGCCGCCGCGGGCGGCGTACTCGAACTCGGCCTCGGATGGCAGTCGCTTGCCGGCCCACTCGGCGTAGGCCTGGGCATCCTCCAGGGCGACCTGGGTGACCGGATGGTTCTCCCTGCCCTCGATCGATGACCCGGACCCGAACGGGGACTTCCAGCTCGCGCCCGCACCCCACGCCCACCACTGCCGCCAGTCGCGCAGGTCGACCGGCCCCCGGGTGGGCACGAAGACGAGCCCACCCGGGACCAGGTCAGCCGGATCGGCGCCTGGGAAGTCGGCCGGGTCCAGCGGCCGCTCGGCCACGGTGAGGTAGCCGGTGTCGGCGACGAACGCGGCGTACTGGGCATTGGTCACCGGATGCAGATCGATCTCGAACGCCGCGACGGTGCGCTCGTGGACCGGGCCTTCGTCCGGATAGAACGCCTCCGAGCCCATCTTGAACGTGCCGCCGTCGAGACGGATCATCCGGGTCGGTTTCGACTTCTCGGCCACGGGCCCCGACTCTACGCGTCCCCCGCTCAGTCGCGAGCCAAGGCCGCTAGAGCCTCGGTCTCGAGGTCGAGGTAGCTCTCACCACTGACGTCGACGGCGACGCCGAGGATCTTCCCCCCGGTGAACGCGAACGGCGCCCGGTAGCTGCGGCTGACCGCGTCGGCGCTGTCGTAGCCGCCGCAGAGGCCGTCGCCGCACAGGGTGAACTTGCCGACCTGGGCTCGCATCTCCCCGCTGGCCACGATCTGGTCGTCGACGTAGAGGTTGGTGGTGCCGACCGACTCCTTGTACGGCCCGGCGCCTTCGCGGATGAACTCCATCCCCAGCGCGTGCGGTCCCGGGGTCAGCGGCTCGGAGACGAAGGTCTGCTCCGGCGGGATGCCGAGGAAGTTGTAGACGTAGTGCAGCTTGTCGTCCTTGATGAACAGAGCGTGCCCTCCGAACCGGGAGCCGTGCGCGAAGATCACGCCTTCGGCGCCCTCGCTGAGGTCGACGTCCGCGATGATCTTGTACGAGCGACCTCGCACGCTGACCGCGACGCCCTCCGGGACCGCCGAGGTGCCCGGGTAGTAGATGTAGCGGCTGCGCGTCGGCTCGGACGTCGGACGGTCGAGGGTGAGCTGCTCCATCGCGGTGCGGTCGTCCAGCGGCAGCGCGTTGTTGATCTCGGCCTCCTCGAACCAGGCGGCGACCAGCTCCTGGACCTTCTCGGGGTGCTGGTCGGCGAGGTTCTTCGACTCCGCTCGGTCCTCGTCGACGTGGTAGAGCTCCCACTCGTCCTCGTCGAAGTGGCCCTTGCCGGTGATCGGCGGGTGGGTGGCCGCCACCTTCCAGCCGTCCTGCCACAGCCCGCGGGTGCCGCTCATGCTGTAGAACTGGCGCTTCTTCTGGGTCGGCGCGTCCGCGGCATCGAAGCTGTACTTCATCGACACGCCCGCCAACGGCGCCTGCTCGACCCCGCGGTACACCTCCGGCATCTCCAGTCCGGCGAGCTCCAGGATGGTCGGCACGATGTCGGTGACGTGGTGGTACTGGTGCCGGATCTCGCCCTTGGCCTCGATCCCCTTCGGCCAGTGGATGACCAACGGGTCGCAGGTGCCGCCGGAGTACTGGCTGTACCGCTTGAACATCTGGAACGGCGTGCTGAACGCGGCCGTGCAGCCGGTCGGGTAGTGGTTGTACGACTCGGGCCCACCGAGGTCGTCGAGCCGGGCCAGGTTCTCGGCGAGGTCGTCGGGATAGTTGTTGAAGAACTTGTTCTCGCTCACCGACCCGTGCGTCGACCCCTCCCCCGACGCGCCGTTGTCGGCGCAGTAGAAGACGACGGTGTTGTCCAGCTGACCGGTCTCCTCCAGGTAGTCGATGATCCGACCGACCTGGGCGTCGGTGTACTCGCTGAAGCCGGCGAAGACCTCCGCCATCCGGGCGAAGAGCCGCTTCTCGTCGTCGCTGAGCTCGTCCCACGGCTTGACGTAGTCGGCCGGGTTGGCGTCCTCCTCGGGCATCGGGTTGAAGGGGGTAAGCTCGGTGCCTTCGGGCAGGATGCCCTTCTCCACCATCCGGGCGAGCACCCACTCACGGTAGGCGTCGTAGCCGTCGTCGAAGAGGCCCTTGTACTTGTCGATGTACTCCTGCGGAGCGTGGTGCGGAGCGTGGTTGGCACCCGGGCAGAACCACATGTACCAGGGCTTCGACGGGTTCGAGGCCTGCTGATCGCGAAGCATCTTGATCGCGCGGTCGGCGAGGTCCTTGGAGAGGTGGTAGCCCTCCTCCGGGGTGTAGGGCTGCTCGATGAAGTGGTTGTCCTCGGCGAGGTCGGGATACCACTGGTTGGTCTCGCCCCCGAGGAACCCGTAGAACCGGTCGAATCCCAGCTGCAGCGGCCACTGCTTGCGACTGCCACCAGCGGCATTGTCCTGCTCGGGGACGTTGTGGTCCTTGCCCAGCCAGAACGTGCTGTACCCGTTGTCCTGCAGGATGTGGCCGACGGTCGCGCAGTCCTCCGGGATCCGGCCGGAGTTGCCCGGGAACCCGTTGGTGGACTCCATCAGCGAGGCGATCCCGTTCCGGGTGTGGTTGCGGCCGGTCAGCAGGCAGGACCGGGTCGGCGAGCACAGCGCGGTGGTGTGCCACTGGGTGTAGGTCAGTCCGTTGTCGGCCAGGCGATCCAGCGTCGGCATGTTGACCCGACCGCCGTATGGCGACCAGGTGGCCATGCCGGTGTCGTCGTAGAGGACGACGAGTACGTTGGGCGCGCCCTCCTTAGCCGCGGGCGGCACGTACGGAGACCAGTCCGGGACCGAGTCCCGTACGTCCAGGTTGATGACGCCGTTGAATTCCTTGTCGGGCACGACTCGTCCTCTTCTCCACGATCCGGGCAGTACACCGACCGTCAGACGAGATCGACAGGACTCGACTCCGTCCGGCGTGGTCGGCCACGTCCACTCTTTGCACAGATCGCCGTGGTTTCTTCACCCGGTTTGGGTGACTCCGCGATCACCGCGAAGGGCGGAGCACCTGCCGCGTACGGTCGTCGGCGGGAACGAAGGTCTCCAGATGGAGCCCGTTGAGCGTCACGTCGGCGGCGCTCTCGATCTGGCTGGCGACGCTGAAGAAGCGCAGCAGATGGCCACCAATCTCGATCTCCAGCGGGACGACCGGGTCGGCCAACGGTCGGGCGGACGGCTCTCCACCGGAGGAGTAGGCGGTGACCTCGTCTCGGAGAGCGACCAGGGCAGGCTCGCCGCCGGTGTGCGTGATGCGCCGACCGAGCTGGTGGAGCAGGTGTGCTCGCCAGACCGGCAGGTTGCGGATGGCCCCGGCGAGCCCTCGCGGATGCAGACAGAGGCGGATCACGTTGAGCGGCGGCTCGAGCAGCATCGGGTCGCAGCCGGCGAGCAGCGCGTCGACGGGCTCGTTGGCATCGACGATGTCCCAGTGGTCGTCGAGGAGCAGGGCCGGGTACGGCGCGTGGGCGTCCAGCAGGCTGCGGAGACCGGCCATCACCGGTGCGAGCGTGGCGTCGTCGGTGGCGCGCTGCGGATAACGAGGCGCGAAGCCGCCGGCGAGCAGGAGTCGGTTCTGCTCGGCCATGGGCACCCGCATCACCTCGGCCAGCCGGACGATCATCTCCGGTGTCGGCCGGGAGCGGCCGTTCTCCACGTAGCTCAGGTGCCGGGTGCTCACCTCTGCCTGAGTGGCGAGGGCGAGCTGGCTCAGGGAGCGCAGCTCGCGCCAGCGGCGGAGCTCACCGCCGACCGACGATGGCGGTGAGGTCAGAGTCGAGGTCACGGCCCGAGGCTAGCCAACCCGGGATCGCGAGGGCCATGACCTCGGAGGTTATCGACCGATGCCCGGCCCGACAGCGAACCTTCTTCCACAAGCCCATCGAGAGAAGGAAGACACCATGAACGACATCGTGACGCGCTACCTCGACACCTGGAACGCGACCGACGAGTCGGCACTCACCGACCTGCTGGCCACTCACTGGGCCGACGACTGTGTCTATGTCGATCCGCTCGCCGAGGTCCAGGGACGCGAGGCGGTCGCCGCGACCATCCAGGCCGTACGCGCACAGTTCCCCGGCTTTGTGTTCACCGCGGTCGGAGACGTCGACACCCACCACCAGCAGGCCCGCTTCCAGTGGGGTCTCGGACCGGCCGGCGAGGAGCCGATCATCATCGGCT